>JANYFE010000029.1 GCA_025362795.1 Rhodobacterales bacterium | reverse complement strand
CGACCCGCGACGCTTGAGCGCCTTGTTATACGCGGGCCAGTTCAGCGTCTTGTAGGTCGGTGTGTTCGCTCTGCTCATGACCTCCAGCTATCACCCCGGATTCACAAGATGAATCCCTCACAGGATTTGTCCAACAAAGCCGGTCGGACTCAGCAGCCCGGAAGCAATTCGGAAGCAAAAGCGAACGAAGTCCTGCGTAATCCAGCGCATGATGAGCTTACGGGTCACGCATCCATGTGCGGGAGCTCAAGTGCAAGTCTGTCAGTTGCCAGCTCCACGAACATTGTCGTGGGCGATTTGGGAGTCATCCTGACCCATCACATCAGATTGCAGCAGATGGGGGCCGGCGGCGATTTTATTGGCGAGGTCAAAGAACACCTGACGTTCCGCTTCTGACAGGGGGCTGAACAACTCTGCCTGCCGCTTGCGCGAATAGTTTGTCATTTCGGCCAAGATGTCGACACCGGCGAGCGTGGCGAAGACCCGCTTTTCGCGGCCGTCCGCCGCTGACGCCTCTTGCCGGACATAGCCTTGCGATTCGAGCAGAGATATCGCCCGACTGATCGTGTTTTGCGGGCGGGGAAAGATCATTCTGATCTCTTTCGCGCGGATGCCGGGGAATTTGGCAATGGCATAGAGGCTTGACCAAGCATGCACCGGCATCTGGTAGGTACGTTCGATGAATCGATTGGTGACGGCGTTGTTGCCCAGCACGATGTAGCTGATCATCATCAACTCGCGTAAATCATCAGCAAAGACGCGGGCCAGCTTGTCGTCAAGGGTCATGAAAGAGGTCCGTTGGCTGTTTGTTTCGTCCAGATCATCTAGCGCGAAATATCCCGCTTGTCATATCAATCCAAATGGATCAATCTTTTCCCAGTTACACGAGGAGAGATGGCGATGATTGCTCTTGGCGTTGATGTCGGCGGGACATTTACGGATCTTGTTCTGGCCGATCTGGCGCATGGTGCGGTCACCATTCACAAGACACCTTCCACGCCTGCCAACCCATCCTTGGGCGTGGTGACCGGCATTCGGGATATCTGCAAACTGGCCAGGATCGAGCCCGGCAAGATCGACAGCGTGTTTCACGGCACAACCGTGGGTACCAATGCGATGCTGGTTCATTCCGGCGCCGTGACCGGGATGATCACCAACGACGGATTTCGCGATATTCTGCACATCGGCAGGCATCAGCGACCGCAACATTATTCCATTATGCAAGATCTGCCGTGGCAAAGTCGGCCGCTGATCAAACGTCGCCATCGTTTGACCGTCGCAGGCCGGATGGATGCGGCGGGCACGGAATTGACCCCACTGGACGAAGACGCTGTCGCCATGGCCGCGCGTGACCTTGGGGCGGCAGGTGTCGAAGCGATCCTTGTCGGGTTCCTTTTTTCCTATGTGAACCCCATCCATGAACGCCGTGCCGCCGCGATTGTACGCGCCATCCTGCCAGATGTGTTTGTCACCACATCTGCCGATGTGTCACCGCAATTTCGCGAATTTGAACGATTTACCACCGGAGCGATGTCGGCATTTATTGGGCCCAAAGTGCGTCGCTACATCAGCGAATTGCAAGGTGAACTGCTTAAGATGGGGGTGCGCGGCGAACTGCGCGTGATGACATCAAGCGGCGGGCTTGCAACGCCGGAAATGATCTCAGAGCGTCCGGCCACGACGCTGCTGTCAGGCCTTGTCGCGGGGGTGCGCGGTGGCGCGTGGGTCGGCTCACATGCCGGGGCAGACCGTTTGATCACGCTGGATATTGGCGGGACCAGTGCCGATATCGGTATCGTCCGTGACGGCCGGTTGACCGAAGCCGATGCCCGCAGCGCCAGCATCGCGGGTTTTCCGGTGATGTTGCCGATGATCGACATTCACACCATCGGGGCCGGGGGCGGATCCATCGCTTATCTGGACCGCGGGCAGGCCTTCCGCGTTGGTCCTGAAAGTGCGGGCGCCGATCCGGGTCCTGCCGCTTACGGACGTGGCGGCGACCAGCCGACAGTGACGGACGCCAACCTGGTTCTGGGTCGTTTGGCGCCGCACAACTTTCTGGGGGGGCAGATGACGTTGGACGTGGATGCCGCGACGCGCGTCATTGGCATTCTGGCCGCTGCACTTGGCCGGACACCCAATGAGACTGCCGAAGGGGCGCTGACAGTGCTCAACTCCAACATGGCCAACGCGATCCGGTCGCGGACGGTGCAGAAGGGCATCGACCCGCGCGACTTTACCCTGTGCGGGTTTGGTGGCGCCGGGCCGCTGCACGCCGCCGAAGTCGCCGGCATGCTGAATGTGCGCCATGTGCTGATCCCGCCTTATCCCGGCATCACCTCTGCGCTTGGGCTGTTGACCGCAGATTTGGAATACCATGCGCTGCGCACTGCCTTTGCCGTCAAGGGCGCACTGGACACCGGGCGGTTGCAGGGCTTGTTTGCGGATATGGAACAGGAACTCAGCGCGATATTTGCCAAGGACCGGGTGCAACCTGAAAAGGTCTCGATGCTGCGGCAGGGTGATCTGCGCTATGTAGGTCAGGGCTATGAGTTGAAGATTGATTTCCCCGCAGGCCCGATCACCGAGGCATCGTTGGAACAGGTGTGGCACGCCTTCCATGCACGCCACCGCGAAGAATATGGCCATGCGTTCGAGGCGAGCCCAATCGAGATTGTGACCGTCAAGGTGCGCGGTATTGGCGAGGTGGACAAGCTGGGCCCGCCCTCCGCCTTTATAGGCGAAGCCGAGGCGCGGCAGATCGGGGCGGGCCAATGCGTGTTCCGGGTGAATGACGTGTTGCAGTCCTACGACACCCCCTATTTCGACCGGATGTCATTGCCGGTCGACCGCGATTTCCACGGGCCTGCAATCTTGTTGCAGACCGACAGCACCACTGTTGTCCCGCCGGGCTGGACTTACCACGCCGACCGGTTCGGCAATGTGCGCATGACGCGCGATCAGGCCTGAGGAGCAGCAGATGCAAACCCGCGTAGATCCTTTCCTTGCCGCCGTGATCCACGGAGCGCTTGAAAACATCGCCATCGAAATGGGCCACAAGCTGATGCGGATGAGCTATTCCAGCATCATCCGCGAAAGCGAAGACTTTGGCGCCGCCCTGACCGACGCCACCGGGCGGCAGTTGTGCGAATGCACGATGTCGACGCCTCTGCAATCGGGCCCGATCCCCGGCTATATCGCAGGTATCCTGCGCGAACTGGCCAAGCGGGGCGATATGGTCAACCCCGGTGACGTCTTCATGCACAATGACGCCTATGGCGGCGCATCGCACGGGCCGGACGTCGGCTTTGCGGTCCCGATCTTTCACAAGGGCGTTTTGACAGGGTTTTCCGTCACCACGGCGCACCATCTGGACATTGGCGCGCTGACGCCGGGCAGTTGCGGGATTGTCGACGCCGTTGACGCCTATGCCGAAGGCCTGCAGTTCAAGGCGATCCGCGTTTACGAGGCGGGGCGCAAGGTCGAACCGGTCTGGCAGATCCTGCGCAGCAACATTCGCATCGCCGATCTTGTCGTGGGCGACATGGAGGCGCAGGTCGCCGCCGCGCGCATCGGGGCCGACCGGTACTCTTCCCTGCTGGATCAATACAGTCTGGAAACCGTGACAGGGGCCTATGAGGATCTGCTGGACTATTCCGAAAAGCTGATGCGCGATGCAATTTCCGCCATTCCAGATGGGGTATATAACGCGCGCACCTATATCGACGGCTATCTGGACAGCCCTGACCCCGCGCTCAAGGAATTGCCGATCGAAGCGACATTGACGATCAAGGGGTCGGATATTTATGTCGATCTAACTGGCACCGCGCCGCAGACCCCGAACAAACCTATCAACATGCCTTTTGTCGGGACGGTCGATTGTGCCGTCTGGCTGACGCTTAGGTCGATCCTGCTGGACAGCGAAGTCTACGGGTCGATCCCGCAAAACAGTGGCCTGACCCGGCCAATCACCATTTTTGCGCCCAAGGGCTGCCTTGCCAACCCGATCTTCCCGGCTCCGGTCATTGCCCGCTTCTGCCCGGGTAACGCCTTGGCCGACACCATCATGAAAGCCATCGCTCCTGCAGTGCCCCGTCAGGTCAGCGCCGGTATCGGCAACCTGCGAGTCATGGCGTTCAGCGGTGTGTCCGCAGGCAACCCGTGGGTTCACATGGAAATCATGGAGGGCGCTTACGGCGGCCGCTATGGTAAGGACGGGATGGATGCGGTCGATACGCTTTACGCCAACACCCGCAACAACCCGGTCGAAGATATCGAATCTCACCTGCCGCTGCGGGTGCTGAACTACGAACTGCGCGAAAACGTGGCCGGTCCCGGCACTTGGCGCGGCGGGATCGGTTCAATCCGGTCGTTTGAATTGCTGGAGGAAGGCGCTGTTTCAGTCGAAGGCGATGGCCAGCGGTTTGCGCCTTGGGGGTTCCTTGGCGGCACCGACGGCTCACCGGCCAAAGTGGAGTTGTCGCACAAGGACGGCAGTATGGAAAACCTGCCCTCCAAGATCCCGTACCGCCAGCTGAAGAAAGGCGACCGGATCAAGGCCTTTGGCCCGTGCGGCGGTGGTTACGGCGACCCGATGCTGCGCAAGCCTCAGGCAGTGCTGGAGGATGTACTTGATGGATTGATCGACGCTGACATGGCCCGGGCCAGCTATGGCGTGATCATTGACGGCACCACGCTGGACCATGCGGCAACGCAGGCTCTGCGCGGGGAAAAGCACTGACGACGGACCAACCACATCGCACAACGGGGAAATATCAATATGATGCGTTACCTTAGTACCACCGCAATCGCGTCTACAGTGCTTCTGGCATTGGCGTTGCCGGCATTCGCTCAGGACGGAACCGCCACTGCCGCCGCGAACATCGCGGCCTACAGCGGTATTCCGGCTTTCGTGGCAGCGGGAGATCCGTTCGATGCGAAGGCCTGCATGGCCGACAAGTCGATCTTTACGATCCCGGCCTCCAGCGCCATTCCCTTCATCAAGACAATCACCGATCACAAGGCAGAGATCGCCGGGGCCTTGGGTTTCAAGCATGAGGTCTGGGAAAATCAGGGCAATCCGACCCAGTGGATTCAGGGCATCGAATACGCCGTAAACAACAAATTCAACCTTGTCAGCCTGTTGGCCGGTGCCGATCCGCGCTTCTTTGAACCGCAAGTCAAAGCGGCGCAGGAGGCGGGGCTCAAGGTTGTCGTCTCGCATCTGACCGGGCTGGAACAGGACGCGCCCGCCGGTGTCGATGCCGCAACCGCAATCGACTACCGCAAGGCCGGTGAGTTGATGGCCGATTGGACGATTGCCAAGACCGGCGGCAAGGTGAATGCGCTGGTCGTGGTCTCAAACGAAGCGCTGTCAACCGACTCCATTGTCAGCGGTCTGACCGAAGCCTTCAAGACACGCTGCCCCGATTGCGTGTTTGAAATCGTCAACGTGCCGATCACCGACTGGGCCACCAAGATCCAGCCGACTGTTGCGGGCGCGCTGCAGTCCAACCCGAACCTGAACTATGTGATTCCGATCTATGACAGCATGTCGACCTTCGTGACCCCGGCCATCGCCATCGCTGCCAAAGGTGACGCGGTGAAGGTCGTGACGTTCAACGGCACGCCCTTCGTGCTTGACCTGATCCGCGACGGGTCGGTCGAAATGGACATCGGGGAAAACCTGGACTGGATCGCCCATGCCATGCTGGACGCCGAAATGCGTCTGCTGTGTGGTCTTGCGCCAATCCGCGATTCCAAAGTGCCGCTGCGTGTCTTCAGCGCCGCAAACATCGGCGAAGCGGGCTCTCCGGCTGATGCAGCCAAGGGTTACGGCGACGCCTATGTGAAGGGCTATCAGGATCTGTGGAAAATTAGCCAGTGATCGACGGGACAATCCCGCGGCTGGCCATTAAAGGCCTTAGCAAATCCTTTGGAGGGGTCCGTGCGCTGTCGCGCGCGGACCTTACCGTGGATGCCGCTGAAATTCACGGACTTCTGGGCAAGAACGGTTCGGGCAAGTCCACGCTGATCAAGATCCTTTCGGGCTTTCATGCGCCCGACGAAGGCACTCTGGAAATCGACGGCCGGCCGGTGTCGCTGCCGATTCCCCTTGGCCAAAGCGAGGCGCACGGTCTTGCCTTCGTGCACCAGAATTTGGGCCTTCTGGCCGATGCGACTGTGCTTGAAAACCTGATCGCGGGTGATCATGGACGGCTGAACCCATGGCACATCAACTGGCGGGCCGAAGCGGCGCGGGCACGGGTTCTTTTTGATGAACACCACCTGCGCCTTGATCCCGGCATGGCTGTGTCTGACCTGTCGCCGGTCAAGCGCGCCCAACTGGCCATTGTACGCGCGGCTGACCGTGTGCGCGCGCATCAGGCACATGGCGGGGCAGGGCTTCTGGTGCTGGACGAACCGACACCGTTCCTGCCGATGGAGGATGTCCACGAGCTTTTTGCGATGATGCGCCGCCTGACCGCGCGGGGCATCGGCATCATTTTTGTGTCGCATGACATCGACGAGGTGATGGAGGTGACAGACCGCGCCACCGTCCTGCGCGATGGGCATGTGATCGGCAGTTTTGTCACTGCGCAAACCGCGCGGGCGCAGATCGTCGAGGCAATTGTCGGACGGTCGTTGACCAGCGACCGGATCGTGCAGGACCTGATGCTCAGATCCGGCCCCGCAACACATGTCCAAAACCTGTCGGGGCATACGGTACGCGACATCACCCTATCCATTGCCCCCGGCGAGATTTTGGGTCTGACCGGGCTGATAGGCTCTGGTTATGATGAGGTGCCCTATCTTTTGTCGGGCGCTGCGCCTGCACGATCCGGTCACCTTGACCTAAGCGGCGACCGGCACGATCTGCCCCGAATGACCCCGACTGCCGCCATTGACGCAGGCATCGCGCTGATCCCGGCGGATCGGCAAAAGGCGGGACTGGCGCTTGACCTCTCGCTTACGGAAAACGTGACACTGCCCTTGCTGGGGCGACAGATGTCGGGCGCACTGCTAAACCACCGCCGGTTGGCCGATAAAACCGCGGCTGTCATGGCCCGTTTCGCGGTCAAAGCAGAAGCGCCGGGTCAGGCCGCGTCCGAACTGTCGGGCGGCAATCAGCAAAAGCTGGTCCTAGGCAAATGGCTGCAGCTGGGGCCGCGCCTGGTGCTGCTGGATGAGCCCACGCAGGGCATCGACGTGGGCGCGCGGCGCGAAATCTATGACCGCATCATTGAGCTTTGCGCCGCTGGCGCGTCCGTAATCTGCGCCACATCCGAATTTGAGCAACTGGAAATGATCGCCCACCGCGTCCTTGTCTTTGACCGGGGCCGGATCAAGGCGGAATTGTCCGGATCGAACGTCACGAAATCCGCCATCGCCGAGGCGTGTTATCAGGAGAGCCGGTCCCATGCGTCTGTCTGACCTTGCCTATCAGGCCGAACGCTTTGGCCTTGTCATCGTATGGATCGCGGTCATCGCGGTGTTTGGCGCGTTGCGGCCAGACACGTTCCTGACGTGGTCGAACTTTTCCACCATCTTTGGGTCCGAAGCGGTACTGGTCATCGTCACCCTCGGCCTTGTCATCCCGCTGACCGCCGGGGATTTCGATTTGTCGATCGCGCAGACGCTGACATTCACGTCGATGCTGACCGCGATCATGAGCGCCAAGATGGGCGTGGCACTTGACGTTGTCATCCCGGTGACGCTGGCGGCGGGTGCGCTGATCGGGGTCATCAACGGTACGATCACGCTGTATTTCCGGGTGCATTCGTTGATCGTGACACTGGGCGTGGGCACGTTCCTGCATGGCGTGACGCTGTGGATCAGCGATTCCCAGACGATTGGCGGTGTGTCACCCGCGCTGATGCAATATGTTATCATCCAGCGGTTCTTTGGGATCCCGATCAGCTTTTACTACGCCATTGGGCTGGCGGCATTGATCTGGTATGGGCTTGCCTATACCGCCTTTGGGCAGCAACTGCTGTTCACCGGGCGCGGGCGCGAGGTGGGCCGCCTGACCGGGGTCGCTGTGGGCCGGGTGCGTCTGATCTCGTTTGTCGCATCGGGCATGATGGGGGCGATTGCGGGGCTGCTGTATACCGGGACCACCGGGTCGGCCAACCCAAGTTCGGGCACCATGCTGCTGCTTCCGGCATTTGCCGCGGCGTTTCTAGGAGCGACTTGCATCAAACCGGGCCGGTTCAACGCCTGGGGATCGGTTGTTGCGGTATATTTCCTGGTGACAGGGATCAACGGGTTGTCGGTGCTGGGCTTTCGGACCTTTGTCCAAGACCTATTTTATGGTGGGGCGCTGATTGTGGCCGTGATGGTGTCGCAGTTGATCAGCGGCCGGAAGGAGCGCAACCTGTGACCGCGACACTCCCCGCTCACGTTGACAACCTGCGCGTCAATACAGACCGTCTGTGGGCGCGGCACATGGAACTGGCGCGGATTGGCGCGATTGCGGGCGACGGGTCATGCCGGCTTGCGCTGTCTGCCGAAGATGCGGAAGCCCGCACCCTGTTCGCCAGGTGGTGTCAGGCTGCGGGGCTGACCGTCAGCAGCGACCGCGCGGGCAATATGTTCGCTTTGCGTCCCGGTCAGGACGCCACATTGCCTGCCATCGCTGCTGGCAGCCATCTGGACACGCAGCCGCACGGAGGGCGGTTCGATGGCATTTCGGGCGTGCTGGCGGCACTTGAGGTGATCGAGACTCTGAATGACGCTGGAATTGATACAATTGCGCCTTTGGCCGTCATCAACTGGACGAATGAGGAAGGCGTGCGCTATGCCCCCGGCCTGATGGGGTCATCGTGGTTTGTAGGCCAGATCAGCGACGCCGCGCTGGACAACACCCGTGCCGCAGACGGTGCTGTCTTTGCTGATGAGGTGCGCGCGCACGGCTGGTATGGCGATCAGGGCCAGCATGGATTTGCGTTGGGCGCGTTTTTCGAACTGCACATCGAACAGGGTCCGTTGCTGGAAAAGCTGGGTCGACAGTTGGGGATCGTCACATCCGTGCAGGGGTTGCGTTGGCTTGATGTCAAGGTGACAGGGATGGACGGGCACGCAGGCACAACGCCGCTGGATCACCGCAAAGACGCGCTGCTGGCTGCAGCGCGGATGGTCGTCGGCCTGAATGAGGTTGGCCGGTCTTTTGGGCCTGACGCCCGCGTCAGCGTCGGGCGGATCAAAACCGCGACCGATGGGCCGAGCACGATTGTGGGTGAATGCTGTTTCGTGATCGACATACGCCATCCCGATGCCGTTACGCTGGCGCAGATGGCTGACCGTAGCACCGCCATTTGCCATGATATTGCCATGGCGTCCGATTGCGACGTTGCCCTGTCCGAACGCATTTCTGTTGCGCCCTGCAAGTTCGATGACAGCTGCATCGACGCACTTGAAGGCGCTGCAAGGGCAATGGGCTTTAGCCATGTACGTATGGCCAGCGGTGCCCTGCATGACGCAAGCAACGTTGCCACAGTCGCGCCTACCGCGATGATATTCATCCCGTGCCGAGATGGGATCAGTCACAACGTCAACGAATATGCCGACCCCGACGACCTTGCCGCAGGGGCGACAGTATTGCTTCATGCAATGCTTGAAAAAGCAGGGCTGTCCTTGTGTTAAGGGATTTGACCGCATCGGCAGAAACTGTAATTTCTGTCGGTGATAGATTGCGTTCGTCAGCATGCTTTGATTGCAGACGACCGTCCATTGAGAGTTTCCCCGGTCAACCTATTGTAGAGGTACGGACCTGTAGGAACCGGCAAGTGATCCTCATGCCCAGACGTTCACCTTCGCCCCGCAACGGGGGCTGACGCTGCGCCCCATGACCAGCTCCGCGCCAGCCCCCGTTGCACAACCCGCCCAACTGGGCAAAACTGAAACCCGGAGTCTCGCTCAGGTTGGATAGAACTTGGGGGCAACGTTAGACTCTGTTGACGGCGTGGATGCCGCCTCCCGACGGCATCGTAATGTGCCAATGTGATGATCGTTGAAGCCATCACAGACGGGGATCCGGCCAGAAGTGCGCCGTTCCGGTCCTACAGGCTGGCGTTCATGTCGTCAGTGTCGCCTTTACAAGATGCGGCGGAAGGTCGGGGTTCAGCCCCAAAGCGAGCGAGAGCGCTGCGGCAATTCTGTAGAACAGAGTGATTTGCAGGACGCAGAGCGTTTCCTCATGTGCCCCATCGAAGCAGGCAAACCCTAGCGTGCCAGACCCGATTGGGATCGTTTGCGCGCCGTATTCTTTGGCAAGACGCAGGGTGTCTTCAACGCTGGCACGCGCCGGGCCTTCGGGCAAGAATGCCAACACTAGTGCGCCCGGTTTTGCCAGGGCAATCGGCCCATGGCGGAACTCTGCTGCGCTGAACGCCTCGGCATGAACCAGACAGGTTTCTTTCAGTTTGAGCGCCGCTTCCTGAGCAATCGCCAGCCCCGGCCCGCGCCCCAGGATGAACACGGTTTCTGCCGCCAACAGATCGCGGACGATAGGGTCGATGTCGACAGCCAGTGTTTGGGTCAGTGCCTCTGGCAAGTTATTCACCGCCGCCAAAAGCGAATTGTCCTCGGTTTGCCCGGCATGGATTGCCAAAAGCGCAGTCAGGCTGGCGACAAAACTCTTGGTCGCAGCAACCGCTTGTTCGGGGCCCACACCGATGGGCAAAACGATATCTGCCTCCCTGCCTAATGGACTGTCGGTTGTGTTCAGCAAAGCGATGGTCGAAGCCCCGCCCTGCTTTGCGCGATGTTGCAGAGCAACCAAATCCGGACTGCTGCCAGACTGGGAAACCGAGAGTAATACCGCATCCCTTAGCTGGAGATCCGCATCGTAAATGGACCCCAGCGAAGGCCCCAGTGTAACGACCGGCACTCCTGTTCTGATTTCCGTCAGATATTTGAAGAACAGTGCCGCGTGATCCGAGGTGCCACGGGCGCAAGTGGCGAAAAAACGGGGCGGATTGCGACGCAACCTTGCTCCGGTTTCAGCGTAGGCTGCTCCATGATGTGCCATTTGCCGGACAATCACTTGCGGAATTTCTGCGATTTCGCGCAGCATCCATTCACCGGGTCGCGTCATTGGCCGACACCCGTGATCATCGAGACGATTTCATTCTTGTCCGTTTTTGCGGTTTCGCGAATGCCGATCTGCACGCCCCGGCGTAGCACGCAAATTCGGTCTGACAGGCGGAATACCTGATCAAGGCTGTGGCTGATGATCAGTATTGCCAGATTGCGGGCTTTCAGGCCCGAGATCGTCGCCTCAACCCGCCCGGTTTCGGCCACACCAAGGGCAGCGGTCGGCTCGTCGAGCAGGATCAGTTTCTTGGCCCAATGGGTGGCGCGCGCAATTGCGACGCCCTGCCGCTGCCCGCCCGACAGATCTCGGATGGTGGCGCGTGAAGAAGGGATGCGGACATCAAGCTCCTTCACCAAGGCTTCAGTTTCTGCAATCATCCGATTGCGGTCAAGCAGGCGCAAAGGGCCTTTCACCGGCTCTCGCCCCAGAAACAAGTTCATGTAAACCGGCTGCTGGTCGGCGAGGGCAAGATCCTGATACACCACCTCAATGCCGCGCTCGCGAGCGACGGAGGCATCGGCGAAGCTGGCGGGTTGCCCATCCAGCAATATCTCACCTGAGGTGGGCGGATGCACACCAGAGATCATCTTGATCAGCGTGGATTTTCCGGCGCCGTTGTCACCCACCAGAGCCACCACTTCGCCCGAGTGCAGATCAAGCGAGAAATTCTCGATGGCAGTCACGCCACCAAAGGCCTTGTGAATGTTCTTCAACTGCAGGACGGGGTTTGACATGACGATGCTCATTTCAAAAGGGGCCAGGGTTCGGCGTGGCCAAAGCAGTTTTCGATTGTTTCAACATGTAGATTGCCACTGGCAACGCCCCTGATGCCGACAGAATAGGCGCGGGTGACGAAGGCTTGGCCGCGAAATCCGAACACAACCGTATCACCAGACGATGGAGCCGCGCCGGTGCTGGCGTCGATCATGCCATAGTAGTCAATCGCTGCGGGTGGTGGCACAATGACTGATCGAAGGTCTGCCGCATCTGTCGTGGGAGCCGGGCCAACAAGGGCCTGGACGTCGTATTCGGGAAAGACGGGGTCAATATAGAGGCCGCCGCCAAAACAATAGGCGCGACCTGCGTGCAGATGCGACACTTCGGTCAGATAGAGGACGGCAGGGGTTTCGGGCAAGTCCTGCACCGCATGCAGCGGCGTGGTGCCGTGAAGGCCGTTGCCAGGTTCAACCTGCGTCGCACCTGCTTGTGCCAGCGCCTCCAAGGTTACTGCGGAGGTGGTGCCGGGTGCATTGATCTCGATCCCGGAGAATCCGGCATTGGCCAGCGCGTCGGCGGTGCGCGACAGGGTTGAGAGGTTCGGTGTCGACCGGATTGTCCGGCTGGCATGGTCGTAGAGCTGGGCCGGAAAGGTGGTGATCCCGGCAAAATGTGCGCCATCCATCGCAGCGATCATCCGCGCTGCGTTGACGGCTTCCTCTGCCGGAAAGCCGCCCTCGTGGCCGGGGTAGAACACGTCTCCGCTGGTCTGAACGCGGGCAAGCAGGGCTTGTTCTCGACCTGCGGCATGCGCGGCCTTGGCAGCTTCAGCGGCCTTCTCGGGCGAAAACACTGTCCAAAAGTCGGGCTGCAGGACGTTGGCCCCATAGCTCGCCTCGCCCCGCGGCACCTGCACAAGATGGCCAAGGTGGCCGATGCGCAGTCCGGCCCCGTGGCAGGCGACCGCACAGGCCATGTCCACCGCCACCGCCCGCTCAATCCCACCCCGCATCACGGCGCGGCAAAATCCGGAATTACGGCTGACCTGTTTGGTCATGGCGAAAACTTTGAGGTGGTGGCGGTCAGCCTCGCTGCGGATCAGGCGGGCGTTGGCCTCAACCGCGTCCAGATCAATGACGTAGGAATTGGCGGGGATGTGGCCCTGTTGATGCAGGTGTTGGGCTGCAAGGATGAAGGCCGGGTTGCGACGACGCAGAGTAGTCAGGAACATCTGGGCTTTCCTTTCAGCGGTTGGGGTCGCGCAGCGAGATTGCTACGGCAACGAGGACGATCAGGCCCTTGATGATCATTTGATACGACACCGAAAGCCCCATCAGGATCAGCCCGTTGTTCAGCATCCCCATCATCAGAGACCCGACGAGCGCGCCAAAGATCGTGCCTTTGCCGCCGTTCAACGCGGTGCCGCCGACAATGACTGCAGCGATCACCGTCATCAGATCGCTTTCACCCAGCGTATAACGCGCCGATTGCAAGCGTCCGGCGTAAAGCAAGCCTGCAAGCCCCGCACAGGCACCCGACAGGATCAGAACCGATAGCCGGATGCGCGCAACTTTGATTCCTGACACCAGTGCCGCGCGGGGATTGTCGCCAACGGCCAGCACATGCGCACCAAACCGGGTTTGGCGATAGACCAAATGCCCGAAGGCGATAGCTGCAAGCGTCCAGATGATCAGAGATGGGATACCCGCAAGACTGCCACCGCCGAAAAAGCTGATGAACCCGGGTGAGATGACAGGAATAGACTGCAAATCACTGATCGACCGCCCAATACCAGCGATGACGCCCATTGTCGCGAGTGTCACAAGGAAAGAGGGCAACCTGCCATAGGCGACCAACAAGCCGTTGACCGCCCCCGCTGCGGCGCCAGAGCCAAGCCCCGCCAAAACGCCAACAATCATTGGCTGATTTCGCATCGCAATCGCGGCAACCAGAGCGGCCAAGGCGACGATGGCCCCGAACGACAGGTCAATCTCGCCAGCCGACAGGACAAAAACCAGACCCACAGCCATGACAGTGGCAGGTGCAGTTTGCAGCACGATATTGGCAAGGTTCTTGGTGGTCAGAAAGCTTTCGCTGCCGAGGGTTGCGGCAAAGAAAAGGAAGATCAGGACAAAGCCCGCGTAGACGATCAGGCCCTGAAGCCCGGTGCGACTGGTAAGGGTGCTAAGCATCGGGGACTCCGGATCTGATGGGATAAGTGGCCCCGTCCGGTAGACCCGGACGAGGCCAGTTCCGTTACTTGGCTGCGTCAAGCACAGTTTGCGGTGCGTCGCGGTGCAGGGATTGCTGCCATGCTTCTGCGACATTTTCCTTGGTCACGGTCACCGCAGGTGCCACGATGAAGGGCGGATTTTCGACGCCCAGGATTGCGCGGGCACCGGTGTCGGCCATGGCGCGGCCCAATTCATAGGCCTCGTCAGCAACGATTGCGGTGACGTTGCCGCCTTTGACCATGTCCAGCGCGATAGGCTCTGACAGGTCCAGCGTCACGATCTTGGTGGTGGTGTTGCCATTGGCCCGCAATGCGGCAAGAACACCTTCTGCAGGGCCAGCCCAAGTGACGTAGATGCCGCCCAGATCAGGGTTTTTCAGCAGCATGGCGTTGGCGATATCTTCCGCCCGCGCCGGATCGCTGATCCCAGCTTCTGCGACTATCTTCATGTGAGGATAGTCATTCTCGATGGTCGTCTTGAATGCTTGGTCACGCTGGTTGGTCACGTAGTAGGCCGCATCGTGGAAAATCCAGCCGACCGTGCCCTTGCCGCCCATCGAAGTTGCCAGCGCATCTGCGGCGTGCTTGCCCATCTGGAACAGGTCATCCGTTACGATAGCCGCATAGTCATCGGGCTGTTTGTAGCCCTGTGGCAGATTCGACAGGAACACCAGCTTCACGCCAGCCTCTTTGGCCTTGGCAAAAGCGGCAGCTGAAGCCACTGGATCAAGCGGCAACGACAAGATGATATTGGGCGACAGGGCCAGCGCGGTTTCAATATCCGACATTTGCTTGGCGCTGTCGAAGCCCGCTGAAGTGGTGGCCACGACCTTGATGCCAAGGCGCGTCAGCTCGTCAGTGGCACCAGCGGTGACGGCGTTCACGAAATCGGACTGGTCATGCCACAAGAGCGCAGCCTTCAGGCCCTTGGTTTGAAGTTCAGCGGCTTGGGCATCGTCGATGGTGACGGCGGAAGTCGGCGTTGCGGCCTCGCCGCCCGGTCCTGTGGTTTCGGCTGCCAGCGGCAGCGACATCAAGGCAAGCACCGATAGGGTGGAGGCCAGTTTGGATTTGAAACGGATCGTCATAGTCTTTCTCCCAGTTGTTGTTTGGTGATCAGGCTTCGGTAATTCCGCAGAAATCGGCAATGAAGGCCGCGAGTGCCACGATGCCGTCGTTGTAATCGGACAGGGGCACCCGCTCCTCGAAGGTGTGACAGATCGAGATATCGCCGGGGGCGCAGTAGACGGCCGGGCAACCGATCTGGTTCGTCAGAAACGGCATTTCCGACCAGAAATGCGCGCCTGCAATCTGGCCAGCACCGGGCTTGGCTGCCGCCATGAACTCTGACAGTCGCCGTACGGCAGGATGATCCGCAGCCGTCTCGGCTGCCGATCCACCCCGGGCATGGTCACGCCCGGCAGGCCAGTTGATCTTGACGGAAATCTCTGGTGGTGTAGCAGCCTGGATCACCGCCTCAAGTTCCAAAGCAGCGGTTTCGAGATCCTCATCCGGCAGAAGCTTGCGGATCAGCGACAGGTGGCATTCGCCGGGTACGGCAATCATGCCGCCACCGGTGATGTCCGTGACTAGGGCAAAGGCGCGGCCCAGCAATGGATGTTCCGAACGGGCGGCGATGGCATCGGAATGCACCCAGATCGCAGAAAGAATGGCGTGGGTCGCCTTCAGCGCATCCACCCCCAATTCGGGCCGCCCGAAATAGGCTGAGCGGCCAAGGATGGTAATGTCTGCAATGAAGAAACCGATCTGCACAGGCAGGACTTGAAGCTGTGTCGGCTCCACATAGATAGCAAAGTCCGGGCGGGGGATGTTACCCGCCAAGACCTGCGCGGTGTAGGTCCGAACGCCTGCACTGACGCCTAGTCCATGCTCGCCGCTCTCTTCGTCGCCCACAAATGCATAGGATACTGTGCCTTTCAGACGCAGGCCCGCGCGGTCGATGAGGTCGAGAGCTGCGAGGCTTGCGCAAATCCCGGCTTTCAGATCGGCAGCACCTCGGCCCCAAAGTTCCCCATCAATGACAGCGCCCCCAAACGGGTCTTGCTGGGCAGAGCCAGCCCAATGGTCCGCCCATCCGCGCGCGTTCACCGTGTCGGTATGCCCCATGAACAAAAGGTGCGGCCCGCCGGTCCCCACGCGCGTACCGCCAATGTTGGGGCGGCCGGGCAGAAAATCTGCGGCAATCGGGTCCAGGCCAAGCCGCGCCATTTCGGGGTGCAACATTCCCGCCATATTCGCTTCGGCCCCAGTTACACTTTGCGCGGCAACCGCACGTTGCAGCAGCGCAAGGGCGTAGTCAGCGTCAAAGACAGCCCGAAGTCTGGACAAATAATGGGGGCGCTCTGTCATTGGGATGCCATCCGGTAGTGGGCTTCATTGGGTTCTGGTAGCATCACTTCCGCGCCGCGCGCCCCGTTTGTGAACAAGGCCGTGTGAAGCTCAGTGAGACCCACCGCCACAGCGCCAGCGAGAGATGCGTGGTTGCCAAGAGCCGAGGTCTCGATCCGGACAGGATGCGGAAAACAGGCGGCCAATTCGCTGCGCACGTCGCGCAAGATTTCTGCGCGGCTACCGATTGAGCCACCAAGGATGATCAGATCCGGGTTGGTGATCGTTGCTATCGCCGCCAAGGCTCGTGCCAAAGTGCGCGCAACGAGTTGAAGCATTTTAATAGCATGGGTATCGCCAGCGGCCGCGGCGTCAAAGATCGACGGCACGTTCAGGTCCTTGCCTGCGCATGCCTTATATCCCACCCGAATGCCATGGGTGCCAACGACGCGCTCCAACGCACCGACACGCAGCGACTCTGGCTCGAACGGATCGGCGCCGAACGGAAGATATCCGAGCTCACCGGCAGCACCTGTTGCTCCCCGTAGAATTTCTCCATTGGCGATCAGTCCCGCGCCGATCCCTGTGCCAAGTGCCACATAGGCAACTTGGTCAAAGCCCTTGCCGCACCCAAGCCAATGTTCGCCCAGCACTGCAAGGTTGACATCGTTTTCCAACATCACCTGGGTGCCACTTTCGCGGGCTATTGCGCCGCAAAAATCCATGGTGTCCAGCCCGGCAATGTTGGGCGCATAATGCACCGCGCCTGTCCGCCGGTCAGGTACGCCCGGGCAGCCTACCACCGTCTGTTTCACACGAGCGTAGTCCAATTTCTTTGCGGAAGCGGCTTCCCTGCACATGCGGGCGATTTGCCGCGCAACGGGCTCGCCACCAGCGGCATCAGTCGGTTCCACCTTTTCGGACAGGATATTTCCGACCAGGTCCACGATTGCGATCCGAACTTTGGTGCCGCCCAGATCAACGGCAGCGACATACGCCGCGTCAGGAACAAGTTCATAAGTCGTGGCTGTGCGCCCGATGTGGCCACTCGTACGGCCAATTTCACTGATCCAGCCGTCTTCGGTCAGGATGCGGACTGTCTCGGAGATGGTCTGCTTTGACAGGCCAGTCTGTTTCGCGATGGACGCGCGCGAGATCGGGCCGCAATGGACAATCGCCTGCATCGTCATCGAAAGCGACATCTGCCTTGAGAGATTTTGCGGGGGCAGCATTTTTGCTCCATTAGTTCGTTCTTATAGCGAACTAATTAGGGTGTAAAGGTTCTGTCAACGATTCGATTTTCCCGCTGCTCCGCACTGTGAGTTTCGCTTGATGCGATCAAAGCCCGCTCCAAACTCCGATATGGTCTCGACGTATTTGGAAATTCCTGGCTAGTGGCCACATCTCCGTTTCAACGACCGCGTTTGTCGGCGACCGACCAAACCGCCGACCGATGGTCAGCAGTGCGCTGATCACCGATTCGACATCGGTTGCTTGGACATGCCTCTTGGCGACAAGGACTGTGCCCGCGAAGGTCAGGATTCGGCGGATGTGGGCAAGGATTGCAGGTTTGAGCTTGGTGGTCTCCCGTTCAGATTTCGGTGGTGGTGAGGAATTCGCCCGGCTTCATGGACGGCAGGCGTTGCAAGCGGGGCGGGAAGGTCACGGGCCAGCGCGCGCCGAGGAGGCGGGACTTGACGATGCGGGCGATGGTAACGGCGTCGGACTGGTTGCCGCCGAGGACGAAGAAATTCGTGTCGTCCTGGCCGACAGCGAAGCCGACATGCCCGCCTGACGACCGCTTATGAGGTCCATCCGAGGCAGCTGGCATCTTTGAGCTTGGTAGTATGGCTGCCGCCACTGCTGAGGTCGCTGAGGACGCGTTCCGTGACCTGCATGCCAAGATCGGAGAGCTGGCTGTTGCCAACGAATTTTTGTCACGAAAGCTCAAAAGCCTAGACCGGGAAGTGAGGTGCCGGATGATCGAATGGAACCATCCCAAACTGTCGGTCGGGGCACAATGCACCTTGCTGTCGATCTCGCGGTCGTCGTTTTACTACGCGCCGCAAGGCGAGACCGCACTGAACTTCGACCTCATGTGGTGATCGACAAGCAGTTTCTGGACACCCTGCTTTGGCCGGAGAGCCGGTTTCCCATGCATGCAGGGTAGACGCATTCGTATTCTAAGGATCGCCAAATGCGTTCGATAAAGAGGTTTTCCAGGTATCGGGCTTTGCCGTCCATGGAGATCTTGGTCTTTCCCCGCTTCAGCCGATCGGTAAAGTCGACGGAGGTGACTGGCTCCCGTTGCGCCCCCCCTTGGTGCGGTCTGCAGGTGCTGACACCCGAGCACTGCACCAACGAAAAAAGATTTGACACGACTCAAACTAATCGATTAGTCAAATGGGACACCTAATCGATTAAGTAAGCGCCGGCTGGTCGGCACACGAGGGGAGTTGCGGTGGTGAAGCGCAAGCTCACGTTGCGGGACATCAGCCGGGCAAGCGGGCTTTCGACCTTTGCCGTTTCACGTGCGCTGAACGGTGGGGTTGGCGTTTCCGAGGATAGTCGTGCCCTCGTCAAGAAAATTGCCAAGGACATGGGTTATGTTTCTAACCGCGCGGCGCAGGGGTTGCGGGGCGGAGGCAGCGGGCAAATCGCATTGATCACCGCTGGTGCGGCGAATGCTTACTACCTTGATCTGATGACCGGTATTCAACAGACGACCCATGCACTCGGGCATGAAGTCGTGCTGATGGATATCGCACTGAATGGTGCTTACGACCCGGAGCTTGAGGATCGGGTGATCCAACGCCTTCTGGAGGCGCGTATGGCGGGGGTCATCTCAACCTTGACGCTGAAGGATGCAAGCATCGCGCAACTGTCGGCTTGGGACATTCCGCTGGTATTTGTCGACTCGGCACCTCCGCTGACCGCAGCCCATCTGCCCAGCGTCACATCGGACAATTATGCCGCGAGCCTTCTGGTCGGGCAGCATCTGGCAGAGCATGGCCTGCGGGACTGGCTGTTTCTGGTTTACCCTGAACGCTGGTCGTCGCGATTGGAGCGTGAACGCGGATTGCGCGACGCGGCGGCAAAGTTCGGAGCGGCTTTGACCGTCCTGGAGTCTGACAACGATGCCGCGTCGGCGTTTCGGACATTGTCGGCCCATTTCGACGTTCGCAATGGTCTGCCAGAGGTTTTGATCGCGGGTAACAATCCGCTGCTGTTGGGTGCGCTTAACCTCATGCGCGCCCAAGGGCTAACCGTGCCGGAAGACATGGCACTTGTCAGCTATGACGAGTTTGCCTGGGCGTCGCTGCTGAACCCGCCGCTGACCGTTCTCGACGAAAAGTCGGAAGAGATCGGAAGGCTGGCGGCCAAGACACTGATCTCGATCATCGATGAACAAAGCGAGGCCAAACGGCGCGGCGAAAGTGGCGCGCCGAACTATGGGCCACAGCACAAGTTGCAGGTGCCGGTCGATCTGCTGATCCGCCGGTCTTGTGGCTGCCCACCCCGACAGGGATGAAGCGGTGGCCCACTACGCGGAAGGACCGGGCCAACGCATCGGCACGGAATGAAGGAATCTTGCCTGACCGCAATGGGCGGCAGGTTTAGTGAAAGTGGAGGAAGCTATGAAAATTGCAAGTTTTAACAAATATATCAGTGTGATAGCGCTGATTTCCGGGCTTGGTCTTGTGGCGCTGCCAGCAGCGGCGCAGACAACGCCCCACAAGATCAAGTCGATCGGTCTGATGGTTCAGGATATGTCCAACCCGTTCTTCTCTGCGATGGACAAGGGTGCCAAGGATGCAGCAGCCGCCATCGGCGCGACCGTTAACACCCAGGACGCGCAACTGGATCTGTCGGCCCAGCATAACCAGATCGACGCCTTCATCCAGCAGGGTGTAGATTTGATCGTGGTATCGGCCGTCGATGGCCAAGGCATCGCGCCCGCGATTGCCAAGGCCAAAGAAGCTGGCATCATCGTGATTGCCGTCGACACGCCCGCCGAGGGCGCGGATGCCGTTGTGATGACCAATGCCGTTCAGGCTGGCGAGCGGTCGTGCGAGTACCTGTTCGAAAAGATGGGCCACAAGGGTCAGGTCCTGCTGGTTGACGGCACGCCTATTCAGACGATCATCGACCGGATCAACGGCTGCAAAACCGTTGCGGCAAAGTATCCCGATATCAAGATTGTCGGGCAGCAAGCTTCAAAGAATGACCGCGCTTCGGGCCTTGCGGTGACGACGGACATGCTAACGGCCAATCCCGACGTGACGGGCATTTTCGGCATGAACGATCCATCGGCGTTGGGGGCAGTTCTTGCCGTCGAACAGGCTGACAAAGCCAAGCAGATCATCGTGACCGGCGTTGATGGCAGCCCAGAAGCCGTTGCAGAACTTACACGCAACGGCTCTCCCTTCATCGGTTCGTCGACCCAGAATCCGGCAGAGATGGTGCGTCAGGCTGTCAAGATCGCACAGGACATTGCGGATGGCAAACCGCCTGCCGAAAAGACCGTGCTGATCGAAAGCGTCCTCGTGACCCGTGATAACGTCAAGGACTACACTGGCTGGTAATCTACCGCCAAAGGGGAGCGCGTCCGCGCGCTCCCCAAATCCCTCAGACACCACAGGTTTGTCATGTCCGCCCCTGTTTTGCAGCTTGAAGATGTCAGCAAACGCTACGGCGCAACGCTGGCGCTGGATCATGTTCATTTCGACCTGCATGCCGGAGAGGTGCATGCGCTGATGGGTGAGAATGGCGCAGGCAAATCGACGCTGATGAAGATTCTTGCAGGCAACATCGACGCCGACACCGGACGCATCCTGATGGATGGCGCCGAAGTCACCGTGAATGGGCCCGCGGACGCCGCGCGGCTGGGTATCGCGATCATTCACCAGGAACTGAACACCGTCCCCGCGATGACCGTCGCCGAAAATCTGGCCCTTGGCAAAGAGCCGCGGACGCGGTTTGGCGCGCTTGATCGCGCCCGGATGGTCGCGGATGCCAAAGAAAAACTTGCGCGGATCAATTCGACCATCGACCCCAACCAGCCGCTTGGCACCCTGAGCGTCGGCATGCAGCAGATGGTCGAAATTGCCCGCGCCGTCAGCGAGAACGCCAAGGTTCTGGTGCTTGACGAACCGACTGCGGCGCTGTCGCGGTCAGAGGCGCAGCAGCTTTACCGCCTGATCGCGGACATGCGGCAGCGGGGTGTGGGCATGATCTACATCTCGCACCGGATGGAGGAGGTCTGGCTTCTGGCGGACCGTATCACGGTATTTCGCGACGGGCGTTATGTCGGCACTGGCCAGACGGCCGATCTAACCGAGGCTGATGTGGTCCGCATGATGGTCGGGCGCGAAATTGGTGCGTTGTACAGCCACGGGCCGCGCAGCGCCGGTGCGCCCGTGCTGCAAACGCATGGTCTCGCGGGCAACGGCATCGGGCCAGTGGACCTTACGGTTCATGCAGGAGAGGTGGTTTGCCTTGCCGGGCTGATCGGCTCTGGCAGAACCGAACTGGCGCGGCTGATCTTTGGCGCCGATCCGCGCCACTCCGGTCGGGTGACGATCCGGGGCAAGGACACTACGCCGAGAGACCCGGTCGACGCCATTCACGACGGCATCGGGATGGTGCCGGAGGATCGCAAGGGTCAGGGCCTGTTTCTGGACCACGCGGTCAGCCGCAACATCGCGATTAGCTCGCTCGCCAAGCTGAGTACGGCGGGTGTCATCCATCAGGACGCCGAAAAAGTCGCCGTCCTGGAACAAATGGCCCATCTGAAACTGCGCGCTTCTGCGATTGACTTGCCGGCGCGCGCGTTGTCAGGCGGCAATCAGCAAAAGACTGCCTTGGCGCGCTGGCTGCTGCGCGACTGCGATGTGCTTATCCTGGATGAGCCAACGCGCGGCGTCGACATCGGCGCAAAGCGCGAAATCTACGAACTGATTGACGCTTTGGCCCGCGCCGGAACGGCCATTCTGGTCATCTCCTCCGATCTGCCAGAAGCGATCGGTATCAGTGACCGGCTGCTGGTCATGCGCGAGGGGCGGATCGTGGCAGAGCTTCAGTCAGGCGACGCCTCGGAAGAAAACGTGATGCTGCACGCCACCGGTTCAAAACTGCACACGGTGTGATTGGAGGGTATTCAATGCAAAATGACAACAGCGCTCTGGCCGCTCCGCATAGCAAACGGGCTGGTTTCGATTTTGCCCATTGGTGGGACAAGGTCGGCATCCTGCTGGTGCTGGTCGTGCTGGTGGTGCTGATGGCCATGTTCGCGCCGAATTTCAACCGGGTGGACAACCTGCTGAACATCGCGCGCGCCATCTCTATCAACGCGGTGCTTGCGGCGGGGATGACGTTTGTTATTCTGACCGGCGGCATTGATCTGTCAGTTGGCTCGACGGTTGCAGTCTCGGGCGTCGTGGCCGTCGTGGTTGCAATGGCGGGCGTGCCTGCGCCCTTCGCCATTCTGGCGGGCGTCCTGGTGGGTGCCGCTTGTGGCCTGGTCAACGGGGCGCTATCAGCCTATCTCGGGCTGGCACCTTTCATCGTTACGCTCGGCACCATGACGTTCCTGCGGGGGCTGGCCTATACGATGACGGCGGGGCAGCCCATCGTGTCCAGCGATTTGAGTTTCCGCGTCATCGGCAACGGCTATCTTCTGGGCATTCCCGTCCCGGTCTATTTCATGGTCGTGGTTTACCTTGTCGGCTGGTTCCTGTTGGAGCGTACGATTTACGGTCGCCATGTCTATGCGGTCGGGGGCAATGCCCAAGCTGCGCGTTTGGCGGGGGTCAAGGTAAAACGCATCACCACGTCGGTATACATCATCGCCGGGATCTGCGCGGGTCTCGCGGGGATGATCTTTGCCGCCCGCGTGATCTCGGCACAGCCTACGGCCGGCACGGGATACGAACTGGATGCGATTGCCGCAGTTGTGCTGGGCGGTACCAGTTTAGCCGGCGGTCGCGGTCGCCTGTTTGGCACGCTGATCGGCTCTGTCATCCTCGGCGTGCTGGGAACCGGATTGATCTTGCTGAATGTGCCGTTCTTCACGCAACTGCTGATCAAGGGAATCGTGATCATCTTTGCGGTGGCGATCGACGGTCTGAAGTCCCGCCCGAACCTGTTCCGTCGCCGGGGCGATACGGCCTAGGCCCCCTGCAACGCGTCATCCACCTTTCGTTTCGACACATCACGCGAACCACAGAACGGGATACCTGCTGCCATGTCTTTCACGATCCTGATCACAGACCCGCTGAACGGTACGCGCACCGCTCAACCCGTTACGTTTACGGTTCCAGCTGCCCTGAAAGAACTGCTGTGGCACGCAAGCACGTCCGATGGACGGGCCGTGATTTGCCAGCGGCTGGTCGCGGATTCGACGGAAAACCATACCAGCTTTGCAGCGGTGCTGAGTTTTGCAGGATCGGTTCACCTTACCTTGACGGTGCCGGTCGCAAACGACGACGTCGCGGTTTTGCCTGGCATTCGTGCTTTGACAGGTCGGGAAGCAGACTGCTTCGTGCGACTGGACACTGGTGCCTTCGATCTGGAGCTTTGCTCTGGCACCGCGCAGGGCACAGGCGCGTCGAAATGGGGTATCCGCCATTTTCGCGGACTGGGCGACGGGTTCGAATTGCTGCCGTCCGGCAATAACGCCATCGGTGGCTTTTATGGTCCGTTCTTCACGCCGGAAAACGGGTTGATCAACCCGCCAGAACACAGCGTGGTAGAGATCGAGGTGATCGAGCATGGCCCTGTCCTGCACCATTACCGCATGCATGGCACGATCCCGGACGGGCTGCTGGACGAGCTGAAGGGCAAGACGTTCAGCATCGACTGGATGTTTTACCACGGTGCGCCATGGTTCGAACGTTGCTACCGGGTCGACCCGTTCCGCACGGTGATAAACGGCAGATCGGTCGACAACAAGATCACTGTCGGTGATGAATTCGAGGGCGGACAGGGCGAGCTGGTCTTTGACCGGTTTGCAGCTCTGGGCGGTACCCGGTACCGATCAGGCGACCCCTACGCGGGCGAACTGGTGGCAATGGTTGCGGAAACTGTTGCGCAATCCACAGCGACTGGACCGAAGTTTGAGGAGTTTCGCCGCGAATTGTCCAAAATGGAATCGGCCCACTGGGATCTGTACTGGCGGCTGTTCTGTGCCTGGGAAAAAGTTCTGAGCGACGACGAAATCCGCGAACGCATGGCCCGCGTTCGGGCCAGTTCACACGTTCTTGCGGACCTCACGTCCCGCCAGTGGCAGCTGACCGAAGAGCCGGTGGAAGTCTCTAGGGTTCCGCACGAAACCATCTTTTCCGGCCCTGCCGCAAAGACGGTCGAGTTTCATGAAGCAACCGGACGCGCGATGGTTTGGTGGACCTCAGAGCCATCTGGCGCATTCCAGATCGTCCAACGCCGCCAGTCAGGCTGGGTAAATTGGGGTACCAACGGCGAGAATGAATGCCCGGAACTGCCGGTCGGCGTGACAATCCGCACGGCATATGGCGATTTCGCCCGAAACTGGCAGGCTGTTGCGGATGAACTGGAGGCTACACCCGTCTGCGTGGTGGCAATTTGACGAAGCAGGCTGGGTTGTGCAGCTGTATGAGAGGTGGTTCGGGAAAACTGAACAGTTGGGATAAGTGGATTTTCCGCGCAACAACGGCATGATTGCCGCATGCGAGGAGATGACCATGACGAGACGACCGCGCCGGAACCACAGCCCGGCATTCAAGGTGTGAGGAGG
>JANYFE010000025.1 GCA_025362795.1 Rhodobacterales bacterium | reverse complement strand
CCTCCTCACACCTTGAATGCCGGGCTGTGGTTCCGGCGCGGTCGTCTCGTCATGGTCATCTCCTCGCATGCGGCAATCATGCCGTTGTTGCGCGGAAAATCCACTTATCCCAACTGTTCAGTTTTCCCGAACCACCTCTCTGGACGCTTTATCGAATCGAGCAAAATCAACGAGTTGAGTGGAGCGGTTTTAACGCTTCGGTAAGGTTTGGCTTCTGAAGCGGAGTTTCTGAAAGGCGAATATATACTCGAGAAAGCAACACTCCGATGCCAGAGAAAAAAAGATAAGCCGGTACGGTCTCGGAGTGGGATCAAGGGTTTTGGACGTCCAATCCCTCTACCACAAAACTTAACGAGGATCGCTTTGGGGCCGTGAACTTTCATTACGCGTCAGAGTTCCTGCGCGCCCCTTGCCTCCCGCAAAGCTATAGCAATCAAGGAGAAGATGAATACCATGTGCGGCGCCAAAAGGTAGACTTATTAAGGGCCGCAAGTCGGGGAGCTCCTAGTCCATAGCCGTTGTTCCGCCCGGCCGAAGCCATGTTCCGTCGTCTTGCAGGAATTCAAGTGTCTCGTTACCTTCAGGGCCGATAGCGCGGAACCGATTGGGATTAGCGGCGATCAACCTCCCTGTCTCGTTCCGCGGTGGCACGCTGGAGATAACAGTCAGCCACATGTTTCTTACGCCAGTCTCGCAGGCATAAAACTGCTCTGCCAGAGCGTCGATTGTGGATTGCCGATACAGGTAGTGCTGCTCACTTTTGCCCCACCCCACGACCCGAATGACACCGTCTGGATAATCGCTGCGAACAATAAAAAATCCGTGAGCAATGTCGTTTCGCGCGCGGTTTAAAAGTTCGAGCGGTGCCGTCGCCTGGTCTGCTAAGGCGCGGCCAGGGCTTCCCAGCTTCTGGTTCATGTAAGTTCGAATAATTTTGCCCTTCGATTGAAATTGGCGAACATTTTCAAAAAGTTCTGCGGCAGTCCAGCCTTCGGCCTCTATCAGATAGGCAAATGTCTCAGTCAGATAGTGGTCAATGTTTGACCAGCATGTAATGATTTCTCCGATTTTGGCCAAGTGATGGGGCCGAAAGGTAAGGCTCGTCCCGCCTTTGGAAGAATTCCCTCCTTTAGGTGAAACCTCGATGGCGTCCCATGGCTTGGGTGGGTTACCCTTGGTGTTCATGGGAGGCCACGAATGGAAATCGGTTTTGAGTTCACGGTGAAGAACCTCTTGCAGATGAAGCCCCATGACGAGCCTTGGACTTTTCCCAAGAGTCAACGATTCGAAGCAAACCGGTCGTCCAGCAAGCGGGCGACAAAGTTGGGGAACTCAGGCAAAGGCTGAGTCAAGCCGCCGAAGGTCAGGCGTTGTCCGAAAAATCACCGGGCAACGCCCAGCTAGCGTAATTGCGCGGTGCGGTTATTTTCACCGCAGCCATAGGCCTTCGCGCTTGATCGTGTTGCGGATCATCTGTTCCCGGCGCGGCAGGTTTTCGCGGTCAAACAGGGCCCGCACGTCGGCACCTTTGCCCTGATAGATCATTTTGCGGAAGGGTTCGTAATCCTTGATGACTTTCTTGATGGCATTGGGGGATGCCACCTGTTCCAGCACCTGCACCACGCGGTCGCCTTCGCGGGCATAGAGCAGCGGCAGGGTGCGGTAATGGCAAGTCACGTCGCCATCCAGCCCGGCCAGCGCAGGGCCGGGGCGGCCACCGCCAAGGGCATGGATCACCAGCGGCAAGGCGATCTGGTCAAGCCAGGGGTTCAGTTCCTGACAGACCAAAGGTTTGGGGCGGTTCTGTTTGATTTCGTTGGCATATTCCAGAAAACGCTTGCCGAATTCCTGCGGGCTTTGGCCAAAGAACCAGCCCGCGTTGAAATAGAGGTGGCGTTGCCAGTATTCGGCGGTCTGGGTCAGGTCGAGCGACGTTTCATAGTCAAGACCGAAGCGGTTGTAGAGCGAGGACCAGATTTCGGCATAGCTGGGCCCATACAGCTCCATCACCGGCCAGGTGCCCTCGCGGCGCATCGAGGCGGCGGGTTTGGCAAAGTCGAAGGCCACCTTGTCAAAGGAGTCCAGGATCAGCGTATCGGTGTCGAGAAACAGGAACGGTGCGTCGGGCAGGGCGGCGAGTGCCTCGATCTTGTTGCCATAGGGATAGTCGGAGCCGAAATGGGTGTTTGTGAAGGGCACGAACTCCGCGCCGAGGCTTTGCAGCAGCGCACGGGTCGCGGTGTCGGTGATGCGCGGATCGTCACGCCAGCGCGGGCCAGGCTGCGGTTCGGCGATGTAGAGTTTGCCGGCAAAGTCGGGGTCGGCGGCCTTGAGCGACGCGGCCAGCAGCACGGCTTCGTATTGCAGCCGGCCACCTTGGCCGATTGCCAGAATGTTGAAGATTTGTCGCGTGGGTTTTGTCATCGCAGTCCGGGCGCTTGGTCTGCGCGACTATACAGGCCCGGCGGTTGAAGAAAAGCCAACGCCCTATGACCGGGGCGAGAAACGCAGGGACAGGCAGGACATCCCGCCGTCCAGCTTGGCGCATTCGGAATTGCCGATTTCGCGAACCGTGTAGCCCGCCTGATCCAAGGCGTCGCGGGTGCGGGGGAAGCCTTTGGGGGCGAGGACCAGATCATTGAAGCGGATCGAATTGGCGGCGGCTTCTTCGCCGTCGGCGGTGAAGATGACCTTGTAGCCGGCAAAACAGCCAGAGGCCGCAAGGCGACGGGTGGAAAGGATGGTTTCCGCGTCCAAAAGCGAACAGTCGGTCTTGAAATGCAGAACGCCGGGTGGCGTGAACACCTCGCGCACCTTGTGGCCCCAGCTGGCGACGAGGCGGGTCAGTTCGGCAATGCCCTGACCATTGGTGCGCGCCGAGCGGCCCACCAGAATCTCGGTTTCAGTGGTGAGGATGTCGCCGCCTTCGATGAAGCTGTCGGACCCGGTGATGTGCCTGACCTCGTCGTAAAGGGCGATCAGGTGCGGGGCCATTTCGGCGGCCTCGCCCAGGCGTGACGGCGCACCGGGGCGCATGACGACGGCACCTTCGGGCAGGCAGAGGGCGGTATCCTCGACAAAGACCGAATCCGGATAAGCCCCGAGTGCGTCGAGTTCGATGATTTTCGCGCCGGTGCCGTGCAGCGCCGAGATGTAGTCGGCATGGTGCGACTGCATCAGCGGCAGCGACGGGCTGCCGGTATCGACGGCACGCAGGCCCTGAAGGATTGAAGCGGCGGGGCGGCGGGTGATGGCGTGGGTGAAGCGGTAGGAGCGCATGATATCCCTGGTTGATCTGGCGATGCCCGGCCTGTCGGGGGCATCGTCGCATGGTCTTTGGCTGGCTGGCAGGTGCCGCGACCGGCACCGGTTGCAAACCTGATAGCGAGGTCAGGCGTTGGGCGTCAATCGCGGGTTTTGCCTAAAGGGTGGCGGCGTAGCCACGATGGCTTGGGATCGATTGTTTCGAGCAGATGCCGGCACCGTCGCGGACGGCGACCATATAGCGTTGCAGGTCGATGTCGCTGGGGCGGGTCGTGTTGCGGTTGTGGACGATGGCGGCGGCATGGCATCTGTCCACATCCCCCCTGATGCGCCGATATTGCTGGTCATATTCTGCCTGAACTGCCGCAACCCGGATATTGTAGCCGGCGTCGAGCGCCAGGTCGGCGATGAGCGTCTTGATCTCTTTCTGCCATTTGTCGATCAGGTCGAGGGCCGCGCTGCGGTCCTTGCCCTTGGCATCCTCATCAGCGGCTTTCTTGCCTTTGTTCCAGGCAGTGGCCAGATCGTCCGGCGCCTTTTTCGCCGCCTTGTTTTCCGCAGCGGACATGGTGACGACCGCCTTGGCACAGGCCTTGTCAACCTCGCCGATGGCGCTGGCGACGGCGGTGTCCTTGGCGGATTCGGGGCGTACCTTTCGCCACGCTTTCGCGGTAAACGGCGGCATCGCAATGGCTCCACTTCAGGTTGAAAGCTGCGCGGGAAAGCTGGCGCGACAGTGGGGCGGTCCCTTCGCTTTACGCGAGGGAAAGCGGCCGGGAATTCAAAGATATGCCGGATTTCAGCTATTCGCCTGCGGCGATGCGATGGCGCGGCGGCCAACCGGGGCATGCAGGCACCGGGCGGGCTGTGCAGATACGCATGAATGAGAGAAAAATGGTGGGCGACCCTGGAATCGAACCAGGCGCGGGTCGCCCCGGGGGAGTTACAGTCCCCTGCCGCACCTTGCAGCTCGTCGCCCACACATTGCGGGCTGATTATAGCCGCACCCGGCGGGCGTCAAGGGTGGTTGGGCAGGCTTTCGGTCTGGTTTTGGCTTGCGTTGCCTGGGGCCTTGGGTGAGATGGGGTCTGCACAGCGGCGGGGCGGGATAATGAGCGGAACGGTAAAGCCAACCTGGGTGGTGGACAAAGAGCGTGGCAAGCGGGCTGAGGCGCGTGAAACGCTGTGGCTGTTCGGGCTGCATGCGGTGCGGGACGCCCTGGTCAACCCCAACCGGGAAAAACTGCGGCTGGTCTTGACCAAGAACGCGTTTGACAAGCTGCAAGAGGCGGTCGCCACGTCGGGCATGACGCCGGAGGTGGTTGAGCCGCGGCAGTTCGCCGTGCCGATTTCCGAGGACTCGGTGCATCAGGGGGCCGCGCTGGAGGTACGTCCGCTGAACTGGGGCAAGCTGGAGGAGGTTTGCATCTCTGGCAAGGGCGAGGCGCTGGTGGTTTGTCTGGATCGCGTGACCGACCCGCACAACGTGGGCGCGGTTCTGCGGTCTGCAGAGGTGTTCGGGGCAAGGGCCGTGATCGCGCCCCGGCATCATTCGGCGCCGGAGACCGGCGCACTTGCCAAAACCGCATCGGGGGCGCTGGAGCGGCAGCCTTATCTGCGTGTCACCAATCTGGCCGATTCGATGGAAGAACTGCGCGGCATGGGCTATGTGCTGATCGGGCTGGACGGCGACGGCACGGTCGATCTGGCGCAGGCCCTGGCAGATGCGGGCAGTCGTGCGGTGGCGCTGGTGTTTGGTGCCGAGGGGCCGGGACTGCGCGACAAGACGCGGGACACCTGCGACGTGGTGGCACGCATTCCGTTTTTGGGCGAGTTCGGGTCGCTGAACGTGTCAAATGCGGCCGCGGTGGCGCTTTATGCGGCTGCGACACGAGGCTGACCGCCGCTGCGAATAAAAGATGCAGTCCTTCGAGCGATCAACTCGCTTTCCAATCGCGCCCTTGATCGAAGGATTTAAAGATGACGATTCTGGAACTTGGCGGAAATTTGACGGTGCTTTAGGCTCTGTTGCACAAATCCTGTGAGGGATTCATCTTGTGAATCCAGCGTGGTAGCTGGACGGCATGAGCAGACCCACACCCCCCGCCTACAAGACCCTGAACTGGCCTGACTACAACGCAGCCCTCAAGCGCCGCGGTTC
>JANYFE010000084.1 GCA_025362795.1 Rhodobacterales bacterium | reverse complement strand
CTACGCAACAGGCCGGGGATCGCGCCCCGGCCTTTCGATTGAGGTAGGGTGGGTGCAACCCACCAATGTCAGTTCCGCGCGCGGTCGACCATCTTGCCTTTCGAAATCCACGGCATCATCGCGCGGAGTTTTTCGCCGACCTTTTCGATCTGGTGTTCGTCGTTGCGGCGGCGGGTGGCTTTGAAGAAGGGCTGGCCGACCGCGTTTTCCTGCATGAAATCGGACACGAATTTGCCGGACTGGATGTCTTCCAGCACGGCTTTCATGCGGGCCTTGGTTTCGGCATAGGGCAGGATGCGCGGGCCGCTGACATATTCGCCATATTCGGCGGTGTTGCTGATCGAATAGTTCATGTTGGCGATGCCGCCTTCATAGATCAGGTCCACGATCAGCTTGACCTCATGCAGGCATTCGAAATAGGCCATTTCGGGTTCGTAACCGGCTTCCACCAGGGTTTCAAAGCCCATGCGGATCAGTTCGACCAGACCGCCGCACAGCACGGCTTGCTCGCCGAACAGGTCGGTTTCACATTCCTGACGGAAGTTGGTCTCGATGATGCCGGAACGCCCGCCGCCGATGCCGGAGCAGTAGGACAGGCCGAGTTCCATCGCCTTGCCGCTGGCGTCCTGATGGACCGCGACGAGGCAGGGCACACCGCCGCCTTTGACATATTCGCCGCGTACGGTATGGCCGGGGCCCTTGGGGGCCATCATGATCACGTCAACGCCGGGTTTGGGTTCGATCAGGCCAAAGTGGATGTTCAAGCCGTGGGCGAAGGCCATCGCGGCACCGTCACGGATGTTGTCGTGGACGTATTTCTTGTAGGTTTCGGCCTGCAATTCGTCGGGCATGGTGAACATGATCAGGTCGGCCCATTTGGCCGCCTCGGCGATTCCCATGACTTTCAGGCCTTCACCTTCGGCTTTCTTGGCGGAAGCGGAGCCGGGGCGCAGGGCGATGACGAGGTTTTTGGCACCCGAATCGCGCAGGTTCAGCGCGTGGGCATGGCCTTGCGAGCCGTAGCCGAGGATGGCGACCTTCTTGTCCTTGATCAGGTTTATGTCGCAGTCACGGTCGTAATACACGCGCATGGCGTTCTCCTTTTGATGTGGTGGCAGGATAGGGGAGTTTCGGCAAATACCCGTGCATTTCTTGACAAATTTCACAAATTATGCAAAAATTCATGCGCAGAATTAAAAAATGATGGATAGATCGTGCAATTTGACGATGCGGACCGCCGGATCCTGCGACATTATCTTGCGGATCCAGGGCTGGCGCGGGCGGAACTGGCGGAGAGGGCTGGCGTCACGCAGGCGACCTTGTGGCGGCGGCTGGAACGGCTGACCGAGGGCGGCGTCGTGGGCCGGATGCAGGCGGTGATTGATTGGCGCAAGTTGGGCTATGCGGTGGAGGTGTCGCTGCGCTTCACGCTGGACAAGACCAATCCGCGGGCGTTTGACGAATTCATTGCGGCGGCGCGGGAGGTGCCCGAGGTGGTGGGGATCGAGACATTCCTCGGGCGGGTCGATGTGCGGCTGAACGTGATCGCGCGGGATATGGCGCAGTATCAGGAGGTCTACCGGCGGCGTATTCTGGCGCTACCGCATATTGCCGAGGTCGAGGCGCTGATGCTGATCGCGACGATCAAGGATGGCGAGGGGTTGCCGCTGTGATCGACCTGGATGATCTGGACCGGGCGATCCTGCGGGCGCTGTCGTTGGACGGCAGTCTGTCGGCGGGGGAATTGGGGCGGCGACTGGGGCTGTCGCAGCCCGGCGCGTGGCGGCGGGTACGGCGTTTGGAGGAGGCAGGCGTGCTGGCGGGCCGTCGGGTGGATGTCGACCGGGCGGCGCTGGGGTTCGGGGTGACGGTGTTTCTGGGGGTCAAGCTGGCCACCAAGGGCCGCGTCAGTCTGGAGGATTTCGAGCGGGCGGTGATGGCTATTCCGGAGGTGCAGGTGGTGCAGCATGTGCTGGGGTTGTTCGACTATCGCCTGCGGGTGGTGGCGCGGGATATTGCCGATTTCGAACGGGTTTTGCGGCGGCGGATCATGACCTTACCGGGGGTCGGGCAGGTTGAAGCGAATGTGCTGCTGACCGAGGAGCGGCGCATGGGGCCGATCGGGTAGAAATGAGTATTTGAGCCAATGTGAATGGGGTAGGGTATGCCAAACAGGGAGAGTCTGATGAAATTGCCGCATGGTGACGTTGACCCGGATGGGTTGGAAGAATTTTCGGTCGTGTTCACCGACCGGTCGCTGAACCACATGTCGGCGCGGTTTCAGGGGGTGATGCGGGACGTGTCCGGAATGCTGCGCGAGGTTTACAACGGGGTGGCCGTGGCATTGGTGCCAGGCGGCGGCACCTATGCGATGGAGGCCGTGGCGCGACAGTTCGGGCGGGGCCAGGTTCTGATCGTGCGTAACGGCTGGTTTTCCTACCGCTGGAGCCAGATTTTCGAGGCGGGCGGGTTTGCGGCGGGCACCACGGTGGTGATGGCACGGCAGACCGGGAACGGGGTGCGGGCTCCTTATGCGCCGCCGCCGATCGAGGAGGTTTGTGCGAAAATCAGGGAGGTTCGCCCCGATGCGGTGTTCGCGCCGCATGTGGAGACATCGTCTGGGATCATTCTGCCAGACGCGTATGTTACCGCGATGGCGGCGGCGGCGCATGAGGTTGGTGCGCTGATGGTGCTGGATTGCATCGCGTCGGGCTGTGTCTGGGTGGATATGCAGGCGACCGGGGTGGATGTGCTGATTTCGGCGCCGCAGAAGGGGTGGTCGGCATCGCCGTCTGCCGGGATCGTCGTGATGTCGGCGCGGGCGGAGGCGCGGTTGGCGGAGACGGCCTCCAACAGTTTTGCGCTGGATCTGAAGAAGTGGCGGGCGATCATGGCGGCGTATGAGGGCGGCGGGCATGCGTACCATGCCACGATGCCAACGGATGCGATCGTGGGGATGCGGGACGCGATGGCGGAGACGCGGGCGATGGGCTTTGCCGAGGCCAAGGCGGCGCAATGGGAATTGGGTGGTGCGGTGCGGGGGATGCTGGCAGAGCGCGGGGTGATGTCCGTCGCCGCCGATGGCTTTGCCGCACCGGGCGTTGTGGTCAGCTATACGGACGACACGGAGGTGCAGAACGGGTCGAAGTTCCGTGCACAGGGGTTGCAGATTGCCGCCGGGGTGCCGTTGCAGGTGGGGGAGGGCGCGGAGTTCCGGACGTTCCGGTTGGGGTTGTTCGGCCTGGACAAGCTGGGCAACGTTCCGGCAACAGTGGCAAGGTTGCGGCGGGCAGTGGAGGCGGTTTTGTGAGGGCAAAGGTGTGTGAGATCACACACCATCACCGCATGCCGAGCCCGGCTTTCATCAGGCCCTGACGGATTGGTTTCAGCGCGTAAAGCGAGGTGAGGGCGGCGGCGCGGATGTCGCGCAGGGGTGGCATTCCCAGCATGGCGGCGCGGTTCAGGGCGTCTATGCCGAGGACGCGGGCTTGCACATCCGCGTGGCGGCGGCGGTGGTATCTGTCCAGCATCTTGGCGCTGCCGAGGTCGTCTTGCGCGAGGTCCATGAGGCAGGCAAGGTCGGCGAGGCTGGTGTTCAGGCCCTGAGCGCCGATGGGCGGCAGGACATGGGCCGCCTCGGCCATCAGCGCCACGCGCTCACCGGACATGCGGGCGGCGATCTGGGTGATGATCGGCCATTGGGTCAGTTTGGTCGCCAAGGTCAGCGGGCCGAGGATGTGGCAAGACCGGGCGTTGATCGCGGCCTCGAAGTCGGGGGCTGGCAGGGCGGCGAGGCGCTGGATCTCGGGGCCGGTTTCCATCCAGACGACCGCCGAGCAGGGTGCGCCGTTGCGGTCCGGCAGCGGGACCAGCGTGAACGGGCCGCCGGAGCGGTGGATTTCGGTCGAAATGTTCTGGTGCGGCACCGGATGAGTGACGGCGAAGCTGAGGGCTTTCTGGCCATAGCGCAGGGTTTTCACCGGGATGTTCAGCGCCGTGCGGATCGTGGAGTTGCGGCCATCGGCGGCGATAAGAAGCCGGGCGGTGACCGTAGTGCCTTCGGACAGGGTCACGCGGGCCTCTGAGGTGCGGGTCAAAAGCGCGGTGGTGGCAATGCCCGGGCGGAAGCTGACGTTGGGCAGTTCGGCCAGCCGGGCAAGGATCTCGCGGCGCAAGAGCCAGTTGGGCAGGTTCCAGCCAAAGGGCTGATCCGAGATTTCGGCGGCGTCGAAGTCTTTGATATGGCGGGCTTCGTTTGCCGCGCCGCCCGCGTCGATGATGCGCATGACTTGCAGGGCGGCCGCGTGGGGGGCGAGGCGGTCCCACAGACCGGCGGCTTGCAATACGGTGACGGCAGGTTGCAGAAACGCGGTAGTCCGCAGGTCGGCGCCATCCGTTTTGGCATCCGTGATGGGCGGGGCGGGATCGACGCAGATCACCTTAAAGCCGGCGGTGCCGAAGGCGGCTGCGGCGGTCAGGCCCGCGACGCCGCCGCCCGAGATCAGGATATCGGTTGATTGCCGGTTCATGAACGCAATCTAGCGCCGGGGTGCGGGAAGGCGAGGCGGCATGGTGTCTCAGGTGATCCTGGTCAGAAAGCGGGCGAGGTCGGCGGTGTGGTGGTGGATGTGCAGCGCGGGCGTGGGCTTGTCGGCGACATGAATGGTGCGCATCCCCATCTCATGTGGTGCGCGCAGGTTGCGGGGGTCATCCTCGAACATGGCGGCTGTCGCGGGATTCAGGTTGTCGGCGGCAAAGACCGCCTCAAAGGCGGCGCGTTCGGGTTTGGGCAGAAAGCCTGCGTGTTCAACGCCGTAGATCGCGTCGAACAGGCCGGTCAGGCCACGGGCGGCGAGAACTTTTTCGGCATAGGGGGCGCAGGCATTGGTATAGATGATGCGCCGGCCCGGCAAGTTGGAGATGGCCCGGGCAAGGGCTGGGTCGGGCGGCAGGATGGTAAAGTCAATGTCATGCACGTCGGTCAGGTAGGGCGCGGGATCGACGCCATGTTCGCGCATCAGACCCGCGAGGGTGGTGCCGTAAGTGTCCCAGTAATGCTGGCGCAGGCGGTTGGCCTCTGTCTTGCCGACCTTGAGCGCGTCCATCACCCAGGCGGTCATCTTTACCTCGATCTGGTCGAACAGGCGGTAGCGCGGCGGGTAAAGAGTATTGTCGAGGTCAAAGACCCAGGTGGTGACATGGCTGAAATCGGCATTCATGGCCGCAGGGTAGCGGGTTCGGCGGGGCGCGGCAACGGCGGGTTGTTGCAGGGCATTTCGGCGGGTAGACTGCGGGCAAAACGGGGGGATGGATGCCAAAAGACGCCTATACGCTGATCCTGGCGGCGATTGAGGCCGGGATGTTCAAGCCCGGCGACCGGTTGGTGGAAGCGGAACTGGCCGAACGGTTCGGCGTGTCACGGACGCCGGTGCGCGAGGCGCTGCAGCGGCTGGAAACGCAAGCCATGCTGACGCGGGACGGCCGCAGCCTGATCGTCGCCTCGCTGGATCACAACCAGTTGTGCGAATTGTACGCGGTGCGGACGGAACTGGAGGGGTTGGCGGCGCGGCTGGCGGCGCGTCACGCGACCGATGAAGAGGTCCGGGTGCTGCAGTCGATGGTATTGGAGGACCGGGCCTTGCTGGGCGGTGATCCACGGGCGTTGAGCCGGGCAAACAAGCGGTTTCATAAGCAGATCCATCTGGCGTCGCACAACCGGTTTCTGGTGCAGCAACTGGACCTGGTGCATCGGTCGATGGCGCTGATGGCCACGACTTCTTTCGCGGCGGAGGGCCGGGATGCAACCGCGCTGGCGGAGCATGCGGCAATTGTCGGTGCGATTGCGGCACGGGATGGGGACGCGGCCTATGCGGCGCTGCGGGAGCATATCTCGCAGGCTTATGAAACGCGGCTCAGGGTTGAAGCCGGGGAGTTACGGGTCCGGTGAGGCGCGCGGGCCGGGCGCGCTGGGCCGGGGATGATTTGGCCCATTTGCCGGGTGAAAAGCTGGTCGGATTGGTTGGGTAGGACCATCAGTTTTGGCCGGACGAAAACGCGCCGTGGCTGGTTTTGTCCCAGTAGAACGGGCGGCGCAGCATTTCCCACAAGGCTTTGTAGGCGGCGAGCGCTTGCAGGGGGAAATACAGGGTGAGCGTGGGCACCCAGAGCGGGCTGAGCTTTTGGCCGGACCGGTGCAGGCCGACGACGCCGATGGTGATGTTCAGCGCCTCGCAGGTGACAAACAGCGTGGTCATGACCGCGGTGAGGCCGGGGCCGAGAGGGCTGTGCAGCGGGTGGCCAAGGCCAAGGGTCAAAAGCCAGAATGACCAAAGCAGCGGCAGCAGTAGGGCCTGCGACAGAGATCCCAGAAAGATCGCCTGAAAGCCCAGAAAACCGCGAGGGCCAAGGTCGCGCCACAGCTGCGCGGGGGCGCGCATGTGGGTGGCCCAGGTCATCATATAGCCCTTGATCCAGCGCGACCGCTGCTTGACCCAAGGCAGCGCGCGGCAGTTCGCCTCTTCATATGTGGTGGTGGCGATGACCTCTGTCCGGTATCCGTGACGCACAAGGCGCATGCCCAGATCGGCATCCTCGGTCACATTATGGGCGTCCCAGCCGCCAAGTTTTTCAAGGGCTTCGCGGCGGAAAAACAGGGTTGTGCCGCCGAGCGGCAGGGGCAGCCCAAGCCGTTGCAGGCCGGGCAGGATGACACGGAACCAACCGGCATATTCCACGGTAAAGCAGCGGGCGAGCCAGTTGGTGCGGGGATTGTAGAAGTCGAGAACGCCTTGCAGACAGGCCACATCGGACCCGCGCTGGTGGAACCGGTCGACCACTTTGCGGATCTGGTCGGGTTCAGGCGCGTCTTCGGCATCATAGACGCCGATCAGACTGCCCCGGCACTGGGTCAGGCCGAAATTCAGGGCGCGCGGTTTGGTCTTGATGCGGCCCGCCGGGGCCACCGCGACACGCATCCACGGCGGCAGTTCGGCACGGGACAAAGCGAGGCGGGTCATCTGATCGCCCTCTTCGACCACCAGAACGATGTCCAGAAGGTCGCGCGGATAGTCGAGGCGGTTCAGGCGGCGGATGAGGCGTGCGGCGATGTCGCTTTCGCGGTAAAGCGCCACCATGACGGACACCACAGGCAGGCGCGCGATGACGGCGGGGTTGGGCGGGGCGGGCACGGGTTTGCGCAGGGTGGCGACAAGTGCCGCGAATTTCATCGCCATTGTCAGCACCAGCGTGGCCAGCGCCCACAGGGTCAGCCCCGCCAAAAGCGGGCGCACGGCGGTTAAGGCGAGCAGCGCCAACCCGGCCAGCACTGCCAGCAAGACCGGGTTTGCGGCGCGGTAGCTGCGGCAGCTTTCTGCCAGGGGAACAAGGGTTTCGGCAGTCCGCGCCAGGGCGGCACCGCGGGCTGTGCGGATCGCCTGTTCGATGCGGGAGGGTGGGGCAAGGGCAGGGACCACGGTGCCGAAGGCCGCTGTCAGGCGGGCGCGGTGCAACTGGAATGCCTCTGGGGTGGCCGTGACGACCACAGTCGCCGCACCCCGGCGCTGACTGGGCAGGATATGATGCATCAGGCAGTACGCAGCGCCGAGCCGGTCAATCAGTCTTGGATCAGCCCGCAGGGTCGCCGGATCGGCAAGACCGATGCCGCTAAGCCGGGTGAGGGCGGCGTAAAGGCGGGGTTCGGCGATCAGGCCACGCGCCAAAAGCAGTTCCACTAACCCGCCACGCCGGTCGCCATTCTGCGCCAGCGCCCGCAACATCAGATGCGGGGCCACCGCGCCATCGCGCAAGAGCGCCATTGCCAGAGCCTGATCGGGGTCAATGGTCGCAGGGGAAAGTGCAGGCACAACCCAGGTGGCTGTGCGACTCTGTACCAGCGGATGCAGCGAAAGCAGCGCCATTGTGACCCCGTGGCCTGCCCTCTTAGGGCAGGCAATCCGGTCAGATTGGCAGGCGGTTGGTTAACAGGGGCTTAAGGAAGCCTTAAGGCCGGATGAAATTCACCTCAGGCGGCGCGACGGGCCTGCATGGCGGCGGCAAAGCGCTGGAACAGGTAGTAACTGTCCTGCGGGCCCGGCGACGCCTCGGGGTGGTATTGCACCGAGAACACCGGTTTGCCTTGCAGCCTGATGCCGCAATTGGAGCCGTCAAACAGCGACACATGGGTTTCGACCACGTTGCGCGGCAGGGTTTGACTGTCGACCGTGAAGCCGTGGTTCATCGAGGTGATCTCGACGCGGCCGGTATCCAGATCCTTGACCGGGTGGTTGGCACCGTGGTGGCCGTGGTTCATCTTGACGGTGGTGGCACCCAAGGCCAGCGCCAGCATCTGATGGCCAAGGCAGATGCCGAACAGCGGCAGATCAGCTTTGAGCACGCCTTGAATCATCGGCACAGCATAGATGCCGGTCGCCGCCGGATCGCCGGGACCGTTGGACAGGAAAACGCCCTCGGGGTTGAGGGCCAGCACGTCCTCGGCGGTGGCGGAGGCGGGCAGCACGGTGACTTCGCAGCCCGACGAGGCAAGGCAACGCAGGATGTTGCGCTTGGCCCCGTAGTCGATGGCGACGACACGCAGGCCTGCGCCCTGCCGTTTGCTGTAGCCCGCAGGCCAGACCCATTTCTGTTCGTCCCAGCGATAGCTTTGGGTGCAGGAGACCTCTTTGGCAAGATCAAGCCCAACAAGGCCGACCCAGGAACGAGCCTGCTTTACCAAAGCTTCTAGATCAAACTTGCCTTCTGGGTCGTGGGCGAGGGCGACATGCGGCGCGCCCTGCTGGCGGATGGCGCGGGTCAGGCGACGGGTGTCGATACCGCCGATGCCGATGCGGCCCTTTGCGCTCATCCATTGGGTAAGATCGCCGGTGGTGCGCCAGTTGGACGGTGCGGTCGGATCCCATTTCACCACCATGCCGGCGGCGACCGGATCGGTGGTTTCGTCATCCTCGGCTGTGGTGCCGGTGTTGCCGATATGCGGGAAGGTGAAGGTCACGACCTGACCGGCATAGCTGGGGTCGGTCATGATTTCCTGATAGCCGGTCATCGCGGTGTTGAAGACCAGTTCCGCGACCGTGCTGCCGGTTGCGCCAAAGCCCATGCCGTAGAACACCGTGCCATCGGCCAAGGCCAAGCAGGCGGTAGGTTTTGGCATGTCGGACATGGTGGCGACTCCCTTTGGATGCTGGGAAATTTGGCGGACACTACGGGCGGGGAAGGATGGGGTCAAGGGCAAGGGTGAAAAGGGATTTGCTGCGTTTTCAAGGGGTTGTCGTGGTTGCGTGCCGGAATGCGCAGCGCTATGGTGCAGGCGGAGTTTCAGGGGGGCGGATATGGCTTTGCGCGAGCGGTTGCAGGATGAAATCAAGGGCGCGATGAAGGCGCGGGCGGCGGAGCGGCTGTCGGGCCTGCGGCTGATCTCTGGTGCGATCAAGGACCGCGAGATTGCGGTCCGGGTGGAAGGCGGCGAGGTCACGGATGCGGATATTCTGGGCATTTTGGGCAAGATGGTGAAGCAGCGTCAAGAATCGGCGCGGCTGTATCTGGAAGGCGGGCGTGCCGAACTGGCGGCCAAGGAGCAGAACGAGATTTCGGTGATCGAGGAGTTCTTGCCACGGCAATTGGCCGCGGCCGAGGTCGAGGCGGCGATTGTGACGGCGATTGCCGAAACCGCAGCGACGAGCATCCGCGATATGGGCCGCGTCATGGCGGTGCTGAAGGACAAATATACCGGGCAGATGGATTTCGGGTCGGTCGGTGGGATTTTGAAGGCGCGGCTGGAATAGGTTTGCTTGGCTGGCTCCGGGGGATTTCGCATCCACCGGAGCCCCTGTGGACTATTTGTTCCAATATGAAACGCAAAATTTTTGGTAAATTGTCGTGAGTTCAGAGCGTTTGCAGGCGGGCGGCGAGGTCTGCTTGCAGATTGATGCGTTCGGTCTCTGACAGGAAAGCGCCGATTTCCACCTCGCGGCCACCACCGGTAAGGGTCAGATAGTTCGGCACCGGACCGCCGGTTTTGTGCAGGGTCAGCCGGGTCCAGTAGGGATTGGCGTGCCAGCTTTGCACGCCTTTGCGGTCGTGGCGCGTCAGGGTCAATTGGTCAGCGGAGAAGGTGAGGTCTTCGGTGACCTCGGCCGTTCGGTAGCTGTGTTGCAGGGCGAACCAAATGCCTGCGACGGCGGCCACCAGGAACGGCAACAAGACCCAGAGGCCGGGCGTGCCAAGCTGGCTGGCCAGTGGCAGTGCCAGCAGAACTGCGGTGACGGCGATGAACCAGACAAAACCGCGCCGGGGCAATGACCGGTAAGGCGTCAAATGCAGGCGCGCCGTGGCAGGAGCGGTGGGGGGAAGCCAGTGGTAGGGCATGCTTCTATGATCAGACCAGAGATGCAAAGCAGGTAACATGTTCTAGGTCGAAGTCGAGAGTTTGGCGGAATATTTTGGCTTCGATCCGGCGCGCCGCGATGATCAGGAGCAGCTTGACCGGCTGCTTGGTTTGGCTGCGCCGGACCTGCGACGGTATTTCCACACGGGCACGCCCGCCGGCACGCCGGGCATGCGGTTCAAGATGATCGGCTATGGCAAGACGGTGTCCGCGACCGGGCTGGGATGGCAGGTGGTGGGGGGACTTTGCAGAAGAATTACCTCTCCGTCTACTTGCCGGAAGCGGTGCTGGACCCTTATCGCGGCCGGATGGAGGACATTCGGATGAGGCAGGGGAATTTCAATTTCGTACGGTTCGGGGACTTGAGGGTGGAAATGGTGGCGGAGACGCTGGGGCAGGTGGTGGGTAGCGTTTCACATGTGAAATGTTGGATAATATATTGATTTTATTATACATAATTGGTGGTTGGTTGGCGCGTGTTATGCGTGGACTTTGGAGGTCCGGATCAAGAGATTTGTGCCCCTCGCCGGATGGGTCGGGGGGTGGCACCCACTCTACACCCGGTCAAGGTGGGGCGACGGGTTGGCTCATGTAAACCGTGGTGCCGCCCCTGAAGGGCTCGGTCCGGTCGAGGGTGAAACCGGCGGACAGGTAGAAGCGGACATTGCCCGTCATGGCCTGATTGGTCAGCAGCCGCAGCTGGGCCAGCCCGGCGGTTTGGGCGGCGCACTGGGCGTGTGTCAGCAGCAGGCGGCCCAGCCCGCGCCCCTGATGGCCGGGGGCGATGGCGAGGTTTTCGATGAACAGGTGGTCGGGATGCGGGATGCACTCGATGAGGGCGACCAGTTCGCCGCCATCATACAGGAGGTCGATGTGATGGTCGCGCACGGCACGGTCATAGTCCGCGACCATCGGCAGGGGTTCGCGGCCAAGGATGGGCACCCATTTGGCATAGGCGGCACGGGTGAGTTGCCGGACGAGGCTGGCGTCTTGCGGGGTGGCGCGGCGGATGTGGAATGGGGGCATTGCGGGTCTCAAGGGATGTGCGGCATGAACATAAGTTCGGCGATGCGTCGAGCAGGGTCACGAATCTGGGCTAGGCCGGGATCAGCAGGCATCCCACGGCAAGGCCATCGCCGCATCCGGTTTCACATGCGGCGATCTGCGCAAGCAGCGTTTGCTCGGCATTCTGCAATTCCGCGATGCGGGTGCGCACCAGATTCAACTGCGCCTCTGCCATCTTGCGGGCGTCGTTGCAGGGTTGCGCCTCAGGCCCGCACACCGCCAGCAGCTTGGCAACCTCGGCCAGTGGAAAGCCAAGGGCGCGTCTGGTGCGGATGAAATTCAGCCGTGCCACATCCGGGTCACCATAGCGGCGCTGCCCGCCCGAACCGCGCTGCGGTCGCGGCAGCAATCCCAAGGTTTCGTAGTAGCGGATGGTGGGGCTGGGCGTGGCGGTTTGCTGCGAAAGCTGGCCAATCGACAGGGTGATCATGGGGCAAAACTTTTGGGCTATAGGGGCTTGAACTTAAAGTTACTTGAAGTCCTATCTTGGGGCAACGGGCAAAATGGCCCGGTTGGAACAGGAGAAGTGGCAATGAAAATGATATCTGGGAAAGTGTCGGTTCTGGCGGGCGCGGCCTGCGTTGGGGCCTGCGCCGCGTCTCTGGGTCTGGGGGGCGTGTTTGTGGGTATGACGGCAGGCGGCGTGGCGGCGTTTCTGACGGGCAAGGTGGTGCAGGTTGCGGTACTGGCCGTGGTTTTGACGGGTGCCTGGCACTGGTATCGGCGTTCACGGGCAGTGGCGTCAAAGACCTGCGCCTGCGCAGCGGATGCGGGTTGCGCGATTGGCCCTGCGTGTGATCTGCCGCAAGGTGGTTTGATCGTGCCGAAAGACTGACGAAAGGGCATTCGATGATCTGGGGCATTCTGGCATTGACGGCATTTGCAGAGATTGCCGGATGCTTCGCTTTCTGGGCGGTGTGGCGGCTGGGGGCAAGCTGGCTGTGGCTGATCCCCGGCATTCTGTTGCTGGCGGGTTTTGCCTCTGCGCTGACTTTGGTGCCATTGAGCGCCGCGGGCCGGGTTTATGCGGGATATGGCGGCATATATGTTGTGGCGTCGTTCCTGTGGCTTTGGTTGGTCGAAGGGCAGGTGCCGGACATCTATGATCTGTCAGGTGGAGCGATTGTTCTGGTTGGAGCCGGGGTGATCCTTGGCGTGCCGAGATAGGACGGCGGGCATCACCCACTCGGCTGCCATGACCACTTACGGAAACAATTTCCGCATTCGTCGATCTTGCGAAAGTTGAAGCCGAAACTGCGCCCGACGTATTCTTCAATTCCCGCGCGGTCCCCGCACAGTTTGGAATAGCTGAGCAGCGGATTCTGCTTGGCGAGGCAAGAAGAACCGACGCGGTGAAGGATCAGATATGCCGGTGAAGGGGACTTGTGGGTGTTCAATACAAACTGGCCGGGATTTTCATCCATCCGGCGGCGATAGAGCGGCTCTTCGGAACTATCGGAAAAGTGGCGGGCCTGCATGCCGGGTCCCCCCCTTGCGCCTGATTGCCAGGCAAAAGGCCCCGGATCGCTCCGGGGCCTTTCTGTATGTTCAACCCTTAGTGGGCGTGGCCGTGGTCCCAGTCGCTTTGCTTCGGCAACTGCTCGAACGTGTGTTCAGGCGGCGGGCAGGGCAGGGTCCATTCCAGCGTGTCGGCATATTCACCCCAGTAGTTGTTCACGGTAATCTTCTTGCCATAGCGCAGGGTATAGAACACCACGCCAAGGAAGAACACGAAGGACGCGAAGGACAGGAACGCACCGTAGGACGAGATCTTGTTCCAGTAGGCGAAGGCCTCTGGGTAGTCGATGTAGCGACGCGGCATGCCCTGACGGCCAAGGAAGTGCTGCGGGAAGAAGGTCAGGTTGGCACCGATGAACATCGCCCAGAAGTGCAGCTTGCCCGCCCATTCCGGATATTCGCGGCCCGACATCTTGCCGATCCAGAAATAGACCCCGGCAAAGATGCCGAACACGGCGCCGAGTGACATCACGTAGTGGAAGTGGGCCACGACGTAGTAGGTGTCGTGATACATCCGGTCGACCGGAGCCTGGCTCAGCACGATGCCGGTCACGCCGCCCAAAGTGAACAGGAACAGGAATCCGAACGCCCACAGCATCGGCGTCTTGAACTCGATCGAGCCGCCCCACATCGTGGCGATCCACGAGAACACCTTGATGCCGGTCGGCACCGCGATGACCATGGTGGCCAGCATGAAGTAGCTTTGCTGGGTCAGGGACATGCCGACAGTGTACATGTGGTGCGCCCAGACGACGAAGCCCAGCACCCCGATGGCGACCATCGCGTAAACCATCGGCAGGTAGCCGAAGATCGGCTTCTTGCTGAACGTCGAGATGACGTGGCTGATGATACCAAAGGCTGGGATGACGATGATGTACACCTCCGGATGGCCAAAGAACCACAGGATGTGCTGATACAGGATCGGGTCGCCGCCACCTGCAGGATCAAAGAACGTGGTGCCGAAGTTGCGGTCGGTCAAAAGCATGGTGATCGCACCGGCCAGAACCGGCAACGCCAACAGGATCAGCCAGGCGGTGACAAAGATCGACCAGGCGAACAAAGGCACTTTGTGCATGGTCATGCCGGGCGCGCGCATGTTCAGGAACGTCGTGATCATGTTTATCGCACCAAGGATCGACGAGGCACCGGACAGGTGAACCGCGAAAATCGCAAGGTCCATCGCATAGCCGCTTTCGGTGGAGGACAGCGGCGGATACAGCACCCAGCCCACACCCGCGCCATGCCCGCCTTCGCCACCGGGGGCAAAGACCGACAGCACCGCAAGACTGGAGCCCGCGATATACATCCAGTAAGACAGGTTGTTCATCCGGGGGAACGCCATGTCCGGCGCACCGATGTGCAGCGGCATGAAATAATTGCCGAACCCGCCGAACAGCGCCGGGATGACCACGAAGAACATCATCAGAACGCCGTGTGCCGTGATCATCACGTTCCACTGGTGGCCATCGGGCGTGCAGGGCACGCTGGCATCGGCGACAAAGCGCAGCCCTTCAGTGCACAGATATTGCACCCCCGGCTCCATCAGTTCCAGCCGCATGTAGACCGTGAACAGAACCGAGATCAGCCCGACAAAACCGCCGGAAAACAGATAGAGGATGCCGATGTCCTTGTGGTTCGTCGACATGAACCAGCGGGTGAAGAACCCGCGTTCGTCGTGGTGATCGTGGCCGTGGATGGCTGCGTCCGCCATTGGCGTCTCCCGTATTCGTTGCTTTGAAGGCTGCGCAGGTCGCATGCCTACTTGGATGATGTCTTAGTTTGGCATTGCGGACAGGGCAATGTCTGACTTTGCCGCAGGGGCAGAAATTGCACGAGCTGCGACGATTTTCCGCGGCAGCCAGTGCGGCTTGAGGCGGCCGGTAGGGCAGTTCCGGGCGGAATCAGCGCATTTTGTCGCCGGCGGCCCGCTGCCCAGACGGAACTGGCGCTGGCAGCAGAATGCCGCACGGACTTGCGCGGCGCTGTGTGCTGGTCAGTACCCGGATCGGCAGCGGGGCGGCGATGAAAATCTGTCCTGCAGATTTGGGCGCGACACAGCTGGCAACCCCAGATTTTGTCCAGTGTTTGAGGTCAATTCGCGGGACTTGCAAACGTGGCCAGATAGGCCGCTACATCCGCACCGCCTGCCGACAGCGAGTAGACCATTTTCGACTTGGCTGCGTCATTCCCGGTCTTGGTCTGCAACCATCGGGAGGGGTCGGAAAGCCAGGCCACGACCATGGGCTCGTCCCAGCGGGTGCCATCCGCTCCGGCGGCGATGCTGGCTGCGGAAAAGGTGTAATCCGGGGCGGCACCAATCTGCCGCCCGATCACGCCGTACAGGTTGGGGCCGATCTTGCCGCCTTTGCGGACCACGGTGCCGTCAGGGGCAATGATGGCGTGGCAGGCTTTGCAGGTGTTGAAAACCGCCTCTCCTGCAACCGGATCACCGGCATAGGCCGGACCAGCGAGAGTGGCGAAAGACAGGCAGGCAAAAAACGTTTTCATGGCAAGCTCTACAAGCGGGGGCGCAAAATAGGCTGACGTGCCTGTGCAGCTTCCGCTATTTTGACTTTTGGCACTAGGGGGATAATGCCTTGTCGGCATCCGCGGCCTGGCATGCGGGTCAAGATCGGCAGCAAGCCCGTTGCCCGCACGTGTTTCACGTTGTTGACATGGGACGTGATTGTCCGTCACCTGACTGCATTGGTTTGGTGTGGAGATAAAGTCGTGACGGTGTATGTTTTGACCAATTCAGACGATGTTTTTAAGGAAGTATCCGGCAGCGGTCCCGATGATTTGATCAGGGGGCTGGCCGGTAATGATGTGATCTATTCCGATTTCGGAACCGACAAGATCCTGGCAGGCGTCGGGGACGATACGGTCTATGCGTCGCACGCGGGCACCTTTTTGGGGCAGGATGGCAATGACGTCATCTATCTGGACATGTTCGGGACTGCGGCACTGCACGGGGTGTCGAGCGTGAACGGCGGCGAGGGCAGCGACATTTTCGGCTTAGCCTTGCGCGATCGCGGCACGACCCATGACAGCGTGACGGTGATCGCCACGGACGGCGGCTGGACCCTTGATCTGGATGGCCGGACCTTGGCCAAGGCAACGCAGGTCGAGACGCTTGATATCAACCTGGAAGAGATACGCGCCACTGCCTGCAGCATCATGGGCGGCACCGGCAACGACCATGTGCGATTTGGCACTGGAGACACTGCATTTTTCGGTGGAGCGGGCGACGATCTGGTGATTTTGAACGATCCCGATGGCGTCCTGACGCTGGACGGCGGCGACGGGGACGACACCCTGTACATTTACGGGTTCACCACGCGGGGCGGGGCCATCACCCTGGATCTGCGGGACGGTGGCAGCACGCTGATGATTGGCGAAAAACAGGGATCCTTGACCGGGTTCGAGCATCTGAACCTGATGGGCACCCAGCACGATGATGTGGCGTATCTGGGCGCGGGAAACGACATCATCACGGAAGACGATCCGCAAAGCCGCGAAATCGGCGGCAAGGACTTTTACAGCACCGGCGGCGGCACGGATTATGTCTCGGCGGGGATCGGTGACGACACGGTGATCGGCGGCGACGGGCGCGACACGATCCTTGGCGGAGCGGGCCATAACGAAGTCACCGGCGGTCGTGGCGGCGACCGTCTGCAAGCTGGCGGCGGTGCCAATGTTTTCGGCTATCTGCATGTGACCGACTCGTCCGTCGGCGGTGCGGGTATGGACCGGATTGTTCGGTTCTCCGGGCCGGGTGGCGGCGGCGGGGCTGACCGGATCGATTTGTCGGCAATTGACGCCATGACAGGTGCAGGCGCTGCCAATGACGCATTCGTCTTTGTCGGAACGGAAGCCTTCAGCGGGGCCGGACAGGTGCGGTTGATTGAGGCGGGCGGAGGCGTTTTTGTCGACATCAATACATTGGGCGGGATCGGGCCGGATATGGAAATCTTCCTGACCGGCATTTCAGCGGCAAGTCTGGATGTGACCAGCTTCTATCTGTGACCAGCTTCTATCTGTGAGCGGTGTCACGGTGCGACATCAAAGGCCCGGGCGAACTGTGATTTCAAAGCCAGATCCAGATGCGCCATCGTGACGGGTAAGCCAAGGTCGACAAGGCTTGTCACGCCGTGGTCGCGAATGCCGCAAGGCACGATGCCGGTGAAATGGGTCAGGTCGGGTTCGACATTGATCGACAGGCCGTGAAAGCTGACCCAGCGGCGCAGTTTGACGCCGATGGCGGCGATCTTGTCCTCGCATGGGCTGCCATCAGGGCGGGCAGGTCGGTCGGGCCGCGTGACCCAGACGCCGACCCGGCCTGACCGGCGTTCGCCTTTGACGTTGAACTCGGCCAGCGTGCCGATCACCCAGTTTTCCAAAGCACAGACAAATTTCCGCACGTCGCGGCCCCGCTTGTTCAAATCCAGCATGACATAGACCACGCGCTGGCCCGGTCCGTGATAGGTGTATTGGCCGCCGCGGCCCGCCGTGAACACCGGAAAGCGGCCGGGGTCGGTCAGGTCGGCCGGTCTGGACGACGTGCCGGCGGTGTACAGCGGCGGGTGTTCGACAAGCCAGATCGCCTCGGTTGCGTCGCCCGCAGCAATCGCAGATGCGCACGCCTCCATCGCCGCAAGGGTTTCGGCATAGGGCGCGAGGCCGGGCAGGGTGGTCCATTCGGGCGGCGCAAGTGACATGGACCAAAGATGGCGCGGCGGCCAGCGGGATGCAAGCCGGGGAAGGGCACGCGCCGCGACAGTGCCATCGCCGCGCAAGGTGAGCGACGGAAAATCCGCTTCCCTTCCCGGATATCCTTCGCTAAATACCCGGCACCTGAGGCCGGATCAGTGCGGATGTGGCGGAATTGGTAGACGCGCAGCGTTGAGGTCGCTGTGGGGTAACTCTCGTGAAGGTTCGAGTCCTTTCATCCGCACCACTCCGGCCTAAGGTTTCCGCAACCAGCCTCCAGTTACCACCAATCGCCCCGGCCCCTGGGCGGCCAGGATGCACAGGCCGCCTGCGATGGCCCAGTTCTTGACCATGATCGTGATCTGCCAGGGATCGGCTCGCAGCTGCCAGTGAAACCAGCTTGTGAAAATGCAATAGACCGCCAGCACCAGCGCCCATCGCTGCACGCCCGGCCCGAAGATCAGCGCCACGGCCGCCAGCAGATTGAATGCAGCCACTGGCCAGATCAGCCAGACCGGCAGGCCGATGGAGGCGATCATTTGCGACACCGGCCCGGGATTGCCCAGCTTTTGCAACGCACCGCCTAGGAACAAGAGCGCGATCAGGATGCGGCCAACAAGGTTCAGGATATCATTCATCCGAACAGGCTTGCAGAACCGGTAGGCGTGGGCAAGCGAGATGCCTGCCACACACGCGGTGTTGACGCGGCAGAGAATCGGCGAGGCCGCATCGCCCGTCGAATGCAGTCTGACGCTTTTCTGGCGGCTTCTGCCGCGTCCGCCGCAGTTCGCGGCACTTGTGCAGTACCGGGCGGGTTTGCGAACATATCCGTTTGCAAAACCTTGAGGAACAAGAACCTGATTGCAATGACTTGGAGCATTGGCTTAAGTCTTGAGCGAGAAGTACCGGATAACCGGTCGGACCAATGGGGAGACACGCGTGGCATCACCGAGCCCGAACGACGCATTCGTCGCGTTTGAGCATGTGCAGAAAAGCTATGACGGCACCACGCTGGTCGTCAAAGACCTGAATCTGTCGATTGGCAAGGGTGAGTTTCTGACGATGCTTGGGCCGTCGGGGTCGGGCAAGACAACCTGTCTGATGATGCTGGCCGGGTTCGAGACCGCAACGCATGGCGAAATTCGTCTGGGTGGCCGCCCGATCAATCAGGTGCCACCGCACAAGCGCGGCATCGGCATGGTGTTTCAGAACTATGCACTGTTTCCGCATATGACGGTGGGCGAGAATCTGGCCTTTCCGCTGGAAGTCCGCGGGATGGCCAAGGACGCGCGGGAAACCAAGGTCAAGCGGGCGCTGGACATGGTGCAGATGTTCGGCTTTCTCAACCGGCGCCCGGCGCAATTGTCGGGCGGGCAGCAGCAGCGCATCGCTTTGGCGCGGGCCTTGGTGTTCGACCCTGAACTGGTTCTGATGGACGAGCCGCTGGGGGCGCTGGACAAGCAGTTGCGCGAGCATATGCAGTTTGAAATCAAGCATCTGCATGAAAGTCTTGGCATCACGGTGGTTTATGTCACCCATGATCAGGGCGAGGCGTTGACGATGTCGGACCGGGTTGCGGTGTTCAATGATGGCCGCATCCAGCAGTTGGCCACGCCGTCCGACCTGTACGAACGCCCCGACAACAGTTTTGTCGCGCAGTTCATCGGCGAGAATAACAAGCTGTTCGGCACGGTGGAGCAGATTGGCGATGGCAAATGCGCCGTCCGGCTGGCCAGCGGCGAGGTGATTGCGGCGACCCCGGTCAACGTGACGACCAACGGGGCGCAAACCCTGGTCTCGATCCGGCCCGAACGGGTGGAATACAAGCCGGAATCGATGCCGGTGGGTGCGCAGACCATCGACGCCGAAGTGCTGGAATTCATCTATATGGGCGACATGTTCCGCACCCGGCTAAAGGTCGCCGGATCGGATGATTTCGTGATAAAGTCGCGCAATACGGCTGGGCAGAGGATGCTGCGGCGGGGTGAGAAGATCAAGATTGGCTGGGCCCCGCAAGATGCGCGGGCGCTTGACCTTTAAGACCACCTGCGGGGCACACCGCGCATGGTGCAAGAAAAAAACCAAGTTAACAACGGGAGCTAACTGAATGAAAAAACTGCTAATTCTATCTACCGCCCTGACTGTCGTCGGCTATGCCGCGCGGGCGGATATTACGGTCATGTCGTGGGGCGGGGCTTATGGTGCGGCGCAGAACGAGGCGCATGTGAAGCCGTTTGCCGCCAAGATGGGCGTCGGGGCTGCGATGATCGACAATGACAATCCGGGCACCGCCATCAAAGCGATGGAAGAGGCTGGCAACGTCACCATCGACGTGGCCTCTGTCGAATATGCCGATGCGATCCGCCTGTGTGACGAGGGCATGCTGGCCCCCATCGACATCGCCACGCTGCCCGCTGGCGATGACGGCGTTGCCGCTGCCGACGACTTTCTGCCGGGCGCTGTCACCGATTGCGGCGTGTCGAGCGACATTTTCGGCACGGTGTTCGCCTATGACGCCAGCAAGATCACCGGCACGGTTCCGACAACCGCCGCCGATTTCTTTGATCTGACGAAGTTCCCCGGCAAGCGCGGCGTTCACAAAGGCGCCAAGGCGCTGCTGGAGTTTGCTTTGATGGCCGACGGCGTGGCCCCGAAGGACGTTTATGCGACGCTGGCGACCCCTGCGGGTGTGGACAAGGCTTTTGCCAAGCTCGACACCATCAAGAAGGACGTGGTCTGGTGGGAGTCGGGCGCACAGGCCCCGCAACTGCTGGCTGACGGCGAAGTTGCGATGACGACTGCGTGGAACGGCCGGATTTTCAACGCCGTGCTGAACGAGGGCAAAAACTTCAAGATCGTCTGGGACGGCCAGGTCTTTGAAAACGAAATGTATGTCGTGCCGAAAAGCGCACCGCACCTGGACCAGGCGATGGAGTTCGTGAAGTTCGCGACCTCGACCCAGGGTCTGCGTGCGCAGGCGCAACAGATCAGCTATGGCCCGGCCCGCAAATCGTCGCTGAAAGAAGAGTTGATCTTCAAGGACGGCAAGACAGTGATGGGTCCGAACCTGCCTACCGCGCCGGAAAACATGACCAACGCGCTGGGGTCGTCTGCTGAATTCTGGGTCGACAAGGACGCAGAGCTGAACGACCGCTTCAATTCGTGGCTGGCTGCAAACTGATGACTTGCCGGGCGCGCTGGGTTTGCGCGCCCGGACCTTCTGACAGGGATTTTCCATGGCCGACGTGATGCTTGCCGCCCCGATGCTGACGACATCCGATGGCCGTCCGTTGAAAGCGGCGTTGGCGATGGCGCAGCGGCGGGCGAAGTGGCGGGCGTTTCTGCTGGTGCTGCCATTGTTGGCGTTTGTGATCCTGACCTTCATCGTTCCGATCATCAAGATGCTGGAACGTTCGGTCTATCACGAGGGTTTTTCGTCCTCTGCCCCCAGTCTGGATGCGTGGTTTGCGTCCAATCCACCCAGCGGCGATATTCCCGAAGCGGCCTATGTCGCGCTGGTCAGTGACCTGCGGCTGATGCAGAAGGAAAAGACGGCGGGACTGGCGGGGGCGCGGATCAACTATACGGTGCCGGGGACGATTTCGGTGTTCAAATCGGCGGCACGGGGTGCGGAAGCCCTGCAACCGCCGTTCAAGGACGCGATGATCTCCTCCAACCCGTTTTGGGGACAGCCAGAGATGTGGGTGGCGATGCGGAATGCGTCTTCACCCTGGACATCCGATTTCTACATGGTGTCGACTGATCTGAAGCGCACCGCAGACAATGGCTTGATGCGGGTGGAACCGGAACAGCGCATCTATATCTATCTGTTCGTAAAGACCTTTGTGCTGTCGCTGGTGATCACGGTGTTCTGCCTGCTGCTGGCGTTTCCGATTGCCCATCTGCTGGCAGTCTTGCCGATGGCCAAGGCGAACCTGTTGATGATCCTTGTGCTGCTGCCATTTTGGACGTCGCTGCTGGTGCGAACCTCGTCATGGATTGCCTTGTTGCAAGAGCAGGGGGTGATCAACGACCTGATGGTCTGGCTGGGGGTGCTGGGCGATGATGGCCGGGTCAGGATGATCTACAACCAGACCGGCACCCTGATCGTGATGACGCATATCCTGCTGCCGTTCATGGTGCTGCCGCTGTATTCGGTGATGAAGGTCATACCGCCCAGCTATGCGCGGGCGGCACGGTCACTGGGGGCGACAAGCTGGACCACGTTCCGGCGGATTTACCTGCCGCAGACTATTCCCGGCATCGCGGCGGGGTCGCTGTTGGTGTTCATTCTGGCGGTCGGCTACTATATCACGCCCGCGCTGGTGGGCGGGGCAGATGGCCAGCTGATTTCCAACCTGATCTCGTTCCACATGACCAAGGCGAACTGGTCGATGGCGGCTGCCTTGGCCGCGATCCTGCTGGCCGCCGTGCTGATCCTGTACTGGCTGTACGATCAGTTGATCGGCATTGACCGTTTGAAGCTGGGATAGAACATGGCCGTGCCGATTTATGCCTCGCCGCTGGAACGGGTCTGGTATTACACATTCCGCGCGATCTGTGCGCTGGTGTTCCTGTTTCTGGTCGCCCCGATCCTGATCGTCATTCCGTTGTCGTTCAATGTGGAGCCGTATTTCAGTTTCACCCACAAGATGCTGGCGCTGGACCCGACCGGCTATTCGCTGCGCTGGTATAACACGCTGCTGACGCTGGGTATTTCGGCACCAGATGATGCGGTGCGCGATTCAAGCTGGTGGAAGCAGGTGTGGGCACAGGCAACCTGGGTCAGGGCCGCGAAAAATTCGCTGTGGATCGGGTTCTGGGCGACGTTGCTTGCGACCGTTTTGGGGACGACAGCGGCGCTGGGGCTGTCGCGGCCAGAAATGCCGTATCGGCGGCTGATCATGGCGCTGCTGATCTCGCCCATGATCGTGCCGATCATCATCATCGGGACCGGCTTGTTTTTCTTTTACTCCAGCGCCTGTCTGCCTCTGGACAGCGGTCTGGGCTGGCTGCTGTCGCCGTTCCTGTCGGCCAAGGGATGTCTGGCGAACACGTTCCTGGGGATCATTCTGGCGCATGCCACGCTGGGTATTCCGTTCGTGATCATCACTGTTACCGCAACGCTGCAAGGGTTTGACCAGTCGCTGATCCGGGCAAGTGCCAGTCTGGGGGCCAATCCGCGCACGACATTTTTCAAGGTGATCATGCCCTTGATCCTGCCGGGCGTGATTTCGGGGGCGCTGTTCGCCTTTGTCACCTCGTTTGACGAGGTGGTGGCGGTTCTGTTCATCGCGGGACCGGATCAGCAGACCATCCCGCGGCAGATGTGGAACGGGATCAGGGAGGCAATCTCGCCCGCCATCCTGTCGATTGCGACGATATTGGTGATCGTGTCGATTTGTCTGCTTGCGGCGGTAGAATTGTTGCGGCGGCGGTCTGAACGTCTGCGGGGGGTAAGTCCGGCATAATGGCACATGGCTATGACAGCGGGCGGCTGAACCTGCCGTTTGTCGGGATTTCGACGTTCGGCAAGCGGCCTTATGTCGAGGAATGGCGCAGGATCGACGCCGATGTGGCGGTGATGGGGGCACCCTATGACTTTGGCACGCAGTTCCGCGCCGGTGCACGGTTCGGGCCACGCGCGGTCCGCGAGGCATCGACCTTGTTCAGTTTTGGCCACGCCGGGGCCTATGACCACGAAGACGACTGCACCTATCTGCCCGCGTCAGTGCGCATCGTGGATATTGGCGACGCGGATATCGTGCATACCGACACCGTGACGAGCCATGCCAATATCCGCACCGGGGTCAGGGCGATGCTGGACGCAGGCGCGCTGCCGGTGGTGATCGGCGGCGACCATTCGATCAACATTCCGGTGATCGAAGCGTTCGAGGGGCGAGGCGACATCCACATCCTGCAAATTGACGCGCATCTCGATTTTGTCGATGAGCGGCACGGGGTACGGTTTGGTCATGGCTCACCTATGCGGCGGGCGGCGGAAAAAAGCTATGTGAAGGGTCTGACGCAGGTTGGCATCCGCAATGTGTCATCGACGGCGCGGGAGGGCTATGAGGTGGCGCGAGCGATGGGGTCGGATATCTTGTCGGTGCGGCAGATGCGGGTCTTGGGTGCGACGACGGTGATTGCGCGGATTCCCAAGGGGGCGCGGGTGTATGTGACCATCGACATTGACGGGTTTTGTCCGTCGATCGCACCGGGGACCGGAACGCCAAGCCACGGCGGATTCCTGTATTACGAAGTGTTGGAGATGTTGCAGGCGGTGGCAAAGTCGCATGAGGTGGTGGGGATTGATCTGGTAGAGGTGGCACCGGATTATGACCATTCCGGCAGCACGGCGATATTGGCGGCACAGGTGCTGCTGAACTTCCTTGGCTTCATCTTTCACGCACGGGGCATGCGGTAGCCAAAAATCTTCCGACAAACTTAAGTCCTAAGGCAGGGCTTGCAGCCAGAACCACGCGGTGAAAATCGACAAAGCGGTGGCAATCAGCACCGACGAGGCCGCAACCCGGCGTCCGGTGCTGTAAAGATGCGCAAAGAGATAGGCGTTGACGCCGGGGGGCATCGCGGCCGTAACCACGGCAGAGCGCAGCGCGGCGGTGTCGATGACAAAGACCCAGCGGGCAAGGCTGTAGGTGACAATGGGATGCAATAACAAGGTGATGGCGCAGACCATCGCGATCAGCGACTTGTCGCCTTCGGGCCGGTAGCGCAGCAAGATCCCGCCCAACCCGAACAGCGCGGCCGGCAATCCTGCGCGACCCATCATGTCGGCCGCCGCGCCCACGGCCTCCGGCACCGGCAGGCCTGACAAGTTCACGACCACGCCAGCGACGATGCCGATGACCAAAGGTTGCGAGAAGATCGCCTTGATGACCTGACGGCCAAGGGCGGCCCCCGACAGGCCCTGACCCCGGCTGCGCACCCACTCCATAAGCCCGATGCCAAAGGCGTAGAACATCGGTGAATGCATGGCGATGATAACGTAGTTGCCGGTCAGCGCGGCGGCGCCATAGGCGCGTTCGGTGATCGACAGTCCCATCAGCAGCGAGTTTGAAAACATGCAGGCAAAACCGATGGCGACGCTTTCATCCAGCGGGCGGGCAAAGCCTTTGTGGGCTCCAAAGAAGCCGACCGTGAAGGCCGCGAAGGCACCGATGTAAAAGCTGAGCAGCAGGCCGGGGTCGAGCGAGGTTGACAGGTCCAGCCCGGCGATGGAACGAAACAGCAGGCAGGGGATTGCAAAGCTTTGCGAAAATTTCATCAGCCCGTCGATAGCGCTTTCCGACAGCAGCTTGCTGCGCGCGGCTGCGTAGCCAAAACCGATGATCAGAAACACCGGCAGAACCACGTCGATCAGGATTTCCATGTCAGGGCTGATTTTCGAATGTGATCACACGGCCATCGAAGGCCGGGCTGACGGTGGCAGGCAGTTCGTGCACCAGAGTCTCATAATCCAGGTCAAGGTGCATATTCGTGATCACAGCCTGCGCAGGTCGGACTTTGGCAATCCATTCCAAAGACAGGGCGAGATGGGCATGGGTTGGATGTGGTTTGCGGCGCAGGGCATCAAGAACCCAGCATTCCAGCCCATCGAGAACGGGCCAGACGGGCTCTGGAATACGGACGACATCGGGCAGGTAGGCGAGGGGGCCTATGCGAAACCCCAACGCGTCCATCGAGCCGTGATCGACCAGGAAAGGCCGGAAGTGGATAGGGCCGGCGGGGCCGCCGACATGGAAGGCGTGGTCTATCGAATGCAGGTCAAGGATCGGCGGATAGGGCGACCCCTCGGGTTGCATGAACGCATAGGCAAAGCGCGAGATCAGGGCGTTCTGGGTCGGCGCATCGGCCCAGACCGGCAACCGGCGGCGCATGTTGAAGACGACTTGCCGCAGATCGTCGATGCCATGGGTGTGGTCGGCGTGGGAATGGGTGAAGACAACACCATCCAGCGTGCCGACACCCGCGTCGAGCAGTTGCTCCCGCATGTCGGGGGAGGTGTCGATCAAGACGCGGGTGATGGCCTCGCCTGCGATGCGTTCGACCAGCATGGAACAGCGACGGCGACGATTTTTCGGGTTTGTGGGGTCGCAATCGCCCCAGTCGTTGCCCAGCCGGGGAACGCCACCTGACGATCCGCAGCCGAGGATGGTGAAGCGCAGGGTGGCCATTAGGCGGCCGTGGCTTTGGTGAACAGGCGGTCGAAATTGGCAGAGGTCGCCGCGGCGAACTCTGCCTCTGTGATGCCGTAGATTTGTGCGCCGGTCCTGGCGGTGAAGGCGGTGTAGGCCGGTTCGTTGCGCTTGCCGCGATGGGGGACTGGGGCGAGGTAAGGACTGTCTGTCTCAACGAGGATCCGATTCAGCGGCGCTGAGGCAAAGATATCGCGCAGCGCACCGCTTTTGGGAAAGGTCGGTATTCCGGACATCGACAGGTAGAAGCCCATCTCCAAGGCGGCCTGCGCCAAGGCGGGGCCGGAAGAAAAGCAATGCATCACACAAGGATAGGGGCGTATCTTCATACCCTCTGTCAAGATGCGCGCCACGTCGTCATCTGCGGCGCGGGCATGGATGATCAGCGGCAACTGGAGTTCTTGCGCCGCGTTGATGTGAATGCGTAGCGAAGCCTGCTGGATGGCGGCGGTTTCGGCGGTGTAATGGTAGTCGAGGCCGGTCTCGCCGAAGCCTACGAACTTGGGGTGCTGCGCCAAGGCGACCAATTGGTCAACGGTGACAAGCGGTTCCTCGGCGGCGCTCATCGGGTGGGTGCCCGCGGCAAAGAATACGCCGTCATGCGCCTCGGCGATGGCGCGGACTGTGGGTTCGTTCCGCAGCCTTGTGCAGATCGTGACCATGCGGGTCACACCAGCGGCGCGGGCGCGCACCAGAATCTCGGGCAGTTCGCCGTTAAAATCGGGAAAGTCGAGGTGGCAGTGGCTGTCCACCAGTTCGGGTCGGTCGGCCATCACACCCTCTGGGCGAGCATTCCCGCCGTCTCGTCGATTTTCAGGACCATATCCATGAGAAGGGCGGCAGGGTCAAGGTTGACCGCCTTGCCACGACGGGCGCGGACACCCAGAGTTTGCGCCAGTTCGGCCCACAGCCGGGCCGTTTCCGGCGTCGGGGCAAGGCGTTCGATCAGCGCCGCCTCGCCCTTGGCCGCCTCAGGAGCCAGAGCGTGCAGCGTGCCCGCGCGGGCGGTGCGGGCCAGGAACAGGTCAATGAGGGTGACGATCAGGTCAAAGCGGGACTCGTTGCCTCGGCCTGCGCCGGAATCTGTCAGGCCAATCGCCATCGGGCGGTCGAGACGGGGCAGGGTGGACAGCAGGCGGATCAGGGTGGCGTAAAGTTTCAGACCGTCAAGGTTGGTAAGCCGGAATGCCTCGCCCACCGAACCGCCGGCCAATTCAGCAAGGGCTGTGCTGTCAGCGGGGTCGATCGCGCCACCTGCCTGCGTCAAGGCGTCGGACAGGTCTGCTGGCGACAAAGGCGACAGGCGCAATTCGCGGCAACGCGAGCGGATGGTCGGCAAAAGGCGACCGGGCTGGTGCGAGATCAGCAGGAACGTGACCATGGGAGGCGGCTCTTCCAGCAGTTTCAGAAGGGCGTTGGCGGCGCTGGGGTTCATTTCATCTGCCGCGTCGATGATCGCCACTCGGCGGCCACCGTCCGCTGCGGACAGGTTGAAAAAGGTGATCAACTTGCGGACCTCATCCACTCTGATCACCTGGCGCAGCTTTTCGCCCTTCTCGTCCAGACCGCAGCGCAAAAGGTGCAGGCGCGATTCCGATAATGCCAACAGGCGGCGGGCGATGGGGTTGCTGTCAGCAATGTCCAAAGTGTCGGGTGAGGGCGGGGCAAACATGCCGCCATCGCTATCAGGCGTCGCCAGCAGGAAGCGGGCGATGCGCCACGCGAGGGTCGCCTTGCCCACACCACGCGGCCCGGAAATCAACCAGCCGTGGTGCAGACGTCCGGCGTTATAGGCGGATAGGAAAGCGCTTTCGGCAGGTTGCTGGCCAATCAGGCGGGCGGTCTGGCGCGGATGAGGCGCACCTTCAATTCGGTCGGATTCGGGGCTGTCGTCGTTCATGTCAGATGGGCGAGCGCGAGGGCCGTCACATCGCGGGCCACGTCGGCGGGGTCACGGTCGCCGTTTATGACGCGAAAGCGGGCGGGATCGGACGCGGCAAGGGCAAGAAATCCGGTGCGCATCTGGCGTTGCAGGTTCAGCCCCATGTCTTCAAAGCGCAGCTCTGTTCCGGCGCGTGCTTGGGCTCGCGACAGGCCAAGGGCGGGGTCGATGTCGATCAGAACGGTCAGGTCAGGTTCGATCCCGATCATCAGGTCGTGCAGGCGGTCGACCACGCCTGCCAGATCGCCGCGCGATATGCCCTGATACATCCGGGTTGAATCGGCGAAACGGTCGGTGATCACCACATCGCCTCGGGCAAGCGCCGGGCGGATCGTCTTTTCCAGATGGTCGCGCCGGGCGGCGGTGAACAACAGAATCTCGGTTTCCGGCGACCAGCGGTCTGGCGCACCTTCCAGTACCAGACGGCGGATTTCTTCGGCCCCCGGGCTGCCGCCGGGCTCGCGGGTCAGGGTCACGCTGTGGCCCACCGCCCGCAACGCATCGGCCAGCCGCCGCGCCTGCGTCGATTTGCCGGAACCGTCCACGCCTTCGAAACTCAGGAACCGACCGGCAGCCAAGGGTCAGACGCCGCTTAGATAATGGCCGCGCAACTGTTCGGCTGCGGTCAGCAGGCGGGCCAGAAAGCCGGCCTGCTGAACATCGCTTTCAGCGATAAGATCGACATGGGCGTCGGGCATGTCGGGGATGTGGATCACCAGATCAGCAAGCTTGGTGCCCTTGGCGATCGGCGCCTGCAATGGGCCGGTATAGACGACTTCCGCCGCAATGCCGCCCTGCGACAGCGCTGGCAACAGCAGCCGAAGATCAGTGGCGGGCACCAATCCGACTTTCGCGGCAGAACCCATGAACACATCTGCCTCTGCCACCCGGGCACCAGCCTTGATCACGGTTTTCAGCGTGAACTGTCGAAAGGCCCATGAGGTGATCCGTTCAGCCTCATCCGCACGTTGCTTGTCGGTGGTCAAGCCGTTGAACGCAAAGATGATCCGGCGTTCGCCCTGCTTGACCGAACCGACCATGCCATAACCCGCCTCCTCGGTGTGCCCGGTCTTCAGCCCGTCGGCCCCGATGTTCAGCTTGAGCAGCGGGTTGCGGTTGTTGGCATTGGCGGGAGCGCGGCCTTTGTAGTTGTATTCAGTTTGCGAAAACACCGGGTAAAGTTCGGGGAAAGTTTCGATCAGATGTGCGCCGAGCAGGCCAAGATCGCGCATGCTCATGCGTTGGGCCGGGTCGGGCCAACCCGAGGCATTGGCAAAGTTGGACTGTTGCAGGCCAATCGCCTTGGCGCGTTCATTCATCTGGGCGGCAAAAGCCGCCTCGGAGCCCGCCAGCCCTTCGGCCACCACCACGGTCGCGTCATTGCCGGAATTGACAACCATGCCCTGAATCAACTCGGCCACTGTCGGTCGGTCGCTTTCTTGCAAGTACATTGTCGATCCGCCTGCGGCGGTGAAGGAGACCGCCAGCGGCGAGACCGAGAAAGTGGTTTCGTTGGTCACCCGGCCATCGGTCAGCGCCTCGAACAGCATGTTGATGGTCATCAGCTTTGACATCGACGCAGGCGGTTCCGGTATGTCGCCGTTCTTGTCCAGCAGCACGGTCTTGGTGGTAATGTCATAGACCCAGGCCGAAGTTGCCGCCGTTTCAAACGCGCGGGCGGGCAGGCCCAGAGGCACGGCCAGCGTCAGGGCCACGATGAGCAGGCTTGCAAGGCGCAGAAGGCGGGTCATCTGGCTTCCCTCTGGGTTAGTGTTTCAGGGTATAGGCGTCAGCAAAACCCGCGGCCTTGATCTTGGCCAAAGTGGCAGCATTGCCGGTGGCGACGACGCTCCACAGCGGTTTTCCCTGACTTACCTCTTTGCGCATGGTGGCCGTGATACCGGCCTTTGCCAGCGTCTTGACCGCGCGGTTGGCATTGTCCTCGACCGAGAAGATGCCGATCTGGATCGAGCCGCCGGTTGCGGGGGCAACGGGGACTACCGGGATGGCGGGTGCAGCTGCGGCGACCTGCGCGGCGGGCTTCGCGCCCGGCTTGGTGGGGGCGGCAGGCGTTTGCGATGCGGGTGCCGTCGGAATCGCAGGATCGGCGGCTTTGCCTGCGGCCTTGTCAATCGCGGCGGCGGCTGTCGCAGTCACGGTATCCAGGGGCGTGGTCTGCACGGTTTCCGCGGCGTCGAGCAGCGGTTTGGAGGCGTCCGGGGCCGTCATCGGGGCCTCTTCCCGGCGCAGGGCCGTCACGTTGATCGTGGCGGGTTCGCCCGCCAGCATGCCAAGCGCATCGGCGGCGTCCGATGAGATTTGCAGTTTGGGGCCGGGATTGTCAGCTTCGCGGCGGAACAGTGCCCCGATGACGAATTTGCCGTTGCCCGGATTGCGGATGATCACCCGTTCGGGGTCTTTGGCATCAGGCGTCGCCACCCAGACGCCGCCCAGCGAGGGGCGTCCGTCCCACAGGGCCTTGTCGGTTGTCTGAAACACATTCGGCGCTTCGACATCATGATCGACCAGCTTGACCGAAGTGGCAGACGCGACGGCGGTGTTGCCGGTATCGGCGGCCGGATCGGTGGTGGCATCGGTGCCACTGGTCCCTGGTTCGCAAGCGGTCAGCAGTCCGCCTGCCAAACCCGCCAAGATCAATGATTTCAACATAATTCCCGCCATCATCAGCCCCTATGCCCCACGCGGTCTGTCGCCGCGCTTGATTGCCCCGGATGCCGGGGATCCTGCCGTGTCCGGTCTGTTTGTGTGACCCAGCCCACCGGTTCGCGCCGCATCATAGCGGCTTGGGTGCCGGGTGGAAAGGGTGGCCAAGGGGTTCAGCGGAAATCACCCGATCACAGGTCTTTCAGAATCAGGGGATGCAGGCTATGCCGCCGCCGTCGGAGGAGTGGCGGAGTGGTTTATCGCACCGGTCTTGAAAACCGACGTAGGTGAAAGCCTACCGTGGGTTCAAATCCCACCTCCTCCGCCAGTGTAAACAGTCGCTCAGGCACGGATCCTTTTGGATCTGCCGCCGCCGCTGTGCTCCCGAATCTGCACGCTGGCCAGGGCGATGGACACTGGCCACGCCAAAGAGCGGCAAATGCTGATCCCCGGCCGCCGCGAGACGGCACGAGGCTGCGGCGCGTTCACGCCACCAGATTGTGGATCCGAACACCCGCGCCGCACAGGTCGCGGGCGATGTCGACGACATGTTTGTGGTGCGTCAGGTAGATCGCCTGACCCCGCTGGCCGATTTGGTGCATCAGGCCGCAGGCGGCGCGGGTTCGGCTTTCGTCGAAGGTTTCAAAGATGTCATCGCAAAAGAACGGCAATATCGTGCCACCCGCCGCAACCTGTTCATAAGCAGCGGCGCGCAGGGCAAGATACAATTGGAACCGCGTGCCTTTGGACATCTCATGCGCCTGTTTGGCGCTGCCATCCGCCGTCTGGATCGCCACCAGCGTTTCAGAGGCGCCCTCGGGCCGGGTCGACAGCGTTGCATAGGCGGCGTTGGTCAGGATGCGGAAGGCGGTTTCGGTCGCCACCAGCATGCCACCGCGATGGGTGTCGCGGTAGCGGCGGATGGCGCGTTCGGCCAGTAGGTGGGCAAAGCGGTCTTCCAGATAGCGCAGGGTGCCTTCCTGCATGTCCATCTCGATGGTGCGCAGCAGCGCGGTGCGCCGGGCCACATCGGCGTCGCCCTGAACGCGGTCCAGTGCGGACTGGGCCGCGCTGCGGTCGGCAATGGCGGATTCATAGGCTTGGGTCAGACGCGGGGTTTGCTCTGCCAGTGCCGCAAGTTCCGCCTCTGCCGCATCAAATGGCTGGGCGCTCAGGGCCGCCTCTGCTGCGGCGCGGTTGTCGACGCCAAGCCGCGCAACAAGGGACGTTGTGCATTTGGCAATTGCGCTGCGCAGATCGATGGCGCGTTTGCCTTGTGCCACGGCACTGCGCAAATCCTGCAGCGTGGCCACCGGGATGTTCGCTGCGAAAATTTCGGCGAGTTTGCGGGTCTGTGCATCCTGGATCTCCAGCGCCAGACGCGCACTGTTCTCGGCGGCCTGCGCCACCTCCATTGCAGTGGTCAACGCCTGCCAGTCAGTCAGCGCCAGTTCGGCCTCGGTCAAATCGGTGCGGGCGCTGCGATAGGTGTCCAGCGGCGACTGTCCGGCGCGGATAAAGCGGTGCGCGGCAAGCGCTGTGGCGCGTCCGGTGAACATGTCACGGTCACGCGCCATGCTGGTGATCTGCCGGGTCAGGCCGCCGATGGTTTCGTTGATTTCCCGCAAGGACCGCAGACCCTGCAAACCATCGCGCAGATGTTCAAGGGGCGTTTCGGCGGACAATGCGGTGCTGGCCTCGGTTTGCCATAGTGTGGCTGCGGCGGTACTGGCGGTGCGGGCGTCGCGCAGCACGGCGTGGCGCAGGGCCAGATCCGCGGCGATGCGGTCATGGGCGTCGCGTTTGGCCTTGACCTCGGCCAGTTGAGCGGCGCGGGTTTCGGATCGGCCCCGCGCGATGCGGAACAGCGTGTCGAGGTCAGCCTCAGGCATACCGGGCACAGCGGCCAGAGCGTGATGTAGCGCCGCGGCATCACGGCGGGCAGTGGCAGTCGCGTCCTGCACCGCGTTCAGGTCATTCCGGGCGACTAGGGCCGCTGCATGCTGGCGCAGCCAGTCCGCCAGATCGGCAGCAGACAGATCAGGCCGCAAACCCAGCGTGGCAAGGTGGCGGGTCAGGGTTTCGGTCAGGCCAGCCTGCGTCACCTGCGCGGCATGCAGCGCCGTCAGGGCGGTCTGGTGTTCTGCCGCGGCCTCGGCCTCTGCCATCAGTGCCTGATGATATTCGGCAATCTCGCGGGTCTGGGCCTGACGCAATGCGGTTGCGTTGTCGTCGTGCTGCATGCTGCGCAAAAACAGGTCGGCGGTCTCTGCGGACAAGGCGGCGCGGTGGCGCACCCAGTTTGCGTCGCGCGCGGCGCGGCTGGTCCGGGCAAGGTCGTCGGTGACAAGATCCGGTGCGGCCACCAGAATGCGCAGCCTGGCCTGTGCCCTGGCAAATTTGTCAGCCGCGCTGGCACAAGTGTTGCCTAGGGTTTCGAGGTGTTGCTGTGCTTTAAGCGTGTCGATCACCAGACCTTCTGCCTGCCGCTGTGACACAGCCGGCACCGGCAGGGTGGCAAAGGTCACCGTGTCACGGGCCAAGTCCCGCAAGCGCTGCACAGCTGTGATTTCAGCTAGACCAAGCCGGTGCAGGGCGGCACGATTGTCATCGACACAGCGGGTGGCATCAAAACGTGTCAGGATTTCGCTGACCTCAGGGCCGATGGTGACGGCGGTTTCGGCGGCTGCAAGCTGGGCGGCGCTGATATCCTGTGCGACGCTGGCCTTGCGATGCTCGGCATTTGCAGTGGCATGGGATGCTTCGGCCTCGCGCCAATTTTGCGCCAGACGTTCAAGGCTCAGCAGCCGATGCTCCGGCAGCACAAAACGGGTCGGGTCGTCGCCCGGTGCCAATCCCATTTCCATTAGTTTCGCCCGCATTTTTGCCAATTCTTCGGCGCGCTCTGCCGTGCGGATCGGCAGATCGGCCAGCGCACCTTCCATGCGGCCCAGCATCCCTTCAAGTGTCAGAATATCGGTGCCCAATTCCAGAACGTCGGGACGCAAGACCAAGGCATCTCGGCGGCTCTGCGCCTCTTGAAACGCATGTGCCAGTTGATCGCACTTGGACTCAAGTGCGACACGGGTCTTGATCATTTCAACCAGAGACTCTGGATCGATATCAAGCGTCTGTGGATAATGCGCGAAGGGCAGCAAGGCCGCTTCGGCGTCACGCAGGTCGGTGGCGATGGGATGGGCGGCGATCAGGGCGGACAACTCGCTTTTGCGACGCTCTGCGGTGGCTTTGGCCAGACGCGCCGCGGCTTCGCTCACCTTTGCGGCATCCAGCGTGGTGCGCAGGCCGCGATATAGGCTGGCTGAAACATCCACTTCTTTGATCCCGGCGGTCGTTGCGTCCAGTTCGCGCTTCAGCCCCGCGAAGGTGGTCTTGCTGGCACCTTTCTTGTAAAAACTGTCAGCGCGGGCGGCGACCTGATCCAGCGCGCCCGTCAGATCACCGATTCCGGCGGCGGCCGCAAACAACAGGCGGCCAATATCGCCCTTGCTGTTGGTGATTTCATCGCCGCCCGCCTCAATGGTCGCGTCATCCAGGCAAAATAACTTGCGATAGTCATCCTGCCCGATCCCACCAAGACAAGCGTGTAGCTGGGTTTCCGGGATGGCATCGCCGTGCTGGTCCAAAAGCGAATTTGCGGTCTTTTTCACCCGGACCAGTTCGGTGCCTGCGCCGCCAATCTCCACCAGCCCGCCGACTTGCAGCGTGTTCAGCGGGTGTTTGAAGCCATAGCTGTCACGCATCGGAAACCCATAGATCAGGCGCAGATAGGCCTCCATCAGCGTCGTCTTGCCCGCCTCGTTCGGGCCATAGATGATGTGGAAATCTGACGCGCCGGGCACGGCCGGCCCAAGATCAATGCTGTGATCGTTGAAATGGCCAAAGCGGGTCAGATCAAGCCGGCGCAGGCGCATCATTGCGCGTCGTCCGCATCGGCACCGCGCATCGCGGCGGTCATGGCCAGCGCTGCATCCCGGGTCAGCCGGTCCAGCAATGCGGCCTGCGCGGCTGGGTTGGGGGCCAAAGCGGCGCGACGGGGTTGTGGCAGCAGGGCCAGCAGCTGTTCCAGCTCTTGCCGGGCAAGGGCGCGAAAGCCCTCTTCGCTGGCGATCCGCGCCATGAGGGCTTGCACCTCTGCCACGGCGTCATTCGGGCTCGCGGCTGCCGCGGGGGTGGTGACATCCAGCGTCAGTTTTTCGATCCACAGGCAGCCGGTGTCTTCGCACAGATGCTTAAGCGCCTCTGCCCAGATGTCACGGTCACGGCGTAACTGCCAGGCACGCGGTGTCGCCCCGGTCAGGGTCAGACGCAGGATGGCGCTGTCGGCGACGGTTGCCGCCTCTGCCTGCACATGGCTGCGCAGTGCGGCGCGGACCGCGTCGTCGTCATCAAGGCCCGCCAGCGAAACGCGGCTTTCGCGGAATTCGACAGTGGAGGTCGGTACTTCGGCAATCGAGATCAGGCCATTCGAAATTGTCAGAAGCGTGGCCGATTTCGCCCCCGCTTCGCCAATGTCGCGGCCTTGCGGATTGCCGGGCATCACCACCCAGGGTGCACTGGCATGGACCTGCCGTTTGTGGATATGGCCCAAGGCCCAATAGTCAAAGCCGGTCGCAGTCAGGTCCGCAACCGCGCAAGGCGCATAAGGGTCATGCCCGGTGGCTCCGGTCAGCGAAGTGTGCAGCATCGCGATGTTGACCGCACCCGGTTCGGGCGCGCCAAACTTGCCAACCAGACTTTCTGGCGCATGGCGGTCGCGGAAACTGACGCCGTGAACCCAGACATCGGGGGTCAGTTGCACCCGTCCACCCCGCCCGTCAAAGACATGGACATTGCCGGGCAGGTCAATTTCACCCGAGATAGGGTTTTCGGCGTCGTGATTGCCTTTGATATAAAAGACCCGCACCCCGGCCTGACGCAGGCGGTCCATCTGAAAGGAAAGATAGGCGGCGGTCTTGGCGCTGCGTTCGGCCCTGTCATACAGATCGCCCGAAATCAGCAGAGCCGCGACCCCCTCGGCAATGCAGAAGTCGACCATCTTTTCCAGCGCCCGCCGTGATGCGGTCAGCACCCGCGCCTGCAACGCCTCGTCCCGCAGGGCCAGACTGGCGAGAGGCGAGTCCAGGTGCAGGTCTGCGGTGTGCAGGATTTTGATGGTCATCATGCCTTTCGCCCTATTCCGGCCCGATAGACGGCTTTTCCCAGTGTCGGTCGCGCCCTTCGCTGCATCTGACAGGCATTCGCGCCGCGTGTCGAGGTGAACGTCAGCTTTTGGGGAATTGCCAAAGCCCCCGGCGCTAGCCGCGCACCGCCTCGATCATCCGCGCGACATTGTCGGGGTTTGCCTCGGGTGTGATGCCGTGGCCAAGGTTGAAGATATGGGGGCCGCCCCGGAAAGCCTGGACCACGCGGCGGGTGGCGTCGGTCAGCCCCTGACCGCCGGTCACCATATGGGCGGGGTCAAGATTGCCTTGGACACAGCCCGAAGGTTGCACCTGGTCGGCCGCCCATTCCGGGGTGATGGAATTGTCCAACGCCACGCAGTCGGCGCCCGTGGCTTTGGCAAAGCCGATGTAGCCGTCGCCCGCTTCACGTGGAAAGGCGATGATCGGCAAGCCGGGGTGGCGGGCTTTCAGCGTTGCGATGATGCATGCAACGGGTTTGACGGCGAAATCGGTGAAATCCTGACCTTTGAGTGATCCGGCCCAGGAGTCGAACAGCTTGATCACCTCTGCCCCGGCCTGAACCTGCATCGACAGGTATTCGATTGTGCCTTGGGTGATGCGGTCAATCAGGGCGGTGAAGGTGGCGCGGTCTGCGGATTTCAGGGCGTGGGCGGGGCCTTGATCCTTGGTGCCGCGCCCGGCGATCATATAGCTGGCGACGGTCCAGGGTGCGCCTGCAAAACCGATGAGGGTGGTTTCGCGCGGGAGTTCGCTAGTCAGGATGCGGACCGTCTGATAAATCGGGGCAAGGTGGTCGTGAATGGCATCAGCGGGTTTCAGGGCCCGGACGCCCGCCATCGTGGTGATGGTCGACAGGCGGGGGCCTTCGCCGCCCTCGAACCACAGATCGGCCCCGAGGGCCTGGGGCAGCAGCAGGATGTCAGCGAACAGGATGGCCGCGTCGAACCCATAACGACGGATCGGTTGCAGCGTGACTTCGGCTGCGAGGTCGGAATTGTAGCACAGCGACAGGAAATCCCCGGCTTTCGCGCGGGTGGCCCGGTATTCCGGCAGATAGCGTCCAGCCTGTCGCATCATCCAGATGGGCGGGGTCGGCAGCGTTTCACCGGCCAGCGCACGCAAAATCAGTTTGGTGGTCATCTCAGGCCTCGTCTTGGGACAGGATCGGCGTGGCAATGCGTAGGGGGGTGTGGTTGTCAGCGCAAGACGACATTGCTATGCCTTGGCCATGACGTATCAGATGCCCGCCCCCGCCCAACCCTTCAAGATCGGCACACGCGGCTCGCCCCTCGCGTTGTGGCAGGCGCATGAGGTGCGGCGCTGTTTGATGGCGGCTTTTGGGTTGCCGGAGGCTGCGTTCGAAATCGTGGTGATCAAGGTCATGGGCGACCAGATTCAAGACAAGGCGCTGAAGGAGATCGGCGGCAAGGGGCTGTTCACCCGCGAAATCGAAGAGGCACTGCTGGCGGGCGCGATTGATATTGCCGTCCACTCGATGAAGGACATGCCGACGTTGCAGCCAGAGGGGCTGATCTTGGACTGCTATCTGCCACGCGAGGATGTGCGGGATGGGTTTGTATCAACACAGGTGGCCTCGCTGATGGCGTTGCCGGTCGGGGCGGTTGTCGGGTCGTCCTCGTTGCGGCGGCGGGCGCAGGTGTTGCACCGGCGGCCGGATCTGAAGTTGGTCGAGTTTCGCGGGAATGTGCAGACGCGCATGCGCAAGCTTGACGCGGGCGTGGCGGCGGCGACGTTCCTTGCGATGGCCGGGCTGAATCGGCTGGGATTGGCCCATATGGCGCGGGCAGCGATTGAGGTTACAGAGATGCTGCCGGCGGTGGCGCAGGGCGCGATCGGGGTGGAACGGCGGGTTGGGAATGCGCGGGCGGAAGCGATGCTGGCGGAGATTCATCACGGGCCAACCGGGCAACGGTTAGCGGCCGAGCGGGCGTTCTTGCAGGCGCTGGACGGATCCTGCGAGACGCCGATTGCCGGGCTGGCAGTTCTGGAGGGCGACCAGCTTTGGCTGCGGGGCGAGATTTTGCGGATGGATGGGTCGAAGGTGATCGCCGGGGAATTGCGCGGCGCGGTCGCTGATGGCGCGAAGATGGGCCGCGATCTGGCGGCGGCACTGCTCGGACGGGCCGGGCCTGGGTTTTTTTAAGGCTTGCACGCGTGAAATGTTATCAAGAAGTTGATTTTTATCAATAATATTTGAACACTGTTCGTGCAGTGGGGATTCTTGGCACGGGCCTCATGATATGCGTTGCGAGGAAGTCCCGGTTCAAGCGGGCGCCATGGTCGGCGGCCTCCTCATGCACCAGGTGACCGTCGCCGGGACTGTCCAGCCAGCGGGCGCTTCGCATGCCGACTACGGTGCGCTCAGATACTCTGGCGGGCCCGGCGCGGTCGTTTGAGGCGGTGATCAGCAGGCAAGGGGTGTCCTGTTGCGGCAAGCGGCGCATCAGGACTTCCAGATTCCATTGTGACATCATGGCGAGGATGGCGCTGAAGTGGCTAGCGGGTGTCGCAGCCCGGTCCGATCTTCGTGCAACCGGTCACTGGGTTCCACCTCGCGTCGGTCCACTCGATTTCCGATTTCTGCGCGACAGTTTTTCCTCGCTCCTTTAGGGATAAATCTATGCGCCCAAGTACAAATATGGAAAAATCTTGCGCACGAATCCGCAGGTTCCAGCCGAAGGGACCGGAACGAGAAACATGAAAACCAAAGTGAAAACCCCATCCGGCAATGGATTGCAAATCGTCTAACCTATTGATTCAAGTGGTGCCCAGAGACGGAATTGAACCGCCGACACGCGGATTTTCAATCCGCTGCTCTACCAACTGAGCTATCTGGGCACCGTTAGAAAGGCGCGAGCCCTTCGGGTGGCGGGGTGATACGTCAGGCCCTGCGGCCTGTCCAGAGGGTTGGCGCAGAAAAATGCCTCGGTCGGTCTATTGCCGCCTTATTGCGGGCGTTTTGGCAGGTCGGTGTCGGGGCCCGAGTCCTGCTCGTCCGCCGGGCCGGCGGGCAGCACATAGCTTTCCTTCAGCCAGCGGCCCAGATCGATGTCAGAGGTGGTTCGGGAAAACTGAACAGTTGGGATAAGTGGATTTTCCGCGCAACAACGGCATGATTGCCGCATGCGAGGAGATGACCATGACGAGACGACCGCGCCGGAACCACAGCCCGGCATTCAAGGTGTGAGGAG
>JANYFE010000078.1 GCA_025362795.1 Rhodobacterales bacterium | reverse complement strand
ATACGCAAGGCCGCCGCCAGAACCTACCATGCTCTCTGGAAACAGGTCGGCGCAGTCTGTGATCTGTTCAAGCCAACCGAATGCCGAAACTACTTCATCGCCGCAGGCTATGGGGTCAGCTGAACGCGACACGCTCTAAACCGCGAAACGCCGCAGGTGAGGTCTCGCAAGATTTCGAGATGCCGGTAAGCCCAATCCCGCGGTGATGGTCCGCAGAAGCACTTGGGCAAACACATCGCATGATCCCGCGGGCGACGGCGAGACGCGCGGAGGTCACGGGGTTCCCGCAAAAGGCTACTCGGCACGCGCAATTTCCGATGTGACACGACTGTCGGCGAGGCCTGTGCAGACATCAATTCCGGGCGGCGGCCAGATCCGCCGCAAAGCCCCGCGCCCGATCAATTGTCATTCACATCCTTGTCCCACACCTTCACCTGCCCTGCTTTCACCCCGACGAGCCGCCGCAGCCCGACCCAGGACACCAGCGACAGCACCGCGAACACCAGCGCCAGCAAGGGCACATTGCCACCCAGCGCCCCAAGTCCGACCAGCACACCGGTCATGACCGCGCCAACCGCGAAGCCCAGAAAGATGAACCCCGGCACCATCACCTCCAACACCGCCAGGGCTACGCCGAACACCACCCAGGCCCACCACAAGGTCCAGATCATCACACCTTCCCCTTCAGCATCTTGAACGCATCGGCAAAGGCGTCCAGCGCACTCGCCGGCACGATGATCATCTGCTTGCCCTCACCGCGCCCGACTGCCGTCAACGCCTCCACCTGCTTCAGCGCCACCTGATATTGCGCCGCCTCCACCCCGTTCTCCTTGATCGCCACCGCGATCACGCTGGTCGCATAGGCCTCCGCATCGGCCAGCACCCGCCGCGCCTTGGCCCCCTGCTCGGCCGCATACAGCTCCGCATCGGCGTTCAATTCCACAGCCCGCTTGCTGCCCTCCGCCTCCATCACCTGCGCCCGCCGCGCCCGTTCCGCGTTCAGCTGCTGCATCATCGCATGCCGCGTCGCATCATCCAGCGCCACGTCCAGAATCTCGGTCCGCGTCACCTCGATCCCCCAGTCGTCCACCATCGCCCGCACATGCTCGCGGATGCTCGAGGTCAGCTCGTTCCGGTTCGACTGCACGTGGTCCAATTCCATCTTGCCGATCTCGCTGCGGACAATCCCCGCCACCGTCGTCGCAATCGCCGCATCGACGTCCTTGATCCGGTACACCGTCTTTTCCGGCTCGGTAATGCGGTAAAACACGCTCGTCTCCACCTTCAGCAGCACGTTATCCGTGGTGATCGCATCCTGATGCGCCAGCGGCAGCTGCCGTTCCAATATGCTGATCTTGTGCGCCACCCGGTCCACGAACGGCACGGTAAAGTTGATCCCCGGCCCCAGAACCGTCCTAAGCCGCCCAAACCGCTCCACCACATATTTCATGCTCTGCGGCACGATCCGCACCGACTTGAACAACGTGATCACGATCAGCAGCGCGACCGCCAGCAGAACTACACTTCCACCGCCCATAATTCCCTCCTGAAAACTCTGCGCACAACCTGCCCCTTCCCGCTGCCGCACGCAACTCCCGCGTTCCCGCAACACCCGGCAAACCCCTGTTACCCTGCCCCAAACAGGAGCACCCCCATGCCGCAACCAGCCGACCCCCTTCAGCAAATCGAGATCCACACGATCCGCGCCGACGCCCTGCCGAGGGATCGCACCACCCTCGACCCCGCCGCCTTGGCCGAACTGCAATCCTCCATCGCAACCTCGGGCCTGCGCCAGCCGATCGAGGTCTGGCGGCTGAGCACCCCGCAAGTCCCGCATGAATACGGCCTCATCTCCGGCCTCCGCCGCCTGACCGCGCATGTCAACCTCAACGCCCTGCGCCCCACCGCTTATCAGACCATCCCCGCCTTCCTGCGCCAGCCCGCTGACATCCCCGCTGCCCTCGCCGCGATGATCGCCGAAAACGAGGTCCGCGCCGACCCCTCCCCCTGGGACAAGGCCCGCATCCTGACCGAGGTTGTGGCAGAGGGCCACTTCCCCACCCTCGACGCCGCCGTAGCCGCCCTCCACCCCAACGCCACCCGCCAGAAACGCGCGAGACTGCGGGCTTGTGCGAGCGTGGTGGAGGAGTTGGAGGGGCTGATCACCACGCCGGACCTGATGACCGAACGCCACCTCCTCCGCCTGTCCACAGCCCTGCGCGGCGGCTTCACCGACCTCTTCCACGAGATTTTGCGCGAACAGCGCGGCCAAGGCTTCCAGACCCAATGGTCCGCCCTGCTGGCCACGCTGCTGGAGGCAGAGAAGGGCGAAGAGGAAATCGAGGCAACCCCGACCCGCGCCGCCCGCCCCCGCCGGATGCTGCATCTGAAGCAGGGGCTAACGATCAGGCGAGAGGAATGCCCGACAGGATATCTGCTGCGGTTTTCGGGACCGGAAGCGAAGCGGCGGGGGTTGATGGATGATGTGATGGATTTGGTGGAGAGGCAGTTTCAGCAGACTACTTGAACTGAGGTGATTCGGGGCGCTCTTGGAAAAAAATCTGAGCGGCGTTTGCCAACCTATTGGAATTGACTCTGTTTATCCCTTTGATTCTTCATGCTGTTTCTGATTCACTGAGGCAGCATGAAGGGGGATTTGCATGACTGTCTGCGTCGCTGTGAAGGTTCACGACTGCATAGTGTTTGCGGCTGACAGCGCATCGTCGTTGTGGCACCTTGACGCCAATGGTGAGCAGAAAATCGTCAACATCTACGAGAACGCGAACAAGGTTTTCAACCTTTACCGGGGGCTGCCCGTCTGCTCGATGACAGCGGGGATTGGCAATTTTGGCAGGGCATCAATCTCCACGCTCTCGAAGGATCTTAGACTTTTGCTGACAAGCGGTGGACCGGACTGGAAGGTTGACCCGCAAGATTACACTGTTGAAGAGATTGCGAAAAAGGCACGCAGGTTCTTTTTTGAGGAAACCTATGCGTCGAGTGACCCCAGGCCAACTGGCTCGTTCGACTATTGGGTTGGCGGATACTCGCATGGTGCTGGTCTTGGGGAGCTTTGGAAAATCCAGATAAACGATGGAGCTTGTGGCGATCCGGTGTGCCTTGCTGCGCAGAGTGACACAACAATTGCGTGGGGCGGCCAACCTGAGGCGATCAATCGACTCCTCTTGGGTTATGGCTCGGCGCTGCCGCAGGCCTTGCTAGACGTGGGATTGGAGAAAGATAAGCTCGACGGCTTGCTTCAGCACATTGTGACACGGTCTCAAGCAAACGTCTTATCCGACGCTATGCCAACTGTTGATGCCATCCGACTGGCCGAGTTCTTGGTCGGGACGACCAAGAGTTTTGTGCAGTTTCTTCCAGGAAACAACACCGTTGGTGGTGCAATCGACATCGCTACTGTTACCAAGCACGAGGGATTTAAGTGGATATCAAGAAAGCATTTCTATGACAGAAAACTCAATCCGCTGGAGACCGACCATGTCTGAGCAGCCGAATCCAAAGCCACTTTACAACCCGAGACCCCAAGAAGAAGTCAAACTTCCCCCAATGGTAAATCGTCCATATGAGCAGTCTTCGGGCTTGCTGCCCAAAGGCACATCACAGACCCCCGCCGGGCTCGAAGGAGCCCTGAGCAATATTCGGATCTGAGAGTTATTGGGCATGCTTTAGCGCTTCGGCTAAAGGGGCGACGTTAGCAGAGCGAGTAGTGTGTGCGTTCATGGCGCAACACGTTCTTCGCAAAGCCTAAAATGTGGTTAATCAAAAATCACAACCCACTGAAATCCCATAATATTCCTCTTTGTCCACATGTGGACACCCCCACAAAAAACCTCCATACTTTCCCCATCATGCCCGCCCTCTGCCGCGACTGCCTCACCCAGTTTCCGACCGGCCCGCGCTGCCCCGCCTGCCGCAGCCCCCGGATTGTTGCCCATGCGGAACTGGAAACCCTCTCCATCGCCCACATGGACTGCGACGCCTTCTATGCCAGCGTCGAGAAACGCGACAATCCCGCGCTGAAAGATCACCCCGTAATAGTAGGCGGCGGCCACCGCGGCGTCGTCTCGACCTGCTGCTACCTCGCCCGCATCCACGGCGTCCGCTCCGCGATGCCGATGTTCCAAGCCCTGAAACTCTGCCCGCACGCCATCGTGGTCAAACCCCGCTTCCCCGCCTACATCGAAGCCAGCCGCGCCATCCGCGCGATGATGGAACAGCTGACCCCCGCCATCGAACCGCTCTCGTTGGACGAAGCCTTCCTCGACCTGACCGGCACCACCAAACTCCACGGCCACCCCCCCGCCGTGATGCTCGCCAAACTGACCCGCGACATGGAAGTCCAACTGGGCCTGACCGGCTCCGTCGGGCTCTCCCACAACAAATTCCTCGCCAAGATCGCCAGCGACCTCGACAAGCCCCGCGGCTTCTCCATCGTCGGGCGGGCAGAGACGGAAGCGTTCTTGAAACCCAAACCCGTCCGCATCATCTGGGGGGTCGGCCAGGCCACCCAAGCCGCGCTGGAAACCGCCGGCATTCGGTCCATCGCCGACCTGCTGCGATGGACCCGCCCCGACCTGACCGCCCGCTTTGGCAGCATGGGCGACAGATTGTGGCACCTCGCCCGGGGTGTCGACTATCGCCGCGTGAACCGGGATGAAAAGCTGAAGTCGATTTCAAAGGAAACCACCTTCCACGAAGACACCTCCGACCCGGATCTTCTGGATGGCCACATCTGGCGTCTTTCGGAGCAGGTCGCTGACCGGGCCAAAGCCAAGCAGCTGGCGGGCCGGACCGTGACGCTGAAACTGAAGCGCGGCGATTTTCAACTGGTCAGCCGCCGCCACGCCCTGCCGGACCCGACCCAGCTGACCGACCGCATCTACCGCGCGGCTCGGGATTTGTTCGACCATGCCGGGCCACAGGGCCCCTACCGGTTGATCGGCGTCGGGATCAGCGACCTTGCCTCTGAAGCCGACGCCGACCTGTCCGGCGACCTTCTGGATCCCGGCGCCCAAAACCGCGCCAAAGCCGAACGCGCCACAGACACGATCCGCGCCCGGTTTGGGGCAGAAGCGATCATCAAGGGCCGGGCTTTGCGTTAGTTGTCGATCAATGCGCGGACGGCGGCGGTGTAGTCTGCGGGCGCTTGCAGCATGGCAAAGTGGCTCGCGTTCGGCAGAATGACAAGTTTGGCACCCGGGATCAGGGCCGCGATCTTTTCAGTATGGGGCCGCAGGATGGCCTCGTCGTGATCGCCGGCCACGATGGCAGTGGGCAGGGTGATGGCGGACACCTGCGCATCTGTCCAATTCGGCTGGGTTGCCCACATGTTGGAAATCTGCGCCACGAAGGCGTCGTATTGATCGGGGGTTGGCGACAGGCGGACATAATCTTTGCCCATCCAGTCAATGTAGCTGCCAAACACTGCATCGGTCGCCACAGCGGGATCAACACCATCGGTGGTGATGTTGGCGGCTTGCGCGAAAAGGTGGCTCAGGCGGTCAGGGTGACTCATCGCGATATCAAGGCCGATGATGCCGCCATCGGACCAGCCGACAAGATCCACCTTGTCGATCTTGAGATAGTCCAGCAGAGCCAGATAGTCGGACGACATCAGGTCATAGCCAAACGGTTCCGTGGTACGGGTCGAGCGCCCGTGTCCCCGGCTGTCGGCCACGATGACGAGGTGATCTTTCATCAGGTCAACCACCTGATTGGCCCAGATATCGGCATTGCCCAAGCCACCGTGAATCAGCAGCACCGGTTTGCCCGCGCCAAAGGTCGCGTAATACATCTGGATGCCATTGACCGGGGCCATGCCGGTCGCAACGGGGGCTGGCATTGCCGGCGGTCTTGGGATCGCCATCCAGCGGTCTTCGGCAAAGACCGGAGTGGCCATCAGCAGCGCGAAGGTCAGGGCAAACAGGCGCATGGGCAGGCTCCTTTGGAATACGAAGATCTATTCGGCGGCAAGTGGTATGGCACGGCGGCCGATCTGGGCAATTTGCGCCACCACACGGTTCATCCGCACACAGAAGGCTGCAAAGTTCTTGCCGGGTTCGACCCGCGCTTCGTCCAGATAGAGTGCGCGGTCAATTTCGACCTGGACCACGTGTTTGCGCGACAGCGGGCGACCGTAATGCTGGGCGATATAGGCCCCGGCAAAGGGAGAGTTGCGCACGACACGGAAACCGGCGGTGGCAAAGGCGGATTCGATCTGGTCCACCACCTCGCGTCCGGCGGCGGCGCCGAAGCGGTCGCCAAGGACAACTTCAGGCTTGGGTTGACCGGGGCGGGCGTGAGCGTCAATCGCCTCGTGCGGCATCGAATGGCAGTCGATCAGGATCGCCTCGCCAAAATCGGCGTGAGTTTCGTCGATCAGGCTTTGCAATGCGGTGTGGTAGGGGTGCCAGTGCTGGGCCAGCCGCAGTTCGGCGTCGGCCCGACTGATCTTGCCGGAATATATGGCGCGTCCACCAGACACGACTCGGGGAATCACCCCAAGACCAGAGGAAATTCGCGGATTGTGGGCGACACGGGCGACACCCTCGATGACTGCGGGGTCAAATTCATCGGCTGCGCGGTTCAGGTCGATAAAAGCGCGCGGGGCACCGGCGCAGATCAGCGGAGCGCCGTGCAAGGCGGCACGGGCGAACAGGCGGTCAACATAGGCATCCTCGGAGGAACGCAGAACAAGCGGGTCAAGCGGGCTTGAGGCCAGAAAGTCAGCCGGGTAGTCCCGCCCGGAATGGGGCGAGGAAAAGATCACGCTGGTTTCCTGCCGCGCGGGCCGGATCAGGCGAAAGGCTTCCGGGGTCATGCGCACCTCTGTCTGATACAGGTATAACGGGAAAAACCCGCGCACTGAAAGCCCTTGATCAGCGCGGCGCTTCTATTTATAGGCACCACACCGACGCGGTTCCGCCCGCGTCCTTTTGTTTGGTCAGGGCGGGAAGGCTAGGTTCGTGGGGGGTTAGCTCAGCGGTAGAGCACTACGTTGACATCGTAGTGGCCACCGGTTCGATCCCGGTACCCCCCACCATTCACCGCCATCCGCAAGGGTGGCACAGGTTTTCAACTGGTGCGAAGACGCACCGCGACAAGGGAGAGCACTATGAAAGTAGCAAACTCGCTCCGTTCGCTGAAGACGCGTCATCGTGATTGCCAGGTCGTGCGCCGTAAAGGCCGCGTCTATGTGATCAACAAGACGCAAAAGCGTTACAAGGCCCGTCAGGGTTGAGAAGCGCGCAGCACGGGTGATGGGCCGCCAGGGGGAACCTTCGGCGGCTTTTTCATTTGATATCGTTGGAGAATCGCATGCATCCGAATCTGGCATTTCGCACAGAGACAGCGACGCAGAATGTGGAGTTTGCCCGCGAGCGTGGGTTTGGCATGTTGTCGGTGAACGGTGCCGAGGGGCCGCTGATGGCGCAGGTGCCGTTCTTGCTGAATGCTGACGGAAGCCATGCCGATCTGCATCTGTCGCGGTCGAATGCGATCATCCGTGGCGGTTTGCCGGCCAAGGCGATGTTGGCTGTGATGGGGCCGGATGCCTATGTCTCGCCCGATTGGTATGGCGTCGCGGATCAGGTGCCGACGTGGAATTACATCGCGGTGCATCTGCGCGGAGAGTTGATGCCGCTGCCGGAGGCGGCACTGGAGCCACATCTGAACGCGTTGTCGGATGCGTTCGAGGCGCGGTTGTTGCCGAAGCCGATCTGGAAGACCGCCAAGATGAGCGATGGGGTCATGGCGCGGATGATGCGCATGATTCTGCCGTTCCGGTTGGTGATCTCGGGCGTCGAGGGCACTTGGAAGCTGGGGCAGAACAAGACGGCGTTTGCACGGGCCGGGGTGATCAAGGCGTTGGCGGATCAATCGGGCATGGGGTGGCCGCAGGGGGTTGCTGTGGCGATGCGGGATGTGGCTGAGTGATGGACAGGATGCTCTCGGCGTCCTAGGAAGGGTTGACCCGGCCAAAAGGATTGCGCGATGCGGCTATATCATTCCCCGACAACTCCCTTTGGTCGCAAGATCATGGTTCTGATCCTTGAAACCGGGCTGAGCGTCGAGGTGATCAGCGTGACGGGCACGCCGATTGCACCGGGGACGCTGCCGGTGGAGCACAACCCGCTGGGCAAGATCCCGGCGCTGGAATGCGACGATGGGCAGGTGATTTATGACAGCCGGGTGATCAGCCGCTATCTGGACGATCTGACCGGGGCCGGCCTCTATCCGGCCAAACCCGCATTGTGGCAGCTGCTGACGCTGGAGGCGATGGTGGACGGCATGCTGGATGCGGCGGTGCTGATGGCTTACGAGGTGCGAATCCGGCCAGAGGACAAGCGCTTTGACCCTTGGGTCGAGGGGCAGTGGGCCAAGATCGCGCGGTCGCTGGACGCCATTGAGGCGGGGCGGATGGCGCAGTTGCAGACACCGCTGAATATGGCGCAGATCGGGTTGGGGTGTGCGCTGGCGTATCTGGATTTTCGGCACGGCGTGCGGGATTGGCGCAAGGGACGGCCCAGGCTGGCGACTTGGGAGGCGGGATTCGCGAAGCGGCCTTCCATGCAGGCCACGCAAACGCCGCCGCAATAACCCGGTGTTTTTGTCGGCTTTTCCGGCAATTGCCGTGCGCGACGGGTCGATATGGCGAGTTGCGCAGCGCCTTCAAGGCCACGCCATCACGAATTCGAGATTTAGCCCGCCCCTGTGCCGCTTTGTCCGCTGGACGGCCCCGCAATCCTTGTCTAAAACCCGCCCGACAAGGCTGCGAGTTCACGCGGCCGCACCGGAATGACAGGCCGCAGCCTTGTGCTGCCACCGAAAGGGAGAACCGTTCGTGTCCCATGCTGACGATACCGCAGGAAACCGCAGGGATTTTCTGTACTATGCGACCGCCGGGGCGGGCGTTGTGGCGGCGGGTGCCGCCGTGTGGCCACTGGTCGACCAGATGAATCCATCGGAAGACGTCAAAGCCCTTGCCGCGATTGAAGTCGACATCAGTGGTGTGGCCGAGGGCACGCAATTGACCGTCAAATGGCGCGGCAAGCCGGTGTTCATCCGCCACCGCACCGCGGACGAGATCGCGGCAGCCCGTGCTGTGGAACTGTCCGATCTGGTCGACGTGAATTCCGAAAATGACAACCTGCCCGGCACCGATGCCAGCGACGCGAACCGTGCGCTGGACAAGGAAGGCGTATGGCTGGTGATGATGGGCGTCTGTACCCATCTCGGCTGTGTGCCGCTGGGTGATGGCGCGGGCGAGTTTGGTGGCTGGTTCTGCCCATGCCACGGATCGCAATACGACACCTCGGGCCGCATCCGCAAAGGACCGGCACCGAAAAACCTGCAGGTGCCGATTGCCGCCTTTACGACCGAAACAACGCTGAAGCTCGGGTAAGGAACACCAGATGGCCGGAATCCCGCACGATCACTATGAGCCCAAACCAGGCTTTCAAACATGGCTTCACAGCCGTTTGCCGATTGTCAGCGTGCTGTATGACACGCTGTTCATCCCGACACCAAAAAACCTGAACTGGATGTGGATCTGGGGCATTGTCCTGACCTTCTGTCTGGCGATGCAAATCGTGACCGGCGTTGTTCTGGCGATGCATTACACGCCGAATGTCGAGATGGCTTTCGGGTCGGTCGAACACATCATGCGTGATGTGAACGGTGGGGTGATGCTGCGCTATTTGCACGCCAATGGCGCGTCGCTGTTTTTCTTTGCGGTCTACTGTCACATTTTCCGCGGCTTGTATTACGGCAGCTACAAAGCCCCGCGCGAAGTGACCTGGGTGATCGGCATGATCATCTATTTCCTGATGATCGCCACCGCGTTCATGGGTTATGTGCTGCCCTGGGGCCAGATGTCGTTCTGGGGGGCCACCGTGATCACCGGCCTGTTCAGTGCTATTCCCGGCATCGGCGAGACCATTCAGCACTGGCTGCTGGGCGGGTTTGCCGTGGACAACCCGACGCTGAACCGCTTTTTCAGCCTGCATTACCTGTTGCCCTTTGTCATCGCGGCGCTGGTTGGCGTGCACATCTGGGCGTTCCACACCACCGGCAACAACAACCCGACCGGGGTGGAAGTGCGGCGCGGCTCGAAGGCCGAGGCCGAGAAAGACACCCTGCCGTTCTGGCCCTATTTCGTGATCAAGGACCTGTTCGCGTTGTGCATCATCCTGATGCTGTTCTTTGCGGTCGTGGGTTTCATGCCGAACTATCTGGGCGACCCTGACAACTACATTCAGGCCAACCCGCTGGCGACCCCGGCGCATATCGTGCCGGAATGGTATCTGCTGCCGTTCTACGCCATCTTGCGGACCTTTGATAACACGGTCTGGGCTGTGCAGCTGGTTCACTTCCTGACGTTTGGCATTGTCGACAGCAAGCTGTTCGGCGTGCTGGCGATGGGCGGCGCAATTCTGGCGATGGCGCTGGCGCCGTGGCTGGACACCTCGTCGGTGCGCTCTGGCCGCTATCGCCCGATGTTCAAATGGTATTTCGCCATGTTGGTCGTCGATTTCGTCGTGCTGATGTGGTGCGGATCGCAGGTGCCAAGCAACCTGACCAGCTGGATTGGGCTGATCGCGTCAACCTACTGGTTCGCCTATTTCTTCGTGATCCTACCGCTTTTGGGCGTGTTGGAAAAGCCGCTGCTGCAACCGGCCACGATCGAAGAAGACTTCAAGTCGCACTACGCCGATCCGGCCGAGTGAGTGAAAGGAACTGACTGAGATGTTTCGCAAAATCGCAATCAGCGCCGTTTCCGCACTCGCCCTGACAACGGGTGCGGTCTGGGCCGAAGAAGAAGTGCATACCTCCGACGTCGCCTTCAGCTTTGAAGGGCCGTTCGGCACGTTCGATGAACACCAGTTGCAACGCGGGCTTCAGGTTTACACCGAGGTTTGCGCGGCCTGCCACGGGTTGAAGTTTGTCTCGATCGGCGCGTTGGCCGATATTGGCGGGCCGCATCTGCCTGCGGATCAGGTCAAGGCCTATGCCGCCGCGTTCCCGATCAATGATGAAGCGTCGAACCCGCAATACCTTGACGCGGCGACCGGCAAGATGCGGGTGTTGCTGCCGTCTGATCTGTTCCCGGCGAACCACGCTGCCGTGCCCGCCGCGCCGGATTTGTCGGTGATGGCCAAGGCGCGCGCCGGGTTTCACGGCCCGATGGGTCTGGGGATCAGTCAGCTGTTCAACGGGATGGGTGGGCCGGAGCATATCTATTCGATCCTGACCGGGTTCACTGGTGAGACGAAAGAGCTTGCAGGCACAACCCTGTATGAAAACAAGGCGTTCCCCGGCGGTTACATGGGGATGTCGAATGCCGCGCTGTCGGCGGGTCAGGTGACCTATGCCGATGGCACCGAAAACTCGCTGGAGAACGAATCCGAAGATGTGGCGGCGTTCCTGACCTGGGCGGCCGAGCCAAAGATGATGGCGCGCAAGGAAAGCGGCTTTAAAGCCGTGCTGTTGCTGGGGCTGCTGTCGGTGCTGCTGTACCTGACCAACAAGAAATTGTGGGCCGGGGTCAAGGGCAAGAAGCTGCACTGAGCGGGCCGGATTGATGCCTGAAACCTCGCCCTCGGGCGGGGTTTTTGGTTTCAGGGGCCCAGATAATCTTGCAAGGCGACTGGCGGATTGGCAAACAGATCCGCAGTTGGGGTGGGGGCGTGTACCACCCCGTCCGCCACCAGAACCGTCCGGTCGGCAAAGCGTTGTGCGTCACGCGGGTCATGGGTGACAAGAAGGACCAGCGTTTGGGTTTCGCTGGCCAGATCGCGCACTAGGGTCAGCAAATCGGATTTCAGCGCCGGGCCGAGCGCGGCAAAGGGTTCATCCAGCAACAGGATCGGCCTTGCCTGCAACAGGACGCGACCGAGTGCGGCGCGACCTTGTTGGCCGCCCGACAGATCGGCCGGGCGGCGGTGGCCAAGCCCTGACAGCCCAAGACGGTCGAGGACACCGGTTACGCGGGCGGATTGGGCCTTGTTCAGTCGTAGATCGGGTGCGAGGGCCAGACCGAGGTTCTGCGCGATGGTCAGGTGCGGGAACAGGTTCTGGTCCTGAAAGAGAATGCTGATCGGGCGCCGGCCGGGGGGCAGCGGGGTGATATCCTGGCGCTGCCACAGAACGCGACCGGTGCCCGGGGTGATGAAACCCGCCAGCGCCATAAGCAGCGAGGATTTGCCGGCACCGGACGGGCCGATGACGGCAATGAGGCCACCCCTATCAGCGGACCAGTTGGCGGAGAGGTGGAAATCCGGGTAGGAAAGTTCAAGGTTATCAAGGTGCAGCACGGCGTCCCCCTTGGTCACAGGCCCAGAACAGCGCGAAGCTGAGTACCACAAGCAGGAGCGCGGCGGCGGCGGCGTCCTGCATGCGGTAGGCCCCGGCAAGGCGCTGAATCATCAGTGGCAGGGTGGCATTGTGGTCGCCTGCAAACAACGCAATCACTCCCAGATCGCCCATCGACAGCGCGGCCGCAATGCCTGCGCCAAGGCCGAGCGGTCGGGCGAGGCGGGGCAGGGTGATCAGGCGCATCTTGCTGATGCCACGCAGGTTCAGGGTGGTGCAGAGGCAGTCATAGGTCAGGTGGAGGGCGCGCGCCTCGGGCAGGATCAGGCGGTAGAGGAATGGCAGGGCGAGGGCGGCATTGACCAGAACGGTGACGGGCAGAGCGAGGGATTCGGGCGGCACGAACGGGTGGATCAGAACGAACAGGCCTGTGCCAAGGACCAGACCAGAGGCGGCCATTGGCAGCATGGCGGCAATCTCGATCAGGCGCGAACCTTGGGCATTTCGGGCTGTGGCGAGGGTCAGGGCAAGTGCCCCCGCGGTCGCAATTGAGGCGGAGGTCAGGGCCATCAGCAGGGAGCGCAGGGCGGATTGCCAAAGTGCGGCGGAAAGACCGGGCAGCGCGGGCAGGCCGTCTTTGAGGACCATTGTTAACGGAAGGATAAGGAAGAGTGCGGTGGCAACTATGAAGAAAGTATCAAGAATCAGAGGCTTGCGGCCCGGAATTCGGATTGTCTGGGGTCTGTCGTGGCCGCTGCCGAGGTTGGCGGGCAATGTCAACCTGCCCGCAACGGTGACGGCGATGGCGCAGATCAGAAATTGCATCCCGGCCAACAACGCGGCGCGACCGAGGTCGAAGTCGAAACGCAGGGCCTGATAGATCGCGAGTTCAAGCGTTGTCGCCTTTGGGCCGCCGCCGAACGTCAGCGAGACGACGAAACTGGTAAGGCACAACAGGAAAACAACCGTTAAGGCACCGGGCAAAACTTCGCGCAGCATGGGATATTCCAGATGGCGACGAATGCCGGAGGGGCCGAGGTTCAGGGTTTCGGCAAGGCGGAAGCGTTCGGCGGGGATGGCAAACCAGCCGTTGAGGATCATCCGGGTAGCAAGCGGCAGGTCAAAAAACACGTTGGTCAAGACGACGCCATGCAGGCCGAAGATCGAAAACGGTGGCAGGCCGATCAGGCCAAGCAGCTGATTTACAATGCCGTTTCGGCCGTAAACCGAAAGAATCCCAATCACGGCCACGACGACGGGCAGCAAGAACGGCGCACCCATCAGGACGATCATCGCAGCTTGGCCGGGGAACTGACGGCGGGCAAGGGCGCGGGCGACGGGGATGGCGATCAGGGTCGACAAGATGGCCGAAAGCGCTGCCTGTTTCAGGGTGAAGGTCAGGGCAGCCCATTCAGCGGGGCGCAGGGTGAAGGTGTCGGCATGCAGGGCCAGCACCAATGCTGTTCCCAGCACCAGTGCGGCCAAACCCGACGACAGCGCCCAGGCGCCGGGGGCTAGCGGGCGAGCGCTGTTTGCCATTCTTCGACGGCGGATTGGCGGTTGGCTTCCGCCTCAGATGGCGAAAACAGCAGCGATTTCATCGGTTTGATCAAGGTCTCGAAGCCCTTGGGTAGACCAGCGGTGGGGGTTTTGGCGGGATACATCCAGTTGGTGGTGGGTAAGGTCGTCTGCGCCGCATCCGAACCGAGGTAGGTCAGGAAGGTGCGGGCGAGGTCGGGGTGGTGGCTGGAGGCCAGCAGCCCGGCGACTTCGACCTGCATGTAGTGGCCTTCTTCGAACGGCGCGGCGGCTTTGGTGTCATCCTTTTCGGCGATCAGGTGGTAGGCGGGCGAGGTGGTGTAGCTGAGAACCATGTCGGCCTCACCTTTCAGGAACAGGCCGTAAGCCTGATCCCACGACGGGGTGACGGTGACGATATTGTCGGCGAGGTCGTGCCAAATCGTAGCGGAGTCAGTGGGATACGCCGCCTTGACCCACATCAGCAAACCAAGACCGGGCGTGGAGGAGCGGGGATCTTCGATGACGATTTTCAGGTTGGAGGCCGCCAACTCCTTGAAGGACTTCGGCGGGCTGGCGAGTTTGGTTTTGTCATAGACGAAAGCGAACCATCCCCAGTCGAACGGGATGAAGTCGGGGTCGCTGAACGGCACCGGCAGATCATTGGCCAGGGTCAGGCCGTGAGGGGCGAAGAGATTGGTTTTGCTGGCATTTTCGGTAAGGCTGGTGTCAAGGCCGACCACGACATCGGTATCAGATGTGGTGCCTTCCAGTTTCAGGCGGGCCAGAACAGCGGCGCCGTCACCCGCGATGACGTATTGCAGGTCACAGGCGCAGGTTGCCTCGAACCCCTTTTCGATGGCGGGACCGGGGCCCCATTCGGCGGCAAAGCTGTCATAGGTCAGGACTTTCAGCACGGGCACTTCCGCACAAGCCATTGAGGCCGTTGCAAAAAACGCCAGCGCAAGATGGATGGTCTTCATCGGTCTCTCCATTTTGCGACGGGCAGGAATGGAGATGGGAGACCCCAGCACCTTCCCTCCGCCGGTATGATCCGGTTCAGGTTCGACGGGTCCGCATCGCTGCATCTCAGCCTGTAGACAGGCACCCCGAGGTGCCGCAGAAGATAGGGATTTGCGCAGCGGGCGCAAGGGGCGTAGCGCAAGAGGCTGGGAACGCTGCGTTAAGGCGGGAATTGGCGGCAAAAGTGGGGTCTTGAACGCGTCTTGCCGGCGTCTTGCCCACGTCTCTGCGCCCGGGCCGAAGCCGCAAACCGGGACGGCGTTAACGTTTCGCCGCGAATCGGGGCGGCGGGGGCGATTTTTCTGCGAAAAATCTGTCGTCTGACGGCGGTTTGGCCTAGGACGGCGCAAAGGGAGAGCGTTCATGTCCTTCAACAGCTTTGGTCATCTGTTCCGCGTTACCACCTGGGGAGAAAGTCATGGGCCGGCGATTGGCTGTGTGGTGGATGGTTGTCCGCCCGGTCTGACGCTGTCGGAGGCGGATTTGCAGCCCTGGCTGGACCGGCGCAAACCCGGCACGTCGAAATTCACCACGCAGCGGCAAGAGGCGGATCAGGTGCGCATCCTGTCCGGGGTGTTTGACGGGGTGACGACGGGCACGCCGATCCAGTTGACGATCGAGAACACCGACCAGAGGTCGAAGGATTATGGCGAGATCGCACAGGCGTTCCGGCCCGGTCATGCCGACATCACCTATCAGCAGAAATACGGGGTGCGGGATTATCGTGGCGGCGGGCGGTCGAGTGCGCGCGAGACGGCGAGCCGGGTGGCGGCGGGCGGGGTGGCACGGGTCGTGCTCGCGGCGCTGGCGCCGGATGTGCGGATCACCGGATACATGGTGCAGATGGGCGGGAAGGTCATTGACCGGGCGCGGTTTGACGCGGCGGTGATCGGGCAGAACCCGTTCTGGTGCCCGGATGCTGTGATGGCGGCGGACTGGGCGGAGTATCTGGACGGGCTGCGCAAGTCGGGCAATTCGGTGGGCGCGGTGATCGAGGTAGTGGCAGAGGGCGTGCCTGCCGGGCTAGGCGCGCCGCTGTATGGCAAGTTGGACAGTGATCTGGCGGCGGCGATGATGAGCATCAACGCGGTCAAGGGGGTCGAGATTGGCGACGGCATGGCGGTGGCGGCGCTGACCGGGGTGGACAATGCCGACGAGATCCGGATGGGGCATGACGGGCCGGAGTTTCTGACCAACCATGCCGGCGGGATACTGGGTGGCATCAGCTCGGGTCAGCCAGTGGTGTGCCGGTTTGCGGTGAAGCCGACTTCGTCGATTCTGACGCCGCGCCGGACGATCAATGCCAAGGGCGAGGACGTGGACCTGGTGACGAAGGGGCGGCATGACCCCTGTGTCGGCATTCGCGCGGTGCCAGTGGGCGAAGCGATGATGGCGCTGGTCTTGGCAGATCATCTGTTGCTGGACCGCGGCCAGACGGGCGGGCTACGCGGGCGGATCGGTTGAGCCAAAATCCTTTGAAGGATTTTGCAAATCTTTTCGAAAGATTTGGTGGTGTCAGGTTCGGTCCGGTTCGGCCTCGGTGTTGGCCATCGCCCGGCTGTGATTGCGGATCATCAGGACTTTCGTCAGCGGCGCGAGCAGACGGAACAGCAGGCGGTCGGTGGTGAGGCGGCGGGCGGAAGCATGCGCCGCCCTTTTGGCCGGAATGACGTGGCGAGGGACATGCGGGGCGCCACCCGGAAAAGTTGCCGGGTCGGGTGGGTCGCGCTAGATTTAACAACAGGCTCGTGCGGCGGGGGTCTGTCAGGACGGCGGGAGGGCAAGATGCAGGTTATGTTGGCGGGACTGGGGCTGCTGGGGCTGACGGGAGCCGGGCAGGCGGAGGGGACATTTCACGAGGTACCGACGCAGTTCATCGCGGCGCTGGCAGCGCCGGGCGAGACGCATGGCGACAATGCCCAGTTGTGGGGGTTGTGGACCAAAGACCCGGGGCCGCGCGGGGTCTGGCTGACCCTGTTTCCGGCGTTGCAGGTGGCAGGCTTTGCCCCGGCGGGCTGGCAGTTTGACCCGGCCAACTGGTGGATGGAGGAACACGGGCTGATCATGGAGACGCCGCAGTTTCCGCTGGCACCGGGCCAGTATCAGGTGACGGGCGGGCGCGAGATGACGACCACGCTGACGATTGGTGCGCCGGATGCGGAGGGCAGGCAAAGCTGGGAGCTTGCGGCGGGCACGCTGGCGGATGTGACGCATCTGGCCTGCCGGTCGGCGCGCTATGTGCCGCAGGCCAGCGGAGCGGCCTGTTCCCCGGCACAGGCGCGGAGTTTTGATTTCCCGGTCAGTCCGGGCGCTGCGATGCCAGCGGTCAAGGGTTGTGCCAAGCAGGATTATTCGGTGCTGTTCGTGGTGGGAAAGGCGGACGCCAGCTGAGGTACGGCGCGCAGTTCGGCCAGAAACTCGCGCAGCAGGGCGACACGGCGGGGCCGAAAGCTTTCGGGGTTGAGGCTGATGCCCGACATGGCTGCGAGGTGAAAGCGGCGGAAGCCCTGACGCAGGCAGCACCAAGCCAGCAGCATCAGGGTACGGTCGAGAAACACCACCGACAAGGGCCAGACCCGGCGCTGGGTTTGGGTGCCGTCACGGTCGGTATAGGTGATATCCAGCGCACGTTCGTCCCAGCACGCTTCGCGGATCAGGGCCAGCGATGCGGGGGCACGGGGGCGTTTTTCGAAACGGTAGGTCAGTTGCACGGCGTGGATCGCCTGCCGCTGCACCCGTTCGGGCAGGGTGGCGGTGATCTTGGCCAGCGCCGCCTCTGCCGCGCGGGCCAGCGCGGGATCACCGGCCAGCCGGACCTCTGACAGGCCCAGAACCAGCGCCTCGACCTCCAGTCTGGTGAACATCTGCGGCGGCAGGGCGGGGTCTTCGGTGAGGGTGTAGCCGAGGCCCGCGGCGCCGTCGATCAGGGCACCACCGGCGCGAAGCGTGTCGATATCGCGGTAGAGGGTGCGTTCGGAGACTTCGGTTTCTGCGGCCAGACGGGCGGCTGTCACCGGCTGCGGCAGGGTGCGCAGGGCGTGCAGAAGGCGAAACAGGTGGTCGGGGCGGGGCATGGTATGCTGACGGATTCTGACAGGATGGGGGGAGCATAAGGGTCTCAGAGGATGTTGCAATGGAGAGACATGCTGACGCTAATTCACGCCCCGAACTCGCGGTCCACCCGGATTTTGATGCTGATCGACGAGATGGCGATCTGGGAAAGGATCGAGATCAAGCTGGTGGCGATTGTCTATCGTGACGGGTCCGGCACGGCGGACACCGCCAACCCGCATCCCGAGGGCAAGGTGCCGGTTCTGATCCACGATGGCACGGTGATCACCGAAAGCGGGGCGATCATGCTGTATCTGACGGCGCTGTTTCCCCAAAGCGGGCTGGCGCCACTGCCCGGAACAGCGCGGCGGGGTGAATACCTGACCTGGCTGTTCTGGTATCAAGGCGTGATGGAGCCGGTGATGATGGCGGAGGTCATGGGGATCAGCCATCCGGGGTTCACCCGCAATTTCCGCGGGATGACCGAGATTGCGGCACGGTTGCACGCGGCGCTGCAACAGGGGCCGTGGTTGTGCGGTGCGGACTTTTCGGCGGCAGACCTGATTTGCGCATCGGCCTTTACCTTCATGCCGCAGCTGGTGCCGGACGACGCGCTGATCCGGGATTGGGTGGCGCGGTATCAGGCGCGGCCCGCACTGGCCCGCGCCAAGGATTACGATGCCAAACTGGTGGCTCAGGCGGTCGCGGCCTGAAGCGCTGCATCCATCAGCGCCTTAATGTCAGCCTTGGCCGTGCCGGCAATGATGCGGCCAAGTTCCTTGTCGCCACGCAGCACGACAAGGGTGGAGCGGCGCGGGATTTTCATGTCGATGGCGATGGCCTTGTCGAACCAGGTGTCCCAATCGACAACGAGGAAGGTGATATGCGCCTCGTACGCCGGGTTGGCGGCTTTGAGCCCGTCGATGACCCGGCGCTGGGCGGCGCAGGTGCTGCACCACGGCGCGAAGAAATCGAGAAACACGGTGTTGCCGGCGGCCAGTTCGGCTTTCAGCAGTTCGGGCGTGTAGGGCGCGTTGGGCGTGGCAAAGGCTGCAAGCGGTGCGAGAAGGGTTGCGGTGGTCAGGGTCAGAAAACTGCGGCGTTGCATGGCGGTGGTCCTTTACACTGAGATGGAAAAATCTTGCAGGCTGAGGGGCAGGTGGTCGATCAGCCAGGTTTCGACGGGACGGTTGAGGTGGAACAACAGCACGAGGCCGGTCAGGGCAAACACCGCGCCGATGATCGGGCGACCGGTGGTGGCGAAGGCGCGCAGGGTGCCGCGCGACCGGGCCAGCAGGCTGCGGGTGCCATAAGCGAAGGCCAGCATCACGGTGGCCACCCCGGCGGCAAAGGCGGTCATGGTCAGGGCGGCCAGGCCAAGGTCGCGGCCCTGACTGGCCAGCGAGATGGCACCGCCGAGGGTCGGGCCGACACAGGGGCTCCACACCGCGCCAAGCAGGGCACCGCCAAGGAACTGGCCGGGCAGGCCACGGTTGTCCAGCGTGTCGATGCTGCGATCGGCGCGGCGCGACAGGCCGGCGGTGGCGGCGGCAAAGGCGGCGCTAAGGCGAGGGATCAGCAGGATCAGGCCAAAGCCGATCATCAGCACGGCGGATATGGCGGACAGCCGGTCATCGGTCAGGCCGATGGACTGGCCAAAGGCGGCAAGCGTCAGGCCAAAGACGGCAAAGCTGACGACCATGCCCAGCGCCAATGCGACCGGGCCAAGCCGGTGCTGGTGCAGGGCCGAAGCCAGCACGATGGGCAGGACCGGCAGGACGCAGGGGTTGATCAGCGTCAGCAGTCCGGCGAGATAGGCGAGGATCAGGATCATGGTTGGCCCAGGTGACAGACCAGAAAGGTGGGGCAGGCCCACAAGTCTGTCATCCAAACCTTTCGTGAGCGCCGCGTTACCGGGTCTGCCGCGACAGTTGCACGGCCAGAATGCCGGCCATGGCGATCAGCACGCCCGCGATATCGGTGGCGCTGATGTGTTCGTGCAGCAGGGCGGCGGCGACAAGGACGCCGAAGAACGGGTTGAGGAAATGGAAGGTGGAGGCCCGGACCGCGCCGATCCGTTTGACCAGCGCGAACCACAAGAGGGTGGCGGTCAGGCCGGGGATGAACAGTTGATACAGGAAGGCGAGGGTCAGCGGCAGGGTCAGGTGGATGATCAGCGGTTCGGTCAGGATCGCGACGACGGCGAGGGTGGCGGATCCGACCAGCATTTGCAGGCCGACGACCATCAGAAGGTTGCCCTGCGCCGAGACCGAGCGGACGGTGAGGGTGGCGATGGCAAGGGCGGTGGCCCCCACAACGCACATCGCGATGCCGGTGGGATCGGTGCCGCCGGACAGGCGGGTGCCCATGATCAGGGTGACACCGGCAAACCCGAGGGCCAGACCAAGCTGGCCCATCCGGCTGACGCGTTCGGCGCGGAACAGCCAGCCGAGCAGCGCCACGATCAGCGGCATGGTCGAGGCGATGATCGAGGCGAGTGACGCCTGAACCCATTGCAGCGCCACAAAATTCAGCCCGAGGTAGAGGGCGTTCTGACACAGGCCGAAGATCACGACCGAGCGGGCGACGGGGCGGGTCAACCGCCAGCTTTGGCCAAGGGCGCGGGCGACGGCGATGGCGATCAGGCCAGAGGCGGCAAAGCGGAAGGTCAGCGCCCACAACGGCGGCGCGTCCCTCACGATGATGCGGGCGGTGGCGAAGGCCGACGACCACATCAGCGAGAAGGCGAGGCCCATCGCGAGGGCGGGCAGGTCGATTTTCATGGCGCTGATTTCAACGGGTTGGCGGTTGCCAGAGTTCGATCGGGTTGCCTTCGGGGTCGTGCAGGCGGGCAAAGCTGCCGTATTCGCCATCCCATTCGGCGCGGGTCTCGACGGCTATTCCGGCCGCCTTGAGGCTGGTGATCAGGGCGGGCAGATCATCGACCCGGAAGTTCAGCATGAACTGGCGTGCAGCGGGGAAATAGTCGCTGTCGGTCGGAAACGGCGAAAACACCGTCGGGCCGGCGTCCTGCGACCAGTCATAGGGGTTGGACCGGTGCAGCAGATGGGTGTCATACCACTTTGTCAGGGCTTCGGGGTCGCGGGCGCGAAAGAAAAGGCCGCCAATTCCGGTAACGCGGGCCATGATTTTGCCTTTCGGTCACATGAAAGAAAAAGGGCCGTCCTGCGACGACCCTTTCAAACCAGACTGGTTTTCGCAAGAGCCAAGCTCAGGCGTTGACGCTGTCTTTCAGCGACTTGGCGATGGCGAACTTGACCTGCTTGTCGGCAGCTTTGGTCACGGTTTCGCCGGTGGCCGGGTTGCGGACCTGACGTTCCGGGCGTTCGCGGCAGACCATCTTGCCTAGGCCGGGCAGCGTGACGGCACCACCGGCGGCGACCTCACGTGCCACAACGACGGCGATGGCATCCAGTGCGGCGCCAGCGGTTTTCTTGTCTGCACCCATCGCATCGGCCAAGGCGGCAAGCAACTGGGTCTTGGTCATCGGTTTCGACATTTGGCAGTCCCTCTTTTCGCTTCCGCACCAGAGGCGGAATTCACAATGGGCCTTTGCGGCCTGCGTTGTCCGCTACACAGGGTTTTGCCGCACAAAGCAAGCCTTTTTCGCCTGTTTTCGCGTAAAACCGGGTGTCAGAGGAAGGCGGTTTCTTCAAAGCTGCGCAATTTGCGGCTGTGAATCTTACCCAGGGGCATGTCGCGCAGCAGCTCCATCGCGCGGATGCCGATCTGCAAATGGCGGCTGACCTGGGTCTTGTAGAATTCCGACGCCATGCCGGGCAGTTTCAATTCGCCGTGCAACGGCTTGTCGCTGACGCACAAGAGGGTGCCATAGGGGACGCGGAACCGAAAGCCATTGGCGGCAATGGTGGCAGATTCCATATCCAGGGCGATGGCGCGGGATTGCGACAGGCGGCGGACCGGGCCGGACTGGTCGCGCAGTTCCCAGTTGCGGTTGTCGATGGTGGCAACGGTGCCGGTGCGCATGATGGCTTTCAGTTCGTAGTCTTGCAGCCGGGTGACCTCGGCGACAGCGTCTTGCAGGGCAATCTGAATCTCGGCCAGTGCGGGGATCGGCACCCAAAGCGGCAGGTCATCGTCCAGCACGTGATCTTCGCGCAGGTAGGCATGGGCGAGGCAGAAGTCGCCAAGGCTTTGCGAATTGCGCAGACCGGCACAATGGCCGACCATCAGCCAGGCATGCGGGCGCAGCACCGCGATATGGTCGGTGGCAGTTTTGGCGTTGGAGGGGCCGATGCCGATGTTGACCAGAGTGATGCCATCGCCATTGGCGCGTTTCAAATGGTAGGTCGGCATTTGCGGAGTTTTCGAACTGGGCGTCAGCACGCCGTCCGGAGCGGAGATCGAGGCATTTCCGGCGGCGACGAATTCGGTATAACCCAGTGCGGGGTCGCCAAGGGCGGCGCGGGCGATCATTTCGAATTCATCGACATAGAACTGATAGTTCGTGAACAGCACGTAATTCTGAAAGTGGATGGCATCGGTCGCGGTGTAATGCGACAGCCGAGCGAGGGAATAGTCGACGCGCTGGGCGGTGAAGGGTGCCAATGGCTGCGAGCCGTCGGCGTTATAGGTGCGGGTGCCGTTGACGATGTCATCATTGGTGGTGGCAAGGTCGGGCACGTCGAACACGTCGCGCAGCGAAAACTCCAAAGCGCCCTCTTGCGGGACGGACAGGTTGGGATTGCCCGCAACCGCGAAATGCACCGGGATCGGCGTGTCGGACAGCCCGATCTGCACTGCAACACCATGATTTTCCATCAAAAGGCCGATTTGCTGGATCAGATAGTTGCGGAACAGGTCGGGTCGCGTGACCGTGGTGGCATAAGAGCCGGGGCGTGAGACATGGCCGAACGACAGGCGCGAGTCGATCTTGTCATGGCTGGACACGGTCAGCCGGATTTCGGGGTAAAACGCCCGGATGCGGGTGGCGGGTTTGCCCCGGGTGATAGCTTGGGTGAAGTGGTGGATCAGAAAACCGGTCGCCTCGGTATACAGCACTTGCAGCCGGGCCACGGCAGCGGTGGCATCTGTGAAGCTGAGGATATCCTGCGTATCGGGGGTCAGGATCAGGTTGGTGTCGTCGTGCATCTGGCCATCTTTGCAAATTTGATCGGCCATGTAAGGCCGAAGCAGGCGGTGGCGCAAGTGACGTGTTGATGACGCAGGGGTCAGGTGGCGCGGAACAGGACGATCCAGGCGCGGTCGTTGGCGTGGTCGGGGTCAATGGCTTGCGCGGCGGTGCCGTACACTTGGACCTCAATCCGTTGCAGGTCGTGGATGTGGTTGGATTGCTCTAGGGTTTTCAGGGCGGTGTCGAAGCCCATGTTGGTCCAGACCCGCTGGTTGACAGAAAGCGAGAACAGGGCGTTGGGGAGGGCGATATCCAGCATCGGCCCGAATGCCGCTGGCCCCACATGGCCGGAGGTGAAGGTGCCGGAACTGGTTATGCCGTTGTAGTGGCGTCGCACGGGCAAGGGTTTGGTGACATCGGCGTGGATCAGCCGGCGATAGAGGTTTTTCTCGGCGGCGCGGGCGAGCATTTCGGTGGAGAAGTCGAGGCCGTCGATGGGGTCGGTCAGGCCCATGTCGCGCAGGGATTGGGCGAGCAATCCGGTGCCTGCGCCGACGTCCAGCACCGGGCCCTCGCCTTTGGCCGCCAGGAAGGCGCGGGCGACATGGGCAGGCAGGTTGTATTCCATGCCAGCGGCAAATGTGCTGTCATACGTGGCAGCCCAGTCGCGGTAAAGTTGGAGCGCAGCGTCGGGGCCATTGAGGGCCAACGCCTTCGTAAGATCAGCTGCGGCGCGGAGGTCTGGTTCGATCATCCATCGATAGGGCCATGACGGTGCGGGGAAATCAATCGGCTTGATGTGGCGATTGGGGGCGTGGATAAGGCGGGGATGAAAACCTTGCTGTCCATCGGTCACGGCTATTCGGCGCAGGCCCTGTCACGGCGGTTGATCCCTCAGGGCTGGCGGGTGATTGGCACCACGCGGTCAGAGGCGAAGGCGGCGCTGCTTGCGGCGCAGGGGGTCGAGCCGCTGATCTGGCCGGGAGACATTGCAGAGGCGCTGGGGCAGGCGACGCATCTGCTATGCTCGGTCGCACCGGATGGCGCGGGCGATCCGGTGGTGCGGGCGCTGGGGTCTGCGATGGCTGCGGCGCGGCTGGAGTGGGTCGGGTATCTGTCGACCACGGCGGTATATGGCCATCATGGCGGCGAGTGGGTCGATGAGGACACGCCGCTGGCTCCGACAACCGCGCGTGGCGCGGCGCGGGTTGCGGCAGAGAGCGAGTGGGCGGCGCTGGGGTTGCCGTTGCACATTTTCCGGCTGGCGGGGATTTACGGGCCGGGGCGCGGGCCGTTCGAGAAGGTGCGTGACGGCACCGCACGGCGGATATTCAAGCCGGGGCAGGTGTTTTCCCGCGTGCATGTCGCGGATATTGCCGGGGTGCTGGCGGCGTCGATTGCGCATCCTGCAGCGGGTACGGTCTATAACGTCTGTGACGACGATCCGGCCTCGCCCGAGGCGGTCTTGTCATTGGCGGCGCAGTTGCTGGGCCTGCCCGAGCCGCCGATGGTGGATTACGAGGATGCCGAGATGACGCCGATGGCGCGATCGTTCTATGCCGAAAACAAGCGGGTGCGGAACGGGCGGATCAAGGCGCTGGGGGTCCGGTTGCAATACCCGACCTACCGCGAGGGGCTGGCCGGGATATTGGCGGCAGAAAATTCCCCCGACCGGGGTTGAAAAGCCCGAGCCGCCCACCAAGTCACCTTTTGCGGGCCGGGCCCCTCTGACGATTTCACCATCGTGATGTCGGACCGCATCGAATGCGAGGGGCATGTCCGGCTTTGGCTGACCTTCTTGCGGTAACAAGAGAGGTCAGGGATGGAAATTCTAGTCACATTATTCTTGGGAACGCCGCTGTGGATGTGGCTGAGCTTTTTGGCCATCGTGGTGACGCTTATGGCGTTGGATCTGGGGGTTCTGCACAAGGGATCGCACGAGATTGGCGTGCGTGAAAGTCTGACGCTTTCGGCGGTCTACATCAGTCTGGGGTTGGCATTCTCTGGGTTCATCTGGTGGCAGATGGGGGCGGAGGCGACGGTGGCTTATCTGACCGCGTTTGTGGTGGAAAAGACGCTGTCGATGGACAATGTCTTTGTTATTGCCCTGATCTTTTCGGCCTTTGCCGTTCCGCGCGTCTATCAGCACCGGGTGCTGTTCTGGGGCATTCTGGGGGTGATCGTGCTGCGGGGCCTGATGATTGGCCTGGGCGCGGCGCTGGTGGCGCAATATCACTGGGTTCTGTATGTCTTTGCAGCCTTTCTGGTGGCGACTGGCCTGAAGATGCTGGTGAGCGCTGACAAGGAGCATGATGTCGAAGGCAGCCTGCCGCTGCGGCTGATGCGGCGCATGTTCCGTGTGACCGATACGATCGACAGCAGCGCCTTTTTCGTGCGCAACCCGGTGTTGCAGGTGACGCCGTTGTTTCTGGCGCTGATGATGATCGAACTGGCGGACTTGTTGTTCGCGGTGGATTCGGTTCCTGCGGTCTTTGCGATCACCACCGACCCCTTCCTGGTCTACACGTCGAACATCTTTGCGGTGCTGGGCCTGCGTGCGCTTTACTTTGCGCTGTCGGCCATCCTGCACCGGTTTGCTTATCTGAAATACGCGCTGTCGGCCCTGTTGGTGTTCATCGGATCTAAGATCTTCATTGCCGATCTGATGGGCTGGGACAAGTTTCCGGCCAGCCTGTCGCTGGGCGTGACGCTTGGCCTTTTGGCGGCGGGTGTGGCGGTGTCGCTGTGGAAGACGCGCGTGCAGGTGTGAAGCAAACTGGAAAGCGCCCCGCAAAGGGGCGCTTTCCAGGGCCGATTACATATGCATGGCGTCCATGACGGTGGCGTCAGGATGCGCCTTGCAGGCGGTTTCGGCGGCTTTGGTGGTGTCTTCGTCGGACATGGCGGACATCTTGGCGTCGTCCTTCATGGCGGTTTTCATTGCCATGCCCGCGTCCATCATGCCTTTGCTGTCCATCGCCATCAGATCTTTGCAGGTCATCTTGGCCGGGTCCATCATCGTGTCGGCGAAAACCGGGGCGGCGGAGAGAACGGCGAGGACGGCTGCGAATGCGAGTTTCATGGTCTGATCCCTTGATGAAGCGCCGCCATTTTGGAGGCGCTGACGCTGGTTAGCCCAGGTTGTCGATCACGCGGGATGGCAAAGCCGTGAGGTCACGGAGGGGTTACGGGATGTGACCGGGGTGGGGGGATTGTTACAGGGGGGGGAGTGCCCGCTGAGGATATGTGGGCCGATGTGTTGGGTTAAAAGTCGGTGAAATAATCTTCGTCGACGGAACGCAGGACGTAGGTTTTGCGCGCGCGGACGCCCACCTCGTGCTGGATCATCAGGCGGGCGAGTCGGTCGCCGTTGATCAGGACGATGCGGTGCTGGACCTTGTTCAGGTAATCTTTGGCTTCTTTGGAGAAGTCGGAGGTGGTGACGAAGACACCTTTGTTGGCCCCTTCGCCGGTAAGTGAGCCGACGAAAGCTTGCAGGGCCGGACGGCCAATTTTATTTTCCGGGGCGTATCGTTTGGCCTGAATATAAACCGCGTCAAGGCCAAGGGCATCTTCGTTGATGATGCCGTCGATGCCGCCATCGCCGGACTTGCCGATGCGTTCGCCCATCGAACGGTCGCCGCCGCCGTAGCCCATTGCGAGGAGGAGATCGACGATGAGCTGTTCGAAGTTTTGCGGAGCCATTGCAAGGACGGCAGCGAGAAGGTCTTCCGCCAATGCAGAATCGATGGTGTTAAAATCGCGTTGGACCCGTTCTTCGGGTGTTTCTGGCGATGGATCTGGCGTGCGTCTTGTTGTGATTGAGTCGGTCTGGGCTGGTCCCGCCTGTTCCTTATCTCGCCACGCAACGTAGGCTGGATACTGTTCAAGCGATTTCATGTCGATGCGCGTGACGCCGCTCTTGAGGAGTTTTAAGCCTGCATCGGTGATTACGTGCAGATTTCGGCTTGGCGAAGTCAGCAATCCGGCTTTCGATAGATAAGTGCGCGCCCAATGTGCGCGGCTTTGCAGCGTCGTTATGCGCCCACTTGGCAGCACTTCTTGGGCCTCTTCGTCCGTGACAGCAAATTCATGCCGCAGCACTGGCAAGGTGTCTGCGACGTTTTTCGCACCATCCCTGAAAGCGCGGAGAACGGGAAGCATGGCGGTTTGAAAATCTGGGATTGGCATTGTTACCTCGGGCTGTCTCGACCGATCCATGCACAGGCCGAAAAGTCAACCCAAACGCGAATTCAAGCCCTTCTCCCCACCACCGCCACACCGAGCGTTTCCAGTACTTTGGCCTCGATCTGCGACGCGTCCATGCCTGCGGCGCGGTACATCGCCTCGGGGGTGGCGTGGTCGATGAACGTGTCGGGGAGGACCATGCTGCGGAATTTCAACCCCGTGTCGAAGATGCCTTCGTTGGCGAGGAGGTGGGCGACGTGGGAGGCGAAGCCGCCGATGGCACCCTCTTCGATGGTGATCAGGGCTTCGTGGGTTCTTGCCAGATGCAGGATCAGGTCGCGGTCCAAGGGTTTGGCGAAGCGGGCGTCGGCAATGGTGGGGGTGAGGCCGCGGGTGGTGAGGGCTTCGGCGGCTTTGATGGTTTCGGCGAGGTGGGTGCCGAAGGAGAGGAGGGCGACGCGGCTGCCTTCGCGGATGATGCGGCCTTTGCCGATTTGCAGGGGGGTGCCTTTGGCCGGGAGTTCGACGCCCACGCCTTCGCCACGGGGGTAGCGGAAGGCGATGGGGCCGGTGTTGTGGGCGGCGGCGGTGGCGACCATGTGCACGAGGTCAGCCTCGTCCGCGGCGGCCATCACGACGAAGCCGGGAAGGTTGGCGAGGTAGGCTATGTCGAAGGCCCCGGCATGGGTGGCGCCGTCCTGACCGACCAGCCCGGCGCGGTCGATGGCAAAGCGGACGGGCAGGTTCTGGATCGCGACGTCGTGGACGACCTGATCGTAGCCGCGTTGCAGGAAGGTGGAATAAATCGTGCAGAACGGCTTCATGCCACCAGCGGCCAACCCGGCGCAGAAGGTGACGGCGTGCTGTTCGGCGATGCCGACGTCAAAGGTGCGGCGCGGAAAGCGCGCGGCGAACAGGTCAAGGCCGGTGCCATCGGGCATGGCGGCGGTGACGGCGACGATCTTGTCGTCTTGTTCGGCCTCGCGGATCAGGGCCTGGGCGAAGACCTTGGTGTAGCTGGGGGCGTTGGAGGCGGACTTGGCCTGCACGCCGGTCAGCACGTCGAATTTGCCGGTGGCGTGGCCCTTGTCGCGGGCCTGTTCGGCGGGGGCATAGCCTTTGCCCTTTTTGGTGATGACATGGATCAGGATCGGGCCAGTGGCGCGGTCGCGGGCGGTGCGCAGGACCGGCAGCAGTTGGTCGAGGTCGTGGCCGTCGATCGGGCCGACGTAGGAGAAGCCAAGCTCTTCGAACAGGGTGCCGCCGACGGTCATGCCTTTGAGCATTTCCTTGGCGCGGCGGGCCCCTTCCTGAAAGGGTTCGGGCAGGAGGGAAACCATACCTTTGGCTGCGGATTTCAACTCTTGAAACGGGTTTCCGGCGTAGATGCGGGAGAGGTAGGCGGAGAGGGCACCGACCGGGGGGGCGATGGACATCTCATTGTCGTTGAGGATGACGAACAGGCGGCGCTTCATGGCCCCGGCGTTGTTCATCGCCTCGAACGCCATGCCAGCGGACATGGCACCGTCACCGATGACCGCGATGGCGTCGCCGGGATCGCCGCCAAGGTCGGCGGCTGTGGCGAAACCGAGGGCGGCGGAGATTGAGGTGGAGGAATGGGCCGCGCCGAACGGGTCATAGGCGGATTCGCTGCGTTTGGTGAAGCCGGACAGGCCGCCTTCGCTGCGCAGGGTTCGGATGCGGTCGCGGCGGCCGGTGAGAATCTTGTGCGGGTAGCACTGGTGGCCGACGTCCCAGATCAGCTTGTCGCGCGGGGTGTCGAACACGGCGTGCAGCGCGACGGTGAGTTCGACAACGCCAAGGCCTGCGCCAAGATGGCCGCCGGTGACTGAGACAGCGGCGATGGTTTCGGCGCGAAGTTCATCGGCCAATTGGCGCAGGTCGCGGTCGTTCAGCGACTTGAGGTCGGCAGGTGTGCGAACGCGGTCGAGCAGCGGGGTTTTGGGGCGGTTTTCCATGGGTTGTGTTTAGGCCGTTTGCGGTTGAATGGGAAGCGAAGTGCCTTTGGCCAGCGCCGGGGGTTTCACACCCCCAAGTCCCACGTGGGATATTTTAGCCAAAATGAAAGATATTTTAGGCTAATTGTCTCAGCTTTCGCGGGTCAGGACGAAATGGGCGGCGGCGATCAGGTTTTGTGCGTTTGGGTAGGGCAACAGGGCGGCTTCGGCGTCGTCTATCAGGGATTTGGCGCGGGATTGGGCGGCTTCAAGGCCGAGCAGGGAGACGAAGGTGGCTTTGCCGGCGGCTGCGTCCTTGTTCAGGCGCTTGCCGGTTTTGGCGGGGTCGCCGCTAACATCGAGGATGTCGTCGGCAATTTGGAAGGCGAGGCCAAGGGCGGTGGCGTAGTGGCGCAGGGCGGTCGGGTCTTGTTGGGCGATGATGGCCCCGGCTTCGGCGGCAAAGCGGATCAGGGCACCGGTCTTGCCAGCTTGCAGGGTGGTGATGTCGGCCAGGGTGAGGTTGGGGTTGGCGGCGGCCGCCATGTCGAGCGCCTGGCCGAGGACCATGCCTTCGGCTCCTGAGGCTTTGGCGAGGTGCTGGACCAGAGCGATGCGGGTGTCGGCGGGACCGAGGGCGGGGTCGGTCAGAAGGTCGAAAGCGAGGGTTTGCAGGGCGTCACCGGCGAGGATGCCGGTGGCTTCGTCCCATTTGCGGTGAACGGTGGGCAGGCCGCGGCGCAGGTCGTCGTTGTCCATCGCGGGCAGATCGTCGTGGATGAGGCTATAGGCGTGCAGGGCTTCGACGGCTGCGGCGGCGCTTAGGGAGCGTTCGGGAGGGATGCCAAACAGGCGGGCTGATTCCAGAACCAGAAAGCCGCGCAGGCGTTTGCCGCCCTGCAGGGCGTAGCGCATGGCGTGGATGACGGGCTGGTCGGGAAGATGGGCGAGGGCGGCGTCGAGGCGGGTCTGGATCAGGCCAGCATCGGCGGCGAGGCGGTCGGGAAACGTCACATCCCCTCCACCGGGGTGGTGCCCACGGCGCGGCCCTCGGCGGCGCGGATCAGTTCGACCTTTTCCTCGGCGTCCTGCAATTTGGCGGCGCAATGGGCCTTGAGGGCCGCGCCGCGCTCGTAAAGCGCGATGCTTTGTTCCAGGGCGACATCGCCTTTTTCCAGCTGGCTGACGACAGACTCCAGCGCCTGCATCGCCTCTTCGAAGGTCATCTCGGAAACGGGTTTGTCGGCCATCAGCTGCGCTCCTGCAATACACCTACATGGGCTGCGACAGATGCCGTCAGCGCGTCCAGATCATAGCCGCCCTCCAGGCAGGATACCATCCGGCCCTGGGCAAAGTCGCACAGGCGATGGGTGAGCCAGGCGAAATCGGCGGTGGACCAGTTCAGGTTGGCGAGGGGGTCGTCCTGATGGGCGTCAAACCCGGCGGAGATCAGGACAAGGTCGGGGTTCCACGCGGCGAGGGCGGGAAAGATTTCGGCCTCATAGGCGGCGCGCATATGGGCACCGTCAGAGCCGGGCGGCAGGGGCAGGTTGAGGATCTGGCCATGGGCACCGCGTTCGGAACGGTCACCGGTGCCGGGCCACAGCGGCATTTGCTGCGAGGTGGCGAACAGGGCGCGGGGTTCGTTCCACAAAAGGTCTTGCGTGCCGTTGCCGTGGTGGACGTCGAAATCGACGACCGCGACCTTGGCCACGGACAGCAGCGCATGTTTGGCGGCGATGGCGACGGTGCCGAACAGGCAGAAGCCCATCGGGGTTTCCGTCTCGGCATGGTGGCCGGGCGGGCGGGCGATGACGAAGGCATTTTTGGCCGCGCCCGAGAGGACGGCATCGACGGCGGCGCAGGCACCCCCTACGGCGCGGGAGGCGGCCTGATACGAGCCGGGGGACATCCAGGTGTCAGGGTCGATCTGGGCGAAGCCTTCGGTCGGTTCGGCGGCTTTGAGGCGGGCGAGGTAGGGGGCCGGATGGCACAGCAAAAGATCGGACTGAGCAGCGGGCGGCGAAACCCTGCGCGTCACTGTCAGGCCGATCAGAGCCTTTTCCACCGCAGTAACCCGCGCGACCCGCTCTGGGTGGCTCGGTGGCGTCAGGTGATGCGTCGCGGCGTCATGGGCGAAAACCAGTGTCATGCGGTGGCCTTTCTGATGCGGTGATGTGACGGGATTCGCGCGGGCTTCGCAAGAGGCCAAGGATGCGGCATTGTCGCAAAAACGGAGGGCGGGATGGCGACGGGATTTTATCACGACGAGCGGTGTCTGTGGCACACGACGGGCGAGCAGGCCCTGTTCTTGCAGGTTGGCGGCTGGCTGCAACCGATGGCGGGCGGCGGGCAGGCGGAGAACCCCGAGACCAAGCGGCGGTTCAAGAACCTGCTGGAGGTCTGCGGGTTGTGGAAACGGCTGGATGTGCGGGATGCCGAGCCGGTGACATGGGACGACATGCGCCGCGTCCATACGGCGGACTATCTGGAGCGGTTCAGGGCGGCCTCAGACGCGGGCGGTGGGTTTCTGGCGGAGGATTCGCCGTTTGGGCGCGGCGGGTATGAGATTGCGGCGTTGTCGGCGGGGTTGGTGAAGCGGGCAGTTCTGGATGTGTTGAAGGGCGAGGTGGCGAATGCCTATGCGCTGTCGCGACCGCCGGGGCATCATTGTCTGCCGGATGCGGCGCTGGGGTTTTGCCTGCTGGCGAACATTCCCATTGCGCTGGAGGCGGCGCGGGTTGCCGGGCCGTTGCGGGTGGTGGTGGTGGATTGGGACGTGCATCACGGCAACGGGACGCAGGCGATTTACTATGGGCGGGGCGATACGCTGACGATTTCGCTGCATCAGGAAAACTGCTTTCCGGCCTATCAGGGACTGACTTCGGAGCGGGGCATTGGCGAAGGGCGGGGGTGCAACCTGAACGTGCCCTTGCTGCCGGGGTCGGGGCATCAGGGCTATCTGGATGCGTTCAACCTGCTGGTCGAACCGGCTTTGCGGGCGTTCCGGCCGGATCTGATCGTGGTGGCGTCGGGGTTTGATGCCAATGGCTATGACCCCTTGGCGCGGATGCTGGCGCATTCGGGGACGTTTCGTTGGATGGCGTCCAGGGTCAAGGCCCTGGCGGGCGAGTTGTGCGGCGGGCGGTTGGTGGCGGCGCATGAGGGCGGCTATTCCGAAGTGATGGTGCCGTTTTGCGGGCTGGCGGTGGTGGAGGAATTTTCGGGGCTGGCGTCAGGCGTGGTGGACCCGCTGCTGGTATTGCTTGAGGAGAACCAGCCTGCGGCGGATATGGTGGCGTTTCAGCGGGCGCGGCTGGAGGCGCAAGCCAGGGCGCTGCGCCTGTGACGACACCCGGGGGATTTCGCATCCCCCGGACCCCCTGCGGGATATTTAGGAACAGATGAATGGCAAGCGCTGGGTGGGCGGGCCGAACGGGCGGTCAGGCTGATCCAGTTTGCTGTTTGAGGTGGCGACCGGGCCTGTTAGGAGAGCGTCGGCTGGTAAGGACGCAGGTAATGGTCGAGCTGACGTGTTTCAAATCCTATGACATTCGCGGGCGGCTGGGGCCGGAGTTGAACGAGGACGTCGCTGCGGGGATCGGCCGGGCGTTCGGGCAGGTCATCGCGGCGCGGCGGGTGGTGTTGGGGCGCGATTGCCGGCAATCGTCGGTCGCCCTGGCCGCGGCGGTGGCAGAGGGCTTGCGGGAGGCGGGGGTCGAGGTGCTGGACCTTGGCCTGTGCGGCACCGAGGAGATGTATTTCGCCACCGCGCATCTGGAAGCGGATGGTGGGATTGAAGTGACCGCCTCGCACAATCCGATGGATTACAACGGCATGAAGCTGGTCAAGGCCGGGTCGGCACCGGTGGAACCGGCGCTGTTGGCGCGGATCAAGGCGGTGGCCGAGGCGGGGGCGTTTGCGGCGGCGGTCAGGGGGGGCCGGCGCGGGGTGGATGTGCGGCAGGCGTTTGTCGCGCGTGTACTGTCGTTTGTCGATGTCGCCGCCCTGACGCCGATGACGGTGCTGGTCAATGCCGGCAATGGCGCGGCGGGGCCGACCTTTGACGCGATTGCGGCGGAACTGACGCGGCGCGGGGCACCGCTGCGGTTTGTGCGGGTCAACCATGACCCGGACGGCAGCTTTCCCAACGGCATCCCGAACCCGCTGTTGCCGGAAAACCAGCCGATGACGGCGGATGCGGTGCGCGGGGCGGGGGCGGATTTCGGTGTGGCCTGGGACGGCGACTTCGACCGCTGCTTTCTGTTCGACGATGCGGGCGGCTTTGTGGCGGGCGAATATGTTGTGGGGCTTTTGGCCGAGGCGTTTCTGACGAAAGAGCCCGGTGCGATCGTGATCCATGATCCGAGGGTGGTGTGGAACACGGTCGATGTGGTGGCGCGCGCCGGGGGGCGGGCGGTGATGGCGCAGACCGGGCATGCCTTTCTGAAGGCGAAGATGCGTGAAACCGGTGCGGTCTATGGCGGCGAGATGTCGGCGCACCATTATTTCCGCGACTTCATGGCCTGCGATTCGGGGATGATCCCCTGGCTTTTGGTGGCCGAACTGGTGGCGCGCCGGGGCCAGAGCCTGCGTCAGATCCTGGCAGAGCGGCGGGCGGCGTTTCCATCCTCGGGCGAGATCAACTTTCGGGTGGCCGATGTGCGGCGCGTGGTGGCGGCGGTGGATGCGGTTTACGGGCCGCAGGCCAGCGGGCGGGAGGAACTGGACGGGTTGTCGCTGGAGTTTGGCGATTGGCGGTTCAATCTGCGGGCGTCCAATACCGAGCCGCTGCTGCGGTTGAACATCGAGGCGCGGGGCCAGCCGGATCTGGTGGGGCGCAAGCTGGCGGACATCAGCGCACTGATCCGGGGGGCGTGAATGCCCGCTGACGTGCGGGCGGCCGGGTTTCAGATGTCGGTGGCGAACCATTTGTCGAGGAGCAACGCAGCGGCGGCACCGACCAGAAAGCCGCCCAGATGGGTCTGCCAGGCCAGCTGGCCGCCGGTCACCAACCAGAGAATGACGTTGACCGCGAACAGCCAGATCAGGGCGCGGGCGACGGGCCAGAGCGACAATGCTTCGGCGCGGCGATCCAGTTGCGCCCAGGCGATGACGCCGCCCGCCAGACCGAACAGCGCCCCAGAGGCCCCGACCATCGGCGAAGTGGCGTTCGACAGGAAGCCGAAACCTATGCCGCCACCGAGCAGCGACAGGCCATAGAGCAGGATGAACCCGCGCTGACCGATCCGGTCCACGACGACGAGCCCCAGCGAGACGACGGACATCATGTTCACGATCAGATGCACGAGGCCCGCGTGCAGGAAGCCGTAGGTCACGAACATCAGTTCCGGCTGGCCGCGGTAGTTCGGTCGCCAGTCGTGCAACAGGCCGGGCCAGAAGCCACCAAGGGCATAGGCGGCGAAACGCCATTCCGGTGCGCCCCAAAGCCCGCGGTCAGCGCCCTGCAGCACAAGTTCCGGTAAAACGCACAGGCCGATCAGCACCAGAAGGACTGGCGGCATGCGGCGGACCTTGGTCCACAGGACCATCAGCGTTACCACTGTATCAGGGGAGGAGCGTGAACTTGCGGTTCAGGGTCAGAAAGACCGAACTTGAATCCGCGTTTCCGGAGGCCGATTTGTTGAGTGCGCGATACTGGTAGCCGCCTGACACTTGCCATCCGGCGGGCAGGTCATGCGAATAGGTCGCCCGGAGTGTCTGGCGTGACGCGCTTGCGACGGCACCGCCGCCGGCGCTGCCGGTGGCTGCCATGCTCAGCGACAGGCCAAAGTTTGCGACGACGGACAGTTTGTGTGTGTAGGTCAGATCAATGTTGGTGTTGGCAATGTCGATATCATCCGCATTCAGCGCGACTTGCCGAGAGATTTGCACGCCAATGACATCGACCGGCAAGGTGTGGGTGTAGGACAGCGTGCCGATCACCTGACCGCCTGCGCCGGCGCGTTCCGACATGCCGAGGGTGGCTGCGAGTTTGCCGTTGGGCAGCGCCATATCGGCGCCGAAGGTCAGCGTGTTGCGGGCGCCAAGCGCATCGCGGTCGGCCTGAAGCGTGGCGGAGGCGGTGTTGCCGGTGGCAAAAGTGCGCACCAGGCCGATGCTGCCGACCGCGCCCGAGGACTGGTTCTGGATTGTGCCGCCGGTGATGCGGGTGGTGTTCTTGCTGGTGCCGACCGACGCGTTCAGCTTGAGATCGGGGCGCAGGTTGCGGCTGTATTGCAGCCGGGCGGTCTGGCCTTTGCGGGTGGTGCCAAGCGTGTTCTCGTAGAACTGATCATTGGTGCCAAGGGTCAGGCCAACCGTGTCGCCCGATGCCATGCGCAGATGAACGCCGGCGTTCAGGCTTTGCGTGTGGCTGTCGAACACGTTCGGGTCCGTGGTCTGGCTGTAGCTGCGGTCGCTGTAGGTGCCGGACAGGTCAAAACCCAGCGGGTTGTTCAGGCCGGTCTGGAAATTGAAGCCGGCGGTCTGTGTCGTAATGGTACCGGTTGTCGCAATCACATCGGTCGAAAAGCCGCCGACCGGTTCGAACAGATTGGCGAGGGTCTGTTTGTATGCCCCGTTGACCGAGAACAGCGTATTGCCGTTCGTGATCTGATAGGACAGTTTTACGCCGGGGTCGCGGAAATGCAGGCCGTTGTCGCCCGCGCCTTCTGACGCCCGCAGCACGCCATCCGCCGAGAACGCGAAGGTCTGTTGCGGGGTCGCGGTGTTGAAGTTCAGGGCGAAGGCATTGTCAAAGGTCGTGCTGGGCCGCGCACCGGACAAAGCGAGCGACGGGTTGCTGTCATGGGTCAGGCTGCTGGAAAAATCCAATGTCAGGCGCGGCGGCGCTTGAGGCGGCGTGGCGTTGGTGACCTGGCTGTGACCAACAGCCGTGCTGAGTCCGACCGTCACGGCAAGACTTGCTGCCGCCCCGCGAATGCGCCCCCGCCCCATTTATGGCCTCACTCGAAAAGGTGTCGTTGCGGAACAACGATCACATCGCCTTTTTGCAGGTAGATCATGCGCGCCTGGCCACCGGCCATCACGCTGTCGTAGTTGAACAGATAAATCTGCTCGTGCCCAGAGGCATCAACGCGGCGCAGTTGAATACGCTTGGTGGCGGCAAAGCTGGTGAAGCCACCGCTTTGCGCCAGAAACTGCAGCAGGGTGACGCCCGGTTCGATGTCGACGCGACCCGGCTTGGTCACTTCGCCCATCACAAAGACACCGGTGCCGGGCCGTGCCGCCGCAGAGGACGAAGCGGCAGGTGCCGCTTGCGCCACCTGGCTGACCGACAGATAGACCGTCGGGGCCTTGGCAAAGTTCGGGGTCAACGCGGTGACGACGGTTGAACGCACCTGATCGACACTGAAGCCCGCGGCATGGATCGTACCAGCCTGCGGGATTGTGACATTGCCATCGGGCAGCACAAGAACCGACCGGTTCAGCGACGCGTCTTCCAGCACCTCGAGTTGCAAAACATCGCCGGCGCGGAGTTTATAAGCGGTATCTGCAAGCGTCGGCAAACCGCCGAAAACAAGCAGGACCGGGACGAGCAATAGTCTGGACAAGGTTTTCATGTTCTGGATCGCCCTAGATAGGTGCAAGTTGACATATTACGACTTTGCCGCGGCACAGAACAACATCGCATTTCACTTGCCGATGCCTATGTACCACGCCAGCAACAGTTTTTCGGGTGGATTTCACTTGCCGTCCCCCACGATTTTACCCTCGCTGCCCTTGCGGGACGTTTCGACGAAGGGCCGGTTGTCGCCGGGGGGCACCAGTGCCAACACCTTGAAATATTGTGCTTTTGCGTCATCATCACGCTTTAGGGCGCGGTAAGCCTCGGCCAGGTGGAACTGCACCATCGGATCCTTTGGCAGACCCGCTGCGGCGGTTTCCAGATAGGGCACGGAATCAGAGGGCGAACCGTGCAAATAGGTGATCCAGCCATAGGTATCCGCCATCACCGGCTCTTGCGTGCCGGCCAGCCTGCGGGAGATTCGGTAGGCCTTGTCCAGACTGTCGGCATCGGTGCGGTAATTCGCCAGCATCGATGCCAGATTGTTGGCGATGATCATGTTGGAGGTGTTGCCGGTATAAAGTTTGTCGTAGACGGCAATCGCGCCTTCGTTGTCGCCGCTTTGTTCAAGGAAATTGGCCCTGATCAACAGCAGATCGCCCGAATCCGGCAGCGCCTTCAAGCCGTCTTCAACCGCCGCTGTCGCCTCTTTGGTCTTGCCGCTTTTGGCCAACTGTCCGATCAGCGCGGTCCAGACGATCAGCCGCTTGGGGTCTTGTTTCAAGAGATCAGTAAAGGTTGCTTCGGCCACAGCGCCATCGCCGACCGCGCCCTGAACTGTGGCCATGATAAAGCGCACGTTGGGATTGTCCGGCGACTTTTCCAGCAGAGACTGCGCCAGCGCAGTCGCCTTGTCGGGCTCGCCATTGGCAAGATAGGCCTGGATCAGGGTGGCTTGCGCGTTAAGGTTGGCATCGGCGCCCGAGGTCAGACCCTTGAGATATTCGATTGCATCGCCAATGCGCTGTTGGCCGGCAAGGATGCCGGGCCGCAAGATATGGCTGGCCTGAACCGCATCGGGCGTGGCGAGTTCGTCCAGACGGTCCGCCACGCCGGTCGCGCGGGGCCAGTCTTTCATTTTGACATAGAGTTTGCCCATGTCGGACAGCAGCGCCACGTTGGTCGGGTCCAGCCGCAACGCATCGGTCAGCAGCGTTTCGGCGGCCAGATACTTCTGCGTGGACATCAGGAATTCGGCATAGCGCATCGTTTCGGCGGGTGCCTTGCCAGAGGCGACAACCGCCTGCGACAGCATGTCAGCGGTAAGTTCGGGGTTGCCGGCGCGCTGATAGGCCTGGGCCATCATCGTCATCGTGACGGGATCGCGCGGATTGGCATCCAGTGCGGCGCGCAGCAACGCCACCGCATCATCGGTCTTGTCGTCATCAATCAGCCAGGCCGCCTTGATCTTGAGCGCATCAACCTGCCCGGCATCTTCGGCCAGCACCTCTTCGACCAGGGCCCGGGCGTGGACTGGATCGCCCATCGTGAACTGCATCCGCGCCAAAGTGATCTTGATGCGGCGCGATTCGTCGGAGACTTTGGCGGTTGCCAGAATATCTTGCATCGACTTGACTGCCTCGGCCTGTTTGCCTTGATCAAACACGATGCTGGCGCGCAGGGCCCTGACAAGGTCCGGCGTGATTTTCACCGGCGGCGGCCCGGCGTCCGCAGCTTTGGCGTCCGCGGCTTTGGTATCGGGGGTCACGGCGGTATCGTCGGGCGCGGTGGTGGCCGGCATTGCCGCAAGCATCTTGTCGATCTCTGCCAGCGCGCTATCGACTGACCGGTATTGCCGCAGAAAATCGACAAGGCTCAGTTGTATGGCGGAATCGCCCGACTTGGCACGACCGCGCATGAACGCCTCGGCCTGATCAAGCTGTTTGTGGGCAACATACCAGCGCACCAGCATCTGCTGGGTCGCGGCATCCTCTGGGAACGCGGCAATGGACTGCAGCAGTGCAGCTTCCACGCCCTTGTCATCTTGCAAGGCCGAATAGATCGCGACCCGCAATAGGTAGAAGCTTTGTTCCTTGGGGAAGGCGACGATCGCGGCATCCGCCGCGCTTAGCGCGTCCTTGAAATTGGAGACCGACGTGAAGCTGTCGATCACGACACGGTTCAACAGGATATTGCCGGGCTGCTTGACCAGCAGGGCCCGGGCCGCGTCGGCAGCGAGCTGCCGTTTCGCGGGATCGGCAGTTCTGACGGCGGTGGCGTAATCGACAGCAGCCTGCACGGCGAGCATATCGGGATTTGTGGCCTGCAGCGCGAGGGCGGATTTGGCATAGGTGCCAGCGCTTTGCCAGTCGCCGATATTGGCGGCCATCCGCGCCGCACCCTGCAACGCCTCGGCATCATTCGGGCTGGCATCGGCGACCTTGCGGTACTGGGCCAGCGCCTCTGGCTGGCTGCCGCGTTTCTCCAGCAGTTTGGCAAAGGCCATGCGGGCGTCGTGATTTTCCGGATCGAGTTTGAAGACGTTGCGAAACTCGACGATGGCGCGGTCTTGATCGCCCTTTTGCAAGAGCTCCAACGCTGCGTTGAAGTGGCGCGTGGCCTTGTCTTTGGATGATTCGCACCCGGAGACCAGCCCCAAAGCCGCAATTATGAGCAGGGCAGAAACGCCGCTTCGCATCGTCATGTTCTATCTTTTCCGTTTCACTGCGACACTGAGGCGCAAATTACAGCGCCTGTCCTGCAGGCAAACTACCGCGCTTGGTCTTGCCAGACAAGCGCGGCGCTTGGCAATTGTCAGTACCCGGTGCAGCGCAGGACGACATCAACCGTGCGACCCAGAAGACGCAGGTCGTAGGCGAACGAAAGATTGCGCGTATATTCAAGGTCAAAGTCGGCGCGTTTGGCAAACTCGCTTTCGTTGCGATCAGACACTTGCCACGGACCGGTGACGCCGGGGCGCAACGAATAATAGGCGCGACCGGGATACAAGGTGCGCTGGCTGGGCATCATCGGACGCGGGCCGACCAACGACATTTCGCCTTTGATCACGTTCCACAGCTGCGGCAGCTCGTCCAGCGATGTCTTGCGCAAAAAGCGACCAAACGCCGTGATGCGCGGATCGAACTTGAGCTTCTGCGTGCCCAGCCATTCTGCGGCGGCTTTTGGGTCGCTGGCCAGATGTTCCTCGAGCCGGGTGTCGGCGTCGTGAACCATCGTGCGCAGCTTCATCATGCCAAATTCGCGACCCATCCGGCCCACGCGGCTGCTCCAGTAGAAAGGAGAGTGGCCGTCGCGCATCACCAAGAGCGCCAGCACCAAAACGATTGGGACCACAAACGGTGCAGCCAGCAAAACAAGCGCCACGTCAAAAACGCGCTTAAACCTACGGCGATACAGACCACGGGCTTCGATTGAAAACGTATCGCCGAGGCCGGTTCCTACACTGTCGACAAAAATTTTAGACGGTTCAAAGCTCATACTTAACTTCCTTATTCCAACACAACATCACACTACAAAGCGTCCGAATGTACGCTGGTCTTCTCAAAACACCCGCAAAGCACAGCGTTCGCGGTGCAACCATACTTACAGCAATCTAAGTCATCTTCCGATCAAATTCGTTAGAAAAGCGACCAAAGGGTCATAAATTCGCCCGCCTTTGCCTGTTTGCTGCGCTGCGGCAGTCATACTGTTTCTTTTGCGAGAACGCGAGGCCCATTCTGGGCACATCGTGGCCGTTTGAGGGATGGCCTGACGCATGGGATTTACAACTAAAGGTTGCGAAACAGTGTTTTCTACACCGAATCACCTGGACGGGTTGCTTTTGCGCAAAGGGTCGCACAAATGGGGGCTTGCCATGATGCCGGGCAGGCGCAACGGCGTGAGGGCGTAAAAGGTTTGATGACGTTATGGTAAGCAGACCAAAAGAGACCGCAACCAGACCAGCGGCACCATCACAGGCCGCCGGGCACAAAGGGTTCTACGCCGACTTCTTTGGGTTTCGGGAGCGGCCGTTTACCCTGTTGCCGGACCCTGACCTTTTGTTCTGGTCCAAGGAATACCGCAAGGCGTTCTCTGTGCTGGAGTTCGGCATTATCGTGCGGTCGCCGGTGACGTTGTTGACCGGTGAAATCGGCTGCGGCAAGACGACCCTGCTGCGCGAAATGCTGCTGCGGCTGGATCAGACCACCACGGTCGGGCTGGTGTCCAACGCGCAGGGCGGACGCGGGGCGCTTATTCAATGGGTGATGAACTCGCTGGGCATGACGTTTGATGCCAATGCCGGTTATGTGCAGCTGTTTCAGCAGATGCAGGACTTCATGATTGCGGAATACGCGGCCAACCGCCGGATTCTGCTGATCTTTGACGAGGCGCAGAACTTGTCGCAGGAAAGCCTGGAAGAGCTGCGGATGCTGACCAATATCAACACCGGCAAGGACGAAGTCATTCAACTGGTGCTGGTCGGGCAACCCGAACTGCGCGAGATGATCCGCCAACCGAATCTGGTGCAGCTGGCGCAGCGGATCGCCGTCAGTTATCACCTGCATCCGCTGGATCAGGAAACCACCGCCGCGTTCATCATTCACCGGCTGCGGGCGGTGGGTGGCACCGGCACCGAGTTTTCGCCCGAGGCGATGGTTTTTGTCCATGTGGTGACAAAAGGCGTACCGCGGCTGATCAATCAATTCTGCGACATGGCGTTGTTCTACGCCTGGACGACGGAAACCCAACGGGTCGATACCGAAATTTTGGAGCAAGTGTTGGAGGACAACATATTCTTCGCCACCCAACTGCAAGTCGATGACGCCGTGGAGCGGGCAGCGGACATCACGACTGCGCCCGGCACCGTCAAGGGAGACGGCGCATGAAGCCCGATATCCGCTATTACGTTTCGATCCTCATGCGCCGCCTGCCCATCCTGATCATCGTGTTCGGGGCGATCACTGCGATTTCAGGATATATCGCGCTGAAGCTGCCGCCGGTCTATGAGTCGACGGCCAGGCTGTTGCTGGAATCGCCGCAGATACCCGATGCGCTGGCCGCACCGACCGTTTCAACTGCGGCGCTGGAACAGTTGCAGGTGATCGAGCAACGGTTGATGACGCGGTCAAACCTGCTGGAAATCGCCCGCAAGTTCAATGTCTTGGGCAAGTCCGACGACATGTCGCCCGACGCGATTGTCGATGCGATCCGCCGGAACACCACGATCACCAAACAGTCGGGCCGCGATCAGGCCAACCTGATGACGATCACCTTCGCCGCCGAGAAGGCCAAGGTGTCCAGCGATGTGGTCAATGAATATGTCACGCGCATTCTGACCGACAACACCGCGACGCGGACCGGGCAGGCGCAGGACACTTTGCAGTTCTTCCGGCAAGAGGTCGAACGGCTGAGTGCGGACCTGAGCACCCAGAGTGCCAAGATCCTGGACTTTCAGAACAAGAATTCTGACGCCTTGCCGGACACGCTGAACTATCGGCTGACGCAGCAGACCAACATGCAGGAACGGCTTGCCGGTGTGGAGCGCGACATTTCCAGCCTAAAAGACCAAAGGCAGCGGCTGATAGAGATTTACCGTTCGACCGGCCAGTTGGCAGGCGGGCAGGCGACGCAGCAGCAGACGCCGGAGGCCAAGCAACTGGCCGAACTGCAGGCCGAACTGAGCGCGGCTTTGGCGGTTCTGTCGCCCGAGAATCCGAAGGTGAAGATCCTGCAGGCCAAGATTGCGGAGTTTCAGTCCAAGGTCGATGCGCAGACCAAGGCGGCAGACAGCCAGGTTGCAGCTGACGGGGCCGACGCCACCGCCGCTGATACCAAGCCGATGTCGCTGATCGACATTCAGACGACCCAGATTGACGCCCAGATCAACCAGAAAAATCAGCAGCAGGATGAATTAACCAAGCAGCTGAAGAGTCTGAAAGATTCGATTGATCGCAGTGCCGGTGTCGCCGTGCAGCTGGCGGCGCTGAACCGCGACTACACCAACATTCAGGCGCAATACGACACCGCAACTGACAGGCTATCCAAAGCCTCGACCGGCGAAAGGATCGAGGCTCTGTCAAAGGGGCAGCGTATCGGCGTTCTGGATGCGGCGAGCGTTCCGGATACACCGGCCCGCCCGAACCGCCCGAGGATTGTCATTTTGGGCGCATTTGTAGGGCTACTGCTGGGCTTGGCCTTGATCGGGTTGCTGGAATTGCTGAACCATTCGGTGCGGCGTCCGGTTGAACTGGAGCGCCATCTGAAGATCACGACCATCGGCACCATTCCTTATGTGCGGACGCCAAGCGAGGCAACGCGGCAGCGGCTGGTGATTGCGGCACTGGTGCTGCTGATGGCGCTGGGCCTGCCGGCTGCGCTTTATCTGGTTGATACATATTACAAACCGCTTGACGTTATTTATGCCTCGGTCAAGGCCAAGCTGGGCCTGTAGCCCGGCAAGCCACAGGGGCCGGCAGACGTAACGAAGCGGCGCGGGAAGGATCGGACGATGGAAAGACTGGAAGCCGCAATGGCCAAGGCGCGCGCAGTGCGCGACGCGATACCGGCCCGAAAGCCGGTGGATGACTTTGGCCGGACCTCGAATGCGCAGCAGGGTCAGTCAGAGCCGATCGGCGACTGGCTGTCGCTGCCCACCTTTGAGATCACCCCGAAACTGGGCCGTCGCAAGCGGATCAGTGCCATTCTGGGCACCGAGTTTTCGACGCCCTACGACATATTGCGGTCCCGCGTTACCCGGCAGATGGCGGAAAACAAATGGACCCGGCTTGCCGTGACCTCGCCCACCACAAAATGTGGCAAAAGCACCATCAGCCTGAACCTGGCGCTTAGTCTGGCGCGCAATGGCGAGATCAAAGTGATCCTGATGGACTTTGACATGCGGCGGCCTGCGCTGGCCAACATGCTGGACCTGCGTCACGCGCCGGATATCTCGGGGCTGCTGCGACCCGAGGCTCGGTTGGGGGATTACGCGCTGCGGCGGGGCAGCAACCTGGCGGTTTGCGCCAACAGCGGGCCGGTCTTGCGGTCTGCCGAACTGCTGGCCGGCAGTGCGACCACCGAAGCGCTGGACCGGATCGAAAGCATCTGGAAGCCGGACATCATCATTTTCGATACGCCGCCGATGCAGGGCAATGACGACAACCTTGGCTTTTTCAGCCAGATCGACTGCGCCCTGATCGTCGCGGCGGCTGGCAGCAGCACGCTGGCACAGATCGACCGCTGCGAGCAGGAAGTCGCCAATTTGACCAATGTTCTGGGTGTGGTTCTGAACAAATGCAGCTATTTTGGCGGCATGACGGGGCACGACCAATCCTATTATTGAACCGCGACCTGGTGCCGGGCCGGCCGGTCCGGACCCGCCGGGCTGGTTCAGCGTCAAAGCGGCCACAGACCGCGCAATTCTGCCCGTTGCGAAACGAATTGTTTCCAAAGCGGCGCTAAACCAGCACAATCTAGAAGAAAAGCCGTGAAAACGGTCGAGCAAGGAAAGCCCTCCTCCATGTCCTCTGTTGCCGCCGGACCCGAAGAACTGCGCGCTGCGCGCCGGTTGGGCGCGGGGCTGATGTGGGCGGCGTTCATCTTCAGCATGTTCGTCAACCTCTTGGGCCTGACCGGGTCGCTGTTCATGCTGCAAGTCTATGACCGCGTTCTGACCTCGCGGTCGGTCGAGACGCTGACGGCGCTGTTCCTGCTGGTCTCGTTTCTGTTCCTGCTGATGGCGCTTTTGGATTTTGCGCGGGGCCGGGTGATGGCGCGGGTTGGCGCACGGTTCCAGACCGCGCTGGACAAGCGGGTGTTCGAGGCCACGTTGCGCCGTGCCGCCAGCCCGTCGGAACGCGCCATGCCGGTGTCGGCGCTGCGGGATGTCGAGGCGATCCAGCAGCTTTTCATCTCTCCGGTGTTGCTGGCGCTGATGGACCTGCCCTGGGCACCGTTTTTCATGGCCGCGCTGTTCCTGTTTCACCCGATGCTGGGCTGGGCTGGGATTGCGGGCGGTGTCATTCTGGTCTTTCTGACCATTGCCAACCAGATGCTGACCGCCCGCAAGGTGGTTCGCGCCCAGACGGCATCGCAAGGCGCCACATTTTTCGCCGAACAGGTCCGCGCCGGGGCCGAAGTGGTGATGACGCAAGGCATGCGCAGCGTGATGACGCAACGCTGGGTAACACGGCGGATCGAAGGGCTGGAGCATGTGCTGGCGGCCAATGACTGGACCGGCAGTTTCAGCGCCGTGACCAAGACGTTTCGCATGTATCTGCAGTCGGTGATGCTGGCGATCGGGGCCTATTACCTGTTGAAAGGCCAGATGAGTTCCGGCGGCATGGTCGCAAGCTCTATCCTTCTGGGACGCGGGCTTGCGCCCATCGAGCAGGCGCTGGGTCAGTGGCAGGTGGTGCAGCGGGCACGGTCAAGCTGGCTGTCGCTGGCGCGCTATCTGGCGGCAACGCCGGTCTATCCGCCGCTGGCCGAACTGCCGGTGCCCGAGGCGCGGCTGGTGGTCAGCGGGCTGACCGTGGTGCCGACCGGATCGCGGCTGCCGATGATCCGCAATGTGTCTTTCCGGCTGGACCCCGGCAAGGCGCTGGGGGTTATCGGGCTGAGTGGGTCAGGCAAATCGACGCTGGCGCGGGCGGTTCTGGGCTATTTGCCGATCTCATCGGGGGAAATCCGGCTGGGTGGCGCGACATTGGATCAGTACGAGGCAGACGCCCTGGGCCGCCATATCGGCTATCTGCCACAAAACGTTACGCTGTTTACCGGCAGCGTGTCCGAAAATATTGCCCGCATGTCACAGTCGCCGGTGTCCGAAGCGGTGGTGGCCGCCGCAACGCGGGCCAATGCGCATCAGATGATTCTGGCGTTGCCAGAGGGCTACAACACGATCATCGAAGGCAACGCCAACCAGCTGTCGGGCGGCCAGCGCCAGCGGATCGCCCTGGCGCGAGCGCTGTATGGCGACCCGGCGTTGCTTATTCTGGACGAGCCCAATTCGGCGCTGGACGCCGAAGGCAGCGAGGCGCTGAATGCCACGGTGCGCGAGTTCAAGGCGGCGGGCAAGGCCGTGATCATCATGACGCACCGCCCGCTTGCCATTGCCGAATGCGACTATCTGATCGTGCTGGAAAATGGCCAGATCACCACCGCCGGCCCGCGGGATCAGGTGTTGGAAAAATCAGTCAAGAATGCCGCGAACCTGCGCAGCAAGCTGCAAAGTGACAAGGTGCCATGACCAGACCCACCCCGCAAACCGGCAAGACCTGGCCCGCGCCGGTGCCACTGACGGTGGGCTTTGTCGCCATCCTGCTGCTGATCGGCGGCTTTGGTTTCTGGTCGGCGGACACGCAGATTGCCGGGGCCGTGGTGGCGCCCGGGGTCATTCAGGTCGAATCAAACCGTCAGGTCGTGCAGCATCCCGATGGCGGTGTGGTGGGTGAAATTCTGGCCCGGGATGGCGACCGGGTAAAGGCCGGTGACGTGCTGGTCAGGCTGGATGGCAACCGGACCCAATCGGAACTGGCGATTGTCGAAGGTCAGTTGCGCGATCTTGCCGCGCGGCAGGCACGGCTGGAGGCAGAGCGCGACAACAGGCCGGATGTCGTGCCGTCGGCGACATTCTCTGGCGCGGATTTCACCGGGCCGGATTTCGAATCCCGGCTGGCGTCAGAGCGCAGTCTGTTCCGCGCCCGCCTGGATTCGCTGTCGCAAGAGACCGGACTGCTGAAAGAACAGAGCGAACAGATCCAGAACCGGATCGCCGGAGTGGCCGCACAACTGACGGCGGTCAACCGTCAGTCAGAGCTTTTGACCCTGGCATTGTCCGACCAGAAAGAGCTTTTGAGCCAGGGGCTTACCCAGTCGTCCCGCGCGATGGATACCGAACGGGAACTGGCAACCGCGCAAGGGCAGGTGGGTCAGCTGAATGCCCAGATCGCCGATCTGAAGGGCCAGATTTCCGCCAATGCGATTGCGATCTTGCAATTGCAGACCAAGCGGCGGGAAGAGGCCGTGACCCAATTGCGCGACATTCAGGGCAAATCCTATGACCTTGCAGAACAGGGTTTGGCGCTGCGCGATATACTGACGCGGCTGGACATCAGGGCCCCGGTTTCTGGGATCGTCTACGGATCAAAATTCTTTGCGGTGCAGTCGGTGGTGCAGCGGGCCGAGCCGCTGATGTACATCATTCCGCAAGATCAGCCGCTGGTAGTCGCGGTCAAGGTCGATGCCACGCATATCGACGAAATTCACTTGAACCAACCGGTGTCGCTGCATTTCACGTCTTTTGATCAGCGCGAAACCCCGCCGATCGGTGGCAGGCTGGTGAAAATCTCGGCCGATGTTCTGGCGGATGAGACGACGCGGCAGAATTACTATGCCGTGACGATCATTCCGGACAAGTCCCAGATCGGATTGCTGGGCGACAAGGTTCTGGTCCCCGGCATGCCGGTCGAGGCTTTCATCACCACCGGCACCCGCAGCCCGCTTGATTATCTGCTGCACCCGTTCCTCGTCTATTTCGACAAGGCGTTCCGCGAACAGTAAGCCGTGCCCCAAGAGTGACACCGCCGACCCGAAAAGCAGGGTTTGAACAGGGTCAGATGGTGCGGGCGAAGGGACCGTGCTATCGATAAGCGTCCGAAGCGAAGAGGATCGAAAAGATCCCGTATCCGCGTTCGGACGAGGCAGAGGCAGAGGCAGGGCAGATGCACTTGCATTATTTGATGCGCAATCTTGCGCAGTTTCTTCCTGCGGGCGCTTTGGTGCTGGCGGGCTGTGGCCCAAATACGCCGATGCCCGAGGCGCGGATGGACCTGCCGGGGCATTATTCCAGGCTGGCCCCGGTGCCGATGCTGACCGCAGCCGAGACGCAATGGTGGCATGGCTTCCATGACCCGGTGCTGGACCAGTTGGTCGCGCAGGGGCTGGCGCAAAACGTGTCGATCAAGATAGCCGAAGCCCGGCTGCGCGAGGCAGAGGCCAATTCAAAGGCGGCAGGCAATCCGCTGTCGGACGAGTTGAACCTGACCGCCGACCACAGCACCTACAGCGACACCGGGGCGGCGGCCTTGTCGGTCAGCGTGTCGCCGTTTGGCGGCAGGCAGCGCCATGTGGCGGGCGCCGCTGCGGCGCGGCTGGATGCCGTGAAATTTGGCGAACAGAACGCCCGCCTGACGCTGCTTGGCAATCTGACGCAGGCCTATGTCGACTTGCGGTTCTATCAGGCGCAGCTTGGTCAGCAGCAGCTTGATCTGGCGTCGCGGCGGAAAACCGAGGCCAGTCTTGCCGCGCAAATCAAACTGGGTGCGGCAACCCGGCTGGATATCCTGAGCGCCGAGGCGCTGGTGGCAGAGACTGAGGCACGCATTCCGCAAATGAATGCCAACATTGCGCGGCAGGCCAACAAGATCGCGACGCTGCTGGGGGTGCCCGCCGGAGCATTGGGGATTGACCTGTCCTATAACGGCAGGCAGCCGATGCTGGACCGCCCGAACGGTATTGGTATCCCGGCCGATCTGGTGCGCCGCCGTCCCGATATCCGCGAGGCGGAGCAGCTTTACGCCGCCGCCGTGCAGGATATGGGGCAGGCCGCTGCCGCGCTTTACCCCAGTCTGAGCCTGCGCGGCCAGATCTCGGCCCCGCTTGATGCCAATCTTGGGTCAACGCAGACCATGACCTTGGGGTTGTCGCTGCCGATACTGGGGCGGCCACGGTTGAAGGCAGAGGTCGGCGCGGCACAGGCCCGGGCCGAGCAGGCCTATTACAGCTGGCGGCTTGCGGTTCTGTCGGCGGTCGAAGGCGTGGAATCGGCGCTGGTGGCGGTTTCGGGCGACAGACTGGCGGCGGCTCGGGCCGGGCGGGTGGTCAGGTTGAACCAAGAGGCGCTGGATCTGTCACGCAAGATGATGGTCGGCAACGGTGATGTGACGGCGCTGGACCTGCTGGACCGGGAACGCGCCGTGTCGCAGGCGCGGACCTATCTGGCCCAAACCCAGCGCGACTATGCCAGTGACACGCTGGCGCTGTACATCGCACTGGGTTTGGGCGCTGCGCCGGTTGCGGGTCAACTCTGAGCCAAACGGATTTGCGCAGCAAAAAGCCCCGGCGTGGACCGGGGCCTTGTAAACTGCGCTGGGCGTAGTGTCAGGCGCGGCGTTTGCGGCGGAACACCGAAAGCCCGGCCAACCCGGACAACAGCAGCAGACCCGCCGCCGGAACCGGAACGGTGCTGACCGTGATGCTGGAAATGCGGAAGGCCGAGTCCTTACCCTTGGCGCCGATCCCGAAATAGTCGGAATGCAGACCCAACGCGCTGACATCGATGTTCGGCGATACCGAGGCAAACCCAAGCAGCATGCCATCCATGTAGCCCGTCGCCTTGCTGCCGACCTTGATCAGGGCGAAGGTGATGGATTTGATCGTGACGTCAGAGCTGAACAGAAACTCCAGCACTTCTTTCTGGCCTTTGCCATCCAGCTTGGCGGTGTCATCCTTGCGGTTTGCCAACATGCCAAGTCCGCTGCCGCTTTCCGATACCAGACCGCTTTGGATCAGGGCACCGGACGGCGCTACATGGGCAGAGGAAACGACCAGGCCAAGCCCGTCCTGATGGAATGCCATCGAACTGCCAAGGCTGGTGCGGCCTGTCAGATCAAAAGTGATCGTGGCGGCTTGTGCCGACACGCCTGCCAGCGCCACAGACGCAACAACCGCCAAACGTTTTGCCCAGATCAACATCATCGACACACTTTCACAGATTAACAGCGGCCGGAACGACAGCTTTGCCGACATTCTGATACCAGCCCAGATCCGCACGAACAATAAGAGAATTGGAAACAATCGATTTCTTGGATTCATTGCGGCAACGTTTCCGCATTCTGCCCTAAAAACTTGCCGTTCGAGGCCAATTTCTGCCGCATTTCTGCACTGTTATGAAATCATGAACGGTTTGGCGACAGAATGAGAACATCGTAACACCTGCGACAGCTGTGGGGCCGGTTTCGACGGGCCCTGACAGCCATGCAGAGGAGGTGGCTGTGGCATTTGGTCTTGTGATATGCGGCATGATATCTGGGGTAAGCGCAGCGCTTATCGCCCTTGTAAGCGGCTTAGGTATCGGGCTTGCGTTACTGGGATACATGGGATTCGGGTTTGGGGGCATGATGCTTGCCATTCTGGCCACGACCCTCTGGCACTGGGGCAACTCCAGCACGCCTGACGCTCTTACGGATGCGGTTCACGGGTAACGCCGACGCGGGGTTTGCAGCACAGGGGCCGCCAATGTTGTTGCGCCGTTGCGCCGGATAGGCCACGTTTGCAACGTTAGGCAGCAATTGTGGAACTTGACACGTGATTACTCCGATCCTTCTTTGTGGTGGTTCTGGCACCAGGCTTTGGCCGCTTTCGCGCAAAAGCTATCCCAAACAATTCGCCAAACTGACCGATGATGAAAGCCTGTTTCAGGCGGCAGCACGGCGGTTGTCGGGCGCTGAATTTGCGGCACCTGTGGTGGTGACGAGTTCGGATTATCGGTTTATCGTCACCGAACAGCTGGCTCAGATAGAGCAGAGCGCTGCGGCGATCCTGATTGAACCTTCTCCCAGAAATACCGCCCCGGCGATTTTGGCGGCAACGCTGCATGTCGCGGCCAAGGATCCCGATGCGCTGGTGCTGATTGCGCCGTCGGACCATGTGGTTTCGGATGTTGCCGCCTTTCACGCCGCAGTTGCCGCTGCGGCATCGGCCGCGCGTGAAGGAAAAATCGTCACATTTGGCATTCGCCCGACCCGGCCCGAAACCGGTTATGGCTGGGTCGAGGTTGGCGGCGATCCGGGTGATTTTTCGCCGCGGGTGCTGCCGCTGACCCGGTTTGTCGAAAAACCCAATGCGACGCGGGCGGCGGAGATGCTGGCCGCCGGCACCTTCCTGTGGAACGCGGGGATTTTTCTGTTTTCGGCCAAAAGCATCCTTGCGGCATTCGCGGCCCATGCCCCGGCGTTGCTGGCCCCGGTCACGGAGGCCGTGGCAGGTGCGGCGGCCGATCTGGCATTTCTGCGGCTGGCGGCGAAGCCCTGGGAAAAGGTCAAAGATATCTCGATCGACTATGCCATTATGGAGCGGGCGGAAAACCTTGCCGTCGTGCCGTTTGCGGGCGGGTGGTCGGATCTGGGCGACTGGGATTCGGTCTGGCGTGAAAGCGGGCCGGACGCCGGGGGCGAGGTGACGCGGGGCCAGGTTTCGGCGCTGGATTGCCGCGACAGTCTGTTGCGGTCCGAATCGGACGGGATGGAACTGGTCGGGATCGGGTTGACCAACATCGTTGTGATTGCCATGCCCGATGCCGTGCTGGTCGCCGACCGGTCGCGGGCGCAAGAGGTCAAACAGGCGGTGGCGCTGTTGAAGGCCAAGGGGGCCAAACAGGCCGAAGCCTTTGCGCGCGACCATCGGCCCTGGGGCTGGTTCGAGACATTGGCAATGTCGGACCGGTTTCAGGTCAAACGCATCGTCGTGCATCCCGGTGCCTCGCTGAGCCTGCAAAGCCATTTTCACCGGTCGGAGCATTGGATCGTGGTGTCAGGCACCGCGCGGACCACGGTAGATGCAGAGGTCAAGCTGCTGTCCGAGAATCAATCGGTCTATATCCCGCTGGGCTCTGTTCACCGGCTGGAAAACCCCGGCAAAGTGCCAATGGTTTTGATCGAGGTGCAGACCGGCACCTATCTGGGGGAGGATGACATCATCCGCTATGATGACGTTTATTCCCGCGGTCAGGGTGCGAAGGGGTAGGCGGTTTCGGCAAACTGCGGCGCTATTTGTATTCGATCAGTCCGGCAGGGCGGGTGACGAGGCGGCGCAGCCAGTATTCCAAAGCCCCGAATGATTCAGGGATCTTGCCCAAGACGAGGAAGAAGGCGCGCTGCCAACCGGCGCGGTCGAAACCTTCCCGCGTGGCGAGGCGCAGGATCTGGGCGGGCCAGGCGATAAAAAGTATCAGGGTCCACGGGCTTGCCAGAGATCCCGCCACGGCGATCAGAGGCAGAGCCAGACCCCAGGCCAGGGCGCGGCGCAGGCCGGACACACCAAGCCTTTCGGGCGCGGCACCGTGCAGGGCGGCCCCTTCGGCATAGGCATGACCGGCGCGGCGGCTGCGGTTCCACCATTGCCCAAACCGGGTCATCGCCGCGTCGTGCAGGGTCATTTCATGGTCTAGCCGCCAAACCTGCCAGCCCTTGCCGCGCAGACGGACGCAGAGTTCAGGCTCTTCACCGGCGATGAGGTTGGGGTTGTAGCCACCAACGTCTGCCAGAGCGGCCAGACGGATCAGCGCATCGCCACCACAGGATCGGGTCTGGCCAATCGGCGTATCCCATTCGCGGTCACACAGGCGGTTGTAGACCGAAGCGTCCGGAAAGCGTTCGCGCCGCCTGCCACAGGCTACGGCGGCGCGGGGTGTGGCCTGCAAAAAGCCGTGCGCCACAGCAATCCAGCCGGGCTGCACTTCGCAATCGCCATCGACGAACTGGATGTAATCGGGGACATCGCCGCGCATCAGCTGTGCCAGCCCGGCATTGCGCGCCCGGGCGGCGGTGAAGGGCTGGGTCAGGTCCAGCGTGACGACCTCTGCCCCCGCACCCTTGGCCGCGGCGACGCTGCCATCGCTAGAGCCGGAATCGACGTAAATCATCCGGCTCGCCGTGCCCTGAACCGAAGCCAGACAGCGGATCAGCCGCGCCCCTTCGTTGCGACCGATGAGGACGGCGGCGATGCGGCTGGCGGGTGGCCGGTCGTTCATGCCGGCACGAACGGATAGCTGGCCCGGATCGCGGCGCAGTCGGGGAACAGGGCGCAAAGCTGCGCATGGTCCTGCGCAAAAACCGACTCCAGTCTGGTGCGCAGGGCCGGCGTCAGGGTCGGGCGTTCGGTCATCTGCCGGGTTTGCCGAATGCGGGTGCGGATGGATTTGGGGACAAGGTTGCGGCGCAGGGCGGTGGCCAGCGGGTTGTCGACCAACAGCGCCTGCAACGGAAATCGCCGCGTCCGCAGTTTGGAGACGTTTTCCTGTGCCATTTCGGCGTGCCAGACCAGCGCACCGGGGTGCCCCAGAAAGGTACCGACCTGATCCAGCAGCATTTGCGGCGTGCTTTGCAGAGTTTCCAGACTGGAGAGCAGGATCCGTTCGCGGCCATAGGCACGCACATAGGGGGCCAGTTGTTTGCCGTAACAGCCATAGTCGATCAATTCGGGGTGCTGGTGGAAGGCGGCGTCGATGTCGTCGGCCATCTTGCCCTGTGACCATTCGTGGATGTAATGCGACACCGCGCGTTCGACCGGATTGCGGATCAGGTAGATCAGTTTGGGTGCCGGAACCGCAGCCAGCAGGCGGGGCAGCGTTTCGGGGTGGGTCGGCAGTTTGGTGTAATGCGTGCTGGCCTCGCCTTTCAGATCGTTCTGGGCAGCCGCAGCGAACAGCGCCTGATACCACGCCATGCCCCGCGCAAAGACATCGTCATCGGAAAAGAAATTCGGCTCTTTCGGCGTGGTCATGAAGATGCCGGGCTGTGCCGCAAGTTGCGCCTGAAGCGTGGTAGTGCCGCATTTCATGGCGCCGATGATCAGGAAATCCGGCAGGGACATTGCCTAATCCGCCTTGCCAGAGGACGTGCCAAGCGGTGCGAAAGCGTTTATCCAGATATCCCGCATCTCGTTCTGGTTGGATGGAAAGACCGGTTTTCCGACCAGCCGGCGCAGATGGGCGATGACGCGGCCAAGACACCACAGCAGATTGGCCGCAAGCAGGCCCGCCCGACCGTGCGCCTGACACAGAAACCGCGACCGCGAGGCGTAAAAATAGGCGGGCAGGCCTTTGCGGGCGGCGGACAGCGCCTTGACCGGGCCACTGCCACCGCGAAAATGCACGGCGCGGGCGTCCGGCACATAAGTGATCCGCCAGCCAGCCTTGCGAGCCCGGAGGCAGTATTCGGTATCCTCGAAATACAGGAAATAGCCTTCATCCATCAGGCCGATGGCGTCGATCATGCTACGGCGCAACAGGATGCAGGCAAAGCTGGCCCACTCGATCTTTTGGTTTTCTGGTGGCATGTCCAGCGCCACGACATGGCGGGCGAAAAACCGCGTGACCGGACCACTGTTGGCACCGCGGACCAGTTCGCTGAACGGGCCGGGAAAGCGGAAGCAGCTGGTTTGCTGCCGGCCGTCTTCGTATTCGATGCGGGGCGCCAGCAGGCCAGCTGCGGGTTGCATCTGCGCCGCCGCCAGTATGCTGGACAGAAAGCCGGGCCTGAGCAGCGCATCCGAATTCAGGACAAGGTAGAATTCGGCCGCTTGCGCCGCGATGGCCTGATTGTGGCCGCCTGAAAACCCCGCATTGGTCGCAGACCGGATCAGGCGGACCGGAACCGGTTGCGGCTGCGCGGCAATCCAGTCGGCAATCAGCGCGTCGGAACCATCGCCAGAGCGGTTGTCGACCACGATAATCTCGGCATCAATCCGGTCAGCTCCGGTCCCGTCAAGATCGGCCAGAACTGACCGGACGCAGTTCAGGGTAAGCGGTCCGGTCCGGAAGTTGATGATGGAGACAACCAGCTTGCGGGGGGGGGAGGGCGGCATCGGCAATCGCTTTACAGTCATCAATCAAATCTCACCCGGGCGCGGTCCATGCAAAAGTCGCGATCGAAAACAGCTACATCCGACGATCTTATAGGCGTTTTGCCCGCCATTCGTAAGCGATTTCTGGCCGTAGGCGATGGTTTGTCGGCCCCAGCATTCCACATGTGCAAAGCGGGGGTAAAGTGCTAGAGAGGCAGGATTGCAACGTGTTAGGGGGCGGTCGCGGCCTTAGAATGCCCAATAGCTTTTCTTATCTTGCCCTTTTCAGCTGGCCCGTTGTCGTATTCCTGCTGTTCCGCATGTTGCCGCAGGCTCAGGCGCTGGTCTGGTCGGTGCTGGGTGGTTATCTGCTGTTGCCGTTTGGTGTGGGGATCAACCCGCCTTTGCTGCCGACGCTGGACAAGGCATTCATTCCGGTGATGGCGGCTGCGGTCATGTCCTATTTTTCCGCGTTGGACGAAGCAGGATCCGCCTATGTGTCGCGGTCGCGCAGTGAGCGACCCATGACCCGCCAAGAGACGAGGACCGCCGCGGCCAGCGCACCGGCGGAGGGGCGCGCACTTGGCTTTACCCGACAGACTGAAAGACGCGCGGTCAGAACCAGCGCCCAAATTCAGTCAACCGTCGCAAATCCTGCCGGCATCCTGCCAATGCCGCGCCTTATCCTGCTGCTGATCGGGCTGGCCCTGTTAACACAATTCCTGACGCTTTATACCAACCAGCAGCCTTTGCATGTCGGCCCGCGCACGTTGCAGGGGCTGGCGCTGTACGATTCGATGTCGATGATCCTGACCGCGATCGTGCTGGTCTTGCCGTTTTGGCTGGCGCAGCGCTTGTTGGGCAGCCCGAACGGTCAGGCCATCCTGCTGCGGATTCTGTGCATCTGCGGTCTGATTTATTCCGTGCCGACCCTGCTGGAAGTCCGGCTTAGCCCGCAGATCAGCAAGTGGGTTTACGGGTTTTTGGCACAATCCTTTGCCCAGGCCAAACGTGATGACGGATTTCGCCCGGTGGTTTTCTTGCAGCACGGCCTGTGGCTTGCGATTTTTCTGGTGATGGTCGCCTGCGCCGGCTTTGCGCTGTGGCGGCACGAGAAAACCACCGGGCGGCGGAGCGTCTATCTTTTGGCCGGGCTGTGGCTGTCGATGGTTTTGTTGCTGTGTCACAGTCTGGGTGCGGTCATGGTTCTGATGGTCGCAGGCCCGCTGATATTGCTGCTTGCGCCGCGCTGGCAGATTCTGGTTGCAGCGCTGGTCGCCCTTGTCGTGATAACTTATCCGATGCTGCGTGGTGCGGGGCTGGTGCCGGTCAACAGCATTTATCAGGCGGTGGCGTCCATAAGTGTCGATCGTGCGGATTCGCTTATGTTCCGCTTTGACAACGAAGATCAGCTGCTGGCACATGCGAATGAGCAGCCGCTGGCGGGCTGGGGTGGCTATGGCCGGGCGCGGCTGCATGACCCCAAAACCGGCCTGAACATCAGCACTACCGACGGCATGTGGGTGCTGCTGATGGGGGAAACTGGATGGCTGGGCTATGTGGCGACCTTCGGCCTGTTGTGCGCCCCGATCTTTTTGCTGCTGTGGCGACGGCGCAGCCTTCAGCCGGATTTCGCCACTGCCGGGCTGTGTCTTATTCTGGCGGCCAATCTGATCGACATGATCCTGAACGCGACCATGACGCCAGTGACCTGGATGATTGCGGGTGCGCTATGCGGGCGATGCCGTTACGCCGCGCAAGCCGAAACTGAAAGCGCCGCATCCATCGCGCAACAGGACCAGCGGCCGATGTTTGCCCGGCCACGCCCTGCGACGCGGATGAGCGCGGGGCAGAACGAGAAAGGCTAGATCGTGGAACTGCGGACTTTGGGTGCACGGCGGATGATGTGCGGGGTGGCGACGGCCTTGATTCTGGCGTTTACGCCGGCATCGCGGTCGGTGGGCGAAGTTTTGCCTGCGGTGGGCGTTTCAAATCCCTTGCTGGCTTACAATCTGGCGGGCATCGCGGATTCGTCAACCGAACGCCCCTTTCTGGACCTGATGCACGAGTCCCGTCCCTTTGTCGGTCACGACAAGAAGGCGTGGAATGCGATGAAGAATGAAGACCTTGCCAGCGGCGGTTATCTGGATGCGCAGGGTTGGCCGACCCGGATTCCCGATGGTATCACGGCGGTCGGGACAACCTGGGCCTGGGGCAACAGTAGGGAAAGTCTGGCGGCGGCGTCGCGGCTGGGGGTCTATGTGCTGACCTATCAGGGCGAGGGCACGCTGAAATTGTCGGGGGATATGAAAATCCTCAGCTCTGAACCGGGCCGGATTGTGATGCAGAACACCGCGGGCGGCGCGATGGGGCTGGATATCACGGTGACCGACCCCAATCGCAACGGCAATTACATCCGCGACATCTCGGTTGTGCCGCAGCGATATGTGGCGCTGCATGCTGCGGGTGAGATTTTCAACCCCGACTGGTTGAACGTGGTGCAGGACGCGCGGGTCCTGCGCTTTATGGACTGGATGGAGACCAATGGCACGACCCAGGCCAAGTGGGCAGAGCGGCCGACGGTGGGTGATGCGTCCTGGATGCGGCGCGGTGTTCCGGTCGAGGTGATGGTGCAACTGGCCAACCAGACCGGGACCGAACCGTGGTTCAACATGCCGGCCGGGGCGGATGACGGCTATATCCGCCAGTTCGCCAGCTACGTGCGAGACCACCTGAATCCGGCGCTGAAGGTGCATGTGGAGTACAGCAACGAGACCTGGAACTGGAAATTCCGCCAGACCCATTGGTTGCAAGAACAGGCGACGGCGGTTTGGGGGACGACGGACGAGCGGGCCTATATCGACTATAACGCGATGCTGGCGACCAGATCTGCCTTGATCTGGGGCGAGGTGTTTGGTGCCGATGCCGCTGCCAGGGTCGACAATGTGCTGGCGATCCAGACCGGCAGCGAAGGCAATGCCAAGCGGCTTTTGACCGCGCCGCTATGGGCAGAGAAAGATCCAGCTGGCTTTGTGGCGCCGGGCAAGGTCTTTGATTCGCTGGCGCTGACCAGTTACTTCGGGGCGCAGACGATGGCGAAGCCCGACCTGCGGGCCGATCTGCTGGCGCAGATCAAAGCGTCACCGACGGATGCGGCCACCTGGCTGACGGCCCGGATGCAGGACGCAGGGTATCCCGGTTCTATTCCGGCGATTATCGGCCGCTGGAAGGCCAGCAAAGCCATCGCCGATGAGTTCGGGCTGAAATTCGTTGCCTATGAAGGCGGGCAGCATCTGCTGCAAAGCTTTGGCCTGAAGAAAATAAGCGAAGCCGACTTGGCGGCGCTGACCGACTTTTTGTCGACATATGTGCGCAGTGCCGAAATGGCGACGTTGTACCAGCGGCTGTGGGATGCCTGGGCCACTGTTGGAGACGGCCCGTTCATGCAGTTCGGCGACGTCGCGGCTGCCAACAAATTTGGCGCCTGGGGTTTGGCCAGCGCCTTGGGCGATGTTAACCCCCGTCTGGAGTTGTTGGTCGATCTGAACGCGCATGGCACATCGTGGTTTGGCGACGGCGGCGGCGCGCGCTACCAGCAGGGTGTCATCAGGTTGGCCACAGATGCTGGCGAAACCCTGACCGGTACCGACAAGGACGACTTCCTGATCGGCGGCAAGGGCAATGACGAACTGGTCACCGGCAAGGGCAATGACGTTGTCGCTGGCGAGGGTGGTCAGGATGTTTTGGTTCTGTCCGGCGAACCTGCGGCCTATAAACTTGTGCCGAACGGCGACGGCTATCGCCTGACCGGACCCGATACCGCCCATATGGTCACGGGGGTCGAAGTCTTTCGATTCGACGGAAATTCCCTGAAAACCCTGAAAGAGATGCTGCACGGTTAAGATTGTGCAGGCTGTCGACAACAGCCTGCTTGCGCTTGCGCATGCCTTTTGAGAACGGCAGGGAAAATCGGTTTCTCATGTAACTGTGTCTTCATGTGGCCTGATTTTTGTGTTTAGGCGTTAACGGATAGCTGTTTGGTCCTCTTCAGGCGGCTCGTCGTTTGGAAAGCATTTGGGGGAAGAGTTTGAAGCAACTTTTAAAAGCCTACAGGCTGCTGGACGCGCGCGAACAGCGGCAGGCTTGGGTGGTTCTGGCGATCGTGACCGTCATGGCACTGTTCGACACGCTGGGAACCGTCTCTATCATGCCGTTTCTGGCTGTTTTGGCCAATCCGGGTCTGATCCAGAGCAATCAGGTTCTGGCCAGGATTTACAGCTTTCTGGGGTCCGGCGGGACCGAAAGCTTTTTGATTTTTCTGGGTAGCGCCTCTTTTGCGCTGCTGATCATCTCGGCTTCGGTGCGCACCGTCGGGCTGTTTCTGGTCAACCGCTTTACCATGATGCGCAGCTTTTCCATCGCGTCGCGGTTGATGGACACCTATTTGCGGCAACCTTATGCCTTTTATCTGAACCGCCACACCGGCGACATGGCGAAGGATCTGCTGTCGGAAATATCGTTGCTGGTCACGCAGGTCTATCAACCGGCCACCAACCTGTTCGCACAAACCACGCTGTTGATCGTGCTGGTGACATTGCTTGTAGTCGTGAACCCCGGCGTGGCCTTGATTGGTATTGCGGTTCTGGTCGTCAGTTATGGCGGGATCTACCTTGTGATCCGGCGTTATATCTCGCGGGCCGGGCGCGAGCGCGTGCTGGCTAACAAGGAGCGTTATCGGATCACCGCCGAAGCGCTGGGCGGTATCAAGACGATCAAGCTGCTGGGCCGAGAGGCCTATTACCGCGACGCGTTCAGCAGCGTGACAAAGCGGTTTTCGCAGTTGCAGGCAATGAACTCTACCCTGTCGATGGTGCCGCGCTATACGATCGAGGCCATTGCCTTTGGCGGCGTCATCCTTCTGACGCTGGCGCTGATGGTCAAGTACCGCGACAGTGCAACCGGTCCCTTGGCGCAGATTTTGCCGTTGTTGGGATTCTATGCCTTTTCGGGCTATCGCATCTTGCCCGCGGTGCAGGGCATCTATCAATCGGTGACGCAGCTGCGTTTTGGAGAGGCGGCGCTGGACAGTATTTCCGAAGATCTGGCAGCGCGTGACGCCCTGCCTTTGCTGCATGAAGGACATGTCGAACCGCTGCCGTTTCACCGCGAAGTCGAATTGGCCGGACTTGGCTTCAGCTATCCCAAAAGCGAGGCTGTCTCGTTGCACGACATCAGCCTGACCATACCGGCGGGGTCGACGCTGGGGATCGTCGGCAGCACCGGCGCGGGCAAAACCACGCTGGTTGACCTTTTTCTGGGGCTGCTGGCCGCGGACACTGGCGAAATCCGGGTGGATGGCACCGTGGTCACGCCGCAGAACCTGCGGGCTTGGCAGGCCGATCTTGGCTATGTGCCGCAGGATATTTTTCTGCTGGATGCCAGCGTGGCGGAAAACATCGCGCTGGGCGTCAAGCCTGCCGATATAGATCACGACCGGGTTCGTGACGCTGCGCGGATGGCGCAAATCCTCGATTTCGTCGAAACCCAGATGGCGGAAGGCTTTGCCACCAAGGTCGGCGAGCGTGGTGTGCGGCTGTCAGGCGGGCAACGCCAGCGGATCGGCATTGCGCGGGCCTTGTACAACAATCCCGGGATCATCGTGTTTGACGAGGCGACGAGCGCGCTGGACAATCTGACCGAGCAGGAAGTCGTGCGGGCGATTGGCGCGCTGAGCGGCAGCAAGACCATCCTGCTGATCGCGCATCGGATCAGCACCGTGCGCAACTGCAACCAGATCCTGGTGCTGGAGCGCGGGCGGATGATTGGTCTGGGGACTTATGCCGACCTGTACCAGAGCAACGAAAAGTTCCGCAGTCTGGTGGACGGCAATGATATGATCTGACTGGCGAAGTGCGGGCGGCTGATGGTCAGGTTTCGGCTGTCAGCGCCGCTTGACGGGCAGCAGCCAGCCCACCATTCGCATCAGGAACTGCCGGGTTTTCTTGGAGCGGCGGGTGTTGGTGTGGGGCCACGGCGCGTCGGGAATGGCGGCGCCAAGGAACGGGCAGATCGCAGCCCAGCTGACCCCGCCGTTTTCCAGCCGCAGCGACAGGAAATCCTGCGGACGGTCCGCGAAATAGGCCGCAACATCGGCATTGTGCTGGTGGTAGCGGTCCAGCCATGCCTGTTCATGGCCGACAGGCGCGGGGCTGCCATAAACAAAACGCCGCAGTTCATTGCCCTGATTGCCAAAATCGCCAACCGCACTTTTGATCCAGCTGGTCGGTTCGCGCACGACATGGATGAACTTGCTGCCCGGAAATGCCTGATCCAGTTCTGCAAAAAGCACGGGCCAGGGCATATCCTGCACAGCGTCAAAATCGCGCGCGGTTGTGGTAGCCAGGGCAACAACCTCTGCCCGCGTCAGTCCGGGTCTCTGGGCAAGGTGGCGGAACTGGTCAAAGCCCGCGACGGTGTATCCCAGCATTTGCAGCGCCCGCCGCAAGGACGAGGTTCCGGTCTTGTGAAATCCGATACAGAATACCTTGGGCTGCTTCAACATAGGCTCCGTCCTAATGTTCACCGCATTGGTCTAGAGGCTTTGGTGGCGACGCTCAAGCACTAAGCCTGCGACCACGCCAAGGGTCAGAATTCATAGCCAAAGGTCGCGATCTCGAAGGCGAAATCCTGGGCGATCCGGTCACGTTCGGCGGAAGTCAGAATGTCGCGGTAGTGCCGCCGGTCTTTGCGGAAATCGCCCTTGGCGCGCGGCAGGTCAAGGGGCTGTTGCAAGGCAAGGCTTTGGCGAACCTCGTCCAACTCTGCGGCCAGATTTTCAAAGCGCAGCACGCGATCGACTACGATCTTGCCGTCGATGCAATACAAGTCCTGACCATTCTGTTTCAGAATTTTGTGACCGCCGCTGTCAAGCCATTCGGAAACGGAAGGGCGCGGCTCTGTTTTGTTGCGCCAGAAGTAAGAGGACACGACACGGTCCCACGGATTGCGTTCGATGCAGAATTTATAGTAATTCAGCCAAACGTCTTTTGGCACCCTCGACTGCACCAAAGCGGCTGGTATGTGATTGTAAAACCGCAGTCTTTTTTCACCGCGCAACAAACGAGAGGCCCAGTCGGCGGGGGAATATTCCCGCAGGCTTGCCTGATAATTCTGGGAGCGGCGGGCACCAAGTTCCTGACGCAAATCCTCGTCTGCGGCGTTGAAAGGGGTTAGAACATCGCGGTCATCACAGAACTTCGACAAGGCAATTTCGACCGAGGTGCCAGCGGTCTTGTTGGTTTTCAAAAAGATAAAGCGATGGGAATGCGAGATTATCACGGCGTTGCCTTTCGTAGTGCTCGCCCCAGAAACCCCGCGCAACGGTAGCCAGATTCCCCAGATGTGGCAACCAGCAACTGTAAAAACGCGAATTGCAGCTTAGGGCGGTAGTTCCATGGGCATACAGCCCAGAGTTAATTGCGGTCACGTCATCAGAGCCGGCGCGCGGTGCAACGGGTCGCAAGCAGCGAATTCAGGTCCCGGACTTCGCGATGACGGCCAGAGCGGGCTGTGGCGGCAATATGGACGCGTCAAACAGACCTTGTGCCTGCGCCCGGATTGCCGCGTCGGAAAACAACGCCTGGGCCTCTGGCTGTGCGCTGATGGCTTGCCAGCGTTGATCGACCTTGAGCTGACTGCCCAGTTGGGGCCGCGACAGGACGCGGCGCAGATAATAAGTTGGTTTGCGCATCAGCTTGGTCAAGAAGCCGGCCGATACATAGTGCCGCCAGTTCCGCAACATCACGCCATAGCTTTTGCGCGGGGTGGCATCAAACGAACTGCCGCCGCCTGCCGTGGGAATCTGGTTCAGCGTCGTTTCGCAATAAGTTCCGCCAAGGCGACGGCAGATGTCGCGGCGGTAATCCGCGCGGCGGAACCAATCGTTGAACAAGATGAAATCATCGGGCCGCTGTGAACGCAGGTCTGCGAAGGCCAGCCAGTTCCTGCGAAAATGGTCCCAGCTTGGATCGCTGGTCAACCCGGTGCCCCGTTCGGTCGCGGAGCTGTGGCCGACCACGCGACTTGCCCAGTGATTGTAAGGATCGCGCAGGATGAACAGCGTCAGGCAGTCAAAATCCGCAAAGCGATCGGCGGGAAACGACGTGACGGACGCAACCAGCGGCTGGGTGGCATCGGGGGTCTTGCCCGGCGAATCCTCGAACGAAAAGACGATGCAGGGCTCGGGGCGCGACGCAATCAGGGTTTTCAACCCGTCGACATCCGCGAAAAGGTCGTGGGGGTTGTTGTTGTAAAAGGCAAAGGACGGATACAGCGAACCGATCCAGTCGATCACGGCATGGTTGCCGGACCGCTGCAATCCGATCACAGTGAAAATGTGTCTGGGGTCCGACATGGCCGATCCTTTTGTTACTGGGCTGATGCCATACTGCGACCAATATCGGAAGCGGGATCGCGAACCGGCACAGGCCGCTAGCGCAACGAGCGGATCGTGGTGTCGATGCGCGGAGCGTGGCGTCCCAGCGTTCGGGTCAGGGCCTTATTCAGATAGACGAGCATCGGCTTTGAAACCGGCACCAGTGGCGTCTTGCAATAGGTGTCGGGATGGTCGGTCAGGCGGGCGATGTCGGAAACGATGACCTGACAGCGCTCTGCATCGAACAGATCGCGGAATGTGACATTATAGGGCGAAAAGGCCTGCCAGAAGGTGTGAAACTCGGCGAGCTCCGACTCCAGATTGGCAAGCTGCTTTCTGATGCGCGGCAGATCGGGCCCGGCATCGACCCAGCGTTGCAGCGACGCGCGGATTTCAGCGGTGGGGCGATGAACAATCACGACAAGGCTTTGCCGTGCGAGCCGCTCGATCTGAGGCCGGAAGTTGCGCACCCGGCCGGAAGGGAAGTGGGTTTTCACGACATAACCCGCCGCATCATACAGGGTGTCACGGGCAAGGTCGCGCAAAAGCAAGGTGTCGAGGTTGATGTAAAGCGGGCGCCGCCGGTAACGCGGCAGATTGTTCATGATCAGATCCATCGCGATATGCGTTCCGCTGCGCATGGGTGTGGCAAGAACGATGTTGCGATAGCCCCCCCGGATGATCGTGCCCGGAGGCGCCGAGATGCGGGCCGCTTCGGCGGTAATGATCCGTGATCCGATGAAATTGACCAAACTCATTCGCAAAATATCCTTAACACAGAACAATAACCTCGACGTGAACCCTATGCTTGTCAACAAGGACGGGGTTTTCAGGGGCCAAAACACGCCTGCCTCAAGGCCCGGCCATGTCTAGGGCAAGCGCCAGAGAACGGATGTCCACCGAAAAGGCGCTGAGCGAAAAGCGCTGGAACGGGCGGTCAAAATCATAGGCGGGCAGAACATGTTCGGGCTTGATCCGGCCACGCAAACCGATCCAGCTGCAACCGACCTGTTCCGCCATCATCCGGTAAACATCCGTCATGTGACCGCATGGCAGGATTTCGATCAGCTGCCGCAACGCCGAGTTTGGCGAACGGTAGAGCAAGGGCGCAAGGCCGGCACCGTGGATCGCCACGATGCTTTCGGCCTGTTCAAACAGACGGAACTGATCGGCGGGGGAAAGATCCTCGGGGCACAGGGTGGCATAGCCGCGGCTGGCCAGAAAGGCTTCGACCTCGGTGGCGTTTTCAAGGTGCCGGGTCTTGCGGCGCGACAGAAAAACCTTGGCGGGGATGGGACGGCTGGCGGCAAAACCAGCGGTGCGGGTTTGCAGATAGGCGGTCTGCACCCAGCGGGCGCGCACTGCACGAATGGCGGGCCAGCCGCTTAGCCGATAGTGCAGTCCGGTGCCGCTGAGGGGGGCATTGGTGCAGGTGATTGCCAAGCCGAACAGCACGGCGACCTCGCGGATATAGCGCGGCGTGTCGGCGGGCAGGACCATTACACAGTCTTGCACCGCGACGTTCAGGGTGTCGCAGGCAAAGACCAGCAGCGGAATGTGGTTGTTCAGAAAGTGCGCCCAGTTACCCGGCGACCAGGCGCGGAAATCCATCAGGATACCGGAGTGGGTTTGCGGCGCCTGCCTGCCCCTGAACGCCTGTGCCACGCGCGGCAGCAGACCGGCGGTCTTCGGGGGTTCGGCCAGAACAGGGCCAATCCGCAGGGCAACCTCGCCGCCGCCAACGGCTTTGGGCGGCAAGTGAATGATCTCGCAGGCGGGGACAAACCGGTCGATCAGATAGCTGGGCGCAGTGATCAGACGGGCCGGGCCGCTTTGCCACGAATCGAGGGTAATGACCTTTTCCGACATATCCATCCGGGCGCTTTCTTGCTGGAAATGGTCAACACCCTGCAAGGAACAACAAAGCCGGACCCTTGTCTACCGCATCCAGTGGGCCGGTCGCCCGCCCCGTTGTGCTGCGTTTTGATGACAGAGTGTTTCCAAAACCGCCGGGGCAACGCAGTTTTAGCGGGAAAGGCACGGTTTTCTTTGCGTGAGTGCCCGCATCCGCCGAGATGTGTGTATCGGCACAATTGCGCGATGCTGGGTGTTGGGTTACTCTGCGCCACAGTTTTGCGAGCGCATCGTCGGAATCAGTTCATACTTTATAAAGCGGAAAGTTTCATATGTCGGTTGCGGATTCGATGGTTCAGCCTGCGTCCTACCGGGGCACCACGCAGACTTGGGGCGTGGTGCTGCTGGTTATCGCGGTGTTGTCGGCGGGGGTCTATTTACAGACCGGCGTTGCCGCGCTGCTTTCGGCCTGGCAGTTGCCAGAATACAGTCATGGCCCGCTGATCCCGATCCTGTCGACGTTCCTGTTCTTGCGCCATCTGAAGCGGGTTCCGGTGCTGCTGGGCCCGGTGACAGACCGGGGCGCGGGCGTGGCGGTCATTTTTGCTGCGGTGGTTCTGGGCGGTGTCGGGCGGTTGATCCAGATTTCGGACTTCGCGGCTTACGCGATGATCCTGTGGATCGGGGGATTGATTTTACTGAGCTTTGGCTGGAAGCAGGGCAAGCAGTTCTGGCCGCCGGTCTTGCACCTTGTCTATATGCTGCCGCTGCCAAGCGTGTTGTACTATGGGCTGTCGACCTATCTGCAGGGCGTCTCTTCGCATCTGGGCGTGTACTTTCTTGACCTGCTGAATGTGCCGGTCTTTCTGGACGGCAACATCATTGATCTGGGCGTCTACAAACTGCATGTGGCCGAGGCCTGTTCCGGGCTGCGCTATCTGTTCCCCATCCTGTCATTTTCCTACATCTTCTCGGTGCTGTATAAAGGCCCTTTATGGCACAAGGCCGTGCTTCTGGTGTCCGCCGCGCCGATCACCGTCTTTATGAACTCTGTGCGGATCGCCATCGCGGGTGCGGTGGTCGACCGGTATGGCGTCGAATTTGTCGAAGGTCTGACCCATCTTATGGAAGGTTGGGTGATCTTTGTTGCCTGCGTTCTGATCCTGTTCGGGTTGGCGCGATTCATGCTTTTCCTCAATCCCAAGAAGATGAGTCTGGCCGCCGCACTTGACCTGGACTTTGACGGGCTGGGGCCGCAACTGGCCCGCCTGCGTCTGATCGAGCCGTCGCGGGCTTTGATCGGGGTGACAGCGCTGATGGCAATGGGTGCGTTGGCCTGGCAGGTGATCCCCGCGCGACAGATGGCATCGGTGGAGCGTGAGTCCTTTTTTGCCTTTCCGGCGCAACTGGGCGATTGGACTTCGACTGCCCCGTTCCGGCTGGACCCGAAGGTGGCCAAAGTTCTGGCGGCGGATGACTACCACTCTGTCACCCTGACCAAGCCGGGTGCGGCGCAGGGCGTCGATCTGTTCATTGCCTGGTACCGCGATCAGATGGATGGCGGCACCCATTCGCCGACCATCTGCTTGCCGTCTGCAGGCTGGGAAATCTCGTCTCTGGAGCCGATTGACGCGCCGGCCGACACCCCGGGTGCCCCATTCACGCTGAACCGGGTCATCATCCAGAAGGGGCTTGAGCGGATGGTGGTCTATTACTGGTACGATCAGCAGGGCGTGCAGACGGCTTCGTCGTACTACGCCAAAGTGGTGATGACGCTGAGCAAGGTGAAAACCGGCCGAAGTGACGGGGCATTGGTGCGCCTGATCACACCGATAGCCAAAGGCGAAAGTGACGCCACAGCGGAAGCGCGGCTGAAGGATGCCATGCGTGCCGTGGTGGTGCCGCTGCCGCGTTTCGTGCCCGGGGCTTGAACTGATGGGGCTGATGGTTACGACGGAACTCGCACCCGGTTTGGCGGGTGAGATTGTTTTCCTGTACGGGTCACTGCGGTCTGGGACAACCTTGCTGAAAGTGATGCTGCGAGAGCATGGCGAGATTTTCAATCCCGGCGAGGCGGACTTTCTGTTCGACTTTATCACCGAAGACCCGACGCTGGCGGGGGGCTGGCGCTATGATCTTGTGGCGCTGCGCAACGACCGTGTTTTTCAGTCGATGACTCTGGTGTTGCCAGATCGGCTGGACGGGCTGGATTTGCTGATGGAGATGCTGCGGCAGATCGCGGCGCAGGGTTCGGGGAAGCAGATCCTGATCATCAACCTGCACCGCAATTTTGGCAAGTTGCGCAAGGCGCTGCCGACGGTCAGAGTCCTGCACCTGTTGCGCGATCCCCGCGACGTCGCGCGTTCGTCCATCGGGATGGGCTGGGCGGGGACACTTTATCACGGCGTGGCCCATTGGATTCAGACCGAGACGGAATGGGACAGCGGCGGGACGGGCCTTGTGGCCGGGCAGGTGTTTGAACTGCGCTATGAGACGTTCATTCTGAATGTCGAAGCAGAGCTTATCCGGCTGTGCCAGTTCCTGGGGCTGGCCTATGACCCGAAGGTGCTGGAGTTTCACCGCTCTACGACTTACCGCGCACCGGATGCCTCGCTGGTCGAGCAATGGCGCCGCCTGTCACATCCGCAAGAGATCGCGCAGCTTGAATCCAGAGCCGCAACGCTGATGCAAAGCCGCGGCTATACACCGACCGCACCGGCCCGTGCGATCGGCCTTGTGGAGCAGCTGCGGCTGCGCGTGGTGAACCGGCTTGCGGTTTGGCGGTTTGGCATGAAGCGTTTCGGAACCGGCCTGTATGTTGGTGAAAAGCTGACCCGCTGGTTCGGCTTCTCGCGGTGGCACAGCAGCATCCGAATCAGAATTCGCGCCATCGCGTCGCAGCACATCAAATAAGGTGCGGATTTTGTCGGGTTCGTGATCCGGCATCGCCACCCGTTCTGCATGGTCGCGCTGGTTGTGCAGATCATCAGATTGTCGCAGGGAATCCCCAAATCTGCACGGCAAAGGCCGATTGTATGGCCCGGATTCGCCGCTTTCGCACTGAGCCGAATCTCGCCGAGCCCTGATCACAGCGGAAAATGGCACTATTGTTGAATTGTCCCTATTCCCAGTGGGGCTGTTTCTAGGCGGGAAACTGCTCAATATATAGCGCCCTTGGCAAAGTGTCGCCACTACGGGCTGCGGGGTTGAGTCCGTTCTTTGCAGCCTCTGAAATAATATGTCATCAAAGGGCTGCACTCAAATGCCGTGCTTCGATCACGAGTCTGACACATTCAGGCCAATATACGGCCTATTATGTTCGGCTTATATGACAGTTCTCCGGGAATGGATCCGGAACAGTCAAAATATGATCAGCTGCCAAGTCTGGTCATGTCTCGAAGCAGGAATTGGGGGATGCCATGCCGGGTGAGGATACAACAGTGCTTGCAGGAACAGGACTTAAAGACCCCACGCTGGCCTTCGGCTTGTCCGGTCTGGCGGATTCATCAACGGAGCGTCCATTTCTGGACCTGATGCACGAGTCGCGTCCCTTCGTAGCCCATGACAAGATCAACTGGACGGCCATGAAGAACGATGCGCTGGGCAGCGGTGGCTACCTGGACGCCGACGGATGGCCGACCAAGATACCGCCGGGGATGACGGCGGTGGGCACGATCTGGGCCTGGGGCGACAGCGCGGACAACCCGACGGCAGCCGCGTCGCGGACCGGGATATATGTGCTGACCTATGAGGGTGAGGGCACGCTGAAACTGTCGGGGGATATGAAAATCCTCAGCTCTGAACCGGGCCGCATTGTGGTGCAGAACACTGCGGGCGGAACGATGGGGTTGGATATTACGGTGACTGACCCCAACCACAACGGCAATTACATTCGCGATATTTCGCTTGTGCCGCAAAAGTACGAGGCGCTGCATGCCGCGGGCGAGATTTTCAATCCGGAGTGGCTGTCGGTCGTGCAGGATGCACGGCAACTGCGCTTTATGGACTGGATGGAGACCAACGGCGCAACCCATGCCAGCTGGGCAGATCGGCCAACCGTCGGCGATGCCAGCTGGATGCAGGGCGGCGTTCCGGTTGAGGTGATGGTGCAACTGGCCAACCAGACCGGGACCGAGCCCTGGTTCAACATGCCGGCGGGCGCAGACGAGGACTATATCCGCAAGTTCGCAAGCTACGTCCACGACCACCTGAACCCGGCGCTGAAGGTGCATGTGGAATACAGCAACGAAACCTGGAACTGGAGCTTTGATCAGACGCATTGGCTGCAGGATCAGGCGAAAGCAGTGTGGGGTTCGACGGATTCGCGGGCCTATATCGACTTTAACGCGATGTTGGCGACCAAATCGGCTTTAATCTGGGACAACGTGTTTGGCAGCGATGCTGACAGCCGGGTGGACAATGTTCTGGGCATCCAGACCGGCAGCGTAAGCAATGCGACCTGGCTTCTGACAGCGCCATTGTGGCTCAAAATGGACCCCAATGGTTATGTCGCGCCGGGGTCAGTCTTTGATTCCCTTGCGGTGACGACCTATTTCGGTGCGCAGACGATGGTGAAAACCGATCTTCGCGCCGAACTCATCGCGCATATCAAGGCGTCACCGACTGATGCCGCCGCCTGGTTGACCGCCCGGATGGAGGATCCGAACTATTCCGGTTCCATCCCGCAGATCATGGGCCGCTGGCAGGCCAGCAAGGCCGTCGCGGACCAGTTCGGGTTGGACTTCATCGCCTACGAGGGCGGGCAGCATCTGCTGCAAAGTTTTGGGCTGAGCGGGCTGAGCGCGACGGATCTGACGACGCTGACCGACTTCTTGTCGAAATACGTGCGCAGTGCCGACATGGCCACGCTGTATCACCAGTTGTGGGACGCCTGGGCTTCCATCAGCGACGGCCCGTTCATGCAGTTCGGGGATGTCGCCGCCGCCAACAAATTCGGGGCATGGGGCCTGTTGAGCGCAATTGGCGACCATAACCCAAGGGCTGATCTGCTGGCTGATCTGAACGCCCATTCCGCATCGTGGTTTGGCGATGGTGGCGGGGTGCAATATCAGCAGGGTGTGATCAAAACCGCAGGCGATACCGGCGGCACGCTGACCGGCACCGACAAGGATGATTTTCTGATCGGCGGCAACGGCAATGATGTGCTGGTATCGGGCAAGGGCCACGACGCCATCGCCGGCGAAGGTGGTCAGGATGTGTTGGTTCTGGCCGGTGGGCCGCAATCCTATACGCTTGTCGCGGAGGGTGACGGCTATCGCCTGATCGGCCCCAACACTGCGCATTACGTGACAGGTGTCGAAACCTTCCGCTTTGACGGCAATGTCATCGTCACGCTGAACAGCCTGCTGCACATGGGAGACGTGCCCGGCAAGACCCTGACGGGTACCAGCGGCGACAACAGTTTGGTGGGCGGTGCAGGCGATGATACAATCACCAGCGGCACTGGTCAGGATACCGTAATCGGCGGCGCCGGTGACGATGTTCTGGTACTGGCCGGAAGCGCAAACGGCTATACCTTGATTGCAGAGGGCAGCGGCTATCGGTTGACCGGTGCGGGCACATCCGACCTGATCTACGGCATTGAATCCTTCCGCTTTGACGGCAATGTCACCAAAAGCCTGAGCGATCTGCTGAACAAGGTTCCGGACGGCCCCATAACGCTGCACATATCGGTGCAGGGTGATCTGATTGACGGTGCGGATGCGGAGCTGGTTCAGGTTGACGATACTACCGGAGCCGGTGTCACAATCCGGGCCATCGACCCGCTATCTGCACTGGGTGTGGCGCTGGGACTCGATCCCAACTCTCTCCTGTGCGATTATAACGTGTCGGCTTTGGGGGTGATTGGCAACACCTTCCACCTGCCAAACTCCCCGACCACCACAGACCCGATTGCCGCAAGTCTGGCGCTGAGCAGCGTGGCAACATCGGTGCATGGTATCATCGCCACGTCTGGCAATGACCGCTTTGAAGGCCGCCTGCAGAATGACGTGGTCGATGGCGCTGGTGGCAACGACTATCTTATGGGCCGCCGCGGCAATGACAGCCTGTCTGGCGGGTCAGGGGATGATACGCTTTTGGGCGGCAAGGGTGACGATGTTCTGACCGGCGGCAGCGGCAGCGACCGGTTCTATATCTCTGTTGGGCAGGGCCATGACCAGATCATGGACTTTACCAGCGACGATGTGTTGGACTTCACCAGCAAGGGCATTGTGTCACATGATGCTTTGATGGCGATGGTCAGCGAAGACGCGCAGGGCAACCTGACCATCGGCGATGCGACCAATGCTGTCACGCTGGTCGGGATGCATGCCAGCGACATGAACTGGATGACCATCGAAATCTGAAACCAAGGGGCCGCGGAAAATCCGCGGCCCCTTGGTTTGCTGTGCCAGGTATCAAGCCAGACCGGTCTGTCCGACCCAACCGGTTCAGAAAATGAAGATATCGTCCATCAGCGTTGCGCTGAGCCGGGTTCTGCGGGCCTCGGCGCTTTCAACGTCGGATTTGTCGCCCTGTGTCATGGACGTCTCCGGGTTGGCATCGGTCAGCGGAACGATCCGGACGGTCGCGTCAGCGCTCTGCGAAAAGCGGGCGGTTACGGTTCCCGCGATCATGTCGATTTGGGGGTATGGCACCGATAGTGGCCTGTCGGGCATATTGTCTGGCTTGCGCCACAGGTGGAACAGGGCGGCGCGGGTGCCGTGAATGCCCTGAGGGACGGGAAATGAAATCTGAGACGGTGCAGCAGCAGTGTTCATTGTCAGCACCCCATCGTCAGTCATCACCTATTGCTCGAATTTTACGAATGTAGCACGGCGAAACATTGTCACCAAGGTGGCGCAAAAAGGGCGGCGGATTATTGGATCCATAGACGCATGTTCTAGCGGGTCCGCCAAGCATTTATCGCAAGACCTGGTAGTATCAGGATACAGTCGAGGTAACGCCGGGCCAGCCGGCGCGGGCTGAGCATCATGCGCCAGGCCCATTCCAAAGCCAACCGCCGCACCCAGACCGGGGCTCTGGTCTGGCTGCCAGCAATGAAATCCAATCCCGCGCCGATCGAGACAAATCCGATGCCCGGCGACATGGCCAGACCCCGCGCCGCGAGGATTTCCTGCTTTGGTGCGCCGAGAGCGACAAAGCACAACCCTGCGCCCGAAGCGGCAAGCTGCTGCAAGGCTGCGGTCCCGGCTGGCCCCGCCGGATCGAAGCCCTGCGGCGGGGCGACGCAGGCAGCCACATTCAGACCGGGGTTGGCGGATTGCAGCCGCGCCGCCGCGTCCGCAAGTGTTTGTTCCGTGGCACCAAACAGGGCAATCGGAACGCCAAGTCTGGCAGCAATCGCCACCAGGGGTTCAATCAGTTCCGAACCCGGCATCAGGTCCACCGGATGACCGGCAAGGCGGTACAGCCAGACAACCGGATTGCCATCGGCCACCACATGGGTCTGCTGGACATAGGCTGCTAAAAAGGCCGGAAGGCGGCGCAGCTTGACCAGATGATCCAGATTGAGCGTCGCGAGTGCAAACCCCTGACCCGCCCGCAGCCGCCCTTCGATATCGCCGAAAAGTGCGGCACGGGTGGCAAAATTGACCGCAACGACAGCCCCGCTTTCCGCGGTGCCGCTGCCAGGTCGAAATGAAATTACAGGCGTCACGTCGATCCGGTCCCCTTCATCGCTTCGCTGCCGTCGATGCCGAAAAACCGACGGCTTGTCACCTTGAATTCGGCGGCCTAGCGGTTTGGTGCCACATCGGGGCGGGGCACGAACGGCCCCGCGCGTCGTCTGTCGCTCACCAGTGCCCTCGCCAAAAATGTCAGAAATCGCCCAGAATTAGTGTTTGCGATGACCCGTTTTGTCCAATTTCTCCTATCGCGGGCCTACAAATCTGGCTAAGACCTGCCAACGGCCGAACAGCGGCCGCCGTCTGTTTCAAGGCTTTTCTGATGCAAGATCGCATGTCTTTGGTGTTTTTATCTGCTGCGAATTCTCTGGACTACGTGGAAAATGTCTTTCGGCTTTATGACGCGGGAACGGTATTTGCCATCGTCAAGGATGCCAGTCCGACGGGCTTGCATCCCGGTCTTTTTGCCAGCGACCTGGTGCAGGTTGGGGCGCGCCTTGGCTGGGGACGTCTTGAACATCACCCAAAGCTTTCGGACGATCCGGCCCAGATTGTTCTGACATCGGGGACCGAGGGCAGGCCCAAGCCGGTGTTGCTGAGCCATCGCAACCTTGCCGACGCGGTCAGCCGCCTGAATGCCGCGATGGGGCTGGATGGGTCGGTGCGCGAGTATATCGGCGTGCCAGTGACGTTTTCCTTTGGGTTGGGGCGGGTTCGGGCGATTTCGGCGGTGGGGGGGGCTTTCTACCTGCCCGAACGCTTTGATCCGTTGGAAATTCGCGACATGCTGGTGGCCGGAGAGATCAATGCCATATCGGCGGTCCCCAGTCTGTGGCGGATCATCCTTGCGAGTCCCGACACCATCGGTGCGGCGGGGCAAAAGGTGCGCTGGATCGAGATCGGCAGCCAGTCGATGTCCGGTGCAGAAAAGGCCGCGATGAAGGCGTTGTTTCCGAACGCGCGCATCGTTCAGCATTATGGTCTGACCGAGGCGTCGCGGACAACCTTTCTGGATGTGTCACAAAATGACGGCGACATGCTGGAATCGGTTGGCAGCGGCGGCGCGGGGACAGAGCTGCGGATCGGGCCGGACGGCGAGATTTGCATTCGCGGCGATCATGTGGCGCTTGGCATCGTGGACGAAAGCGGCGTGTTGCAACCCATCGTCGATGCAGACGGCTGGCTGCACACCCGCGACCGTGGCGAGATCCGAAATGGAGTGCTGTGGTATCTGGGCCGGCTGGACGATCAGATCAACATTGCCGGGGTAAAACTGGGGGCCGAGGCGCTGGAGCGCGACATTCGGGCGCTGGTTAAGGAGCCGGGTGATTTTGCGGTGGCTGCGGTGCCCGACCCTCTGCGCGGTGAAACGGTTCTGCTAAGCTTGGCGCACTCTGCTGGCGAGGGACGCGACCTTTTGGTGGCGGCGGCAGAGTTGGCGCTGAAGCGGCATGGTATAGTGCAGAGCGGCGCGTTGAAGGTTCAGGTGCTGGACCGGTTGCCGACTACGGACACCGGCAAAGTGCGGCGCAAGTCGCTGAGCGAAACCTACATAGCCGGTGCCGCTGCGACCCTGCCGCGCACCAATGTGGCGCCAGAAGCCATGCCGAAGCTTACGCCCACCGAACAGCGGCTGACGGACGCGTGGAAAACCGTGGTGGGCGATATTTCGATCACGGCGGATCAGAACTTTTACCTTGTCGGCGGCGATAGCCTGAGCGCGGTGCAAATCGGGCTGGTGATGGAACTGGGCTTCAGCCGTCCTGCGGTGCGGGCGACGCTTGAAGGCCGCAGCGTGCAGGAAATAGCATTGCTGGAAGATTGCACGCAAGAGGCCAGCACAGATGGGATCTCGGGGTCGGTCAAGACTGAGGCGCTGCCAAAGACCACCATTGAAAGCTGGGCGATCAACGCGACGCGCGGCTTTATGGTGCTCACCGTGCTTTTGTCGCATTGGGGGCCGGGTCTGACCCAAAGGCTGAAGATTGGGGATCTGGTGGATCCGGTGCTGAGCATCTTCTACCGGATGGGTACTGCGGGGTTTGCGTCGGTCTTTGGTATTGGCCTTGGCTTTTTCATGTTACCGCGTCTGCCGGCACAACGGGCCTCGGTGGCGAAAAGGCTGCGATCCTCGTTGACTCTGGTTCTGTCGGGTCTGGTGCTGACCGCCATTGTGTCGCTGACACTTGATATGCTGAGCGGCAGCCGCATCGATGGCCGAACCATTGCCGAATCTTTTTACAACGTGCTGGCCTATTATGTCATTGCTTTGGCGGTCGCGCTGCCCTGCCTCGGTTTTCTGGCCCGCCGCCGCGATCCCTTGCTGTGGAGCGTCGCCATCGGTTTGGTGTTATGGCCCGTGGGTTGGCTGGTGGTGGCGCTTTTGCCGGCTGACCCGCTGTCATCTGTGCTGGAATGGCCGCGTCTGCTGCTGGTGGCAAAATACAGCATTTTCCGCACCGGTCCGCTGACGTTTCTGGGGATCGCTGTCGGGTTCTGGTTGCAGCGTCAGCCCGATGGCGACCGGGCCGCCCGCAATTTGGTGGCATTTGGCGCAGTGGGCTTTGCGTTTCTGGCGCTGTGCAGTTTTGAGATTTATGGCGCTGCCGTCTTTTCCAGCCGCTCGTCTGCTTTGTTCAATACGGTTCTGGGCTGGGCCGTCGATTTCTGTTTCGCCCTGTGTTTTGCAGGTGTTTTGATGCAAGCCATCCGGCGCTGGGCCGATTTGCCAGCCGTTCCCAAATCTGTCGTAAAGGCGCTGATCCTGGTGGGTGGATTGGCGCTGCCGATCTTTGCCTTTCATCGTATCGTCATCCCGGTCAAAGATATCCTGGTGCATCTGGGCATATCTGAAACCGTCGGGCTGATGGTCACGCTTGCGGCATTTCTATCGGCCTTCGCCTATGGTTTCCTGCGCCTGAGACGGATGTATTTCCCGTGATATCCAAGCCAAATCCGCCACGTTTGTTGGAGCCTGCCTATGTCCTTTGATCCAAACCCGGGACGCTACCTGTTGGTGACGCCCTGCCGCAACGAAGCGGCCTATATGCGGCGCACGCTGGACAGCGTGGTGGCACAGGATGCGCAGCCCGCGCTGTGGGTCATTGTCGATGACGGGTCAACCGACGAAACCCCTGCGATTTTGCGTGACTACGCCGGGCGGTTCGACTGGATCAGGATTGTCACCAAACCGGATCGCGGCAGCCGTGCCGTGGGGCCGGGTGTGGTCGAGGCCTTCTATTACGGCTTGAATCAGGTTGGGTCTGCGGGCTTTGACTATCTGTGCAAGCTTGATCTCGATCTGGATTTGCCGGTGGGATATTTCAGCGGGCTGATGGCGCGGATGGTCGCCAACCCGCGGATCGGCAGTTGCAGCGGGAAACCCTATTTCCGCACCAGTGCTGGCCGTCTGGTCAGCGAGAAATGCGGCGATGAAATGTCGGTCGGGATGACCAAATTCTACCGGGTTTCCTGTTTCAACGACATCGGCGGGTTTGTCCATGAAGTGATGTGGGACGCCATCGACTGCCACAAATCGCGCCAGTTGGGCTGGGTCGCGTGCAGCTGGGATGACCCGAATCTGCGGTTTGAACACTTGCGCCCGATGGGTGCCAGCCAGAAGGGCATTCTGACCGGCCGGATGCGGCATGGTTATGGGCAGTACTACATGGGCAGCGACTATTGGTATTTCATGGCGACCTGCCTGTACCGCATGGGACACCCCCCGTTGGTTATTGGCGGGCTGGCGACCTGGTGGGGCTATGTCAAGGCTTGGGCGCAAGGGTTGCCGCAGCACGATGATGCCGAGTTGCGTCAGTTCATCCGGGCTTACCAACGCCGCGCCCTGCGGGTCGGCAGGCACCAAGCGATAGCCGAGATCGAGGCAGCGTTCGCGTCGCGCTGGAAGGGTGGGGCACTGAGCCGGGAAATGGCGGGGTCTTGAATGTCGCCATCTGATCCAAAATTTGCCCGTCCTGAACCGCTTGCCGGCCCGATTGCCTATGTGACTGGGGAATATCCCAAAGTGTCGCATACTTTCATCCAGCGCGAGATCATGGCGCTGCGGCAGTTGGGGGCGAAGGTTTTGACCTGCACGGTGCGGCGCCCGCTGGCCAAGACAATCGTGGGTGCAGATCAGCAAGCCGAGGCGGCAGCGACGTATTGTGTGATGGACGCAGCCCTTGCGCCGCGCCGGCTGCTGGCGGCCCATTTTGCCCTGCTGACCAGAAGCCCGGGGCGGTGGTTTTCGGCGCTGCGCCTGGCCTTTGCGACACGCCCGCCGGGTTTGAAGGCGTTGGTGTGGCAGGCGTTCTATTTCGCGGAGGCTGGCGTTCTGGCCCGGCACATGCAGGACCAGGGCGTCGTGCACATGCACAACCATTTCGGCGATTCCAGCGGATCACTGACCATGCTGGCAAGCGAGCTGTCCGGCATTCCCTTCAGCATCACCATGCACGGGCCGAGCCTGTTCTTCGAGGCCCGTTGGTGGCACATTGATGCCAAAGTCGCGCGAGCCGGTTTCATTGCCTGCATAAGCCACTTCTGCCGCAGTCAGGTCATGCTGTTTTCGGATCAGATCCATTGGGACAAGCTGCGCATTGTTCATTGTGGCGTGGAGCCAACAACCTATGGCCACCACCCGCGCCGGGACTTTACCGGCCATCTGGTTTTCGTGGGACGGCTTGACGCGGTCAAGGGCGTGTCACTGCTGCTGCAGGCTTTTGCCGCCGCGCGAAGTGATTATCCCAATGCGCATTTGACCATTGCCGGGGACGGTCCGGCCCGGAATATGCTAGAGGCGCAGGCCAAGGCGCTGGGCGTGCAGGCTGCCGTCCAATTTGCCGGCTATCTTGACGAAAGCGCGGTCACGGCTTTGCTGGACGATGCAGACATGCTGGTGCTGCCCAGTTTTGCCGAGGGAGTGCCGGTGGTGCTGATGGAAGCGATGGCGAGCCGGCTTCCGGTTATAGCGACCCAGGTGGGTGGCGTCCCGGAACTGGTGGACGACGGGCTGAGCGGCTTTCTTGTGCCCCCCGGCGATGTTGAAAACCTGACGGTGCGGCTGAGGGCGTTGCTGGGTGATCAAGGGCTATGCGCCCGGATGGGCGAGGCGGGCCGCCAGAAAGTGCTGAAGGAACACGATATTGCGGTCGAAGCGGCGTGGCTGTACCAGTTGTTCGCTGGAACCGGGAGGGGCCTGCGCCCCGCCGATGTTGCAGCGCAGAACGGATCAGGCGGTCCAAGCTTTAAGATAGACAGTTAGACAGAGACCTTTCATGCGAACGTTAGTTCCAAAAGGAGCAGATTTGGCCAATACCTCCGCCGCAAAGGCCCGCATTTTCCTGATCTCCGAACGGTTCGGTTCCAGCGCCGGGGGTGAGGCGATCAAAAGCCAGCAATATGCTGATTTCTTAAGGGAATCGGGGCATGAGCTGGTGGTGTTCACCCACGCCAGAGCCCGGGGTCATGGCCTGTTCCTGCCAGAGGCGCAGCTGCGCACCGTTCCAGACACCGGCCTGCAACGCTTTATGTGGCGGGTAGCGCCGCTGCGGGGCTGTCTGAGCATTTATTTCCACCTCAAAGTGCGGCCGATGATCGCCGCAGAGGCCGCAACGGGTGCGACACCGATCCTGCATTACATATCGCCGGTCTCCCCGGTTGCATTGCGCTTTCCGCTCAGGGGCTACAAAGCGGTCCTCGGTCCGCTGACCGGCAACATCTATTATCCCCCGGCGTTTCGTAGCCGGATGTCCTGGAAAGACCGGTTCCGCGAGCGCCTCCACGCTGTGTCGCAGGTGGTTCTTGGCTGGACTTTCCGCGAAAAGCTGCGCTTCGACACGGTTTTGGTTTCAGGCTACGAACGCACGCGGGCCTCGCTCCGTTTGGCGGGATGCCCGGAACAGCGGATGGTGGACGTTGTCGATTCCGGCGTCAGCGCGGCGATTTTTCAGAATCCGCGCCTGCAACACGCCGGGGTGAACCCGCGTTTTGTCTGTTCCGGTCGGCTGGTCGATCACAAGGGGACCGATCTGGCTATTCGGGCGGTGGCGAAAGCCGGGCCGACGATCTGCCTTGATATCTTTGGCGACGGTGAAAAGCGGCCTGAGTTGACCGCACTGGTAGTGCGCCTTGGCCTGCAAGACCGGGTCATCTTCAAAGGCTGGGTCGCCAGCCACGACGATCTTCTTGCCGCCTATGCCGCCTATCGCGGCTATCTTTTCGCGTCGCTGGCAGAGGCAAACGGAATCGTTATGCAAGAGGCCATGGCGATCGGTCTGCCGGTGATTGCCTTGCGTTGGGGGGGGCCTGCGATGCTGGGTGACGCAGGGTCTGCCATTCTTGTCGAGACCACAAGCGACGAAACCGTGGTAGCCGGGTTGGCAAAGGCATTGGACCGTTTGGCGCAGGATGCGGCCCTCGCCGACATAATCTCTGCCAAGGCCCGCGCCCGGGCAGAAGCCAAGTTTACGTGGGAATCCGTTGCCGAAAGCTGGCAGCGGGCTTATCAAACGCAGGTTTAGCCCTGCAATTGCAGCCGGGACGAACGGTTTTCCGCTTTTGATCCGGCCAGGTTGGTCCCGCGAGTTCCGGCCCGTGGCGCAGGCGAAATTGGGGGTCGCAAGGCCGGGATTGCAGCCCACAAAACGCGACAAAAGCGCCGCTCTGTTACATGGAGAATACACGGAAAAGGCACTTGGCGGCGGTCAGTTTCGCAACCCCCGCCTGTCAATTTTGGGCGCCGAAAATCAGGACCAGGAGAGAAGTGATTCGGCCCGTAACCGCGTCTGGAAGGTGTCTTGTGACCCCCGCCACGCCTGAATTTGTCCTCAGTTTGGCAACAGTTTAACAAAATTGCGCAAATTCGCAAAATTCCGCAGCACGGGCGGCCGCCACTTCTCCTCTAAGTTGTTTTATGGGGATATCATGGCAAAAGTGTGTTAATTGCCTGCCACATCGTCTATTCTACGTAGGTGCGGCGCGAGTTCTGTACATTTCCGCAAAGCTCTACGGGAGCGGGAATGTTAGGGGTCGTGTCAACGGGGTCTGGGCGAAGTCCGCGGAGCACATGCGGACGATGCCCGTTATGTTAGTTCAACGGAGTGAATGAAATGGGAATTTATAATAAGATCCTGGGTGTGGTGGGGGCTGCTGTTCTTTTGACAGCGTCTGTTGCCTCAGCTGCGACGTTTTCGGTTACCGGCAATGGCGTAAACCAGCAACTTACGACTAACTTTAACCCGTCACCGGGAACCGGCGTCAACGTAGGTGATTGGATCACTCGTTTTCGTTCGCCGGTTGACAACGGTCTGACAGGCGCGGGAAACACCGCTGGTGGTCTTTGGCTGAACGCGGTTGGCAAGGCGCTGATCACGGTTACCTTCCTTGGCAAGGATGCCAACGCGCAGAACTACGTCTTTGAAACGGTCAGCGGCGGGTCGCTGTACAACAAGGGGTCGGTTGGGGCGCAGATTCAGTTCACGCAAACCGGCGGGAACTTTCTGGACTTCCTGTTCACCACGACCGCGTTTAACCCGGTCGGCGTGATCACGAATGGTGGCACCTCGAACCACAAGAACATTGGCATGGGCTTCACTCACCTCAGCACTGATGGCCATTCGATCATCGCGCTGCTCGATGACGGTTTTGGTGCGAACTCTCAGGGTGTCGGCGTTGGCGACCGTGACTTCGACGATATGGTCGTTCGCTTCGACGTTCAGGCAGTTCCGCTGCCGGCGGGTGGCCTGCTGCTGCTGACTGGTTTGGGCGGTCTGCTTGCGGCACGTCGTCGCAAATCGGCCTGATCCAACCGCGCCGCTCAGGCGGCGCGTGTTCAATCTTTGAAAATGCCCGGCCGATTGGTCGGGCATTTTCGTTTGTGACGGCGCAGCATGTCACAATTAGGCTAAAATCACCCCACTGTCAGATCGCCTTGCCATCCGGACCGAAGACATGGGCGCGGCTTGGGTCGAAGGACAGTGCCGTCTGATCGCCGGGTTTGGCGGGCAGGTCACCGGGGCCTTGCAGGGTGAAAGGGCCAGCGGCGGTTTCCAGGTGAACCAGCGTTTGGTTGCCAAGCCGTTCGACCAGACGGATGCGGGCGGGAAGCGTGGCATCGGTCGCATCAGGCGCGGTCAGGGTCGCGTGTTCCGGGCGGATGCCCAGATCGGCAGGGCCTTTGGCCGCGGATTGCCCGCGCGGCGTCAGCGTAAAGGGCTTGGCGGCACGCCCGAGGTCAAGGGTCAGCTGTGCGCCGGTCCCGGTGATCGTGCCGGGTAGAAAATTCATCGAGGGCGAGCCGATGAACGCGGCGACAAAACGGTCGGCGGGGTGGGCGTAAAGCGCCATCGGCGCGCCGATCTGGCGGATGCGGCCCTGATCCATCACCACAATGCGGTCCGCCATCGTCATCGCCTCGACCTGGTCATGGGTCACATAGATCATGGTTGCCGCAAGGTCGTGGTGCAGGCTGGAAAGTTCCATCCGCATCTGGACCCGCAGCATCGCGTCGAGGTTGGAGAGCGGTTCGTCGAACAGAAAGACCTCGGGGTCGCGAACAAGGGCGCGACCGATGGCGACGCGCTGACGCTGACCGCCGGACAGCAAGGCGGGGCGGCGGTTCAGCAGGTGGTCGAGTTGCAGGGTTTTGGCGACCTCGGCGGCGCGCGCAAGGCGCGGGGCCTTGGGCATGCCTGCTGCTTCCAGCGAGAAGGCGATGTTTTCGGCGACGGTCATATGCGGGTAAAGCGCATAACTTTGAAAGACCATCGCAATCTTGCGGTCCGCGGGTTCCATATCCGTCACGTCGCGGCCATTGATCCGAATCTCGCCAGAGGTCACATCCTCCAGCCCGGCAATCAGTCGCAACAGTGTCGATTTCCCGCAGCCGGAAGGGCCCAGCAAGGCACAAAATTCGCCCTTTTCGATATGCAGCGAGATGTCTTGCAGGGCCTGAAAGGCCCCGAAGGTTTTGCTGAGGTCGGTCAGTTCGACATGGGCCATTGGTTACTCCTGCACCCAGACCTGCATCGGGTTGGCGCCCCGGTTGCACCAGATGTAATAGGGCACGGCGACAAGGGGCGATGGCGCTTCGGTTGGCGGGGTGCCCCGGTAAAGTGCTGCACCCCATTTCGCGGCATCCGTCAGCTGCGCGTCAGCTTTGACCACGGTAATGCCGCCCAACAGATCGCCGCGCCATTCAGAGGTCAGCGCTGCCGTCGAAGGCAGGCGCATGCGGACCACCGGGCCCACGATGTCATGGCTTTCGACGCAATAGACCAGTGGCCCCCGGCGCAGGGCAACGCGGCCCACGTCTTGCCGCACATCAGGGTGGGCATACAGGCGTTCGGCGGGCATCGGGAGCGAGAGTTCCACGCGGTCGCCTTTGGCCCAATGCCGCGTGATCTTGAGATAGCCGCGTTCGGTGGTCATCAGCACCGGTGCGCCGTTGACGCGGGCGGTCGCGCCTTTGGTCCAGTTGGGGATGCGGAGGGCAAGGGTAAAGTCGGCAGCGCCTTCCGGGTCCAATGTGAGACTGATATCGCCGGACCACGGGTAGTTTGAGGTTTCGGTGAGGGTGACTTTGCCGCCAGCCACGTCGAGAGTCGTTTTAGCGCCGCCATACAGATGGACGGCAATTTCGGTATCCGCGACGGAGTAGAAGTAGCCGGCGATGGAGGCGACCAGACGGGCGACGTTCATTGTGCAACACGGGCAGGGGTGCCAATCCCACCGTTGATGCGAGCCGTCGCTATCCAGTTTGTTGTCGTAGAAATACTGGGTGCCGTCGCGGCTGAGGCCCGCGAGCGAGGTGTTGTACAGCGCCAGTTCCAGAATGTCGGCATATTGCCCATCAAGGTCGAGGTTCAGCATCCGCGCCGCCCAGAACACCATTGCAACGCTGGCGCAGGTTTCGGCATAGGCGGTGTCGTTGGGCAGGTCGTAGTCCTTGGTGAAGCCTTCGTTGCTGGCCGAGGGGCCAAAGCCGCCGGTCACATACATGCGGGTGCGGGTCACGTCGGCCCACAAGGTTTCACAGGCCATTTTGAGGCCGTCATCATCGTGTTCAGCGGCGAGGTCGGCCATCGCGGTGTACATGTACATGGCACGAACCGCGTGGCCCACGACTTTGGTTTGTTGGCGGACCGGAATGTGGGACTGGCTGTATTCGTAGGTGCCTTGCAGGAATGTCTCTGGTGCCTCGCCCCGCGCCGCGCGTTCGATGTCAAAGTAATGCGGCTGGCTGCCGCGTTCGTTGATGAAATAGGTGGCGAGGTCGAGGTATTTCCTGGTCCCGGTCGCGTGGTACAGTTTGACGAGGGCCAGTTCGATTTCCTGATGGCCGCAGTAGCCGCGCTTCTGGCCGGGGTTCGGGCCGAAGGTGGCGGCGATATGGTCCATGTAGCGCATCATGATCTGCATGTGGCGGTCGCGGCCGGTGGCGTGGAAATAGGCCACCGCACCCTCCAGCATGTGACCGGCGTTATACAACTCGTGGTTGTCGCGCAGGTTGGTCCAGCGGTTTTCAGGCTCGCGTTCCAGATACCAGCAGTTGAGATAGCCGTCGGGGGCTTGCGACTTTTCGAGATCGTCCACGATGGATTCAATCTGGGCCTCGACCACCGGATCGCGGCGGTGCGACAGGGCATAGCTGGCAGCCTCGACCCATTTGCCGACGTCCGAATCCCAGAAAATCTGGGTGGTGAAGTTGTGGCGGTTGCGGGGAATGCGCAGCGGTGGCACGGGTTGCGGCAGTTTCAGGCTGTCCAGCATGCCATAACTTGCAAGCTGGCGATGCTGGCTGGGGATGGTGCTGTTCAACACGGTATCAAGCCGTTCCGACCAGAATGGCCCGGTGATTTTCACGTCACTGAATGTGACCGACGCATATTTCCGCAAGGTATTCTCCTTTAGTACCCGAGCGTGGAGGCCCGGGTGATGAGAGTACAAGGCAGCAAGCGCTGCCCGTGTTCGGGTTGGCCGCCAATCATCGCGGCCATGCAACGCCCGGCTTCCGCACCAAGGCCCGCAAGATTCATGTCGATGGAGGTAAGCGCGGGGCGGCAGGCTTCTGCCATCACCGCCCAGTTGTCGAAGCCGACAATGGCGACATCATCGGGGACCAAACGGCCCAACTCGCGCAAAGCATCGGCGGCACCACGGGCAATCAGATCATTGCCACAGAACAGCGCATCGGGGTTGGTTTTGCCGGGTCCGTAAAGCTGGGCTACGGCATCGCGGCCCCAAGCCTCGGTCCACTTGCCATTCAGGGTCGGCAGCGGGCTGGCGTCCACGGTGGACAGGGCATCAAGATAACCTTTGCGGCGCAGGTGGACTGCTTCGAAATGTTCGGGCCCGGTCACATGGGCGATGCGGCGGCGACCGATCTGCAGCAGGTGACTGACCGCAAGTTCTGCGCCGCCCTTGTCATCCGGCAGCAGGGTCAGGGCACCGGGGTCGTCAGAGTGGGAAAAGACGTAAATCACCGGAATGCCGAGGCCTTCCAGATGCACCGACGGGCGGCGATCAGAGCGGCGGGCCGTCACAACAATGCCGTCGATCTGCTTGGCCATCAGCTGTTCGACATGCGCCGCCTCGCGGGCGGGGTCGTCGGTGGCGTTGCACATGAAGACGCCAATTCCTTGCGGTGCCAGTACGCGCTCCAACCCTTCCATGATCGGCATGGTGAAGCGACCAAAGCTGTCATTGGAAATCAGGCCGATCGACCCTGACAGGCCGGAATGCAGGCTTTTTGCCAGAGTATTGGGGCGGAATTGCAGCCGTTCCGCCACCTCGATCACCCGGGCGCGCGTTTCGGGCGCAATTGCGCCGGTCTTATTAAGCGCTTTGGACACGGTGCCGATGGACACGCCTGCTTCCCGTGCGACGTCGCGGATTGTGGGGGCCGTGCGGGGCAGATCGCGCGGGTTCATTTGACCGCCCCGGACAACAGACCCGTCATGTAGTAGCGCTGCAAAAGCAGGTAGATGATCAGGCAGGGCAGAATCGACACGATCACCGACGCCTGCAGCCCGCCCCAGTTCACCGAGCCGAAATTGCCGCTGCTGACCCCGGTCATCATGATTGGAACGGTGAACTGCTTTTCATCATTCATCAGGATCAATGCCCCCAGAAATTCATTCCACGAGGTGATGAAGGCGAACAGCGCCACCGTAACCATGCCGGGCATGACCAGCGGCAGGAAAATCCGGCGCAGCGTGAACAGGCTGGTGGCACCATCGACCACTGCGGCCTCTTCCATTTCCTTGGGGATGCCCTCGAACGAATTGCGCATCAGGTAGATGGAAAACGGCAGTTGCAGCATGGTGTGCAGGATCGCGAGGCCCAGTTTGCTGGCGGTCAGGCCGATATGGGAAAACAGCAGGTAAAGCGGCACCAACAAGGCCTGAAACGGCAGCATCATCGACGCCAGCAGGATCAGGAAGATTACCTCTTTGCCGGGAATGTCGAACCGGGCCAGGCCATAGCCCGCAGGCACCGACAGCACCAGACAGAACACGATGGTCAGCCCGGCCACCGCCAGCGAGTTGCCCACATAGACCGCAAGCCCGGCGTGGTAGGTGAGAATGGACCGGTAGTTTTCAAGGCTGAGCGACTGCGGCAAATAATGCGGCGGCGGGCGCGATGCCTCGTCTGGTGGTTTGATCGACGCCAGAAAGGACATGACGATCGGCCATATCATGATGGTGATCATTCCCACGCAGATGGCGGCCACAAGATACTCGCCGCGCCTGACTCGCCGGGGGCGAAGTGCCATGCTCATGCTTTCGACCCTTTGCGTGACAGCCACAGTTGCAGCGCAGTGGCGGAAGTGATGATGACCATCAAGATCACCGACAGCGCCGACGAGTAGCCGAGTTCGAAGCGGGCAAAGCCATTCTGAAAGACCCAATAGACCGAGGTGAAGGTTTGGCCGCGCGGGCCGCCCTTGGTCATCAGATAGAACTGGTCGAACGCCAGCATCGACCCGATCACAGAGATGACGGTCGCCATCACGATCGACCGCATGGCGAGCGGAATGACGATTCGCCGGACCCGAAGGAAACTGGATGCCCCGTCAATGCGGCTGGCCTCGATGATGTCATTGCTTATGGCCTGAATGCCCGCAACCATCAGGATCATGCCAAAACCAACGACCTTCCACACGACCGAGATCGTAACGGCGACCTGCGCGCTGGCGGCCTTGCGGAACCAGATCATCGGTTCCGTCAGGATGCCAAGATCCACCAGCAGTTTGTTGAACAACCCGACCTGCTGGTCGAACAGCCAGTACCAAAGCAGCGAGGACGAGGCGAGGCCGATGACGACGGGCAGGAAAATCACGGTGCGCGTCAGGCGCCGCAGTGGCGTATCGGCAGCTGTCAGCAGCGCCAGCGCGAGGTTCAGCACCAACAGGATCGGCGTGATATAGGCGGTATAGGTCAGCGTGAATTCCAGCGCCTGCCAGAAACTCTTGTCGGCGAAGGCCCGGGTATAATTGTCGAACCCGATGAATTCCCCGCCCCCAAGGAGGCTGCGCGAGGTCAACGACAACCACAGCACATGACACAGCGGCCACAGCACAAAGACCGACACAAACGCCAGCGCCGGTGTGGTATAGACCAGACCTACCCATCTGTTGCGGCTGCGCCTGCTCATGCCATGGATCCTGTCAGCAACGACTGCCAAAATGGCTGCGGCGCAAGCAACGCCGCAGCCGGTGGTGTTAGCGGGCCGCGATTTCCAGCATCGCAGCACGGGCCTCGGTGATTGCGCCATCTATGTCGCCATCAAAGATCGCCTGTTGCAGCATCTGAATCCAGGGGCTGCTGTCAGAGTTCACCATGTCTGCAAAGTGGAACACCCACGGCACATAACCTGCGGCCAACGCCTTGGCAGTCATCAGCACCGGCTGGTTGCCCTTGGTATATTCATTGTCCGCCAGATCGGTGCGGGTGGTCAGGATCGAATTCTTGGCCAGCCCATCCAGTTGCGCCTCGTCCGACAGCACCCAGGTCAGGAATTCCCGCGCCGCCGCTTCGTTCTTGCCCTTGGCCGGGATCGCCACCACGTCGCCACCGACAAAGCCGGAAACCTGACCGGCGCTGATGCCAGGAAGCAGGGTCATGCCGTAGTTGAAGTCAGGATGTTCGCGTTTCATCAGCGAGATCAGGAAACCGCCGGTGCCCGCAATGCCGATGTTGCCGCCGACAAAGGCCGAGACGAAGTTGGCGCCGGTGTCGGTTTCGGCGGATGCCGGGATCAGCCCCTCGTCCCACATGGTCTTGTAGGCTTCCAGCACAGTCTTGACACCGTCGCCGGTCAGCGCCTCATCGGTGCCATTCTTGGGCAGAATCTTGGAACCCGCCGCCACCATCATCGGCGAGGTCACAAAGATGTTGCAGCCGGGGCAAGCGCCCGAAAACCAGAAGCCGTAAGTGTCCTTGCCAAGCGCGTGGACTTTGCGGGCGTCATCTACGATTTCCTGAATAGTGGTCGGGCCCTTTTCGGGGTCCAGACCGGCGGCCTTGAACAGATCCTTGTTCCAGACCAGCACCGACACATCCGGGGTAAAACCGACACCGTAGGTTTTGCCTTCATAGGTCGAGATGTCTTTGTAGGCTTGAACATGGGTTGCATAATGCGGGTCGGCGGCCAGTTGGTCCGTCACGTCGGTCAGGAAACCGGCCTTCATGAAGTCGGGCATGTAGATCAGGTCGAACGACACAAGGTCGGGCGCATTGCCGCCGGCGACCGATGTGGCAAGCTTGGTCACAAGCTGGGTATCGGGGATCGCGGTCAACTCGATCTTGTTGTCATGTTTACCGTTCCACAGGTCGACCATCAGCTTGCCAGGATCGGCGGCAGACTCGCGGACCCACATTGTGAGGGTCTCTGCAGAAACCGGACTGGCGACCATCGCGACCAGCGAGGCAGTCACAAGCAACCGGCGAAAACCGGGTACAGACAGGCTTTTCATATCTTCCTCCCATTGGTGCCGAGACGCTCGGCTGCAAAAAGAAAACGTTTTCTGGCTCAAGTCCGAGGTTGATTCGGCTCGAATCTTATCAAGGAAAACGGTTTCCTAAGCATAAAGTCTGATTTGCCCGCGTTTATCAAGGATTGTTTTTGACCGTGGAAAATGTGCAATCGGCTATTGAACGCAGCCGCGTGCGGCCACGGGTTCACTGCGCAGGACCACGCCGCTGCGGTGGAAAATCACATGGTCGACCAGATTGCTGACCGGGCAGGCATGGTTCGGCACGATCTGCACCTTGTCGCCAATCTGGGGCCTGGAGGCGCAATGGATCAGGTCGACCCGGCCATGTTCCTCGCTGAGGGAGGGGATCTCGGCGCCGGGATAGCCGAGGATCGAGCCATGGCCGGTCAGGCCGACAAGGTCGGAAGTCAGCGATTTGGAACCGGAATCCAGAACGGCGCGCGTGTCGGTCGGGCGGCTGACCACGGTGGCCAGCACGGTCAGCGCACAATCCGCCAACGTGCAGGCGCCCCGGTCAACCATGGAACGGTCATTGTAGATATAAGTTCCGGCGCGGTATTCGGTGACGGTCGGGGCCAGGCCCGCCTCGGCCATCGACGGCGTGCCACCGCCAGAAATCGTGTCGCAATGGCCGACTGCGGCGATGCAAAGGGGGCGGGCGGCGGACATGAACGCCTCGACCTGATGGACGCCACCGGGGGCCGGATAAGTCATCAGCCCGGCAAAACGCAGGCCCGGCGCGGCGTCGATCAACACTGCCAGATCACGCGCCGCCTCGGGGGTTTGCACGCCGCAGCGGTGCATCCCCGTCTCGCATTCGACCAGCACATCCAGCGGGGTTGCGACCCCGGCCATGCCCGCCGACAGCGCCTGAACGACCTGAGCATTATCCGCCACCACGGTCATGTGGCAGCTGTCCATCAGCCTGCGGACCCGGGTGATCTTGTCAGGCGACAGCAGGTTGAAGCACAAGGTGATGTCGTCAAAACCCTCTGCCGCAAACACCTCGGCTTCCGACACCTTCTGCGCGGCAATTCCGATCGCCCCTTCCTGCATTTGCAGGCGCGCCAGGTAGGGGATTTTGTGGGTCTTGATATGCGGCCGAAAGCCAACGCCCAGGCCATCGAACTGCGCCTGCACCCGCGCGATGTTCGCCTCGACCACGTCAAGGTCGATCAGCACGGCGGGGGTTTCGATATCGGCGATGGTTTGTGTCACTGTGCGGCCCGTTTCAGCATAAGGCCGCGAATTTGGAACGGGCCGAAAGTCAGATCAGTGGCGGGTTTCTGCTCCTCCAGCAAATTGACCTCTCCGGCCAGAGACCAGCCTTCCGGCAGGGTGATTTGCGGTCTGGCGCGACCGCCGGCGGGTTCGTAAAGCCGCAAGATCAGCCCTTCTCCGTCCTCGGACGGTTTCAGGGCGGATAGCGCAAGTGGCCAGCCATCTGCCACGACCGCCTGCCGTTGACGGTCTTGCACCACCGGCGCCACCGCAGCCAACAGCGGTTGGTTCAGATCCTCTGCTTCAGCCAGAACGCCGCCCGACAGCCAGTCACCGGGATGCGGCAGCAGGGCATAGGTAAAGCTTTGCAGGCCTTCATCGGCCAGGAAATCAGGATAAACCGGCGAGCGCAGCAAGCTGATCCCGATTTCGTTGGCCAGCACGTCATGGCCATACTTGCCGTCATTCAGCAGAGCGACGCCGAAGCCCGGCTCTGACAGATCGGCAAAGCGGTGGGCCGCCACTTCGTATTTCGCTGCGTCCCACGGCGTATTGCGATGGGTGGGCCGCTGGATCACCCCGCAAGCACATTCAAAGGTGGCGTGGTCGGCGTGGATCGCCAGCGGGAACCGGGCCTTCACCAGGGTGCGGCGATCGTGCCAGTCGATGTCGGTCTTGATTTCGACCCGTGGTGAGTTGGCCCAAAGGCGGATTTCCTGAGTGATGGTGCTGGCCCCAAAGCTGCGCCGGATGCGGACGGCGACGCGGTGCGGGCCTTTCTCGACAACTTCTGCCGGGGCGATGGCCAGCAGTTCGACGGCACTCGCCACATAATCCTCTTCGATATCCCAGGCGTCGAAAAAGCGCGGTTTGTCGGCATAGGCCATGATCTGGTTGCCGCGGCCCGCCAGGCATTCGCGGCCCATGCGTTTGTCGAACAGACTGCCCAGAGTGCCGTCGGCATTGAGCCGAACCTTGACGAAATCATTCTCCAACCGCAGAGGCGACACTGACAGACCCGACGACAGGGGTAGGGTCTCCGCCTTGCAGGCCAGCACCGACAGACCGCCGATCATCACCGGCGCGGCCAGCACAATGCCGTCCGCCACGGCCTGCCCGCCAGGCAGCGCCGTCTCAGATGCAACGCGCAACGGACGCGGCGACAGGTCGGGGTTGGCGACGATCACGCCCGGGGCGTCGCCTGCGCTGAAAATGCCGACCAGTGCGGCCATCGCCTGCGTCTGACGCGCCCGGCCCGCAGCGATCACGCCGGACAGTTCTGCCTCGGCCACCTCATAAACCTCGCGGATCGACGAGCCCGGCAGAATGTCGTGAAATTCGTTGCGCAGCAGTATATGCCAATCGGTTTCAAGCGTTTTGGCGATCGGCGCACCCAGCAGGCTGGCCATTGACGACAGGGTTTCCGCCGTCACCAAGGCACGTTCAGCGCGGCGATGCAGGTATTTGGTGCGGCCCTGTGTCGTCAGGGTGCCGCGATGATATTCCAGATATATCTCGCCGACCCAATCTGGCAGCGCTGCGGTCAAGCGCGACGGAAGGCCCGCGAACCAGTCGCTAACCGTGACATGCGCCAGTTTTGGTACCAGCGGGAAATCCGCAAGCTGCCGTGCGCGCAGGATCATCTCTTCGGTCGGGCCACCACCACCATCGCCGAACCCATAGCACAGCAGGCTTTCAGGCAGCAGTTCCTTGTCCTGATAATTGCGCCAGGTTTCGATCGTCGCCCGTGGTCCCAGTTCGGCGTTATAGCCGTTCGCGGGGTTTTCAAAGGTGTGGAAGACCACCTTGGACCCATCCAGGCCTTGCCAGTGAAACAGGTCATGCGGCAGTTTGTTCTTTTCTGACCAATTGGTCTTGATGGTAAAAACCGACGTCATGCCGACATCTTTCAACAGTTGCGGCAACACCGGCGAAAAGCCAAAGACGTCGGGCAGCCACAGCACAGTCGACCGCTTGCCGAACTGGCGGTCGAAATAGCGGATGCCATACAGCAATTGCCGGATGAGCGATTCACCGCAGGGCATGTTGGTGTCAGGTTCGACCCACATCGCGCCAATCGGCTCCCACTGCGCGGTCGCCGCCTTCTCGGTGATGGCGGCCAAAAGCGCGGGGTCGTCCTGCCCTACGAAATCGTAAAGCTGGGCGGTCGAGTGGTTGAATCGAAATTCGGGGAACTGGTCCATCAGTTGCAGCGCAGTGTGAAAGGTCCGCACGCCTTTCCGCCGCGTTTCTACCATCGGCCACAGCCAGGCAAGATCGATATGGGCATGGCCGGTCAGCGCAATCGAACCCTCTTGCGGGAAGCGGGCTTGCAGCGCTTTCAGCCCGTCGCGCAGATGATCCCGCGCCGCCGTTACCGAGGCGCGGGCGCGGTCAGACAGCGGTTCAAGCCGGCTGTCCAGGGCAGGCAGTTTCCAGACTTGCCTTGACGGCGCACTGCGGGCAATGCGCGGAAGATAGGTTTTCGTGTCGGTCGGCCAGTCCAGCAGATGAAAAGCCGCCTCGGCGAGGTCCAGAATGGGTTTGCACACGGCATGTGGCGCGGAATGGTCGGGGTGTTTTCGGTTCGGGAAATAGGCTGGCACCGGGATCGGCTCGACCTCATACCCTCCGACCGAGCGCACCAGTTCCACGACCTGCTGCAGCATCAGGATAAAATCGGCAAGGTCACGCTCGACCCAGACCAGTTCGGTCCGCCCCAACGCCGCATCACGGTTTGGCACGCCCTGTTCCAGCCGCGCCACGCAGTCCGCCTCGATGCGGAAGCGGCTCTGTGTCAGCGGAAAGTCCATGTGCGGCGGGTTGAGGCCAAAGGAAACTGTCGTATCACCAATGATCCGCAACAGCCCCTCGCCGCCCAGCCACAGATGCAGGCGCACTTCGTCCAACGGCCAGTGCGCAGGCACTGCAACGACAGGATGTGCAAAACCCAAGGGTTCACCGTCATCCTGCCACCGGGCCCCCTTGGCAATTGGCTGGCCCTGCAAGGTCCAACCCTCCAGCGTGACGACCTCTCGGTCGACCCACAGCTGCAACTCCTCCAGCCTCTTGTTCATCCGGCGCAGACGCATTTCTAAAGGCAGATTGCTGGGCATGACATTCCTCCGGCGATGCATGGGCGGACAATGCTTCTGAGACCAGGGCAAGTCCAGTCGCCACCCGAATCGCAGGCCGAAATTTCGCCAAGCAGATCACGGCATCCGTCCGGGGTCTTTCGGCACAGGCATGCACCGGTATCACCGGCCAGAGAGCGCTGCCCTGTGCCTCAATCCGGTTGCAGCATATACCCTTCGCCGCGGACCGTTTGCAGATAGCGGGGCTGTTTGGGATCATCCTCGATCTTGCGCCGCAGACGGGTGATCTGCACGTCCACCGCGCGTTCCTGCGCAGCTACCGCGTCACCCTCAGCATCTCCGGCCAGCCGGTCGCGGGGAATGGCGGCGCCGGGCGCCGACGCAAAAATCCGCATCAGCTGTGCCTCTGTTGCGGTCAGGCGGATCAAATCCGGCCCACGCCACAGTTCGCCCCGGTCAAGGTCATACCTCACCGCCCCCAGAAGCAGGGATTTCGGCCCGACCAAGGCCGGCTTTATCTGTGGCACACGGCGCAAGATGGCGTTGATCCGCAGCAGCAGTTCTTTGGGTTCAAACGGCTTGACCAGGTAGTCATCGGCCCCTGCTTCCAGCCCCTCGATCCGGTTCAGGCTTTCGCCTTTGGCGGTCAGCAACAGTATCGGCACGGTCATCGTCCGGCGCAGGTCGCGGGTCAGGGTGATGCCGTCTTCGCCCGGCATCATCACGTCAAGGACCAGCATGTCGAACTCTAACCCGGCCAGAAGCCGGCGGGCCTGTGCGGAATCGCGGGCGGTGGAAACCAGAAAACCATTGCGGATCAGGAATTTCTGCAACAGCCCTCGGATGCGTTCGTCGTCATCGACAACCAGTAGATGCGCTTGCTGCTCGGTCATGGGTTATCCTCCTTGAACCCTTGATACTGGCGTCGCATTTCAGGGTCCATCATCGCCTCCAGCACCATGCGAAATCCTTGAACGGCCTGTGGACCCGCGGCGCGGTAAGCCGCCCGCATCCGGGCCCGCTGCGCATCGGACAGCGACCGTTCCAAAGCCGCGCCCTTTTCGGTCAGGTGCAGGCGGCGTTCGCGTTTGTCGGTCTTGCCCACCCGCGCCTCGACCAGGCCATCCTCGAACAGGGTGCGCAGCACCCGATTCAGGCTTTGCTTAGTCACGCCCAGAATCGCCAGCAGACTGGACACCGTCAGGCCCGGAGAGCGGTTGATGAAATGCACAGCACGGTGGTGAGCGCGGCCATATTCCAGCGTATCCAGAATGCGGTCGGGGTCGGCGGTAAAGCCCTGATAGGCGAAGAACATCGCCTCGATGCCCTTGCGCAATTGTTCGTCGGTCAAAAACAGCAGGCTTTCGCCACTGGTCGCGTTATCGGCCATGATCCAATCTCCCTTTCCCTGAATTTACGTCAGCCTTGTTGACATTCCAAGATGCAACTGTTAGCCAGCGGACGATTTCGCGCAATATTATGTCCGAAACGGACCTTTAACGCGCAACATTCGCAAAGATGGAGGCCATGATGGCAGGATATGACGACCGGGACGGCAAGATCTGGATGGACGGCAAACTGGTGGAATGGCGTGATGCGAACGTGCATATCCTGACCCATGCGCTGCATTACGCCAGCGCTGTGTTCGAAGGCGAGCGCTGCTACAACGGCAAGATTTTCAAATCGTCCGAACATTCGGCGCGGCTGCGAAAGTCGGGTGAATTGCTTGATATGCCGATCCCCTATTCGGTGGCGGACATCAACGCCGCTAAAGAAGCCGTGCTGAAGGCCAATGGCCTGACCGATGCCTATGTCCGTGCCATCGCGTTTCGGGGCGCGGGGGAAGAGATGGGGGTCGCCTCGCTGGGCAATCCGGTTCGTCTGGCGGTCGCCTGCTGGACCTGGGGTGCGTATTACGGCGATGCGAAAATGAAGGGGGCCAAACTGGACATCTCGAAATGGAAGCGTCCGTCGCCCGAGACAATCCCTTCTGCGGCCAAGGCTTCGGGTCTGTACATGATCTGCACCATGTCCAAACACGCCGCGATGGCCAAGGGTTGTTCAGACGCTATGATGTTCGACTATCGCGGTTATGTGGCAGAGGCGACCGGCGCCAACATCTTTTTCGTCAAGGATGGCGAAGTGCATACTCCGCTGGCCGACAGCTTCCTGAACGGCATCACCCGGCAATCGGTGATTGGGATGTTGAAAGACATGCAGGTCAAGGTGCATGAGCGGCATATCATGCCGGGCGAACTGGAAGGTTTCGAACAGTGCTGGCTGACCGGCACCGCGGCAGAGGTCACGCCGGTGGGTTCGATCGGCGATTTCAACTTCGAAGTGGGCGATCTGACCAGACGGGTGGCGACCGAATATGAAAAGTTGGTCCGGGCCTGAAGCGGGATTAAAGCAGGGCGCGTCGCAGGACGCACCCTAACCATTACAGCCCCGTGGTGGCCTCGATATGTGCGGGATAGCGTGCGCCTTCGATCCGGATCGCGTCGACGTCGGCGGTCAGGCGCAGAATGTCGTGGGCGCAAAGGACAAGGGTTTCGCCGCCGATGTTTTCTGCAATCCGCGCCAGTTTGGTGGTTCCCGGTATCGGCACAATCCATGGTTTTTGCGCGATGACTCAGGCCAAGGCGACCTGCGCCGGGCTGCCACCCCTTTCAATCCCGAACGCCCGGAGCAGATCAACCAGCGCCTGATTGGCCGCCATCGCTTTGGGTGTGAAGCGCGGAATGACCGCGCGGATGTCGTTGGGCCCCAGTTCCGTCTTGGCATCCATCCTACCGGTCGGAAAGTCCTTGCCCAGCGGACTGAACGGGACAAAGCCGATGTCCAGTCGCGCCAGCAAAGGCAGGATTTCCGCTTCGATCGTCCGGGTCCACAGCGAGTATTCACTTTGCAACGCAGCAACCGGCTGCACCGCGTCGGCGCGGGCAATGGTACTGGCCCCAGCCTCTGACAGACCTAAGTGCAACACCTTCCTATCTTGGATCAAGTCGCCCCCCCCCCCCGCCACATCTTCAATTGGGACGGCCGGATCGACGCGGCGCTGATACAGGAGGTCGATCTTTTCGACCCTGAGACGCGCAAAGACCCTTCGACGGCGCGGCGGATCGTATTGGGACGGCTGTCCACCGTCAGCTTGCCGGGGACATAACCCGGGCCGCTGGTCTCTGGCGGCAGGTTGAAACCAAACTTGGTCGCGATGGTGACTTGACCTTTGAAAGGCTCCAGAGCCTCGCCCACCAGATATTCGTCGGTAAAAGGGCCATAAACCTCGGCGGTATCAAAGAAGGTGACGGCCTGCTCGAAGGCGCCGCGCAGGACCGGGATCATGTCCTTGGGATCGGGGATCACGCCATAGGACTGGCTCATTCCCATGCAACCGAGCCCGAGGGCAGACGCCGCCCCCGAGCCTGCGGTCAGGACCATGCCCAAAAGTCTCAACGCGTCCGGAACATGGAGAAAGATCAACCAGCCCAAGAGCCCCGCCCAGGCAAGGTGCAGGTATTTGACGGGGGCCAGCGCAGAGGCGGCGCCGAAGGCTGCTGTTCCGTCAAGCGCAGCGTAGAACATCAGTGCGGGCGTGGTTTCGGTGCGGACCAGCACCCGAGAGAGCAAGTTGTACGACACCGTCGCCGCCGCCGCTGTCAGCACGGCAAAGACAACACCCAAAGTGTCCAGCCCACTGCCGGGCGGCACGGTCGGCAAGATACCCAGAAAGCCGACCGCAGCCGCCATCCAGTTTGGCACCGCAATCTTTTCGCCCAGCAACACCCCACCCAAAATCATCACCCCAAAAGGCGCGAGGATTATGATCGCTGTGGTTTCCGCCACCGGCATCCGTTGAAACGCCAACCCGGCAAACAAAGCGGCCAAGGCAAGGCTTGCCGCGCAAACCAGAACCAGCCCGGTGCGCCGCGACTTGACCAGGGCGCGTCCATAGTGCGGGTCAAAAACCACTACCAACAGCACAAGATTGCCAATATAACGCAGCGCGACCACCAAGGGCACGTTCCAGGACGTGGCCGGATGTTTGGTCGTGGCCTTCCTGACCGTCGCCCGGGAGGCGAGTTTCACCAAGACCGCCGCCAAGTTGGGCGTTTCGCAATCGGCGCCGAGCCATACGATCCGAAATCTGGAGGGCCGCCTTGGCCTGCGCCTGCTGTCGCGCACCACCCGCAGGGTCGCGCCAACCGAGGCGGGTGCGCGGCTGATGCAGACCATTGCCCCCGCTTGCCGCCCTGCGGGACAAACCGGCTGGCACGATTCGACTGAATGCAGGCGATCATCCGGTGGACACGATCCTGCTGCCAAAGTTGATCCCGTTACTCGCCACCGACCCGGATATCAAGGTCGAGGTTGTGATCGACCAGGGTCTTACCGACATTGTCATCCAACGCTTTGACGCAGGCTTTCGGCTGGGAAAGCAAGTCGCTGGCGACATGATTGCCGTGCGGATCGGGCCCGATGTGCGGAAGGGGGTGGTGGGTTCACCGGCCTACTTCGCCGCAATGCCGCCCCCCGTAGTGCTGCAAGATCTGACCCATCACCGCTGCATCAAACTGCGCATGTAATCCCAAGGCGGACTTTATGGCTGAGAATTCGCTAAAGCCGGCCGAGACTTGCGGGTTCGCGTTGACGGTCAGCTTAGGTTTAACCGCGCCCCGCAGATCGTGCAGGCGGCATTGGCCGGGGTCGGCCTGGCGATTGTGCCGGTCGACCGGTTTGCAGAGTACCTTACCACATGCCAGCTTTTGCCGGTCCTGCAAGACTGGTGGCCGACCTTCGCGGGCCATCATTTGTATTACACCAGCCGCCGCCAGCTGTCTGCCGCGTTTGCCCTGCTGGTCGAAGCGCTGCGGCGGCAGAAGTAATATTTTAGTAAATAATTCCTCTTCGCCTTCGCTCCGCCCTTTGCTACCAATGTCGGCAACGAGGGAGGCTACCATGACAATACGTTGGGGCATCATTGGCCCAGGGGCGATCGCCCGTAACTATGCCGACGGGCTGGCGCAGTCCAAAAGTGGTAAACTCACGGCCATCGCCAGCCGCGACGTGTCCCGCCGCAAAGCATTCGGGGACCAATATGCCATCCCCGAGTTGAAACGCTACGCCGACTATGCAGCCCTGCTGGCTGACCCCGATGTAGATGCGGTTTATGTCGCGACGCCGCACCCGTGGCACGCCGAACTGTCCATCGCCGCATTGCGTGCGGGCAAACATGTGCTGTGCGAAAAGCCTGCGGGGATGAACGCGGCAGAAGTGACGGCGGTAACCGAAGTAGCCGCCCAAGAAGGCCGCTTCTTCATGGAAGCCTTCATGTACCGCTGCCACCCGCAGATCGCGCGCGTGCTGGAGATTATTGCTGCGGGTGAAATCGGCACACCGCAGCATATCAAGACCCATTTCGGCTTCAACGCGCCTTATCGCCCCGGCTCGCGCCTGTATGAACTGGCGTTGGGCGGTGGCGGCATTCTAGATGTCGGCGGTTATCCTGCCTCGCTGGCACGCCTGATTGCCGGTGCGGCAGAAAGTGCGCCCTTTGCCAATCCCGTCAGTGTCAAGGGCACTGGCATGCTTGCCCAGACCGGTGTCGATGCAGTCGCTTACGGCCTTTTGACCTTTGCCTCGGGATTTACCGCCGAAATCGCAGTGGCGGTGGCGCGGAATATGGACAACCGGGCAGTGATCACCGGGCCCAAAGGCCAGATCGTGATTGACGATCCTTGGGTGCCGGGTCGCAACGCCGGGCCGTCCACGACCAAGTTGCACATAACGCTCGGCACACAAACCCGCACGGAAGTGCTGGGCGACGAGCGCATGCTGTTCGCTTTTGAAGCAGAGCATGTGTCGAAAGCCATTGCAGCCGGGCTGTTGCAGGCGCCACACCCTGCGCCCAGCCACGCCGACAGCATTGGCAACAATGAACTGTTGGACAAATGGCGCAGCGAACTGGGCTACAAGACCTTCACCGAAATCCCTGCTACCAACCGCAAACTGGTTGGTGTGGTGCCCAAAGGCCTGCCCGCCCTGCCCAAGGTCGCGCTTGACGGCGTCGCTTTGCCGGTGTCGAAACTGATTCTGGGCTGTGACAACCGCAACACGGTCGCAGAGGGCGCGATTGTCTGGGATGCGTGGCTGGAGGCCGGCGGCAACGCCTTTGACACCGGCTTTGTCTACGGTGGGGGCCTGCACGAGAAAGTTCTGGGCGAATGGATCGCCGCACGGGGGGTGGCCAAGGATGTCGTCGTCGTCGCCAAAGGCGGCCACACCCCCTACTGCACCCCCCGCGCTGTCGCTACCCAGCTGGATATGTCTCTGGAGCGCCTGGGGCTGGCATTTGCACCGATCTACATAATGCACCGGGACAACCCTGCCGTCCCGGTCGGCGAATTTGTCGATGCGCTGAACCAGATGAAGGCCGCAGGCAAGATCGGTATCTTTGGTGGCTCGAACTGGTCGCCTGCGCGGCTTGCCGAGGCGAATGGCTATGCCGCAAAACATGGGTTGGAGCCGTTCCGCATTCAGAACAACAACCTGTCGCTGGCAGTGATGGAAAAACCGGTCTGGGTGGGCTGCATCACGTCGAACACGCCCGAAACGCTCGCCGCACTGCGCAGGGGCGGCGTTACGCATCTGAGTTGGTCGTCGCAGGCGCGCGGCTATTTCCTGCCAGAGGCGCTGCGGAACCGCCTGCCCGCCGACACCGCGCCGGAAACTTGTTTCGGCAGCCCGACCAATGCCGAGCGTCGCAAACGGGCCGAAACCTTGGCAGCAGAGCGCGGTGTCAGCGCCCATAACATCGCAACCGCCTGGGTGCTGAACCAGACGTTCCCGTCACTCGCGCTGATCGGCCCACGCAGTCCCGGTGAAATCGCTTCGACCCTACCCGGCGCAGCAATTACCCTGACCGAAGCCGAAGTGCTGTGGCTGAATCTGGAGCGTGAAGCACGATAACGTCTCTGTATGCATCTCGACCAAATACTTCCGCCGGAGGCTCCCATCCAAACCAAGGAACCTCTGGCGAAAGCGGGCGTACCCGGGTGAACCGCAAGCGGTCAGACCCGCAACACCAGATGCGGCACGCCGTCTGAGGTTGCCTCGAAACTGCTTCCGTCAGGTCCGATGACTTTGGTTACGCGGCTGCGAAAGTTGGAAAAGCTGTCAAAGGTTACGACATCGACGGGCTCATCAAACTCCAGCACCACCTCGTAGCGACCTGAGGACAGCTCCTTGATCCCCGAAACCCAGCCGATGAACGCCTGCTTCAAATAGGCCCCCTCGACCAGTTGTCCCAGATTGACCGGCGGCGCTGGCCCGTTGCCAATCGCCGCATGCAGTGTGTTCCAGTCTTTGTAACCGTGGCTTTTGGCAACCAGTTCCAGCGCTTGGCCATGGCCAATCTCGCGCCCCTCAGCCGCCAGAGCCACACGCAAAGCCTTGGCCTGTGCCTTGGCGCCGTCCATTGTGGGTTTCTGTCCCATCTATCCCTCACTTGGCCGGAAGTGCGGTTCGGAGCCTGCATTGCCAAACGTCCCGGCGGTGAAAAGATCGCGGGTCAGATCGGGGGCTTCACCATGGTTTGCACCAGCAGGCGGCAGGGGCCCCGGCCCTGACCAGCCGCATAGGTCGCCGCGGTGAGCCTGTCAATCGCCACTATTCTTCGCGTCGACGGTCGATCCGCAGGAATTCCACCATGCGGCGGCTGTCCGACGCGTCAGGAGTGTTCCGCCACACCGGGTGCCAGACCGCATCGGAGTGGTTGCGGTCGATCCGCAGGAATTGCGTCATCCGGCTGGAACTGGGTTCGGTGCGATGATCTGCCAGATGTGTGGGCATGGGCCGCTCCTTTGCTTGACCAAGTTTCTTAGCCTACACCCGAATCGCAGTCGGGCCTAACGCGCAAGCCGCGACCCGCCACTCATCGCCGACAGGCGCCCGCATTGGCGAAGCCGTGCACGGGGCTTGATGCCCTGGTGCACGGCCGCCTTTTCGGTTCACGCCGCCGAAAATCCATTGTCCACAAACAACTGCGTGCCGTTCACAAAATCAGCATCGTCCGAAGCCAGATACAGCGCCGCCCGCGCGACGTCTTCGGGTTGACCCATCCGGCTTTGGGCGGCACGTATCGCGGCTTCTGACACGTCAACGCCAAGCGCCGCCAGATCGCGGATCTCGCGGTTGCCATGCGGCGTTTCGATAAATCCCGGGCAGACCGCGTTGCAGCGAATGCCACGGTCGCGAAATTCCACCGCAATCGCCCGGGCAAACATGTGGCAGGCACCCTTGGTCGCATCATACAGCACTTCGTTCGGCGTGCCATAAACGGCGGATATCGACGATGTGCAGACGATCGCCCCGCGACCCTGTTCCAGCATCATCGGCAGTACAGCGCGGGTCATCAGATACATCGACTTGACGTTCACATCGAACAGGAAATCCCACTCCGCCTCCTCTGTCTGCAAAAACGGTTTGATAACAATGGTGCCCGCATGGTTGAAAAGCACATTCACCGGACCCAGTGCGCTGCGCACAGCGTCCACGGCGCGGGAGACCTCTGGCCCCTTTGAAACATCAGCGGCTGCAAACATCACGATATGCCCCGCAGCCACCATTTCCGCTGCCAACGCTTGCCCGTCCGCCACGTTGCGGTCGATGATCCCGACAGCCGCCCCCTCTGCCGCGAACAAGCGCACCGCTGCGGCCCCGCAGCCGGTCGCCCCGCCAGAGATGATCGCCACCTTGCCTCTCAACCGGTCCATCAGTACCCCCTCAGCCGCGTCACGGCCCATTTTGCCGCATCCGCTACGGTTTCATCGGCATCATTCAACAGCGACTCTGCTACAGGGCGCAAGCCCGCCGCGCCGGAATTTCCAACCGCATACAGCACGTTGCGGACAAATCGGCTGCGCCCGATCCGCTTGATGGAGCTGCCGGCAAAGCGCTGGCGGAATGCCGCGTCGTCCAGCATGGCAAGGTCAGCCAGATGCGGCGCATCTACATAGCCCTGATAGCCCAACTCGCTCGCCGCTTGCGCGAATTTATTCCAAGGGCAGATCGCAAGGCAATCGTCACAACCATAGATGCGATTGCCCAGCAACGGGCGCAATTCGGGATCTACCGGGCCATGATGTTCGATGGTCAGGTAGGAAATGCAGCGTCTGGCGTCCAGTTGATAGGGCGCGGGAAACGCCTGGGTCGGGCAAATATCCAGACAGGCGGTGCAGCTGCCGCAGTGGCTGATCTCCGTGCTGTCCTTCGGCAGGTCGAGCGTGGTGAAGATGGCACCCAGGAAGAACCAGTTGCCAAGATCGCGGCTCAGAAGATTGGTGTGCTTGCCCTGCCAGCCAAGGCCGGCGGCCTGGGCAAGCGGCTTTTCCATCACCGGAGCGGTATCGACAAAAACCTTGATTTCACACGACTTCTGTTCGATCAGCCAGCGGCCAAGGCGTTTGAGGCGTTTTTTGATCAGGTCATGATAGTCGCGGCCTTGTGCGTAGACCGAAATTGCAGCCCGGTCGGGATGCTGCAAAACCTCCAGCGGATCGGCCTTGGGTGCGTAGGAGTCGGCCAGCATGATCACCGATCGCGCCTGCGGCCACAGAGCCGCCGCAGAGCCGCGCCAAGCCTCGCGCTCTGCCAGCCACCCCATGTGGCCATGCCTGCCTTCGGCCAAAAACTTGCGCAAGCGCGGTGCCGTTTCCGGCGTGGCGTCTGGCGCACAAATGCCCATCTTGGCAAAGCCAACTGCCTTTGCCTCTGCTGCCAACCTGTCGCGCAACCTGTCCATCGCGCCTTCTACCACGGAATTTTCGGCCCGCGATCCTGTGGCAATCTTGCATCGCACCTCACGACCACCCAAGTTAGCGACAGGCCACGACGGACGTGCCTATGAAGGGCGTCCGTCGCGGTGCTGGAATGGGAGACTTCAGATGAATCTTGAGAAATTCACCGAGCGGTCGCGCGGTTTTTTGAATGCCGCGCAGACCATCGCGATGCGGGACAGCCATCAACGGTTGGCCCCCGAACACCTTCTGAAAGCGATCATGGACGATGATCAGGGGCTGGCGAGCAACCTGATCCGCCGTGCCGGGGGCGAACCGCAGCGTGTGATCGAGGCACTGACTTTGATTCTGGCCAAGTTGCCCAAGGTGACGGGCGACGCGCAGCCGTTCATGGACCCCGGGCTGGTCAAGGTGCTAGACGAGGCCGAAAAAGTCGCCAAAAAGGCCGGCGACTCCTTTGTGCCGGTCGAGCGGATTCTGATGGCTTTGGCGATGGTGGCATCGAAGGCGAAAGAGGCGTTGGATGCAGGTGCTGTGACCGCGCAAAAACTGAATTCCGCGATCAATGACATTCGCAAAGGGCGCACGGCGGATACGGAAAACTCCGAAGCGGGTTATGACGCCCTCAAGAAATATGCCCGCGATCTGACCGAAGCGGCAGAGCAAGGCAAGATCGACCCCATCATTGGCCGCGATGACGAGATTCGCCGGACGATGCAGGTTCTTAGCCGCCGGACCAAGAACAATCCGGTGCTGATCGGCGAACCCGGTGTCGGCAAGACCGCAATTGCCGAAGGCCTTGCCTTGCGCATTGTGAATGGCGACGTGCCGGAATCATTGCGCAACAAAAAGCTGATGGCACTGGATATGGGGTCGCTGATTGCGGGCTCGAAATATCGCGGTGAATTCGAGGAGCGCCTGAAAGCGGTCCTGAACGAAGTCACCTCTGCCGAAGGTGAGATCATCCTGTTCATCGACGAGATGCACACGCTGGTCGGTGCCGGCAAATCCGATGGCGCGATGGACGCGGCCAACCTGATCAAACCGGCCTTGGCGCGGGGCGATCTGCATTGCGTCGGTGCCACGACCCTGGACGAATACCGCAAATATGTCGAAAAGGATGCGGCCTTGGCGCGCCGGTTCCAGCCGGTGATGGTGTCGGAACCGACCGTCGAGGACACGATTTCAATCCTGCGCGGCATCAAAGAGAAATACGAACTCCACCACGGCGTGCGCATTTCCGACAGCGCCCTTGTGGCTGCGGCCACCCTGTCACACCGCTACATTACCGATCGTTTCCTGCCCGACAAGGCCATTGACCTGATGGACGAAGCTGCCAGCCGTCTGCGGATGGAGGTGGATAGCAAGCCCGAGGAGTTGGACCAGCTTGACCGCCAGATCCTGCAATTGCAGATCGAAGCCGAGGCGTTGAAAAAGGAAGACGACGCGGCATCCAAGGACCGGTTGGAAAAATTGCTAAAGGAACTTGCCGAGTTGCTGGAGCATTCGTCAGAGATGACGCTGAAATGGCAGAACGAACGGGCGGCTTTGGAAGCGTCACGCGAGGTGAAAGAACAACTTGAAAAGGCGCGGTCCGAACTCGACCAGGCCAAGCGCGACGGCAATTTGGGTCGGGCGGGCGAGCTGTCCTACGGCATCATTCCGGGGCTGGAAAAGAAGCTGGTCGAGGCCGAGGCGCGCGAAGGCGACGCTTTGGTCAGCGAGGCCGTGCGGCCTGAACAGATTGCTGAGGTCGTCGAACGCTGGACCGGGATTCCGGTGGCCAAGATGCTGGAAGGCGACCGCGAAAAGCTGCTGCGGATGGAAGAGGAATTGGGCAAACGGGTCATCGGTCAGCACACCGCAGTGACAGCCGTGTCCAATGCCGTCCGTCGCGCACGCGCCGGCCTGAATGACGAGGGGCGCCCGTTGGGCAGCTTCCTGTTCCTTGGCCCCACCGGCGTTGGCAAGACCGAACTGACCAAGGCTTTGGCCGCCTATCTGTTCGACGACGACAGTGCGATGGTGCGGATCGACATGAGCGAATTCATGGAGAAACACGCCGTCAGTCGCCTGATCGGCGCCCCGCCCGGCTATGTCGGCTATGATGAAGGCGGTGTCCTTACCGAAGCCGTCCGCCGCCGGCCCTATCAGGTCGTGCTGTTCGACGAGGTGGAAAAGGCCCACCCCGACGTGTTCAACGTGCTGTTGCAGGTTCTGGATGATGGCGTTCTGACAGATGGTCAGGGCCGCACCGTGGATTTCAAGCAGACCCTGATCATCCTGACCTCGAACCTTGGCGCTTATGCCTTGAGCCAGTTGCCGGATGGGGCCGACCCGACACGGGCCCGCGAGGAAGTCATGGAGGCAGTACGAGTGCATTTCCGCCCCGAATTCCTGAACCGGCTGGATGAAACGGTGATTTTTGACCGGCTGGCGCGCAGCGACATGGGGGCTATCGTCGACATCCAACTGCGCGGGCTTGAAAATCGGCTGGTGGGGCGGAAGATCACATTGGATCTGAAAGCCGGGGCGCGCGGCTGGCTGGCTGAAGAGGGGTATGACCCGGTGTATGGCGCGCGTCCCTTGAAACGGGTGATCCAGCGCCATTTGCAGGACCAGTTGGCGCAGATGATCCTGTCGGGCGATGTTCTGGACGGGTCCACCGTTGTAGTGACAGCGGGGCCAGAGGGGTTGATCGTCGGCGACAGGGTGATAGCGTCGCGCCGGGAGCGGCCAGCCACGGCGGTGGTGCACTGAACCTGTTCGGGGGGATGTCACATCCCCCCGCGCCGCCTGAACCGACGGCTGACAATGAACGGGCGTTGTTGCACAGCTCTGTTTTCCGAGGATTCACACCGTGAATCCATTCGTTTAGATGGGGCCTGTGCGCAAACCGATACCCGCCCGCTACCGCAAACCGATACCCGCCCGCTACCGCATGACGCACTGGTCCAGCTACCCGGATTCTCTGCGCAAGCGCGGGTCGCTGTGAATAGCCCCTAGATTTGTAGACGCCTTGCTTGGTAATTTTGGAAGCAAGGAGGACGATATGTCCGCAAGCAAATTCACAGACGAGTTCAAGCGCGATGCCGTGGCCCAAGTCGAGGATCGGGGCTACCCGGTGCGCGAG
>JANYFE010000077.1 GCA_025362795.1 Rhodobacterales bacterium | reverse complement strand
TCCTGCGCAAAGCCGCCGAGCGTAGTAAGGAAACCGTCTGGCGCAGGATCGGCTCCCTCCTCGACCAGTTCTCACCACAAGAATGCGAAAACTACCTCCGAAACTCAGGATATGGTTCTACCTAAACCCATCCGGCTCTAGTGCCGCCGCCTCATCGAACTGCGGCACCGCATTCACGAAAAATTTGTAGCCGCCCGCTTCGAACACTGCCAGCGCCTTGTCCTTACTGCCAATGAAGTCACAGGCCCACATGGCGTTGACGTTAGTCCTGACGATATCATCGGTCCTGCTGAACACGATTGGCGCCGGCACCTGTCGGGCCAAAGACCTGCAACTCACCCCCGGGGGCCGTGAGAACAAGCGCTGCGACTCGGCTGTCCCACAGCGGCGGCAAGGCATCGGCCAACGCGTGTTTCGCTCCATATGCTGCGGCAATTGCGGGCTCGTTGAACACGGAATTGGCACGATTCGCCAAATCTTTCGGTTTTGTTCGCGGGGCACCAGTCCGTAAGCTCCGCAAGGTCGATCCGCGCACCCCCGGCCTGAAGGTCGAAGACACCAATGCGCGAGGTATCAATCAGCCCCGCCAAGGTGCCCGGGGCGCGGTCATGGCATCGGCCTCGGCGATCGTGCGCATGACATTGGCGGGGCGCCGGAAAATCCGCCTGACCGGAACAATGTCCGCCTTGCTGACACCCGGATCCGGCTTTTGAGACATCCGCGCGTAGTCTTAGTCTGATGCCATGACAACGAAGCCATAGGACGCCAGAAGTTCCCCTAGTGGTTGATAGGAAATGCCCACGCCCGACAGCCCATGGATCACCACGACTAAGGGAATGGGGCCACCGGTCGCAGGTGCGGCGTCTTCGATGGAACGTGCGTGTGGTTTGGCGGTATTGGGGGCGGGGCTAACAGCCGCATACCAGACCCGGCTTTTCAATGGGTACAAGCCGGTCACGTCATCGACCGTGAATGCCTGCCAGGCTACCGCAAACGGGCCGGACTTGCTGAAATCACTTGAATTCACGGACGTGACGAGGGCCGTCAGCCACAAGATGAGCCAAATCCCAAAGACCCTAAACAGGAGCATGTTCCGCTCCGGACCGAGTGACGACTTTCCAAGAAAGGCCGCTGGAATGGGGCAAAAGTCAACCACAGTCAGATTCGACGGCGCAACCGTGAAGACAGCACAAACCAAAGCCCTAGTCGAACGTCCCCGTAACCCGCCCGAACAGCATGAAAGCCCGCGCCGTCCGGGTTTCGGAAAGGTCGGACAATTCCTCGTCGCTTGCATTAGGTTCGAAGGCGGCAAAGGTCTTGTCGAACGATCGCAGAAAATGGTGCGCTGCATCGCGGAACACCGCGTCCTCACGCATTCGTCCTGCAGTCAGGGCCAGCGACGAGCGATCCCTGATACCGCCGAGCGCCGCAATCGTCCGGCCGCGTTCGCCGCCGGCAAACTTGCGCCACAGCTCTGGCCGCGCCCGATCAGGTTTCAGGTCATCCATATAGATGCCCTCTTGCGACAACAGGGTCAGCACGTCTTGCGCCGCCCGGATCAGCTTGGCGGTGGTGCGATCCTCCAGTGCCAGGCGCAGGGCGCGAAAGCCAGGCTTGTCATCGGGGTTTTCCGGAAACTGCAGAGCGGTGATGAAATCCGCCACCGACAAAGGTGCCCGCAAATCTTCTGCCGGGGTTCCAAGCGCCAGGCCCGGCTGTTCCTCACTTGCCAAAGGACGGGGCACCGCTAGCGCGGCCTTGCGATCTGCGGAGGGCACGCTCAGCGCGGTATCGCGGCGAGAACTGAATGTGGCGAGAGTCGTTTCGGTGTGCCGGGCTGACGCCGCTAGCTCGTCCAGCTTGCGTTCGACGGACGGTTTCAGCGCCGCTGCCATCGCCGCCTGCTGGCTTTGCACATAGGCCATGCGCATCGCATCAACCGTGGCCTGCAACCGCGCGGCCTCTACCCGCAGCGCCCGCACCGAGCGCAGCGTTGTCGCCGCTGCCCAAATCAGCGCCAGCGGCAAGAACACGATCAGCAGGGTCAGAACCATCCCCAGCGACCCGGTATCCTTTGGTCCGGTCCAGACATAGGCGGCTACTGCGACCACCCACACCACCGACATCGCCGCGGCCATCCAGTCCAACGCGCTGAACCCGGCGGGGCCGGTGGCTGCAACGCGCCCGAAATCGAGCGATGGGTCTTCCGGCTTGGTCACACTGTCACCCGGCTTTTAAATGAAGCGAATGCTCAGGATTTCATAATTGCGCTGACCACCCGGCGATTTGACTTCGACCGAATCGCCCTCGTCCTTGCCAATCAGCGCCCGGGCCAGCGGCGAGCGGATGTTCAACAACCCGTTCTCGATATCCGCCTCGGGTTCACCAACGATCTGATAGGTCTTTTCCTCGCTTGAATCCTCGTCAACCAGTTTGACCGTGGCACCAAACTTGATCGACCCCGAAAACTTGGTCGGATCAATCACCTCGGCCAAGGACACCAGCGCCTCGAGTTCCTTGATCCGGCCCTCGATAAAGCTCTGTTTCTCACGCGCGGCATGGTATTCGGCGTTTTCCGACAGATCGCCATGCTCGCGGGCTTCCGCAATGGCACGGATCACGGCGGGGCGTTCCACCGACTTCAGCAGCTTCAACTCGTCGTCCAGCGCGACAAAGCCGCGGCGGGTCATCGGAATTTTGTCCATCATCCACTCGCGTAAATTCAAGTCTGCAAACAACAAGGTCACAGTCCGGGCAGGACCATGACCTTTTGCCAACCGGATGACAAAAGACCCAAGGCGTCCCCGATTGCAAGGGGCAGGACGCGAATTAACTCCGGACTGTCGCCCAAGTGGTAGATTAATGCGTCCAAATCGCAATGCAGCCTGGGGAGAGCGCGCCAAGATTGACCCCGGCTGCGCCTTGGGGCAATGACAATGGGCAGATTTCGAAAGGACAGATCATGCCGGACCCCGTGACCCGCGAAGAGATGGACTATGATGTGGTGATCGTCGGGGCTGGCCCCTCGGGCCTGTCCGCCGCCATCCGGCTCAAGCAGTTGGACGCCAACCTGTCGGTCGTGGTGCTGGAGAAAGGTTCAGAGGTTGGGGCGCATATCCTGTCCGGCGCGGTGCTGGACCCTGTGGGCCTTGATGCGCTGATCCCGGACTGGAAGGCGCGGGGTGCGCCGATCACCGTGCCGGTGGTCGAGGATAATTTCTTCATCCTTGGCCCTGCGGGTCAGATGCGCATTCCAAACTGGCCGATGCCCCGCCTGATGAGCAACCATGGCAATTACATCGTGTCGATGGCGAATGTCTGCCGCTGGCTGGCCCAGCAGGCCGAGGCTTTGGGCGTCGAGATTTTCAGCGGTATGGCCTGTTCCGAACTGGTTTACGGCGCGGCTGGCGAGGTGCGCGGGGTGGTCGCGGGCGAGATGGGCCTGTTGGCCGACGGCACGCCCGGCCCCAATTATGAACCCGGCCTTGCACTAATAGGCAAATACGTCTTTCTGTCCGAAGGCGTTCGTGGGTCACTGGCCAAACAAGTCATGGCGAAATACGACCTGACCCGTGGCAAAAGCCCGCAGAAATTCGGGCTGGGCATGAAGGAAATCTGGGAGATTGACCCGGCCAAACATCACGCCGGTCGTGTTACCCATACTATGGGCTGGCCTTTGGGGTCGAACGCGGGCGGCGGCAGCTTTATCTATCACCTTGAAGGCAATCAGGTCTATGTTGGTTTCGTGGTCCATCTGAATTACGAAAACCCGCATCTCTACCCTTACATGGAATTCCAGCGCTTCAAGCATCACCCGATGGTTGCAGAGCTACTGAAAGGCGGCAAACGCGTCGCCTATGGGGCCCGCGCTATCAGTGAGGGTGGCTGGCAGTCGATCCCCACGATGGTGGCCCCCGGCGTCGCCCTTTTGGGTTGCACGGCTGGTCTGGTCAACGTCCCCCGTATCAAGGGAAACCACAACGCCATGCTGTCGGGCATTGCCGCTGCCGAAGCCGCCTGTGCCGCGATCAAATCCGGTCGCCAGGGTGACGCGCTTACTGATTACGAAACGACTGTTCGCAATGGCGCGATTGGTCAGGATCTGAAGAAGGTCCGCAACGTCAAACCGCTGTGGTCGAGTTACGGCCTGATCGCATCCCTGCTGGGCGGCGGGCTGGACATGTGGACCAATTCGCTGTTCGGCCTGTCGATCTTCGGCACCCTGCGTCACCGCAAGAACGACGCCGATGCCACCGGCCTTGCCGCCAAGTTCAAACCGATCGACTATCCCAAACCGGATGGCGTGCTGTCGTTCGACCGGCTGACCAACCTTGCCTATTCCGCGACCAACCACGACGCTGATCAACCTGCGCATCTGCGTCTGACCGATCCGACGATTCCGATCAGCGTCAACCTGCCGCAATACAACGAACCCGCGCAGCGCTATTGCCCGGCAGGGGTCTACGAGGTCATCGCGGAACCCGGGAAAGAGCCGCGCTTTCAGATCAACTTTCAGAACTGCGTCCATTGCAAAACCTGCGACATCAAAGACCCGTCGCAGAACATCACCTGGACAACGCCAATGGGCGGGGGCGGCCCGAATTATCCCAATATGTGACAGCCGGACGGTGCCTGATCACCAAGAGTTGCGCCAGTATCCGCAAGCCGGGCGGCAAACCCCGCCGCCCCGCATTGCCCTTGAGGCCCCTTCGCCTTAGCTTTGCGATCACGCCCAAAAGGAACCGTTGCACATGACCAGCCGCCCTGCCCTGCCCCTTGTCTGCGCTTTGGCCCTTGGGGCTGCACTTGCAAGCATCGGCCCTGCGCTGGCGGAGACGACGAAACCCGTCGTCACCGAAATTGCCGATACCGCCGGGGCCTATCTGGCCGCGCGGCAAGCGGCCAGCGCCAAAGACTTTACCGAAGCCGCCAAATGGTACGACCGCGCCTTGCCCGCCGACCCGGGCAACCCGGCCCTGCTGGAAGGCGCCGTCACCGCCTATCTTGCCATTGGGAATGTGACGCTGGCCGCTGAAAAGGCCCGTCTGCTGGCCGAAACCGGTTCCAAAAGCCAGATCGGTTTTCTTGCCATCGTCGCAGCGGATGCCCGCGCCGGTGATTTCGCCGCGATCCTCAAGACTGAAAAGGCCGGCGATTCGATTGGTGTGCTGGTCGATGGGCTGGTCATCGCCTGGGCCGAGGTTGGCACCGGCAAAGTGTCCGAGGCGCTGAATGACTTTGACAAGATCATCAAAACGCCAGGGATGGAGGCGTTTGGCACCTATCACAAGGCGCTTGCCCTTGCGTCGACCGGCGATTTCGAAGGCGCGGACAGGTTGCTGTCCGGTCCCGGCGGCGATGCAATCACGCAACTGCGCCGCGGCATGATTGCCCGGATCGAGGTTCTGAGCCAGCTGGAACGCAATCCCGATGCGGTGGCGCTGATCGACAAGACCTACGGCACCCAGTTGGACCAGGGCATGGCCGACTTGCGCAAGCGGCTGGCCGCGGGCGAACCCATCGCTTTTGACGCCGCCCGCACGGCGACCGACGGTCTGGCGGAGGTGTTCTTCACCATCGCCACCGCCATCGGCGATCAGGCCGATGACACATTTACACTGCTGTATACCCGGGTCGCCGCCGCCCTGCGGCCCGACCATGTCGAAGCCCAGCTGATGACCGCCCGCATCCTGCAAAAGCTGGGCCAGTTCGATCTGGCCACCGCCGCTTTTGCCATGATCCCGCCGACCGATGGTGCCTATGTCGCCGCCATGATCGGTCAGGCCGAATCCGCGATTTCAAGTGACCGGCCGGGCGACGCCGTAACGCTGCTGCAAACGCTCGCGACCGCGCGGCCCGCGGATCTGGATGTGCAGGTTGCCCTTGGCGATGCCCTGCACCGGCAGGATCGCTGCGATCTGGCGATCAAGGCCTATGACGCCGCGATTGTTATCCTCGGGCCGCCCGCCCCCAACAACTGGCCGCTGTATTACAAGCGTGCCAATTGTCAGAACACGACAGGCAACTGGCCCGCCGCCGAAGCCGATTACAAACTGGCGCTGAAACTCGACCCAGCCGAGCCACGCCTGTTGAACGAACTCGGCTACAGCTATGTCGACCGGGGTGAAAATCTGGACGAAGCGCTCAAGATGATCCAGCAGGCCGTGGCGATCAGCCCGGACGCCGGTTATATCGTCGACAGCCTGGCCTGGGCCTATTTCCGGCTGGGCCGCTATCCAGATGCCGTGGTGCCGATGGAAAAAGCCTCGCTCCTCATGCCGGTTGATCCGATCGTCACCGACCATCTGGGCGATGTCTACTGGTCGGTCGGTCGCAAACGCGAGGCGCAATATCAGTGGCACCGCGCCTTGTCCTACAAGCCAGAGGATAAAGACGCGATCCGCATCCGCCACAAGCTGGATGTCGGTCTGGATCAGGTACTGCAAGAGGAAAAGGCTGCCCCGCCAAGCACATCAGGCACCAATGGCGGTTGAGGCTTTCGCCCGCGCCAAGATCAACCTTGCCCTGCATGTGACCGGGCGGCGCAGCGACGGCTATCATCTCATCGACAGTCTGGTGGCTTTTGCCGATCTGGGCGACCGGATCACGGTGGCACCTGCCAAAACCCTGACCCTGACCATCACCGGACCTTGTGCCCATGGCCTGTCGGCCACCGACAACATGTGCCTCAGCGCTGCCCGCGTCTTGCACCCGACGCGGGGTGCCCACATCTTTCTGGACAAACTCCTGCCCGTCGCTTCAGGCATCGGCGGCGGCTCGGCCGATGCGGCGGCAACTCTCAAAGCACTGGCGCGGCTGTGGAATACCCCCTTGCCGCCCGCTTCAGCCATCCTTGCCCTCGGTGCCGATGTCCCGGTCTGCCTGAAGGGTAGCGCTGGCCGGATACGAGGCATCGGCGACCAGATAACGTCCACCGCCCTGCCCGACGCCTGGGTCGTCCTCGCCAACCCCGGCATCGCCCTCGCAACCGCTGACGTGTTCCGAACCCTGCAACAGCGCGAAAACCCAACCCTGCAAGCCCTGCCACATTTCCCCGACGCCGCGACCCTCGCCGCCTGGCTGCACGCGCAGCGCAACGATCTGGAAATGCCGGCCCGCCACCTCGCCCCGATCATCGCTGACGTCATTACCAGCCTGAATACCCGGCCAGGCTGCCTTGTCGCCCGCATGTCCGGCTCTGGTGCCACCTGCTTTGGCCTGTTCGCCAGCCAAACCGCCGCCGAAAACGCCGCCCGATCGCTGCAAATCGCCCAGACCGGCTGGTGGATCAAAGCCGCCCGCCTCACCCGGTAAGTTGCAATTTCACCTTCTCAAAAATATCCGCGCGCGGCGAGCATCTTGTAGTCAAGCGGCTGCTTCAGCCGCGCAATCGACTGAAAACTGCGCGGCGCAGCCGCCTCTGCTTCAATGGATTCGCGCCACCACATAATCCGCAAGGTCACCAAGTGCCTCCTTCAGCGCATGATCCGGCACTGCCGCCAAAGCAACGCGTGCCCGCCCGGCCCAGGCCAGCGCCTCGCCGCGCGCCGCGCGCATCGCGCCATGACGCTCCATCAGCGCAAGCGCCTGCTCCAGATCGCCATCCGCCTGCTGGCCCTTCTCGATCACCCGCACCCAGAACGCGTGTTCCTCGGGCGTTGCCGCAGCCACCGCCATGATCACCGGCAGCGTCACCTTGCGTTCGCGGAAATCATCGCCGGTGTTCTTGCCAATCGCGGCCGCCGATCCGCCATAGTCCAGGAGATCATCGGCAATCTGAAATGCGATTCCCAACGCATCGCCATAGGCAAACAGCGCCCGCGTTACCGGATCTGTCGCCCCCGCAATCACCCCGCCGACTTCGCAGGCCGCAGAGAACAGTGCCGCCGTCTTGCCACGCACCACCTGCAGATACACCGCTTCCGTCGTCGTCAGATCCTGCGCAGCCGTCAGCTGCAGTACCTCGCCCTCGGCAATCGTGGCACTTGCATTGGCCAGAATGTCCAGCACCCGCAGCGACCCGGTCTCTACCATCAACTGGAAGCTGCGCGAAAACAGATAATCCCCGACCAGTACGCTCGACTTGTTGTCCCACAGCAGGTTCGCCGTTGGCCGCCCCCGCCGTCGCGTGCTTTCATCGACTACATCATCATGAAGCAGCGTCGCGGTGTGGATAAACTCCACCGTGGCCGCCAGATGCACGTGATACGGCCCGCGATAGCCGCAAATCCGCGCCGCAGCCAGCGTCAGCATCGGGCGCAGCCGCTTGCCACCCGCCTCGACCAGATGTGCCGTCACCTGCGGAATCCGGGGTGCATGTTCACTCGCCATCCGGTCGCGGATCAACAGGTTAACCGCCGCCATGTCATCCGCCAAAGCCTCGGCCAGAACATCCTGCGGCGACATACTTGCATTGATCACGTTCACGGCCACCCCTTGCTCTACACCTGCAAGCCCCCGTAGGCTGGTTCACATGAGGCTGCTTTTGCGCACCACCGACCCGACCCTGATCGCCTTTGCCCAGGCTCTCCTTGCGGGCGAGGGTATAACGGCGTTTGAGATGGACGTCCACACCAGCATCCTCGAAGGCTCGTCGTACTTTTTGCCGCGCCGTCTGATGGTTGCCGACCGTGACCATTTTCTGGCCCGGGCCGCGCTGATCGACAATGACTTTCCCGCCGATGCCTGCCCGATCGTCCCTTAGATGTTCACCGACGCCGAACTGTCGCACGATGCCTTCCTTGGTGGCCGCATCCGCCTGTGGCAGCCGCTGACCGGCTATCGGGCTGCCACCGACCCGGTCTTGCTGGCGGCCGCCTGCCCCGCCAAAGCCGGAGAAAGCGTTCTCGACCTTGGCTGTGGCGCGGGCACCGCCGCGCTTTGCCTCGGCGCCCGCGTGCCCGGTGTCGTGCTGACCGGCCTCGAACTGCAACCCGCCTACGCCGCCCTCGCCCGGCGCAACGCCGCCGAAAATGCCATTCCGATGCAGGTCATCGCCGCCGACTTGACCACCGCGGCGCTGACCCGCGCCTTCGACCACGTCGTCGCCAATCCGCCCTACTACCCGCGCAGCGGTTCCCCGTCTCCCGTCGCAGGCCGGGACACCGCCAATCGTGCCGAAACGCCGATCGCCGAATGGATCGCCTTTGCCGCCCGCCGCCTGGCACCCGGCGGCTGGCTAACCCTGATCCTTGGCACCGACAGCCTACCCGCAGCACTTGCCGCCCTGGCACCGAAACTGGGTTCCGCCACGGTTCTGCCCCTGACCCCCCGTGAATCCCGCTCAGCCCCGCGCATCATCTTGCGCGCCCGCAAGGGGGGCCGCGCCGCGTTTCGCCTGCTTGCGCCCTTGATCCTGCACGACGGCACCACCCATGACGGCGACCGCGACAGCCACACGCCCAAGGCGAGTGCAATCTTGCGGGATGGTGCCGATCTTTCCGCCACCTTCGGCAGAATTTGACCCATTCCGCCGGGCCCGCTTGTGAAGATTTGGTGACAGAGCCCGCGAAACGTGGTGCACTGGTGTTATTCGAAACGGAGAAGGAGGCACCACATGACCGTCGCTTCGCATATCGCGGAACTGAAGCGGAAACACGAACACCTCTCGGATGCAGTCGAACAGGCGCAACGGGCGCCCGGCGTCGACGATCTTCACGTCGCGGACCTCAAGAAACAAAAGCTCAAACTTAAGGAAGAGATTTCGCGCCTGCAAAGCGCCTGAACCGACCTTCGGATCCTAGCCAAGGCTGGCGCGGGCGGCCAATGCTGCCCCGCCACCGATCAGCAACGTCGCCACCAACAGGGCGGGTGTCGCTGCCGTTTTATCCGTGACAATCAAGGCCAACGTCGACAGCAACGGGGCTGCATAGGACGCGACGCCCAACAGTTGGATGTCGCCGCGTTTCATGCCGATGTCCCAGGTGAAAAACGCGAGGCCGACCGGCCCGAGCCCCAGCAAACCCACGCACATCCAGCCCGACAGACCCACGGGCCAGACGGTCGGCTCGAACGCCAGGTGCGCCAAGGCCGACAGCACTGCGGCGGCCAGACAGAAAACGGCGACCGCCGCGCTTGGCACCGCCCCCATACGGCGCGACAGCACCGAATAACCGGCCCAAGTCAGCGCGCATAAAAACGCCAGCGCCATCCCCGGCACGGCCCCGGCCTGCAGCGCAAGGCCGCCACGCAACGCGACCAAAGCTGCGCCGGCAAACGCGACCAGCGCTCCGATGATATGCCAGCGACGCAAGCGTTCGCCCGGCAGCAGGCCCGACAACAACACGATGAACAACGGCCACAGATAGGCGATCAGCCCGGTTTCAGCATTAGGCGCCAGCCGGAACGCTGTGAAATATAGGAAATGATAGCCGAACAGCCCAAACGTGCCAAACGCATAGACCCGCCAAGACACCTCGCGCAGCACATCAAACCTGGCTCCGCGCAGTATCCAGATCAGCCCGATCGTCCCACCAATCGCAAAGCACATCGCGTTCAGCTGCAACGGCGGGACGGGTGTTGTACCAATGGTCAGAACCGCCAGCAGCGCCCACATCAGCACGGCCGAAAACCCGATCAAGGTGGCCGCGGACCGCGTCACCGGTGCTCCCCAAACTTCTTCGAAGAAATTTGCAAAAATCTTAGAAGATTTTTGGTCACGCCACGAACTGTCCGCCGTTCGCCGAAATCGTTGATCCCGTGATGAACCCGGCATCGTCACTGGCCAAAAACACCGCGATCCGTGCCACTTCGGCGGGCTCGCCCAGCCGTCCGACCGGAATTTGCGGTATGATCCGCTCTGCTAGAACCTTCGGGTCAATCGCCCGCACCATTTCGGTGCCGATGTAACCCGGGCAAATCGCGTTCACCGTAATCCCGGCCCGCGCACCTTCCTGGGCCAGGGCCTTGGTGAATCCCAGATCGCCCGATTTGGCCGCCGAATAATTGACCTGCCCGGCTTGACCTTTCTGGCCATTGATCGAGGATATGTTGATCACCCGGCCAAACTTGCGGTCGCGCATGCCGCCCCACAGAGGGTGAGTCATGTTGAACAGACCGCTAAGGTTGGTGTCGATCACCTCTTTCCAGGCCATCGGTGTCATTTTGTGGAACATGGCATCCCGCGTAATGCCGGCATTGTTGACCAGCACGGCCACCGGACCCAGATCCGCCTCGACCTGGGCGATCCCCGCGACACAGGCGTCGTAATCCGCCACTGACCATTTATAGGCCGGAATGCCGGTCTCAGCAGTGAACGCGCGGGCGGCATCATCATTGCCAGCATAATTCGCCGCCACCGTGTAACCCGCCGCCTTCAACGCCACCGAAATCGCCGCACCAATCCCGCGCGAGCCGCCAGTTACCAGAGCAACTTTTGCCATGATCCTCTCCTCCCCAGAGCCGTTTTCAAAGTCGTAAACAATAACAAGCGGCACGCATACCCTCTGCGCACCGCTTGTTCAAATCGCTTCGGTTCAGGCCTGCTCGATGCACATTGCGACACCCATGCCGCCGCCGATGCAAAGGGTCGCCAGTCCCTTTTTCGCCCCCTGCCGCCGCATCTGGAACAAGAGCGTATTCAGCACGCGCGCCCCCGAGGCACCAATCGGGTGGCCAATCGCAATCGCGCCGCCGTTGACGTTCACGATCGAGGGATCCCAGCCCATGTCAATATTGACCGCGCAGGCCTGGGCCGCAAACGCTTCGTTCGCCTCGACCAGATCAAGGTCAGACACTTTCCAGCCCGCCTTATCCAAAGCCTTGCGCGAGGCGACGATCGGCCCGACGCCCATGATCGAAGGGTCCAGCCCTGCCGTCGCATAAGACGCAATCCGCGCCAGCGGCGTCAGTCCACGCTTTTCCGCCTCTGCCGCCGACATCAGCAACACCGCCGCCGCGCCGTCGTTCAGACCCGAAGCATTGGCCGCCGTTACTGAACCATCTTTAGCAAAGGCCGGCCGCAACTTGGCCATCGATTCCAAAGTTGCGCCATGCCGGACGTATTCATCGGTATCCACGGTCACATCGCCTTTGCGGCCCTTGATCACGAATGGCACGATCTCATCCACAAAGCGCCCGGCTTTCTGCGCCGCTTCGGCCTTGTTCTGGCTGGCCAGTGCGAAAGCGTCCTGCGCCTCCCGGCTGATTTGCCACTGGCTGGCAACGTTTTCCGCCGTCTGACCCATGTGATAGTTGTTGAACGCATCCCACAAGCCGTCGCGGATCATCGAATCGATGAAGCTCATGTCGCCCATCTTCTGCCCGGCGCGCAGATGCGCTACATGCGGCGACAGGCTCATGCTTTCCTGACCACCGGCCACGACGATTCCGGCGTCGCCCAGCTGGATATGCTGTGCCGCCAGCGCCACCGCCCGCAGGCCCGAGCCGCAGACCTGATTGATCGACCAGGCGCTGGCTTCTTTCGGCAGTCCCGCCTTGATATGGGCCTGCCGCGCCGGGTTCTGACCCTGACCGGCGGTCAGGACCTGACCCAGAATGGTTTCCGACACTTCCGCCTTGTCCACACCGGCACGCGCGACAACCGCCTCGATCACCGCAGCGCCCAGGTCATGCGCCGGGGTCGCGGCAAAAGCACCGTTGAAACTGCCGACAGCGGTGCGTGCCGCCGATACGATCACAACATTGGTCATGGTTTCTCGCCCTTTTCATAGCGTTTTGACGCGGGCCAAAGCCCGCCCCTTAAAAGCATGCCCTAGGCGGGATGGGTTGCAAAAGCAAGATTTGGTTCGCCCTGCATGGCAGCTATGTTGCCGTGGCGTAAGTCAGGCCTGCTTGCGCACCTCTGTCGTAACCCACGCCGGTTTGATCGTGGGTGCCCCGAAAAGAAAACCCTGCTGGCAATCAACCCCCAATTTGCGCAGACAGTCCGCCTCTTCCGCCGTCTCCACCGCTTCGGCGACGGTGAACATGTCGAAATGCTTGCCAATCGCCAACAGCGCCCGGGTCAGCGCCTGATTGTCCGGGTCGCGGTGAATGTTTCGGATGAATTGCCCGTCAATCTTGACGATATCAAACAGGAAGTCCTTGAAATAGCGGATCGCGGTATAACCCGCGCCGAAATCATCCATCGCAAAGGCCACGCCCTTGCGTTGCAGGTCATCCATCAGATTGATCACCAGTTCCGGCACCATCATCGCCGAGCTTTCGGTAATCTCCAGAATCAGCCGTTCGCCCACCGTCACCCCAAGGTCCAGCCCCTTCTTCAGGGTCCGTGTCCAGCGCGTATAGCCGATGGAGCGTGCCGACATATTAATGGCAATTCGCAATTCCGGATGTTTCGCCAGCGTCATCAGCCCCATTTCCAGCGCGGCACAGTCAATCTCGCGGCCCAGTTCATGCGCCTCAACAGCCCCCATGAAATCCTTGGCGGGAATAACGCGGCCATTGGGTTCCATCACCCGCATCAGCCCTTCGTGGAACGCAATCCGACACGGATCGCGCGACAGTACCACCGGCTGATAGGCCAGCCGCAAACGTCTGGTGCGCACCGCCTCTGCCACCATCGTCATGGTCAGCCGGTCATGTTCCGAAACCGCCACGCCCAGCGGGTTGGACAGCGCGGGTCTGATTGGGCCGGGCCGGGCCTCGGTCGGCGGTGATGGTGGTGGCGTCATGGCCGATCCTTTCCCCGTTCTGGTCGACAAGGTGATGGCACAACGGTAAAAGAGGTGTGAATGTTCGGATTTTTCCCAATTCTCTCCAGCCTGAAAGGTGCCCGATGGACCAAGCACTTTGCCCATGGTGCGGCACTGATCCGCTGTACGTCAGTTATCACGATGACGAATGGGGCGTGCCGGAATGGGACAGCCGCACCTTATGGGAAAAGCTGATTCTCGACGGGTTTCAGGCAGGTCTGTCCTGGATTACCATCTTGAGAAAACGCGATAATTTCCGCACGGCCTTTGCAGGTTTCGATCCCGAAGTCATCGCCACATGGGGTGATGCAGATGTGACGCGCCTTCTGGGCGACGCCGGCATCATCCGCCACCGCGGCAAGATCGAAGGCACGATCCAGAACGCCCGTGCCTATCTCGCCATTCAGGAACGCCAAAACTTTTCCGACTTTCTGTGGACCCATGTGGGCGGCGCGGCCCGACAGAACCGCTTTATGTCGGGGCAGATCCCGACAGAAACGCCCACGTCGCATGCTATGTCCAAGGCGCTGAAACAATCCGGCTTCACCTTTGTCGGCCCGACCATCACCTACGCCTTCATGGAGGCGACTGGCATGGTCAATGACCACCTTGTGACCTGCCCGCGTCACGACCATGTGGCCGCCCTTGCACAGCGCCCATAAGACGTTAGACTGGTTTTGGGTCAGCAGTTCACCCAGACGTCACCGGGCACCCGCCAGCTAAACCTGCAACTTACGGCCGAGCCCATCTTTCCCCGGCCCCTCCGCCAAGACGGTGACTAGCGATCTGCGGGCCGCATAAGGACAAGATGACCCGAATTCCCCTGACGCTGCAAACTGCCGACCTGTCCACATTCGCCCGCAATCTGCATCGCGAACTGGCCGCGCCGCCTGGCCACCTCAGCCTGATGAACATGCTGGCCCGCGCGGCGGGTTTCCGCAATCTGCAACACCTGCGGGCCTCGGCCAAAGCTGCGCAATCCTTCGCCGCCCCAACCCCACAAGCCGACCTGACCCGCGTGCAAGCCGCGTTGCGGTTCTTCGACGCGCAAAGCCGCCTCGCCAGCTGGCCGTCTCGCACCAATATTCAGCACCTTTGCCTCTGGCCTTTGTGGTCGCGCCTGCCCAAAGGCCAATCCATGACTGAACGCCAGATCAGCACGCACCTGACCCAATGGCACTGTTTCGGGGACCCCGCCATCCTGCGCCGCACTCTCGTCGAACTCAAACTGGTCAGCCGCACCCCTGATTGCACAAGCTACCTGCGCCAGGAACGCCCGCCAACGCTCGAGGCCAAAGCCCTGATCCACCAACTCAACCGCGGACCGGAACCAAAAGACGCCTGACGGTTTCACATTGGCGCAAATCCGCCACGGTGGGCCAAGATTGCTCCGTTCGTCCGGGTAACCTATCGCGATTGAGGGTGTGAAACCTCGGGGTTCAGGGTGTCATCAACGCCTCCAGCACTGCCTTCGCCTTGTCCGAATCCCACTCCGCGCCGCCGATCAGCCGCGCCACTTCCATCCCGTCGGGCGAGACGATCACTGTCACCGGCAGCCCCATCACGCCCATCTGATGAGCCAGGTCCGCCTGCGGGTCGCGCAGCACCACCAACGACTTGACCGCCGCCTCGTCCAGAAATCGCCTGATCGCGGGCACGGGATTGGGCCCGGTCGCCAATGTGACCACCGCAATTTGCGGCAGCGCCGTCTGCAACCGGTCCAGCGACGGCATCTCGGTCCGGCAGGGCATGCACCATGTCGCCCAAAAATTGACGACCAGCCATTTGCCCTTGTAGTGGGCCAACGCATGCGGCGCGTCCGCCAAGTCGATCAACGGCACATCCGGCAGCGCCCGCGGTGCTTCCAGCACCAGCTTTTCCATGTCGCCCGTCAGCAGCACGGGGTCCACCGCTCCGGCCATTGCTTGGTTTGCACCCAGCAACAACCCGGTATACAGCAGCCAGACCAGTTTTCGCATCGCACCTTCAAAGGCCGCGCCCATGACCCCGCCCAAGACCCCGACCAGCCCGAATGCCAACGCCATGTGGGGCGGCCGCTTTGCCAGCGGTCCGGATGCGATCATGACAGCCATCAATGCCTCCATCGGTTTTGACCAGCGGCTTTATGCGCAGGATATCGCAGGCAGCCGCGCCCATGCCGCCATGCTGGCCGCCACGGGTATCGTGACCGATAGCGATGCGGCGGCCATCGGGGAAGGCCTGCTCACGGTCTTGTCAGAAATCGAGAGCGGCCAGTTCCAGTTCCGCACCGATCTGGAAGACATCCACATGAACGTGGAAAGCCGCCTGAAAGACCTGATTGGTGCCCCGGCAGGCCGCCTGCACACGGCACGCTCCCGCAATGATCAGGTTGCCACCGACTTCCGCCTCTGGGTCCGCGACCAATGCGACGCGGCGCAACTGGGTCTGACTGCTTTGATGACGGCCTTCCTGTCACAAGCGGAGCAGGGCGCCGATTGGGTCATGCCCGGCTTCACCCATCTGCAAACCGCCCAACCGGTGACCTGGGGCCATCACATGCTGGCCTATGTCGAAATGCTGGGCCGCGACCAGTCGCGCTTTGCCGATGCACGCGCCCGGATGAACGAAAGCCCGCTGGGGGCCGCCGCACTCGCGGGTACGTCTTTCCCGATCGACCGCGACATGACTGCCAAAACCCTCGGTTTCGACCGCCCCACTGCCAATTCGCTGGACAGTGTGTCCGACCGGGACTTCGCGCTGGAGTTTCTGTCGGCAGCCAGCATCTGTGCCATGCACCTGTCCCGCTTTGCCGAGGAATTGGTGATCTGGTCATCCGCCCAGTTCCGTTTTGTTAAACTGTCGGACAAATGGACCACTGGCAGCAGCATCATGCCGCAAAAGAAAAACCCCGACGCCGCCGAACTTCTGCGTGCCAAACTGGGCCGCATCCTGGGGGCCACCGTCGCGCTTTTCACCATCATGAAGGGCCTCGCGCTGACCTATTCTAAGGACATGCAAGAGGACAAAGAACAGGTGTTTGACGCCGCAGACACGCTGATGCTGTCGCTCGCCGCGATGACCGGCATGGTTGGTGACATGAGCGCCAACCGCGACATCCTCGCCGCTGCCGCCGCCTCTGGCTTTTCCACTGCCACCGACCTGGCCGACTGGCTGGTCCGCGCCCTGAACCTGCCGTTCCGCGAGGCACATCACGTCACCGGCACCCTGGTCGCCCTGGCCGAGAGCAAAGGCTGCGACCTGCCCGACCTGTCGATCACTGATATGACCACCGCCCACCCCGGCATCACGCAAGAGGTCTATTCCGTCCTTGGCGTGCAAAACTCTATTCGCTCCCGCACGTCATATGGCGGGACCGCCCCGGATCAGGTTCGTGCCCAGATCGCCCGCTGGCAGGTACTGCTAAAGGCGGAAGCTGTTTGACAGACCCGAATGCGATCAAATTTACGCAAATCTTGCCCAACATTCTGCCCCCAATTCACCACGCTGGCGCGGACACTCCACGGCTTCGAAGCAGCAGGGCAACCTGACAAACTCAAACCAACCCCCAAACGCTGCAATGCTTCGCAGAAAGACTGCGGACGTCACGCCGTCGGCGGCAATCTTCCGCCGCGGTGAATACGGATTCACCCGCCGCACAACTTCCGCTAGGGTGCCGGCCATGACCCGCGTCTTTGTCCTGATCCTGCTGACCGCCTGCACCGACACCCATTACGGAGCGGCGCTCAATCTGAGCCCGGACGGCGTCAGCATCGCGCCGTCGGTTTCAGGCCGCTATGGCCGCGCCCACTTCACCATCAGCCCTTGAGGTTTCTATGACCCGCCCTGCCCTCGCAGCCTTCCTTGCCTTCGCAGCCTTCCTTGCCCTCGCCGCCTGTGGAGCCGACAGCGCCCCGCAGGCCCAGGCCAACGGCATTACTCTGTCGGGCGAGGCGCGGGCCGGCGTCGTGATGCAGACAACCCCCTGACGCCGCCAGCGGTTGCAGCCTATCACCGGTCTGCTATACCCTTGGTCCAGTAAGGCCGGGGGCATAGCGCATGGACCATTTCCTGTACCGCGGCGGCAGCCTGCATGCCGAAGATGTTGCCCTGACCGACATCGCGATTTCGGTTGGCACCCCGTTCTATTGCTATTCCGCCGCCACGCTGACCCGACATTACAACCTGTTTTCCGAAGCGCTCAGCCCTTTGCCGCATCTTGTCTGCTTTGCCATCAAAAGCCTGTCCAACATCGCCGTCCTGAAACTGCTGGGTGACCTCGGTGCGGGTATGGATGTGGTTTCCATTGGCGAATACATGCGCGCCAAGGCTGCGGGCGTTCCGGGCGAGCGCATCGTATTTTCCGGTGTCGGCAAGACCCGCGACGAGATGCGCATCGCTCTGCATGGCGGTATCCGCCAGTTCAATGTCGAAAGCGAACCCGAACTTCGCGCCCTGTCCGAGGTTGCCACCTCTTTGGGCAAAACCGCCCCCATTGCCATCCGCGTCAATCCCGATGTCGACGCCAGAACACATGCCAAAATTGCTACCGGCAAATCCGAGAACAAGTTCGGCATTCCCATCGCCCGCGCCCCGCAGGTCTATGCCGAGGCCGCAAAATTGCCCGGCATTCAGGTTGTTGGTATCGACGTCCACATTGGCAGCCAACTGACCGACCTCGAACCCTTCGAACAGGCGTTCCAAAAAGTCGCCGAACTGACCATGACGCTGCGGGCGCAAGGCCATACCATCACCCGCCTCGACCTCGGCGGCGGCTTGGGCATCCCCTACACCCGGTCCAACGACGCGCCACCCTTGCCGATTGACTATGGAGCCATGATCAAACGCACCCTGGGTCATCTAGGCTGCGAGATTGAAATCGAACCCGGCCGCCTGATTTCCGGCAATTCCGGCATCCTCGTCTCGCGCGTCATCTACACCAAGAACGGAGAAGGCCGCGATTTCCTGATCCTGGACGCCGCGATGAACGACCTCGTCCGCCCCTCGATGTATGACGCCTGGCACGACATCGTCCCGGTCATCGGACCCGCACCAGGTGTCGAAACCCAACCCTACGACGTCGTCGGCCCTGTGTGCGAAACCGGCGATACCTTTGCCAAGGCGCGCCATCTTCCGCCGCTGGCCGAGGGTGATCTGGTGGCATTCCGCTCAGCCGGGGCCTACGGTGCCGTGATGGCATCGGAATACAACACAAGACCACTGGTGCCCGAGGTGCTGGTGTCGCAGGATCACTTCGCCGTCATCCGCGCACGACCCTCGGTTGACGAAATCTTGAAGCGCGATAGCATACCCGAATGGCTATGATCCAATTGGCGATCAAGCGGAGACGATGGACCCTAACACGCCCGAACAGGCCCTCAGACAGATCGAATTACCGCTTCGCCTGACCCATCTGGGCCTCTGGGCGGAACGGCTGACCCGTGCCTTGTGGCCTCTGTGGACGCTTGTGATCGCGGCCCTCGGCGCGATGTCCTTTGGACTGCAAGATGTCCTGCCGCTGGAGGCAGCATGGTTCGCCATCGTTGCCACATTGCTGGCTATCCTGTGGGCGGTGCTCCACGGCTGGCGCAGCTTTCGCCGCCCGACCCGCGATGACGCACTTGCCCGGCTGGACGCCAACCTGCCGGGCCGCCCGATTGCCGCGTTGCGCGACAGCCTCGCCGTCGGCAGCGATGATGCCGCCTCGCAACAGGTGTGGGCCACCCACCGCGACCGCATGGCCAGCCGCGCGGCCGCTGCCAAACCGGTTGAACCCAATCTGAAACTTTCCAGCCGCGACCCCTATGCCCTGCGCTACATGGCGCTGACCGTGCTGATATTGGCGCTGATGTTCGGGTCGCTGTGGCGCGTTGCATCGCTGACCGATCTGGCCCCGGGCGGCGCCAGTCAGGCCGCTGCCGGTCCGTCGTGGGAGGGTTGGGCACAACCGCCCGCTTATACCGGCAGGCCGACGCTCTATCTGACCGACCAGAACGTTGCCAACCTGTCGCTACCGGTGGGCACCCGCATCCAGCTGCGGTTCTACGGTGCGGCCGGGTCGTTGATCCTGGCCGAAACCGTGTCAGGTCGCACTGATGTGCCACCGGCCTCGCAGCCCAATCAGGATTTCACCGTCACCCGATCGGGTCGCCTTGCCATCGACGGCGCAGGTGGCCGCGAATGGCAGGTCACAATCCTGCCCGACGCCCCGCCGACCATCACGCCAACCGGTGTCATGGACCGCGACGCGGATGGCCGCTTCAAACAACCCTTCACCGCCACCGACGACTATGGCGTGACCAAGGGCGAAGTCACCATCGCGTTGGACCCCAGCAAGATCGACCGCCGCTACGGCCTGACCGCCGATCCCGAACCGCAAAAGCCGGTGACGCTCGACTTGCCACTGCCGATGAAGCGCGACCGCACCAGGGTCGATCAGGTGCTGGTGGATGACCTGTCGAAAGACGTATTGTCGAACCTACCCGTCACGATGACCTTCACCGCCACCGACGCCGCGGGCCAGTCCGGTCAATCTAAACCGCTGCGGGTCATCCTTCCTGGCAGGCGGTTTTTCGACCCGCTTGCCGCCGCCCTGATCGAAATGCGCCGCGACCTGCTGTGGAACCGCGGCAATGCCGTCCGCGTCACGCAGGTGCTGAAAGCCATCACCAACAAACCCGAAGGTTTCATCCGCAACGAAAAAGCCTATCTGCGCCTGCGCGTTTTGATCCACAGTCTGGACGCCAACGCCGCCACTCTGGACAGCAAGACCCGTGACGAGCTGACCGAAGAGCTGTGGCAGATTTCCCTGATGGTCGAAGACGGAGACCTCGCCTCGGCGCTGGAACGCCTGAAACGGGCGCAGGACCGGCTCGATGAGGCGATCAAGAACGGTGCCTCGCCCGCCGAGATTGACGATCTGATGAAGGAAATGCGCGCGGCGCTGGATGATTACATGCGCCAGCAGGCCCAGCAGAACAAGGACCAGCCCAATGGCCAGACCTCGCAGAACCAACCGGGCATGAAAATGTCGCAAGACCAGCTGAATCAGATGCTCGACAAGCTGGACCAGTTGATGAAGGAAGGCAAAACAGCCGAGGCGCAGGAACTGATGCAGAAGCTGCGTGAGTTCATGGACAACATGAAGGTGACGCAGGGAGAGGGTCAGGGATCGGGCCAAAGTCCGGGTCAGCAGGCGATGAAAGATCTGGGCCAGACGTTGCGCGACCAGCAGGGCCTGTCGGATGACAGCTTCCACGACCTGCAACAGGGCCAGCCCGACGGCAGTCAAACCGATCGCACCCAGCCCGATGGCAGCCAACCGGGGTCGGACGGCAAAAGCCTTGCCGATCGGCAAAAGGCGCTGCGTGACAAGCTGGACCAGATGAAAAAAGGCGGTCAGCTGCCCGGTGCCGGGGATCCCAGGGGCGACGCGGGTCGCAAGCAACTGGACCGTGCGGGCCGCGCGATGGGCGACGCCGAAAAAGCCCTGCGCGAGGGCGATCTGCCGGGGGCGCTGGACAATCAGGCAGAGGCGCTGGACGCCCTGCGCAACGGGATCAAGAGTTTTGGCGACGCTCTAGCGCAAAATCAGCAAGATCAGGGCACCAATCAGGGCCAGGCCGCCACCAAAGACGGCCCGGGTGGCCAGCGTGACCCGCTGGGCCGCGAAAACGGCCAATCCGCCCAGATCGGCACCGACAAGGGCATGCTGCAGGGCGATGACGTCTATCGCCGCGCGCAAAACCTGCTGGACGAGATTCGCAGACGCGCCAGCGAACAGTCCCGACCTGAAACCGAACGCAGTTATCTTAAACGGCTGCTAGACCTGTTCTAAGCCGCGCGGCTTACAAGCCTGGCGTGGCCTAAACCGCTGTTCATCCTTCCATGACGGTCAGCATCCGCAAGGTCGAGATGCGCGGCATGGCACGTTGTCAAATCAGCCCGCCTGCCCGCCGTCATAGCCGCGCAGCGTGGCGATCAACGCCTTGATCTCGGTATCCACCCATACCCGCACCGCATCCACGCTGGTCACATAGGCCTGCGCTGGGGCCGCCAGTGCGGGGAACCGCTGCCCGATCATCGGGGCCGCCAGATACAGCGCCACGACAAGCACCGCCACGACCACCAACGTCAGAAAACCCCGACCAAATCCTGAACGCCGCTTGGTGTTCAGGTCCGGCATCGTGTCGTAAATCGCATTATCCTCGTCCGAATGCCGGTCACTGGTGGCACGCAGGGTCGAGTTGATCTCTTCGATCGCGGGTAGCATTTCGCGCCGGGACTTCGGCACCGGCGGCGGTTCTGGATCGGTACCGCCTTTCAGCCGGGCTATGCGCCGCACCGCAGCCGCTGCCAGCCCGCCCGCCGGCGGGGTCCCGGTTTCCGCGTCCAGACCCATTTCCGTCTGCGTCTCAAGGCCTGGCGGCGGCGCATCCGATTTGCGGGCCGCCGTTTCGCGAGCCGCCTCTTCGCGCAGAACGGCCAGAACACTTTCGTCCAGCGCCCGCGACGGCAGGGTCGGCACCGGTACACTTGCCGCGGCCGAGGCTGACAGGGTCGCCGCCACGGCCTGCTCCGGGCTCAGAACGGGTGCTGGCTCGTCTTCAAATTCCTGCTCCGCTGCGTCGAACGCAGCGACTTCATGCGCCGGTTCGGTCAGGGGCGGCAGGTCAACGGCTATGTCTGACACTTGGGTCGGCGGTGGGGCTGGCGCTGCGGCAGCGACCGGCGGTTCATACAACGCCTCTTCTGCCTCCTGCTCTGCCTCGACCTCGGGGTGGGCCTGAAACCACGCATGGCCACAATTCGAACATTGCACATCGCGTCCCGCCCGCGGAACTGCGCTGTCATCCACTTCGTATTCCGCATCGCAATTCGGACAAACCAACCGCATTCCGCACCGTCCCAGTCGTTTAACCATTTCCGGTTTTGGCCCATGTTGTAGCAACGAAACCTGCTTGCTCCAAGTGTTTGTGTCCAAATGACCAACAGCGCCGATTGAATCCCCGCCCGCCATAGGCGATGCTGCCACAGGTTTCAGCATTCAGGCAGGGTCGGTCGGGTGATTGCTTTCGAAAATGCCGCCTATTCCTATGGCGGAGGCGAATTGTTATCGGAAATTTCTCTGCGCCTTGCGCCGGGGTCTTTCCACTTTCTGACCGGACCTTCGGGGTCGGGCAAATCAACATTCCTCAAACTGTGCTACGGCGAACTGATGCCGACCGCCGGCCGTCTGACGCTGTTTGACCGCGAGGTTCGCGCCCTCAGCCGCGACGACATCGCTTTGACCCGCCGCCGCATCGGCGTGGTGCACCAGGATTGCCAGTTCCTCGACCACCTACCGCTGGCCGCCAATGTCGCGCTGCCTCTGACCGTGGCCGGTCGCGCAGCACCCGCTGCCGATCTGTCGGACCTGCTGGGTTGGGTCGGACTGGGCCAGCTGGCGGATGCGCTGCCACCCTCGCTGTCAGGGGGCGAACGGCAGCGTGCTGCCCTCGCCCGCGCAATCATCATGGGGCCGGATGTGATCCTGGCGGATGAGCCTACCGGCAACCTCGACTGGGATCTGTCACTGCGCCTCTTGACACTGCTGGTCGAGTTGAACCGCATGGGCAAGACCATTCTGATCGCCACCCATGATCTGAACCTGATCCGACAAGCCAAGTCGCAACTGGCGGCCCGGGTGTTGCGCATTTCCAAACGCCGGATCCAATTGGCGGGGGCCGACCTGTGACCGAAGTTTTGCAGCCACTTCTCACTCCCGTGTGGGCGTTCTTCGCCGCAACTAACAAAAAACACCTGCAAGGAAGTGATGCTTGGCCGCAATCCAGCAAGGCCTGCCCCTGATGGCCATGACCTCCGACCGCCAAGCCGACCGCGTGGTGCCGCCGTCCGGCGCTTCCGCCTGGCTGACCTCGTTCACCGCCGGGGCGATGACCTTTCTGGCCGTCTTTGCGCTGGCCCTGTCGCTCGCCTCCGGTCGCCTTGCCACCCGCTGGGCCGAGGCGCTGGACCACACCGCCACCATCCGCATCTCTGCCCCCGCCGACCAGCTGCCCTTGCAGACCAAGGCCGTGCTGGAGGTTCTGAAAACCACCCCCGGCATAGCCGCCGCCCGGGCTGAGACGCCAGAGGAACAACGCAAACTGTTGGAGCCATGGTTTGGTCCCGATCTGCCGCTGGATGATCTGCCGCTGCCGCAACTGATCGAGGTTACCGAGGGCCTCGACGGCTATGACGCCGAAGGCCTGAAACAACGCCTGTCCGCCGAAGCACCCGGCGCCGTGCTGGATGATCACACCCGCTGGCGCCGCCCGATGGCCGAAGCGGCCCAACGCCTGCGCCTACTGGGCTATCTGTCCATCGCGCTGATCGGGGCCGCGATGGCCGCGATGATTACGCTTGCCGCCAATGCCGCCCTGTCGGCCAATGCGCAGGTCATCAAGGTGCTACGCCTCGTCGGGGCGCGCGACAGCTATATCGCCCGGGCGTTCGTCCGCCGCTTCACCCTGCGCGCCGTGACAGGCTCGCTTATCGGGGCCATCCTTGGCACCATCGGCGTCGCCCTGCTGCCCGCGCAAGACGTGGCGGGCGGTTTCCTCACCGGCCTCGGTTTCACCGGTTTCGGATGGCTGCTGCCATTGGCCTTGCCCGTGCTGGCAGCGTTTGTCGCCTTTGCCGCCACCCGCACCGCCGCCTTCCGCACCCTTCGGAGGTTGACCTGATGCCCACTGCCTTACGCTGGCTGCTGTCCGTTGCCTTCATCGTCCAGATGTATCTGGTGATGGCGTTGGCTGCGATCGTCTTTGCCATTCCCGCCATTGTCAGCCGCGACATGGCGTTCACCGGCGTGCATTTCTACTGCTGGTGGGTCCGCAAATCCGCAGCCCTGCTGGTCGGCCTGCGCTCTGAAATCCGCGGCCAGGTGCCGCAGACCGAGGTGATCATCGCCGCCAAACACCAAAGTTTCTTCGACATCATCCTGCTGTGCTCGGTCTTGCCGCGTCCAAAATTCATCATGAAACGCGAACTGATCTGGGCACCGTTTCTGGGCCAATACGCCCTGCGCATAGGCTGCATCCCGGTCGATCGCGGCAAACGCGGCGCGGCTGTTACCAAGATGAAAGCCGATGTGCAAAAGGGCGCGGCCCAGCCCGGCCAGCTGGTGATCTACCCGCAAGGCACCCGTGTGCCCCCGGGCGAGGACAAACCTTACAAAGTCGGCACCGGCCTGCTGTATGACCAACTGGGCCAGACCTGCGTGCTCGCCGCCACCAATGTCGGTGTGTTCTGGCCCAAACACAGCCTGATCCGCTACCCCGGCCTTGCCGTGGTTGAATTCCTGACCCCCATAGCCCCCGGCAAGCCGGTGCCAGAGTTCATGCGCGACATCGAAACCCGCATCGAGACGGCTTCCGCAAAACTGATGCACGACGCCGGATGGAGCCGCTGATGCCGACCTCTCCCGCCACCATCGCCCATATCCTTGACACGCTCGCCGACCTGCCTGGTCTGCGCGCCGCCAAGATGTTCGGCGAATATGGGTTGTATTTGGAAAACAAAGTCGTCGGCCTGATCTGCGATGACCAGCTGTTCATCAAACCCACCGCCAGCGCCCTGCCCCTTCTGCCCGGCATCCCGATGGGTCCGCCCTATCCCGGGGCCAAACCGCAGATGATGATGAATGAAACGCTGGACGACCCCGACCTTGCCATCCGCGTGCTGCGGGCGGTGGCGGCCGATGTGCCGGAACCCAAGCCGAAAAAGCCAAAGGCCTCCAGAACAAAGGCGAAATGATGGGCTGGATCACGACGCTCGACGATCTGCAGGCGCTGCATGGCACACCCACCGCCCCTGCGGTGGTCTAGGTCACGCCGCATCTGCCCCCCGGCTACCGCGCCTTTCTGGATCGCTCGCGGTTCTGCATCCTGACAAGTGTCGGTCCCGAAGGCACCGATGGCAGCCCGCGCGGCGATCAGGGCCCAATGGTCGCGGTGCCGGACCCGAAAACCATCGCTTTGCCCGACTGGAAACGCAACGAACGCATCGACAGCTTGCGCAACATCCTTCGTGATGGCCGCGTCAGCTGATGTTCCTCACCCCCGGTTCGACCAACGCTCTGCGCATCAACGGCACCGCCCGCCTGACCGCCAATCCCGCCCTGTGCGCCAGCTTTCAGCGCGGCGACATCCATCCCCGCACCGAGATCGTGTTCGCCATAGGCGAGGTCTACCCGCAATGCTCGCGCGCCCCGCAGCGGTCAGAACCGTGGACCTCGGGCGACCAATCGGCAGGTCTGCCCTCGATCAGAGCCATGCTGCAAGAGGCGTCCGACGGCACGAGTGACGCCACTCAATATGACGAAACCCGCGCCAAACGCGCGCATTTGGGATGGCGGTAGAACATGACACGCATCAAATTCAATCCGACCAAAACCGCCAAGGGCAGCCAGAAATGGCTGCAGCTCATGGCCGAACATCGACCCGACCTATTGCAGCCGACTGGCCTGCCAACGCTCGAATGGCTGTCACCCCGCGCAAATGACGAATACGCCGAATACATGGATGCGGACTTTCTCGGCCTGCTCGGTCTTGGCCACCTTGCCCCCGCCCTGCCTGGTTTCTGGCCCTTGAGTGGCCCGCGTTGGGATGGTCTTGCCCGCACCGGATCAAAAGTGGTTCTGATCGAGGCCAAGGCGCATCTGAAAGAGGCTATCAGCACCCCGTCCGCCGCTTCCTCGGACGATTCCGTTGCTTTGATTGCCAAGTCCCTCATCAGCGTAAAGACAGCGTTGAAGGCAGATGACCGCAGCGGCTGGGCCCGGTGTTTCTATCAATACGCCAACCGCCTTGCCCATCTTTGGTGGCTCCGCAAACAGGGCGTGGATGCGCATCTGCTACTGGTGGGTTTCCTCAACGATACCGAAGTGGGTGGTCCTGTCAGTGCTGATGGCTGGGACGGTATCTACCTTGCGATCAACCACGCCCTTGGATTGTCCGAAGCCCACAGCCTTGCGCGGTATGTCCACCACGTCCACCCGGACGTTACGCGATACTGAGCGAAGTCGCGCGAAACTACCGCCGCCCCAGCGTCCCGAACACCCGGTCCCACAGCGTCGTCGTCACGCCAAAGTTGCAGCTGTCGTCGTGGTGATGCACCGCATGCGCCTTGATCAGCGGGCGCAACCGGGGCCAGCCGCCGCTGCCCAGATGATGCACGACATAATGGACCGACACATAGGCGAGGTAGCCCAGCATCATCCCCGCCGTCCAGGCAGCGGCGGATTCGCGGCTGACCAGTTCCGCCGCCGGCCAATAAACCAGCACCAGAAACACCATCACGGTCAGGATCGTCGGCGTGCCCGTCAACCCGCGCGGGTCATCGTGATGCGCCAGATGCACCGCTTTCAGCACCGGAAAATGGTGAAAGGCAAACCGGTGGATCAGATATTCCGCCAGCGTCCAGACCCCCAGCGCCACCACCACAAGCACGGCAGAGGTCAGCCATTGCGCCGGGCCACTGTCCCAGACTGACACCATCATGAAGATCAGAACCAGCGGCGGGAACACCACGAAATCCAGAAAGAACATCCGGGCCGACATTTCTGTGGCCAGTAAATTCCAGTCCTTTGCCCATGCGGATCGGGCGAACCTTCTGAACCGAGAGCTGGCTGTTTCCATCATATCCTGCCTGCCACTTGCCGGGGCACAAGGCCCCTCGAAAATCAGCTGCGTCTTGTAATTATCCAATAATTTTCACAAAAGTCCAGCTTTCGCGCCGATCCGGCCTTGGCATGGCGACGACCTGCCCAAGCCTTGATCAGTCCCACCGCACCAGACAACGCGGCGGGGCGTGTCACCGGGCCACATTCTGCAACCAACCTGATGGCACCCGGGCCAGCAATCGGCGAACCTTGCCAATTGGCTAAGTTCGAAAACTCAACCCACTGATTTCATTTATCTTCGCAAAGCGTCCAGAACCGGACGCCTCAGGCCGCCAGACCCTTCGCCCCCATCTCCAGAAACTTCTCGCGGCGGTCGCGGATCAGGGCTTCGGGTTTCTTCGACCCCAGTTCCTTCATCATCGTCTCGATCGCCTTGCCAACTGCTTCAACCGCCTCTTTGCGCCCGCGTTGCGCGCCGCCCAAAGGCTCCTTCACGATCCGGTCGATCACGCCCAGCTTCTGCAAATCCTGCGCCGTCAACCGCAAGGCCTCTGCCGCCTCCCGCATCTTGTCGCTGTCTTTCCACAGGATCGACGCACAGCCTTCCGGGCTGATCACCGAATAAATCGAATGCTCCAGCATCGCGATCCGGTTCGCCGTCGCAAAGGCCACCGCCCCACCCGAGCCGCCCTCGCCAATGATCACCGCAATCACCGGCACCCCCAGCGACAGGCTGCGTTCGGTCGCCCGCGCAATCGCCTCAGACTGCCCGCGCTCCTCCGCCCCCTTGCCCGGATAGGCTCCGGGCGTATCGACCAAAGTGATCACCGGCAGCCGGAACTTGTCCGCCATATCCATCAGCCGGATCGCCTTGCGATAGCCCTCCGGTCGCGCCATGCCAAAGTTTCGCTCGATCCGGGTCTTGGTGTCATGGCCCTTCTCGTGCCCGATCACCACAACCGGCGTATCGTTGAACCGGGCGAGCCCGCCCATCACCGCATGATCATCGGCAAAGTTCCGGTCCCCCGCCAGCGCGGTGTATTCCGTGAACAGCGTCTCGATATATTCCTTGCAATGCGGCCGGTCGGCGTGCCGCGCCACCTGACATTTCTGCCAGGGGTTCAGCCCCTTGTACAAATCCTTCAGCATCTGATCCGCCTTGCGGTCCAGTGCCTCGGCTTCTTTGGACACATCCATGCCCGAGCCGCCCCGCGCCATGGCACGCAACTCTGCCGCTTTGCCTTCGATCTCTGCCAGAGGCTTTTCGAATTCCAGATAGTTCATCGGGACGCTCCACTAGGCTGACGCCCTATATGGCGGGGGTCGTGCAAAAGTGCAACTCGGCAAGATTTGCAATAGGCTGGCATTGGAAGCAATGTAAGCGGCAAGTGGAAAGCACGGAGGCAAACTACACCGAAAAACGTCTGCTGCTGGGCTGGACCAGATTCACGATTTCCCGGCAGGGCATTTGTCGTAAGATGCGTGGGCCAATGGTGCTGCGCCCAACCTGATCTATCGGAGACCCCGAATGTACCCCATTGAAATCCGCATTGAACCTGCCCGCACCCTTGGTGCGATGGCGCACCGGGGCCCTTACCCCGAAATCAGTCGCGCCTTCGACAAGCTCGCGGCCTTAATCGGTGCCCGTGGCCTGTGGGTCGATGCGGGGCATATTGTCGGCGTCTACTACGATGACCCGGCGTCGACACCCGCTGCCGACCTGACGAGCCACGCCGGGCTTCAACTTCCGGATACAACGCAGATTGACCCGCCCCTGGAACGGGTGCGCCTGCCGGGTGGTCCGCATGCCATCCTGCGCCACCACGGCCCCTATTCCGGCCTGCCGGCCGCCTATGACCAACTGTTGCGCAACTGGTTGCCCGGCTCCGATCGGCTTCTGGCCGACAGCCCTATTTTCGAGGTTTACCTCAACACTCCGATGGACACCGCAGCCGCAGACCTGATCACCGAAATCTGCCTGCCGCTGCGCCCCGCTTGACGGCTGCCTTGCCCCCTGTAGTTCGCGCGCTCTTTGACAGCTGGCCTCAAACTCAGGCTGCAGTTCTCGAACACCTGCGCCGCCTTATTCTGGGGCAGGCCGCCCGACTGCCCGAAATCGGCTCTGGCACCGAAACACTGCGATGGGGCCAATCGGCGTTTTTGACGCCCGACACCGGTGCCGCATGCGCGTTAGGCTTGGGTTTGGCGCAGCAAGACTTCGATGTTTTCGTCCAATGCCGCACAGGCCTTATCGAAACCTTTCCCGCCGGCCTCGGCGCTGCCCAGCGCGACAACGGCAACCGCCCAGTTCTGTTTCGAACCAAGGCCGAGATCGACAAGGCCGCGCTGCGATTCCCGATCCCCCGCGCTCTCACCTACCATTTGCCGGTCTGAACCGGGGCGGCCGCAGCAAACAGCGACGCCCCGCAGCTACAAAGCCGCGAGGCGCGCATCCTCCCCTTCAAAGCTGCGTCGGGCCTCCCCTCCCTTGGCAGCAGGGTATTCTGTGGGCCACTTGACCCTGCGTCATCCCATTCCGGTTTTGGGCCTCGGAGTCAATCTTTTCCTTCGGCGCAAGTCCTGCCCATCGGACCAATCCCGCCGACCAGCGCAGCCACCGCCCGCAGGCCCGTTTCGCCGCCCAAATACTCGCAACCCCGGCGATTGCTCGCAGGAATCACCCGGCAAGGATGTTTCGCCCTCGCCCCCGTCAGCGATATATTGTTGCGCTCCACGCTAAAACCCGCCCGCCGCAGCCCTGTCCGCTTTTCCGCTGGCGACCTCTGCGCTTGACCTCGTCCCGCTTCTGTCCCAAGACCGCACAAAACCCCGGCACCCTGTTCCGCACCACCCATCAGGATAATCGCATGACACGCACCGTCTATCTGAATGGCGAATACTTGCCCGAAGCCGAGGCGAAAGTCTCGATCTTCGACCGTGGCTTCCTGATGGCGGATGGCGTCTATGAAGTCACCTCTGTGCTGGACGGCAAACTGATCGACTTCCCCGGCCATCGTGCCCGGCTGGCCCGCAGTCTCCACGAACTTGACATGGCCGCACCGTGTTCTGACGACAAGTTGCTGGCGATCCACCGCGAATTGATCGCCGTGAACGCCATCACTGAAGGCATGGTTTACCTGCAAGTCACCCGCGGCAACCCCGGCGACCGCGACTTTGCGTATCCGCCTGCCGACACAAAACCGACGCTGGTACTGTTCACCCAGGCGAAGCCGGGCCTTGCCGACAATCCCGCCGTCAGAACCGGCTGGAAGGTAATCTCGGTGCCCGACATCCGCTGGGGCCGCCGCGACATCAAGACTGTGCAGTTGTTGTATCCCTCGATGGCGAAAATGGCCGCTAAAGCCGCCCATGTCGATGACAGCTGGTTCGTCGAGGATGGGTTCGTGACCGAAGGCACCTCGAACAACGCCTATATCGTCAAGGGCAACCGCATCATCACCCGCCAACTGTCGTCCGACATCCTGCACGGAATCACCCGCAGCGCCGTCCTGCGGTTCGCCGCAGAGGCGCAAATGGTGATCGAAGAACGCCCGTTCACCATCGCCGAGACGCAACAGGCGGACGAGGCGTTCATCACATCCGCCTCTGCCTTCGTTATGCCGGTGGTCGAAGTTGACGGCGCGGCGCTCGGTCACGGCAAACCAGGCCCGGTCACCACCCGGCTGCGCGAAATTTACCTTGAAGAAATGCGCAAGACCGCAATCTGACCTCATCGTTCGTCCAACCCTCACCCGGCTTTCTTCACCTCGCGACCAACGCCGTTTCTGCCTGAAAAGATGGGATTCGCGGCGTCTGGACCTCAGCCGAAACCAACGGTGCTCGTCCCGGACGCATCTGCAAAATCAGGGCGTACAGTCTGGCGCAATCGCCTCCAAGGCATCTGATGGACGTAAAGTCCGCCAGAAACCTCTCGCAGTTGCTACTCCCGATGCACTTTCACAGCCGCGGCAAATGCTGCCTGCTTGTTGGTATCAGCGTCGGTTTGGCGCAACGCTACCCAAACGGCATAGGGCATCCCGTAGACCACTTCGCGCCCCTCATCCTTGGTCATCGCAATCCCGCGCGCCTCTGCCGCCTCTTGATACCAGCGGCTCAGGCAATTCCGACAGAACCCGGCCAGGTTCATCAAGTCGATATTCTGCACCTCTGGCCGAACTTCCAGCAAGTGCGTCATCAGCGCCCGAAACGCCGCCGCTTCCAGTTCCGTCCGCGTCGCCTGATCCAATTCAGTCATAACCCCTCCAAAACCGCACGCAAAACACTAGCCAGCAAAGCCGCCCATTCTGCCTGCCCCGCCGCGTCACCGATCAGGTCGTTGCGCACTTCGATCAGCGTGTTCTGCCGCCCGCTTTGCAAGGCATGGCGATCAATCGCATCGCCCGGCAAATAACCAGCATAGGGCTCATTGTCGCCAACGCACAGGCCTGGCACCGCCCGCAACCGGGCAATCAGAGGTCGCGACAACCGGTCGTCCGCCGTCGCATACAACACCCCGACCTGCCACGGCCGCGGCTCCCGCCCCTTCAGACAGCGCGTGAACGAATGCACCGCCACGATCACCGTATCCGGTTGTCGCGCTGCCAGCCGCGCCAAAGCGGCATGATAGGGGCGATACAGCGTCTTGAGCCGACGCTCGACTTCCACCGCATCCACCAGGCGATTACCCGGAATGATCGTGCCGTCATACAACTTCATCACAAGCGTCGGATCGTCCTCGCCGCGGTTCGGGTCGATCACAAGACGGCTGAAGTCCGAACAGATCACCGGACTGTCCAGCAACACCCCCAACCCATGCGCCACGCCCGCCGCCCCGACATCCCAGGCAATGTGCCGCGCCATATCCTCAGGCCCGATGCCCAAATACCCGTCGCCCACCTCCGCAGGCACCCGGTTGGTCGCGTGATCACACGTCACCAGCCAACGGCCGGGGCGATCCTCGCCATTGATTTGAAACGCGGTCATGTTTTCGCCACCCGTGTTTTGCAGGCTTCGCCATAGCGTCCCGCCACTCGAAAAGGAATCGCAACCTGCGCATCCTTGCGGATTTTCCGCGTTTGCCCGAAGAACAGGCGCCAGCACTGCCGTTTTTTGCAGAATGTTCAAGCTGCTGCGGGAGGCACCATTCCGCCGTTGCCCCATCGGGCCAATTGGGCCATAAGGCCAGCGGCCCACCGCTGAACCTGAAAGCGACGAAAAGGATCCAGGCATGAGACGCCTTCGGAACGTGAAGATCGTGGCCACGCTTGGCCCGGCTTCCAGCGACTACGCCACCATCCGCGCCCTGTTTGACGCTGGGGCCGATGTGTTCCGCCTCAACATGAGTCATGGCAGCCATGACGAAATCCGGGCGCGCCACAAAATTATTCGCCAGGTCGAAGAAGACACGGGCCGGCCGATTGCGATTCTGGCCGACCTTCAGGGCCCGAAACTGCGCGTCGGCACGTTCACCGATCCCGCAGGTGTGGACCTGGTCGAGGGGGCCAAGTTCCGCATGGACCTGTCCGCCGCGCCCGGCGACATCAAACGCGTACAACTGCCGCACCCCGAGATTTTTGCGGCGCTGGAACCCGGCACCGCGCTTCTGGTCAACGATGGCAAGATCCGCCTGCAGGTCGATACCTGCGGCAAGGATTTCGCAGATTGCACCGTCACCGTCGGCGGCGTGATCTCCAACCGCAAGGGCGTCAACGTGCCAGACGTCGTGCTGCCCGTGGCTGCCTTGTCCGAAAAGGACCGCGGCGATCTGGAATTTGCCTGCGAAATGGGTGTCGACTGGCTGGCCCTGTCCTTTGTCCAGCGCCCCGAAGACGTGATCGAGGCCCGCGCCTTGGCCCGCGGCCGCGCCGCTATACTGTCCAAGATCGAAAAGCCCGCCGCTGTCAAAGCCTATGACGCCATCCTGCAAGTGTCCGATGGCATCATGGTGGCCCGTGGCGATCTGGGAGTCGAACTGCCGGTCTACACCGTGCCGCCGATCCAGAAGCGTCTGATCCGCGGGGCGCGTGCCGCCGCCAAGCCGGTGATCGTGGCGACCCAGATGCTGGAATCGATGATCGAATCACCGGTGCCCACCCGCGCCGAAGTTTCCGACGTGGCGACGGCCATCTACGAAGGGGCCGACGCCATCATGCTGTCAGCAGAGTCGGCGGCAGGCAAATACCCGATCGAAGCGGTGACGACGATGAACAACGTCGCCATCGCCGTCGAAAAAGACCCGACCTACCGGCAGGTCATCGAATCGTCCCGGGTCATCCAGCGCGAAACCATTGCCGATGGCATCGTGGCTGCCGCGCGCGAGATTGCAGAATCGACCAATATCCGCGCCATCGCCTGCTTCTCCCAAACCGGCACCACCGCCAGCCTGGTCGCCCGCGAACGCCCGCGCGTGCCGATCATCGCGTTGACACCGCTGATGTCCTCGGCCCGCCGCATGGCGCTGACTTGGGGCCTACACAACGCGATCTGCGAACCACAGGACCGATTCAAGGGTGCGGTTCTGGCCGCTATCCATGTCGCGCGGCGCGATGATTTTGCCAATGTCGAAGATATGATCGTGCTGACCGCTGGCGTTCCTTTCAACGTCAAAGGCACAACCAACATCCTTCGTGTTGCGCCCTGCGATGAAAGGTTGATTTCAAAGGTCGATCCTGAATAATCCCTTCAACTGATTTGAAGGGGTCGACATGGATACCGATCTTTACCTTGTGATAGGCATCGTGGCCTGCGTTCTGGCCATCCCCTCTCTGCTCTCGGCCTTCGTCGAAGGCCGGCCGCCGCGCGGCGGTGCCATTCTGGTGCTGATAGGCGGCGTTCTGATCATCGTGGCGCTGACCAACCACGCCCGTGGCTATTCTTTCGCTGAAATTCCCGATGTGTTCTTTCGGGTGCTGGGCCGCTACATCCATTAGACCAAAACCCGGCATTACCCCCTTGCGCCGCTGCCCTGCCCCCCCTATACGCCACCGCTTGGAATACCCCGCACGGCCGGCCCACTTGGCATGCCGAGTCGTGCCTGCAACGACGGAGATCGAAATGCCCAAGATGAAGACCAAGTCGGCGGCCAAGAAGCGCTTCAGCTTCACAGCCTCCGGTCGTGTGAAGGCCGGCGTCGCCGGCAAGCGCCACGGCATGATCAAACGCTCGACGAAATTCATTCGTGACGCTTCGGGGACCATGATCCTCAGCCCGTCCGATGCGAAAATCGTCAAGAAATACATGCCCTACGACCGGTAAGGAGAAACCACATGTCCCGCGTCAAATCCGGCGTTGTCACACACGCCCGCCACCGCAAGGTGATCGCCAAAGCGGCAGGCTATTATGCCGCCCGCTCGACCAACTTCAAAACCGCCACGCAGGCCGTCGACAAGGCGCAGCAGTACGCGACCCGCGACCGCAAGACCCGCAAGCGCAACTTCCGGGCGCTGTGGATCGCGCGTATCAACGCCGCCGTGCGCCTGTACGACCCCGCTTTCACGTACTCGCGCCTGATCAACGGTCTGGCATTGGCTGGCATCGAAGTAGACCGCAAGGTTTTGGCTGACCTCGCTGTGCACGAGCCTGAGGCGTTCAACCTGATCGCCGCACAGGCGAAAGCCGCACTGCCCGCTGCGGCCTGATCGACTAACAACCTCTGGCAAATAGCCCTGCTTCGGCGGGGCTGTTTCTTTTGTAGTGCGCCTTTGCAAACCTGCCCGGGTGAAACTGTCCGCGTCGCTGTGTCACCTGCCTGCGCCGCGATGATGCCCTGAACGCAACTCCGCACGGCGCTGAGGGCGGGATTGGTGCGCCGCCCCCGCCGCGCCACTTGCATCCGCATGCCGCTACGGCTAGCACCATCGCGCATCCCAAGGAGGCGCGCATGGACGGGCTAGACACACTGAAAGCCAAATATCTGACCGCCGTGGCGAACGCCGCGGACGAGTCTGCGCTGGAAGAGGTGCGTGTCGCGGCGCTTGGCAAGAAGGGCGAGATTTCGGCCCAGATGGCCAGCCTTGGCAAGATGGACCCGGATCAGCGCCGTGCCGCCGGCGCCATGCTGAACGCCCTCAAGGACGAAATCGACGCCGCTCTGCGGGGCCGGAAAGCCGGCCTTGCCGATGCTGCCCTCAACGAACGCCTGCGCACGGAATGGCTGGATGTCACTTTGCCCGCCCGCCCACGGCGCATCGGCACGATCCATCCGGTGTCTCAGGTGATGGAGGAACTGACGGCCATCTTCGCCGACATGGGCTTTGCCGTCGCCGAAGGCCCGCAAGTCGAAAGCGACTGGTACAATTTCGACGCGTTGAACATTCCACCTGAACACCCCGCCCGGCAGGAACATGATACGTTCTTCATGCACCGCGCCGAAGGCGACACCCGCCCGCCCCACGTTCTGCGCACCCATACCTCTCCGGTGCAAATCCGTGCAATGACCGAACAAGGTACCCCGATCCGCGTCATAGCACCTGGCCGCGTCTACCGCATGGACATGGACCAGACCCACACCCCGATGTTCCATCAGGTCGAAGGCCTCGCCATCGACCGCGACATCAGCATGGCCAACCTGAAATGGACGCTGGAGGAATTCTGCCGCGCCTTTTTCGAAGTGCCTTCGGTCGAGTTGCGGTTCCGCGCGTCACATTTCCCCTTCACCGAACCGTCAGCAGAGGTCGACATCCGCTGCTCCTGGGCAGGCGGCCAGTTGAAAATCGGTCAGGGCGACAAATGGATGGAGATCCTTGGCAGCGGCATGGTCCACCCCAAAGTCCTGACCGCCGCCGGCGTCGATCCGACCCAATGGCAAGGCTTCGCCTTCGGCATGGGCATCGACCGCATCGCCATGCTGAAATACGGCATCCCGGATTTGCGGGCGTTCTTTGAATCAGACCTGCGCTGGCTGCGGCACTACGGGTTCGCGGCGCTGGATATGCCGGATCTCGCGGGCGGCTTGAGTTCTTAATTGCTGGTCGAAAAGTCACCCAAAAGATCACATAGCCGAGCGAAAAAAATTTGCCCCTCAAAAAACAAAGAAAATCGACGCGACCCTGACGAGTCTAGCCGTGCGCCAGCAGCACCGCCGCCATCGCGCCGTAGCGGTTCAGGATCAGCAAGAACAACAACACCGTGAGCCCCAGCAGCAAAACTAGCCGCAGCGGTTTGGTTTTCTTGCGGTCTTTGGGAATGATCATCATCGGGTCCATCCGGCGCTTCTACACCCGCATCCGGGGCGAATTGTGGCGTTAACACTTCCTCCGCAGCGACAACTCGTTTCCACCCCGGAAACCACCGCCACACCGCTTCCCCTTTTCCGCCCCATGCGTTAAGCCCCGATCGGACCATCTCAAGCGGGCAAACCATGAAACTCACCCTATCCTGGCTGAAAGATCACCTAGATACCCCGGCCCCGCTGGAAGACATCCTCTACGCCCTTACCGATCTGGGGCTGGAGGTGGAAGAGGTTGATAACCCCGCCGAAAAACTGGGCTCCTTCCGCATCTGCCAGGTGATCGAGGCTGTGCCGCACCCCAATGCCGACCGCCTGCGCCTGTGCCGTGTCGCCACTTATCCGGGTGGTCCCGGCACCGCAATGCAAGAGGTTCAGGTCGTCTGCGGCGCCCCCAACGCCCGCACCGGCCTGATCGGCGTCTTTGCCCCAGTTGGCACCCATGTTCCGGGCACCGGCGTCGATCTGAAACCCGGCGTCATCCGCGGCGTCGAATCGAACGGCATGCTATGTTCAGAACGCGAACTCATGCTGTCTGACAACCACGACGGCATCATTGATCTGCCGGCAGACGCGCCTTTAGGTCAGCGGTTCATCGACTATCGTGGGCTGAACGACCCGATGATCCACATCAAGGTCACCCCCAACCGCCCCGACGCGTTGGGCATTCGCGGGATCGCCCGCGACCTTGCTGCCCGTGGCCTTGGCACGCTGAAAGCGCTGCCTGTTCCCCAAATCTCTGCCAAATTCACCAGCAAGATCAATGTCCACATCGCGCCCGATCTGAAAGCGAAAGGTTGCCCCCATTTCGCCGGGCGCACCATTCGCGGCGTAACCAACCGTCCTTCGCCAAACTGGTTGCAAGACCGCCTCAAGGCCATCGGCCTGCGCCCGATTTCGGCGCTCGTTGATATCACCAACTACTTCACTTATGGCCTGAACCGCCCTTTGCATGTCTTTGACGCCACCAAAGTCAAAGGCGACCTGCGCATCCACGCCGCGACGGGTGGCGAGGCGTTTTTGGCCCTTGATGGCAAGACCTATACCGTCCGCCCCGGCGACATGCTGATTTCTGACGACACCGGCCCTGAATCCCTTGCCGGAATCATAGGGGGTGATGCCTCGGGTTGCACCCCCGACACCACCGAGGTTTTTCTTGAATCCGCCTTCTGGGATGCGATCACCATCGCCACTACAGGTCGCGCACTGAAAATCAACTCCGACGCCCGTTACCGGTTCGAACGCGGTGTCGATCCCGCCTTCACGCTGCCCGGCCTAGATCTTGCCACCCAGATGATACTCGACCTTTGCGGTGGCGATGCCAGTGCCATCGTACAAGACGGTCAAGCCCCTGACACGACCCGCGCCTACCGCCTCGACACGGCCCGTGTGGTCAGCCTCGTTGGCATGGACATCCCCGAGGTTGAACAGCGCAAGACGCTGGAACAGCTTGGTTTCACGCTGAACGGCAACATGGCAACCGCCCCAAGTTGGCGGCCGGACGTGCTTGGTGAAGCTGACCTGATCGAAGAAATCGCGCGTGTTGCCAGCCTGACCAAACTGCAGGGCACGCCCCTCAGACGCGGTCAACCCGGCGTCCCGAAACCTATCCTGACGCCGATACAGACCCGCGAACGCACAGCCCGCCGCACGCTGGCGGCCTTGGGCTACAACGAATGCGTCACCTACAGTTTCATCGACAACACCGCTGCCACCCTGTTCGGCGGCGGCACCGATGCCGTGCAAATCGACAACCCGATCTCGACAGAGTTGACCCACCTGCGCCCCGACCTGCTGCCCGGCCTTCTACGCGCGGCGGCTCGCAACCAGGCGCGTGGCTTCGCCGACATGGCCCTGTTCGAAGTCGGCCCGGCCTTCCACGGCGGCGAACCCGGCGAGCAACACCTGCAGGCCGCTGGCCTTTTGATCGGTGCCGCTGCACCGCGCGACCCGCATTCGACCCGCCGACCGCTCGACGTTTTCGACGCAAAAGCCGATGCCGAGGCCGTTCTTGCCGCGATCGGGGCGCCCAGCCGCACCCAGATCACCCGCAAAACCGCCGCATGGTTCCACCCCGGCCGTTCCGGCAACATCGGCCTTGGCCCCAACATCATGGCCACCTTCGGCGAGGTTCACCCGAAAATACTGAATGAAATGAACGTCAAAGGCCCCGCAATGGCCTTCACCATCCTCGTCGCAAACGTTCCCCTGCCCAAGGTCAAAACCCCGACTCGGCCCGCGCTGACCCTGTCAGACCTGCAAGCCGTCGACCGCGACTTCGCCTTCGTGATGGACAAATCGGTCGAAGCCCTGACCGCCGTCAACGCCGCGATGGGCGCCGACAAGACCCTGATCGAAAGCGTGAAAGTCTTCGATCAGTTCACCGGCGACAAGGCAGAGGCGCAAATGGGTGCTGGCAAGAAAAGCCTCGCCCTGACCGTCCGCCTGCAACCCACCGACAAGACTCTGACCGATGCAGATATCGAAGCGGTCGCAGCCAAGATCGTCGAAAAGGTCAGCAAAGCCACCGGCGGCACCTTGCGCACCTGAGCTGCGTCCATCAATTTGGTGCAGATATCGCCGCCAGAGGCGCTTTTGGCGTGCCTACGACTTTCGCCGCCAGGTCGCGAACCACGCCCCGATCCGGCCAAAGAACCCCTTCACCCGGTCCTGTGCCTCTTCTGCATTGGCGATGGCAGGGTCCACCATGCGTTCCCAAAATTGCAACCACATCCGCCGCACCATGAACAAAAGGAGGGCCAGCGCCGCCAGAACAACGATGGTGACATATGGGATGATCGTCGCATTCGGTCCGGCCACTTCCTTGATCGACACCGCATTCGGATAGATCGACAGGAATGGGAACCGCCAGCCATAGTGGGTCACCGACACCCACTTTGGCGCCGCTTCGGTCGATTTTAGGTTGCCCGCCACCGCCTGCAAGTTCGACGAGTCGTATTTGAAATACGGCGGCCAGACCCAGCCGGTATCCTCGTTGCGATAAACAATCACCGAATTGTCGGGAAACACCGCTTCAATGAACCGAATGTCCCGCGTCACCGTGGATTCCGCGGTGCCGGTATCGGGCGAGGCATAGGCCCAGGAATTCTCACTACCTACGGTCGTCAGCCGATTGTAAGTGTTGGTGATCCGCACAATATCATGGCGGGGCAGTTCGTAGTGCAGAAAGGCTGCCACGAACAGGATCACCACAATCCAGACCGCCCATTTCATTTTCTGCATGCCATGCCCCTATTGATAATCGACGAAATACACCGTGGCGATCACCACCAGTGCCGGAATGATATAGACCAGCACGATCAGCTTACGCCTTAACCCATGTTCGTAGTGATCGAGCCCGGCCTTGATATAGTCATCCCTGACCCCTTCAACACCGCCCGCATCGAATTCCTTTTCAAGCTTCTCACGCCGTTCCGATCGGGAATAAAGCGCGACCAGCCAGTAGACCACCGTCAACCCGATGAACCCAAAGAAAACCAGCCGGATAATCGCGATCATCGCTTGCTCCTGTCCACAGCGCCCCACGGCCCGACCACCGCGCCAAGATCACGGGCCGGTTCTGGCGTGGGTCGCCCCCTTGCGTCCATCCCCGGTTCTGTACCAAACAGGCTTTCCCGGACGCCTTGTTCGTCCACCTTGTATTCCCGCGCCAGAAAATCCGCCACATATTGCCGCTTGCGGTCTGACCAGCCCTGATAAGTGCGGTAAAACAGTTCCTTATGCACAATGAACATCTGCCGCACATCCATTGGCGACAACTCTGCCAGCAGCATGTTCACCAAATCCTTCTGCGGCCCCGGTGCCGCCCGCAGCGAATAGAAATACGCCGGATGCTCCGATGTGATCTTCGGCCACTCCCCCGCACTTTCCACCCACCTCAACAACGCCCCCAGCCCCTGAAACTCCTCCGGCAGCGTATCGCCCAGCGTATAGGCCACTTTGCGCAGTTCCGTTCGCCGTGCATCGCCAATGTCGATGTTCAGCCGGTCCGCCGCATCGACGAGGATAAAGTCCATCTTCTGCCGGATCACCGCCGCCGCATCCATCCCACGCGCCTTGACGATCGGCTCCACCAGCCCATTGCGGTCCAGCCAGTCCGCCAGTTCATTACGCTGCGAAAGGTCGAACACCGGCGAGATCGGCACCACCCCGACCTTGTCGCGCGGCCCGCTCGAAATCAGCCCCGGAAACTTCACATCGCGAAACAGGTAAATCCCGCCAAACAACGAGGTCCAGAAACTCCCCTGTGCGAAACTCATCGGGTTCAAAGAAATCGGCACCCGCGTCACATCGCCGGTCTTTTTCGCAAGCTCGATCATCCCCGCGATCAGCACATCGTCGCGCCAACCGTCCGGTTCCGTCCTGAACCGCTCGATCAGCGCGCCCAGCTGCCCCGCCGCCGCCACATGCCCGCCCGTCGTATCCGCCTCGACCGTCACCTGCCGCAGGTCCATCAGCCTTTCCGGGGAGCCAATCTCATAAACCGAGCTTTGCAGCGCCCCCATCACCGCATCCCGCGCCGTCAGCGCAAACAACTGCGCCTCGTTCGCCTCGATGAACGCCCGCAGCATCCCCCGCGAAGTTGAGAACACCATGTTGAGCAGTGGTGCATTCTTCTGTGCCGTCGTCAGCAAGATGAACTGCCGGTTGCAGCCATTGGGATTCAAGTACAGGTCATCCCCCAACTCATCCCCGACCTCCGGCGAAAACCCCGCCAGGTCGATGTGGAAATCCGTCAGCGCGGTCGTCTTGCCACAAAGCGCCTTCATCGCCCGATTATACCGCTCGACCAGCGCAGGTGAGGACACCTCGATCAGGTTGCCAAACATCAGCCCCTTCTCAATCAGCCGCTTCATCGCCACCCCGCATCAACAACCCCCGCCTCCGCTCCACCCCCTGCGCCCGCATCAACCACACCAGCGCCAGCACCGGCCCCCACAGCAGCGCCATCATGGCGGAGCGGGTGAGGTAGGAGCAAATGCTACCGAGAGAACCGCCATTCACCTGAGTATAAAGCCAAGCCATCAACCCCGCCCCCACTCCCCAGACGACCACCCCCGTCGCCATCATCCCCAAAGCCAACCGCCCCTGCGACAGCGTTTGCCCCGCCAGCATTGGCAGGCCGACAGTCAGCGCGACGAGCACGAGCATTGGCAGAACAGAATTGGATAGGGTCAGGGAGACGGAGATCATTTTCTGCCAAGCTTTCGCCGCAAGAAATCTTCGACCGGGGTCAATGCACAGTTGTAGTCCAAGTTAAAAGGGTCACTTGCTGCCAGCGAGTCATGGAGTACGTCTCTCTTGCCCAAACGGATTTTTCGATACTCACGGCGAGTATCCTCATCATTTTCGGGATTCATCCCATCTAAATAGTTGCGGACAATTCCGGCTAGCTCATTCTCAAGATTCCAAATTGGTTTGAAGAGATCAATGAATTCCCTCTCCCAAATCGCTTGGCCCTCCAAGATTAGTGGATAAAGATCCGCTCTGATCAGTCGAACTCGTTCCCAGCGCTTTTCATAAACGGACGCTGTCTCAAAGAAGCGCAGTCTTGACTTATCACCTGGCACCTCTTTTCCTGCAATGGCTGCGTCTGACTCCCCCGTCCATACAAACGGGTTTCTCACGCCTGCTAACGCATCCTTGTGCTTATAAAGCAAAACAAGAATTCTTTGAGCTGTTTGAGTGTCAACATCCCACTTCGACTGGGCCTTCCAAGCAAAAAGGCCAAACCACGCGGCCCCGACCCCTCCCAATGCAGCGAAGATCGTCATCAAACTAGCAAAATTCGCTAAACCGTCGCTACTCACCCCCGCCCCTCCAAAAACCGCCGCTTCGCCTCAACCTCCAGCCGCATCCCCCTGACCATCCCCGCCACCGCCGCCTCATCGGACTTGTCGGCATAGCGGAACTCCGAATCCGCGTAGCGGTTGATTTCCTGCACCACCATCTCCACCGTCATCGGCTGCATAAGCCCCCGGATCATCGCGATCTTCTCGTCGTAGGGCTTGAACAGGAACAGGTCCGGCTCCTCCATCCATGCGTCCGGCAGTTCAAAATCCGCCGCCCGCACCTTCACCGCATCGGTGATGTTCTTGACCGCCCGCCCGGTAAACCGCGCATCGGCGATCTGGATGGCCTTCAGATAGGCCCCCAACTTGGCCACCGTATCCAGCGGCCCGAAATCCCGCGCCACCTGATCCCAGACCTTCAAAAGCCCCTCCTCATGCGGCCGCGCGTAGCCCGCGAAACTCGCGGAAACGGCCTTTTTAATCTCCTGAGACGCAAACAACTGCGCGTCCCCAATCGGGATTGCATGGTTCTTGCCCAGCAACAGCGCGAGGATATCTATGTAATCCTCCCGGCTCTGCGGCCCGTCCACCAGAAACCGCGCCCCCGCCCGTTGCCGCAAGGCATCGTCCACGTTCTCGGGGTAGTTACTGAACATCCCGAAGGTGCAATTCCCCCGCACCACGGTATTCGCCCCGGCAAAGGCCCCCATGAACACCGCCGTCACCTCTTGCTGACCCGCGCTTGATTGCCGGTCGCCGCGCTTGCCCGCCACTTGGTCAATATCGTCAATCGTCCCAAACCCGATCACCGTCGGATCCAGCACGCTGTCAATAAACGCCTTGGCATTCTGCCCTGACTTGCCCTGGTAGCTGTCGATCTGGTCGATGGAGAAATTCTGATAGCGGAACGGATAACCCGCCACCTTGCAGTAATCATTGAGCAATCCCGCCATCATCTGGATCAGCGTGGTCTTGCCCGTCCCCGGCGCGCCATCGCCCATGAAGGTAAAGATGAATCCGCCCAGTTCGGCAAACGGGTTCAGCCGCCGGTCAAAATCATAAGCCATCAGCATCTTGGCCAGCTTCAGGCTTTGATATTTGGCGATATGATTGCCCACCACTTCCGACGGCTTCTTGAACTGCATCGTCAAAGCGCCGCCCTTCGACGCCCGCGCCGGTTTGAACCCAGCCAGCGCCAGCCCGTCCGCCTCGACCTTCCACGACCCGCTCGCAAATGCCCCCAGTCGCGCCGCACTTTCCGCCCGCAAGGCCACCTTCTTCATCAGCGCCTCACAGAACGCCGCCACCACCGCCGCAAGCCGCACCTCGTCGGTGGCGACCAGCGCAATATCCTGATCCAGTTCCCACAATGCCCCGTGCAGCGCCAGTCCGGCGTTGTCGGTCAGCACCTCGTCCACCTCACCCACTTCAACCGTCAAAGACCCCAGATGCGGTGCCAGCAAAAACGCCGTCGCATTGGCAAAGACATGCAGCGCCACCAACGCCTCTGCCGCCAGCAACTCCGTGAACTCCGCCCGCCGCGCATCCGGCAGCCGCGCCTCAAGATTGGCCTTCTTCAACTCCGCCAGTCCCAACTGCGCCGCAAACCCCTCCGCCATCGCCAGCGCAATCGCCAAGCCCCGCCGCAGCGCCCCCAGCACGGATGCCTGCAAGGGCGAGGTCAGCCCGTCGCCCAGCCCCTGCACCCGCTCCACCAGCCGCACACCGCCCGCCCGCGCCACCGGCCGCGTCACCATCCCCGGCGTGGTCGACCGGAACATCGGCCTTGTGCCAATCCCCGGCGACCGCTCCACCGCCGCCGATTCCGTAGCCTTGCCCAGCCGCGGCGCATGGTCAAACCCGGTCAGCAGCGCCAAAGCCGCATCATACTGGGCCCGAACCGCATCTTCCCGCAGTTCCATCGTATCGCGGGGGTTGCTCATGGATCACCTCACAATTTGTCGGGAATCAAACACCGGGCCAGATCTCCACCACAGGTCAAAAGCTTTGCCCCACCCTGCACCGTCACCGCCTGCACCCGAGTCACTGGGCTGAAGTCATGCGCACACCACCCGGCCAAGGTCCGCTGCGGCGGCGGCTCCCGTCGCCCGGAATGCGGCGCGTGGGCACGGGCCGTGACCATCTCTGTGCGGTAAAACTGACACTTTTCCATGGGTTTCCTCCTCAAGCCGGAATGATCCGGTCGCCGTCGCCCACCACAAACTTCCGCACCGCGCGGAAACCCGGCGGGTTCAGCTCTGCCAGGGCCTGATAGGGCCTTTCTGGCAGGATGACCATGCGCTCGGTCCGCGTGGCCCCGGTATCGGCCCCCCGTCCGGCAAACGGGTCCAGTGCGAAAACCTGCCGGTCAACGCTGGAAAACCAGCCGTCTTTCACCTGTTCCTCACGCTCGCTGACCAGATCCTCCACCGTCCACACCAGCGCCCAATCCTCGCCATCCGGCGCATTTGCATTGGCGAGCACCTCAGAAATCGGCCCGGATTGCAGCGTGAAATCATGGGAATACATCGGTCCCAGATGGATCCGCCGCAGCCGCTTGGGGTGCAGATCGGGAAAATCCTTGTCGAACCCCATCGCAATCGTCAGCAGTTTCAACCCGTCCAGCGACTGCGCCATCAGTTGTGCCCGCGCTTGCGGCCAGCGATAATCGTCATTCGGCAACGGCTTCTTGCCGCCATCTTCAAGGTCGAGCAGATACACCACCGGCAGGTTGACCTGCGTGTCATAGACCGCCCAATGCACCAGAAAATGCCGCCTGTCGCCCTTATCTGCGATCCACTGCGCATCCGGGTCGTTGCGAGTCCAGAACAGCCCGCCCGCCGCCAACGCCTCGTAATACAGCCGCTGCGACAGCGCGAACTGCAGGTCGACGGGCGCAACCAGTTCCTGCAAAATCTGCCTCACCATCCGGTCCTTCAATTCGGTCGCCGACGCCATCCCCTCAAGGTGTTTCCGCGCCTGCTGCGCGTCCACTGCCATCACCATCAGTTCTTGTGCGATGGGAAAGCCGCTTTCATGCCGGTCAAACACCAGCTTTGGTGCCGCAGCCGACCGCCCGGTCATCAGGCATTTGTCCGCCAAAGCCGAAAATGTCGCGGCAAGCTTGGCCATGTATTTGCCCAGTATCCGCGCCTCGGTCCGGTTGATCCGGCCGTCATTTTCCACCTCAGCCGTCACGCGGGCCATCAGGCCGGTAATGCGTTCGAACTTGGCAAAATAGCGCCGCACGACAGCCGTATCGTCCAACTCGGCATGGTCATCGACAAGCGGCGTTTCAGGCATCAGTTGCCATCGCCATACGCGTTCTTGTCGTGCTTCTCGACAATCGCGGCAAAGCGCCGGGCAAAGCGTTCATCCGCCTTGGCCTTCTGCTCCTGCACTTGGCGCGCAAACACCATATGCCCCTCATGCGCTTCCAGCATCTCCGCCATCTTGTCGTTGGTCGCGGCACCAATCGCCGCCATCGCGACCTGCGCCTCTTGATCGGTCTGCACGCCGATCTCGTTGATTTTGTGGGCGACTTCCTGCTGCTGCGCGGTTTTCAACGACGCACTTAAAGCGTCATACAACACCACCCGCTGCCGTGTATCTGTCTGCAGTTTGTTGATCAGCACCATCTGCGTCGCCGCCTGATTCTGCAACGAATCCACCCAGGTTTTACCCTTTTCGATATACCTCTCCAGCGTCTGCGATTTCGCCAGTTGCACCTGTTCGTCCTGCACTAACGCGTTGTAGCGGGTGTTCAACGCCGCCAGATCGGTCTCCAGCTTGGTCCGCGCTCCCGCGTCCTGCTCGACCGAAATCTTGTTCTCCAACTCGATGATCGCGGGATCCATCGCCCCAATCTCGGCCCGCACACTCTCCAGTGCTGCCACCGTCGCCTCCCGGTCGGTCAGCGTCTCGCCCAGATTGGCCTCGACCCGTGTGCGCTGCGTCGTCAGCAACTCCAGTTGTCCTTGCAACAACCGCACGATCACGTCCGACTTCGCGATCAGATCCTGTAACTTGTCGTCAATCGTGGCATGGCGCATCCTCTCTTGTCGCATCGAATCCGACTTGGCGGCAGAGAAGATGCCAACGAAGCTTTCCATCCCGGTCTTTGACCGCATTTCGCTGAACTCTTTGGAAAATCCAGAGGTTACATCGTCCAGACCCATGATCAGTTCGGCAATATTGGCGTTCATCAGGTCAGTGTGCTTGCGCACATCTTCCAGCGTGGCACTCTCCACGTTGAAACTGTCGTCGGTGCCCAGCTTGGCCCGCGCGACCTCTATCCGTGCGGTGATGGCGGAAATCTTGGCCTGCGCGGTGGCCACCTGGTCCTGACTTGTTTTGATCTGTGCGTCGAAATCAGCCATCAAACCCTCCGTTGAAACAGCGTTGAGTATCTAGGTATGTAAAGCGGAATTACATCCCCGCCCGACCGCCATCTTCGCCGAAATCTTGGGCCCATGCCAACAGAAGTTTCACGCATGGCCGGCGTCATCCAGCCTGGCACCTTTCGATACGTCCGATTGCCTCTGCCGGGATACGCAAGAGCCCGCCCATCACAGAAAAGGTCGCGGAACAGACGGGCACCCCTCAGCGAAATCGTGGTTAACTAAAGATGAACAGAAAAGACGATTTCATTTTATTTCAATAGGATAGAAAGGTGTCCACATGTGGACGCCGCTAGACCGCAATATTGTCGATCAACCGAACCCCAGCCAACCAGACCGCCGCCAGCAACCGCAAGGGGCGGTTCAGCCCCTCGGCCGCCTCCAGCGTAGCCGCATCCCGCAACTCGATATATTCAACGCTGTCAAACCCCGACGCCAGCACCTCGGCCCGACAATCAGCAAGGGCGGTCGTGGGATCAGCCCCACTCCGGATCGCCCCGCCCGCACGGGTCATCGCCGCGAACAAGGCCGGCGCAATCCGCCGCGCAGCACCCCCAAGCCGCGCATTCCGCGACGACATCGCCACCCCGTCCGCCTCCCTGACCGTCTCGCAGCCAACGATCCAGACCGGCAAGTTCAGATCGCGGACCAGCCGATTGACCACCCGCAACTGCTGCCAGTCCTTCTGCCCGAAATACGCGCGGTCGGCCAAAGTCATTCCGAACAGCTTGGTCACCACCGTCGCCACCCCGTCGAAGTGGCCGGGCCGAAGAACACCTTCCAGCGGCTCAGCCACGCCCGCAACCGAAACAGTGGTGGCAAAACCGGCAGGATAAACCTCGTCAGCCGTGGGCGCAAAGATCACATCGACCCCCACCGTCGCCAGCAACCCTGCATCCGCTGCTTCGGTGCGTGGATACTTCTTGAGATCATCCGGGTTGTTAAACTGCCGGGGGTTGACGAAGATCGTCACGATCACCCGCTCACACTCCGCTTTGGCCGCCCGCGCCAGCGACAGATGCCCGTCATGCAACGCCCCCATCGTCGGCACCAGCCCCACGATGTTCCCCGCCGCTTTCCACCCTCGCACCAACTTGCGCAGGTCGGCGCCCTCCCGCAGGATCACCGTCACGACCGCGAACCCTTCGGTGCCTCGTCGGCAAAGCCGTGCTCCGGTCCCGGAAACCGCCGCGCCCTGACGTCCGCAGCATAGGTAGCGATAGCCTCATCCGCCGCCGCCCCCAACTCGCCATAACGTTTTACGAACTTGGGCCGAAAATCGGTGAACATCCCCAGCATGTCATCGACCACAAGCACCTGCCCGTCACACTGAACCCCTGCACCAATCCCAATCGTCGGAATGGTCAGGCCTTGCGTAATTCGCGCCGCCAACCCGACCGGCACCTTTTCCAGCACCACCGCAAACGCACCTGCCACCTCGACTGCCTGAGCGTCGGCGACGACCCCTTCCGCAGCGCCGTCGCGGCCCACCACGCGGTAGCCACCCAAAGTGTTCACGGCCTGCGGCGTCAGCCCGATATGCGCCATCACCGGCACGCCGCGCCGGGTCAGAAAGCCGATCGTTTCTGCCATATGCTCACCACCCTCCAGCTTGACCGCCGGTGCGCCGGTTTCCACCATCAACCGCGCCGCGTTGCGATAGGCCTGCTGTGGGCTTTCCTCATATGACCCAAACGGCATGTCCACCACCGCCATAGCGCGCACCAGCCCCCGCACCACCGCACGACCATGCAGAATCATCATCTCCATTGTCACGCCGAGCGTAGATGGCAGGCCGTGCAAAACCATGCCGACCGAATCGCCAATTAACGCCACATCGCAATGGGCATCGACCAGACGCGCCATCGGTGTCGTATAGGCGGTCAAAACTACCAGAGGCGACTGCCCTTTTCTGGCGCGAATGTCGGGAGGTAGCACGGGGCGCAGGGGCGAGGTGGCGCTCATCTATCAGGCTCCGCAACAGGTAACTTGCCAAGTATATGGGCACAGCCGTAACACAACGGCAAGAATGATGCGCCACGCTACATCGCCTTGCCCCCTTGACCCAAGCGCGAGGCTGGCGGCAAAACAGATGCAGCCAAGTGCAAACGACGGAGGATACGTGCCCAACCCAACTCGCCTGTCCCGTGACGGCATCACACCAGATATCAGCCGGCCGGACCCCATGAAGGTGCTGAGCGGCGACCCGGTTCACAGCACCTGGAACATAGAAACGCACGGCAATCTTTACGTCGGACTGTGGCATTCGACCATCGGGGAATGGAAATGCGCCTATTCGGAATGGGAATATGTTCACATTCTGGAAGGCGTCTCGATCCTGACAGATGACGCCGGACAGGCCACAACCTTGCAGGCGGGCGACAGTATCGTGATCCGCCCCGGCTTTTCCGGAACATGGCGGGTGGTCCAACCTACCCTGAAGGACTACGTGATCATCAATTAGGGGTCTGGAGCGATTGTCGGATCAGCCGCCAGCACCCGCCTGCTGATCAGTGGCTTGATCTGCCGCACGTGCGGCCGCGTCATAGGCGGCCAGCTCGGGATTTGCCGCCTCCAATTTGGCAATGGTTTCAGCATCCTTAATCTTCTGAGCCTGGTTTTCCGGGGTGTCTGGCACGGCGCGGCCATAGGCGTCGTCCATGTACGGGCCCTCCAATGCGATGCTTTCGTCAAGCGAACGAACTTTGACCTTGGCCCCTATGTCAATCCGGTCGAACAGGTCGATAGCGTCCTGATTGAACAATCGGATGCAACCCGCCGAGGTGGCATGACCAATTGAGGCGTTGTCGATTGTGCCATGGATGCGGAAGTGGCTATCCTTGCCGCCGCGATACAAATACATGGCCCGCGCACCCAGCGGGTTGTCCAATCCGCCCGGCAGACCGCCTGCAAATTCGGCATAAAGGTCAGGTCGGCTGCGCACCATATTACCGGTTGGCGTCCAGGACGGCCATTCTTCCTTGCGCCCGATCACCCCTGACCCGCGAAACGACAGGCCTTCGCGACCGACCGCAATCGCATAGCGTTCCGCCATGCCGCCCTCCAGCACCAGATAGAGTTTTCGTGCGAACGTATCGACCACAATGGTACCCGGAACTTCTTCGCCGTTGTAGGCGACTTCAGTCCTGGCGGCCCCCTCAAAGAAAAGCCGCTTTTGCACGGCCGGGATCAAAAACTCGCCGTCTTGAACCGCTTCATACCCCGGCAGCGGAGCGCCGTCATTGCGCGCCGCATCCGGCGCATGCGGCGCACCACAGGCGGCCATCAGCATCAGCAGGGCCATTCCGACAAAATGAGCTAGAAATCTGGTCACAATCACGTCCAAGTCAGCTGTTGATGTAGCCGCACCAAGACCACGCCACGGCCCGGCGTCAAGCCCTGGTGGCCCTTCCAGCCCACATCACCGGTGAACGTGGCCTTTGGGGAACCAGAAACCCACCAATCAGATCAAACGCGCCTCACTGACCAACATGATCGGTATCCCATCGCGAATCGGGTAGGCAAGATGTGCGGTCTCCGAAATCAGCTCCTGCTTTTCGCCATCATAGCGCAACAAGCCCTGTGTCTGCGGGCAGATCAACGCCTCCAGCATGCGGCGATCTACAATGGCCGTCGTTTCGGTCATTGCAGCACCTCGTCCGACGACCCGCCGCTGCGTAACGCAAAAGAGATCAGCGTTTCCAGCACCTGCCGCCGGTCCGTCAAAGTCCGCGCCTCCAGAAGGGCCTGCTTTTCTTCGACTGCAAAGGGGCACAGCATGGAAAGCGCGTTGACCAACATTTCGTCATCTGCTTCTTTTAAGCTGGACCCTTCGATGCCCAGCTTGGCAATCTGCAGATAGCGCCCCAACCGCTTCATAAATGCCGGGCGGTCAAAGCCGATGTCTTCGGCCGCAGCTCCCAGGTCTGCCAAGAAAGGTGCCCAATCAACCTTGGCACGGCGATAAGGCACGAACCCTGCCACTTCTGCTAGCACAGCAAACCGCGCAATGCCGGACAGCGTGATCATATAACGGCCATCCTCTGTCTCGGAAAACGAGGTCAACCGCCCTGCACATCCCACCGACGCAAGGCCGTCGCCGCGGGGTTGGATCATCCCGATCAGCCTACGATCACTTTTCAGGCAATCTTCGATCATTGCAAGATAGCGCGGCTCAAAAATGTGCAGAGGTAGCCGGGCCCGCGGCAGTAGAACCGCCCCTGGCAACGGAAACACGGGCAACTTGTCTGGTAGGTCGGCTATGTTCATCATGTCGAGCAACCTAGCGCGGATCGCACGTTAGACAAAGATCATCGACGACAAGCGACGACGGCCTTTCAGCACGATCGGATCTTGCGGCTTCAACGCCCCGAAAATCGTGAATAGCTGCGTTTTGGTAGCACCGTCGTTCCAATCGCGGTCCAACTTGAACAAGTCCAGCAGCACCTCCACCGCTTCCTCCACCTTTTCCGCCGCGTGCAGCGCCAAGGCAAGATCGAACATCACTTGCCGGTTCGATGGGTCTTTGGCCAGAGCCGCCCGCAAATCAGCTTCCGGCCCTGCCTTCGCTGCCTGCCGCGCCAGCTCGATCAGCGCCTTAGCTGCCGTCACCTCGACTGATCCGGCAATCTTGGCCGGGGCTGCATCGGCAAACTCTTGCGCCTTGTCCAGTTCACCGATCGCGAGATAGCTGCGCACCAAGCCACCATAAGCCCGGGCATTCTCTGGCTCCTCTGCCAGAATGGCCGCAAAGGTTTCCGCCGCGTCTACCGCAGCCCCTTCGGACAGCATCGCCTCGGCCGCCTCCAAAGCGTCCGCCAGACCACCATCGTCGCCGCCCATCGCGCTGAGCGTGTCAATGAATTTCTTGATTTCGGACTGGGCAACTGCGCCTTGAAAACCATCCACGGGTTGGCCATTGAAGAACGCATAGACCGTCGGAATGGACTGAATCTGCAATCGTGCCGAGAGGGCCTGCGCCTTGTCCACGTCAATCTTGACGAGCTTGACCTTACCTTTGGCCGCCAGCACCGCCGCTTCCAGCATCGGTGTCAAGGTCTTGCATGGCCCGCACCATGTCGCCCAGAAATCAACAATCACCGGCACGGTCTTGCTGGTTTCAATCACGTCCTTCATAAAGCTGGCTTCTGTGCCGTCCTTGATCAGATCGGCGGTCACTTGGGTTTTTTCATCGGTTCCGAACATGGCATCCTCGCAGCTTATCCAGATTTGCCCCTATATGCGCGTGAGGGCGGCAAAGGCCAAGGGGTTTACCTTGAAAACTCCTCTTGGCAAATCATCCATGCACCTTAAAGACTGCGCCCCATGAAAATTGAACCAACGCCTCTTTCCGACGTCTTGATCTTGACCCCCGTCCGCTTTGGCGATGACCGCGGCTGGTTCAGCGAAACCTACAATGCCCCCCGTATGGCTGGCGCTGGGATTGACATCCCGTGGGTGCAGGACAATCACTCTCTTAGTGCCAAACCGGGGACCCTGCGCGGTTTGCACTTTCAATCGCCTCCCCACGCACAGGATAAACTGGTCCGCTGCACGCGTGGCGAGATTTTCGACGTCGCGGTCGATATCCGCCAAGGCTCGCCCACCTATGCCAAATGGTTCGGTATCGCCCTGACCCCGGAAAACGGCCATCAACTGCTGATCCCCAAAGGCTTCCTGCACGGCTTCGTCACCCGCACCTATGACACCGAAGTGCAATACAAATGCTCTGACATCTACGCTCCTGACTGTGATAGCGGCATCGGCTGGAACGATCCCGATATTGGCATCAGCTGGAGCGTTATGGACCCGATCCTGTCCGCCAAAGACCAAGCTGCCCGCTTTCTGCGCGACCTTGCCAACCCGTTCGTATGGGAGCCGAAATGAAACTCCTTGTAAGCGGCGGCGCAGGTTTCATCGGCTCTGCCGTGGTGCGCCTGGCCGTGGCCCGAGGCCATGAAGTCGTCAACCTCGACGCACTCACCTACGCCGCCTGTCTGGAAAACGTCGCTTCGGTCGCCCATTCCAACCTGTACAGCTTTGAACAAGCCGACATACGCGATCGCGCAGCTCTTGACCGCATCTTCGCCCTGCACAACCCCAGTGCCATCATGCACCTTGCCGCCGAAAGCCATGTCGACCGCAGCATAGACGGACCCGCCGATTTCATCGCCACCAACATCACCGGCACGTTCAACATGCTGGAAGCCGCCCGCGCCCACTGGACCCGTAACGGAAAACCTGCACGTTTCCGCTTTCACCACATCTCCACCGACGAGGTCTTTGGCACTCTGGGCACCACCGGACAGTTCACCGAATCCACCCCCTATGCACCCAACAGCCCATACTCCGCATCGAAAGCGGCGTCGGATCATCTCGTACGGGCATGGGCGGAAACTTACGGCCTACCTGTGGTGATGACCAATTGTTCCAATAACTACGGCCCGTTCCACTTTCCGGAAAAGCTGATCCCCGTCGTAATCCTGAACGCGCTCGCCGGTAAACCGATCCCGGTCTACGGCAAGGGCGAAAACATCCGAGACTGGCTCTATGTCGAAGATCACGCTGATGCCTTGCTGACCGTCCTCGAACAAGGTCGACTGGGGCGCAGCTACAACATCGGTGGCGAGAACGAGGCTCGAAACATCGACCTTGTCCAAAAAATCTGCGCTCTGCTGGATGAGATGCGCCCGACACAGACTCCCCATGCCGACCTCATCACTTTCGTCGCCGACCGCCCAGGCCACGACGCCCGATATGCCATCGACCCCTCGCGCATCCGGAATGAACTTGGCTGGCGACCCTCGGTGACACTAGACGAGGGCCTTAGGAAAACGGTGCGCTGGTATCTGGACAACGAGGCTTGGTGGAAGCCCCTTCAAGCCCGCCACGGCGTCGGCGAGCGACTTGGAACGAAATCCTAATGCTGACCGCGCATCTGCCTTCTGGCTGCATCCTGGCGCGGACCGTTCGCCGGCCGGAGCCCTATTTGCTACCCGCAGCGTTGATAGGATCAGTGCTGCCAGACTTTGACATGCTGTGGTTTCTGATAGTTGATCACGGAGCAACCCATCACCACCGTTACTGGCCCCATATCCCGCTGATCTGGGCCGGGGTCGCGGCGATTACGCTACTGGCTCTTTGGCAGAACCGCTATGCGTTTACTGCTGTTGTGGCCTTCGCCGCCATGTTCCTGCATCTGGCATTTGACACAATCGCCGGAGGCACCTTGTGGACCAATCCTTGGGGCGACTCATTTTACAGTTTAGTCACCATCCCCGCGACCGATGACTCCTGGATCCTCTCTTTCGTGCTCCATTGGACCGTCCTGTTGGAAGTTGCCGTCTGGCTCGCGGCAGTCTCGCTCTCGGTCAAGGGGTGGTCGGCATGAAAATCCTCATTTTCGGCCAAACCGGTCAAGTCGCGCGTGAACTGGCACGCCGCGTACCAGAAGGCGTCGCAATCACCCAACTGAGCCGGGGCGAGGCTGACCTCACCAACCCCGCCGCCTGCGCAGCTGCGATCAGGGCGCGTGACGCCGACGTTGTAATTAACGCCGCCGCCTACACCGCAGTCGACAAAGCCGAAGTTGACGAGGCCGTCGCCATGACAATCAACGCCAGTGCGCCTGCTGCTATGGCCCGGACCTGCACCCAGTTGGGCTTGCCCTTCCTGCATATCTCGACAGACTATGTCTTCGATGGCACTGGAACCGCCCCCTTTCCCCCCTATCACGCCACCGCTCCGCTCGGGGCGTATGGCCGCACGAAACTGCGTGGCGAACAGAGAATCCGCGCCGCTGGGGGCAACTTTCTGATCCTGCGTACGTCCTGGGTCTTTTCCGCCCACGGCACCAACTTCCTGAAAACCATGCTGCGGCTCGGCCGGGATCGCCCTGCCCTAAACGTGGTGTCAGACCAGATCGGCGGCCCTACCCCCGCTGCTTCCATTGCAGACGCGCTTTTTACCGCGGCCTTTGCAATGGTGAAGGGCGTTGAAGGCGGCACCCACCATTTCGCAGGCAACCCCGACACGTCGTGGGCCAACTTTGCCCGCGAGATCATGGCCGTTGCCAACCTGCGCTGCCAGATCACCGATATCCCCTCGCTGGCCTACCCCACTCCCGCACGGCGCCCCCTCAATTCCCGCCTCGACTGCACTTCTCTTGAACGCTTCGGCATCCTGCGCCCCGACTGGCGCAAGGCCATCCCTGAAATCCTACAAGATCTGGAGCCCACATGAACCGCAAAGGCATCATCCTCGCAGGTGGCTCCGGCACACGCCTTTGGCCGATTACGATGGGCACCTCCAAGCAGCTACTGCCGATCTATGACAAACCCATGGTCTATTATCCGCTGACCGTGTTGATGCTGTCCGGCATCCGCGAAATCGCGATCATCACCACACCAGAGGATCAGCCCGCCTTCAAACGCCTGCTGTCCGACGGCAGCCAGTGGGGCCTGAAACTCACCTACATCATCCAGCCATCCCCCGACGGCCTTGCCCAGGCATACGTGCTGGCCAAGGATTTTCTGGATGGCGCGCCCTCCGCAATGGTCCTGGGCGACAACATCTTTTTCGGCCACGGTCTGCCCGAAATCCTCGCCGATGCCGATGCGCAAGTCACGGGCGGCACTGTGTTCGGTTACCGCGTTTCCGACCCAGAACGCTATGGCGTCGTGGCATTCGATGCAAACGGCAATGCACGGCAAATCATTGAAAAACCAGAAAAGCCGCCCTCAAACTTTGCCATCACCGGGCTTTACTTTCTCGACGCGCGCGCCCCCGAATTGGCCACACACATCACGCCATCGCCGCGCAACGAACTGGAAATCGCGGACCTTTTGGAAATTTACCTAAAGGAAGGCACGCTAAAAGTGGAAAAGATGGGACGCGGGTTTGCATGGCTCGACACCGGGACACATGCAAGCTTGCTGGACGCCGGCAACTTCGTCCGCACACTGCAGGCCCGCCAGGGCCTGCAAGTTGGTTGCCCAGATGAAATCGCGTACCGCGCCAATTGGATAACGCGCGACCAACTCGCTGCCCGTGCCGACATCTTCCGTAAAAACGACTATGGGACCTATCTGCAAAGCATCCTCAACGAATAAGCGCGGCAACTCCGATCAGCAGGGCCACCAAAAAACCCGCAACGACCACGAACCGAGGCAAACCCAGAATGGGGCGCTTGGGGTCGTCAACCATCCGGTAGCCGCCCCGCAGTTTTGCCCGTAGCGCGACGTAATCGTTCCACGGCGCACGTTGCAGCGCGGGATAGCGCCGCTCCAGTACGAACGCCAGCGTCACCGCCAGCAACAGCGACCCCGCCACACCAATCACCATAAAACTCTGCACAATGCTGACTGCGTCCGCCGAGGTCGCACGCTGCAATTGGCTGAACTGCCCGGCCCGGTTACGACTGTCCAGCCGCGCCGCGACTTCTTGTTTCGCCAGTTCCTGCCGCACCAGACTGTATTGATCCTCTAACAAATCCAAGCGGCGCTGTGTAGCCAGGGCCTCATCTGTCTCTGCCACAGTGCCGACCAATGCCTGAATTTCTGCCCGCAGTGCTCCCACTTCTTGCCAAAGCCGCCCCTCCTCACCGCGATAAAACAGCAGATCGTCATAGCCATCATCCAAGTGACCTTCATTCCCCAGATCTAGGACCTGCTGGGCCAGATCATTGGCTATCTGCGCCGCCATTTCGGCATGAGGCATCCGTACAGAGATCACGAGACCCGTTGTTTCGGGCGCGAAACCTAAGGTTTGCCCTGCAGCAGAGGTCAGATCATGCATGGCCACCGCCCGCCGCAAAGCAACCAGTGACCCGGCATCGTCAGACAGTTGATGGCGCTGTGCTATCTTTGCCAAATTGTCCCGGCTGGTCAGACGCGCTTCGAGTATCGCGAAAGCCGCACCTTGCCGGATTTGCACCACCGCTGAAGCATCAAAACTGGGGGCCTGCTGGTGACCATAGGCCAGCGCCGAAAGACTGCCGACCATGACGACCAGAGCGATGACCCAAAACTGCCGCACGACAAGCGCCAGCAAAGCCCCAAAGCCAAAATCCCCATCTGCGAAGTGTACACTTCGGCTCATTCGTCAGCGCTCCCAAAAAAGAGGGCCATGCCCGATACCACTAAGAAAAAACCGCGATTAAACACCGCAAAGACAGAAAACCGAGCACACCACCAAACCTAATTGTAGTGGCCGAAAGTGTCGCCAAAATGGAAGATTTGGGTCAGCTTCATGCATCAGGCCGGGAATGGCCGGCGAATTGACGCTGCCGCCTCGATAACCAGTGGTCGCAAACCCTGCCCCCCCGCATCCAGCACCTCGAACAAGCGCTTGCGCATACGCGGTTCCCAAAAATCGTTGATATGCGAAGAAAGTCCTGCGACTCCCTCGTCATGGGGCTTGCTTTCCATGAACTTGGCGATCTGATTTGCCATGTAAATCAACTTGGTGTGCGGGTCATGCGAGGTGAGAGTGACGTCATGCGACATGCGCAGTCTCCGGGTTTAGTCGGTGAGTATGGGTGAAAACCTCAAAGCGGTCTGCCCTGGCAAGGGCGATCAGCGTAATCCCCGCCTCATCCGCAAGCGTCACGGCATGGGCGGTTGGCGCAGAGACCGCAATCAGAATTGGTGCGCCCAAGGCCGCCACCTTCTGCACCATGTCAATAGATACACGAGATGTTAGCAAGACGGCGCCGTCCAAACGTGGCTGCCGGGCAAGATGACCGACCAACTTGTCCAAAGCGTTGTGCCGCCCAACATCTTCGCGCACTGCAATTAGGCTGCCGGCCCAGTAGCCGGCTGCATGCACGGCACGGGTAGCATCATGCAGGGGTTGAGCACCAGGCAATGCAGCAATCGCCTGCATCACGTCCACAGGCCGCATTACGAACGAAGATTTTGGGACTGGTCTAATTTTTCGCAATGCCTCGTCGAGGCTATCGATTCCGCATAGCCCACAACCCACCGGCCCCGCCATCGTCCGCCGCCGTTTCGCTAACCGCGCTTCCGCTTCTGTCTGCAACCAAATCTGCACATCCAGCCCATTTGCGACCGCCATAACCTCGACAGACTGCACCTCAGCCGGTGAAGCAATTTCTTCAGTGTGCGAAAATCCGTAAGCGAAATCAATTAGATCAGCTGGAGTAGCCATCATCACAGCCTGCGTTGTGCCGTTAAATGACAGCGCTACAGCCACCTCTTCCGGCAGCATCCGCGTTCCTTGCGGCGTCACACCGGCCCCAAAGCGCAGACGTTGAAATGGGCGGTAGGGCTGCATTACTCTGCCGCAGACTGAATGCGGCGCGACAAACGGCTCTGTTCGGAATACTCCTCCTGCCACTCCGAGGGCCCGTTGGACGGCGAAACCTGCACCGCAGTGACCTTGTATTCCGGGCAGTTCGTCGCCCAATCAGAATATTCGGTCGTAATCACATTGGCCTGCGTGTCAGGGTGGTGAAATGTGGTATAGACCACGCCCGGATTCACCCGATCGCTTATTTTGGCACGCAAAGCCGTATCGCCTGACCGCGATGCCAGCCGCACGAACTGCCCATCCTTGACGCCACGGACCTCTGCATCATGCGGATGGATCTCCAGTACATCCTCGGCGTGCCACACGACATTCTCTGTCCGCCGCGTCTGCGCGCCGACATTGTACTGGCTCAAGATCCGCCCCGTGGTCAGCAACAGTGGGAACCTTGGCCCGGTTCGTTCATCTGTCGCCACATACTCCGTGTTGATGAAGCGCCCCTTACCACGAACAAATCCGTCGACATGCATCAACGGCGTTCCTTGCGGCGCGGCGTCATTGCACGGCCACTGAACTGACCCCAGCGTCTCCAGCAATGCGTAGTTCACGCCCGCGAAACTGGGCGTGGTCATGGCAATTTCGTCCATGATCTCGCTTGGATGGGTATAGATCCACTCCGCGCCCATCGCGTTGGCCAACATTTGGGTGACTTCCCAATCCTCGTAGCCATTGCGCGGCGACATAACCCGTCTCACCCGGTTGATCCGACGCTCTGCGTTGGTAAAGGTGCCGTTCTTCTCCAGAAAAGTCGATCCGGGCAGGAAAACATGCGCGTAGTTCGCAGTTTCGTTCAAGAATAGATCATGGACGATTACACATTCCATCGCGGCCAAACCCGCTGAGACATGCTTGGTATCAGGATCAGACTGCAAGATGTCTTCGCCCTGACAGTACAAACCCTTGAACGTCCCTTCGACCGCGGCATCCAGCATGTTCGGAATACGCAAACCGGGTTCGTTGTCGATCTTGACACCCCACAGATCTTCGAAAATCAAGCGAACATCGTCATTTTTGACATGGCGATAGCCCGGCAGTTCATGCGGGAACGATCCCATGTCACAGGCACCCTGCACGTTATTCTGCCCGCGCAACGGGTTCACGCCCACGCCCGGCCGACCCATGTTTCCAGTCAACATGGCGAGGTTGGCAATTCCGATAACGGCGGTGGAACCTTGCGAATGTTCCGTAACACCAAGGCCGTAATAGATCGCCGCATTGCCACCCAAGGCATAGAGTCGCGCCGCCGCCCGAACCTCTGCCGCGTCAACGCCGGTCAGAAACGACGCCGCCTCTGGGCTGTTCTGAGGTTCCGACACAAATTCTGCATAGTCCTGAAACTCATCCCAATCGCAACGTTCCCGAATGAACGCTTCATTAAACAGTCCCTCCGTCACGATGACATGCGCCAATGCCGTCACCATCGCAACATTGGTCCCAGGCGTAAGGGCCAGATGATGCTGAGCCTTGACATGCGGGCTTTCCACAATATCGGTCCGGCGTGGATCAACCACAATCAGCTTGGCACCTTGCCGCAGCCGCTTTTTCAAACGGCTGGCAAACACGGGGTGCCCGTCTGTCGGGTTCGCTCCGATGATCATTACAACATCGGTATGTTCTACAGAATCAAAATCTTGCGTTCCGGCACTGGTGCCGTAAGTCTGCCCCAACCCATAGCCTGTCGGCGAATGACAAACCCGCGCACAAGTATCCGTATTATTGTTCATAAACACAGCGCGCGTCAGCTTTTGTACCAAATAAGTTTCTTCGTTGGTGCAACGGCTGGACGTGATCACCCCCACCGAGTGCCTTCCATGCTTTTCAATTAGATCAGCCATCCGCCGCGACGCAAACTCCATCGCTTCGGGCCAGGTCACTTCTTGCCAAGGGTCTTTGATATCGGCACGTATCATCGGATTCAAAATCCGATCCTTGTGGCTGGCATAGCCGTAAGCAAATCGCCCCTTGACGCAAGAATGCCCCCGGTTTGCTTTACCCTGCTTGTAGGGCGTCATCTTCACCAATTCATCGCCGCGCATCTCTGCCTTGAAACTGCAACCGACCCCACAATAGGCGCAGGTCGTAATCACCGAGTGCGAAGGTGTGCCAATCTCGATGACTGACTTTTCCTGCAGGGTTGCGGTTGGGCAGGCCGCCACGCACGCACCACAAGAAACGCAATCGGACGCCAGGAAGTCGTCCGCCGCCACTCCGGCACTGACGCGGCTGTCAAAACCACGACCCGATATGGTCAATGCAAAGGTACCCTGCACTTCCTCACAGGCCCTAACACACCGGGAGCACACGATACATTTTTGCGGGTCATAGCTGAAATATGGATTTGAATCGTCCCGTGCTAAATACTGGGGATTGGACTTGCCAGACGTATCCTTCGCACGAAAATGAGTATCCACTGCCTCATAACGCACATTGCGCAGGCCAACTGCCCCTGCCATATCCTGCAACTCGCAATCGCCATTGGCCGAACAGGTCAGGCAATCCAGCGGGTGGTCAGAGATATAAAGTTCCATCACGCCACGCCGGAGTTGCTTCACCTTGGTTGTCTGGGTGTGCACTTTAAGGCCCGCAGCGACGGGCGTTGTACAGCTTGCCGGGGTGCCATTGCGACCCTCAATCTCAACCAGACACAACCGGCACGAGCCAAAGGCCTCAACAGAGTCTGTGGCACAAAGTTTCGGCACCTGAATGCCCGCTTCCGCGGCCGCCCGCATGATCGACGTACCCTCTGGCACCGTGACTTCAAAGCCATCTATGCTCAATGTGATCATTCGTTTTGATTTAGAAACTGGTGTTCCAAAATCACGATCCGGGATGATGAAGTCTTTCATTCGGCAGCCTCCTTCGCGCGGAAGTCATCAGGGAAATGGATCAGCGCCGACATAACCGGATAGGGAGTGAACCCACCAAGTGCGCACAGTGAGCCGGCCTTCATGGTGTTGCAAAGATCGGTCAGCAGCGGAATCGCAGCCGCATCCCCCCGCGCAATCCGGTCGACTGTCTCGACGCCGCGCACTGCGCCAATCCGGCACGGCGTGCATTTTCCGCAGGACTCTATCGCACAGAATTCCATGGCAAATCGCGCCTGCCGCAGCATATCTGCCGAGTCGTCAAACACCGTTAGGCCGGCGTGCCCGATCAGACCGTCTTTGCCAGCAAACTCCTCGTAGCCGAACGGAGTGTCAAAGAGAGTTCTCGGGAAATATGCCCCCAACGGCCCGCCAACCTGAACCGCCTTGACCGGACGGCCCGACAAAGTGCCGCCACCAATCTTATCAACAATCTCACCGAGACTCAGCCCAAATGCGCATTCGTAAAGTCCGCCAAACTTCACGTTTCCGGCAATTTGCAAAGGGATCGTACCGCGCGAGCGACCAAGTCCGAAGTCTTGGTAGAAGGCCGCACCGCGTTCCAGAATTACCGGCACCGTCGCCAATGAGATCACGTTGTTCACCACCGTCGGCTTTCCCAAAAACCCCTCGAGCGCGGGCAGCGGCGGCTTGGCCCGCACCACACCGCGCTTGCCCTCCAGTGAATTCAACAGCGAAGTTTCCTCGCCACAAACATAGGCCCCGGCTCCAACCCGCACTTCCATATCAAAAGCGCGACCGGACCGCAGAACCGAACCGCCCAAAATCCCCTCGGCCCGCGCCAGAACAATGGCTCGCGACATGACTGCAACTGCATGCGGGTATTCCGAACGAATGTACACAAATCCTTTGGTCGCACCGACAGCCAGTCCGGCGATTGCCATTCCCTCGATCAGAGTAAATGGGTCGCCCTCCATCAGCATCCGGTCGGCAAAGGTTGCAGAATCCCCTTCATCGGCATTGCAGACGATGTATTTGCGGTCGGCCTTGGCCTCTGCCACTGTCTTCCACTTGATGCCTGTCGGAAACCCCGCGCCACCGCGGCCGCGCAAACCTGAAGCGACCAGCTCGGCCACAACGTCCTGCCCTGTCATGTTCAAGGCTCGTCTCAGCCCGACCAGCCCGCCATGTGTGGCGTAATCGGTAAGGCTCAGCGGATCAATGACCCCGACACGCGCAAAAGTCAGCCGGGTTTGGCCCTTCATCCACGGCAAGTTTTCGGTCTGGCCTAAGGCTTTGGCATGCAGCGACAAATCCCCGAACAGCCCGGCCACATCGGCTATTTCGAACGGCCCGAACGCAACCCTGCCTGTCAAGGTTTCCACTTCGACCAGCGGCTCCAGCCAGACCATGCCGCGCGATCCGTTGCGGACTATGTCAACCGTCACGCCACGGCGCCCTGCCTCCGAAACGATCGCCGCCGCAACGTCATCAGAACCCAAAGCTTTGGCAGCGGCATCCAGTGGCACATAGATCTTCACGCCCGCACCCCCGCAATCAGCGCATCAAACCGCGCCTCATCGACCCGGCCCACAACCCGCCCATCCACCAGAGCCGCAGGGCCACACGCACAAAGACCCAAGCAAAAGACTGGCTCAAGCGTCAGCCGCCCGTCCGGGGTCGTGCCATGCCAATCAATTCCCAGCACGTTTTGAGCATGCGCTGCCACCCGATCCGCACCGACAGCCTGACACGCTTCAGCACGGCACAGCTTGACCACATGAGCCCCCGCGCGACGATCGCGGAAATCATGGTAGAACGTAACCACGCCATGAACTTCGGCCTTTGAGATGTTCAAAGCCTTGGCAATCTGCGGCAGCACCTCTTGCGGCACCATGCCAAACGCCGCCTGGATGTCATGCAGGATCGGCAGCAATGCCCCCTCGCGCCCCTGATGCAGGGCCAAAATCTCGGTTACTTGCGCACTGATATCATCTGTCATTGTGGCACTCCGGCTGCGATTTTCCTGATACGCCGTTTGATAGAAATTTCAATACCGATATCTCGTCGGTCGATAGGCGCGATCTATCGCAATAGCCGCGCACCCAGTTTTACCGCCTCGTCAAGCAATGCGGCCAGCACCGGCGTCTGTGGCTCTCGTTTGGCGGTGATCAACCCCAACAGATGTTCCGCCTCCGGCTCGACAATCGGGATGGCTTGCAATCCGCCGTCGATGAACATTTCCGCCAGTTTCATCGGCACCACCGATGCCCATTTCCCGGTTTTTACATGGGCAATCAGCGCGATGGTGGAATTCGACTCGACCGTGGGCGTCACCTTCACCCCGACATCCGCCAGATGCTGGTTGACGATCCGGCGATTTTGCATGTCGGCGGTCAGCAGGCACAATGCTTCGCCTGCCACCTCTGCCCATGTCACCCTGGCTCTGCCCGCTAGCGCCGAACTCGGCGCACAAAGAAACCGATAGAACTCGGTATATAGCGGCACTTGCGCCACCCGCCCCAATGGCTCGTTATCCAGGTAGGTCAGACCGGCATCCAGGTCCAGCCGTTCAATGCCAGCCAAAATCTCGGCCGAAGTCCGCGACAACACCTCAACCCGCACATTCGGATGCCGCGCAAGAAATGCGCCCGTCAGTTCGGCGATCATCGGCAAAGCGGTCGGAATAACCCCAAGGCGCAGGTTGCCCGACAGACCCGAATGCACCGTCCGCATTTCGTCCCGCAAGGCCCGCATGTCGCCGACGATCCGCCGTGCCCAGTCCAGAACCCTTTGCCCTTCCGGCGTCAGCCCTTGAAACCGGCTGCCGCGAAAGACCAACTGAACGCCCAACTGATCCTCAAGCTGCCGGATCGCCGATGACAAGGTTGGCTGCGCCACACCGCACACATCGGCTGCCCGGCCAAAATGCCGTTCATTGGCCAGCGCAATGAACATTTCCAACTTGTCGATCATCGCACCACTAACCCGCATTCCACTCTTGCCCGCAAGGCCCGGCAGACTTACCTAAGACATCATGAAGTTCCGCATCCCTTTTCTGCCGCAACCACCGCGCGTGAACGTGATCCGCCTGCAGGGTGTGATCGGCACCGGCTCGCGCGGGCTGTCAGACTCCGCCATGGCCCCCCTGATCGAGCGTGCCTTCACCCGCGGCAAGCCTGTCGCAGTGGCCTTGCAAGTCAACTCCCCCGGCGGTTCACCGGTGCAATCGGCACTGATCGCCGCCCGCATTCGGCGGATGGCCGACGAAAAGCATATTCCCGTCCATGCCTTTGTAGAGGATATGGCTGCCTCTGGTGGCTATTGGCTGGCCTGCGCCGGCGATTGCATCTGGGTGGATGATTCCAGCCTCATTGGGTCCATCGGCGTCATCTTCGCCTCGTTTGGCTTCCCCGAACTGATGGCGAAACAAGGGATCGAGCGTCGCGTCGTCACCTCAGGCAGATCGAAATCCTTCGCCGATCCATTCCTGCCGCAGAAGCCAGAAGACATCGTCCGTCTAAAAGCCATTCAGACCCCGATCCACAACGCTTTTATCACCCATGTCAAAGCCCGCCGCGGCAACCGCCTCGCAGATGCCGACCTGTTCAACGCCGATATCTGGGTTGGTCAACAAGCAGTCGATTTGGGTCTTGCCGATGGGTTGGCCCATCTTGTCCCAAAGTTGAAGGCCCTTTACGGCGACAAGGTCCAACTGGTGCCCCACGGCCAAAAAAAGCCCTTGCTCAGCCGTTTTGGCCTGAACCTTGCCGAGGATGCCGTGGCCGCCATCGAAGAACGCGCACTTTGGGCGCAGTACGGGGGATGATTTGATAAAGATCGTCATCCTTTTTCTCGTTTTTCTTGCCGCATTGTCGATGATCGGCAATGTCGTGACCAAGTTTCTACGTGGCCCGCCGGAACCGCCGCCGAAACTTGCTACCCGCGCCAAATGCGGCAGCTGCGGCCGCGCCGTCATCGGCACCACTCCCTGCGTCTGTGGCAAAGGATGAGGCGCCGCCCATGAAAGCCCTTGTGACAGGCGCGGGCAAGCGCATTGGCCGGTCGCTGGCAATGTATCTGGCCCAGCGCGGCCATGACGTCGCAGTCCATTACTCCAGCAGCGAAACTGACGCGCTGGCAACGGTCGCTGCGATCCAGACGCTGGGCGGCAACGCCGTCGCCGTGCAAACCGACCTGCTGGACGATGATGCGCTCGACACCCTGATCCCTCGCGCCGCAAAGGCGCTGAATGGCCCTCTCACGGTGCTGATCAACAACGCGTCAATCTTCGAATATGACAACATTGCCACCGCCACGCGAAAATCTTGGAACCGTCACATCGGGTCCAATCTGCACGCGCCATTCGTGTTAACGCAGTCCTTTGCCGCCCAGGCTCCGCAGGCCCAGACCGATATCAACGGCGAACCATTGTCGCGGGCCTTGATCATCAACATGGTGGATCAACGCGTCCTGAAACCGACACCGGAATTCATCACCTATTCCCTGGCCAAACAGGCGCTTTGGGCCTTGACGCGAACGACAGCCCAAGCGCTTGCCCCCCACATTCGTGTCAACGCCATCGGTCCTGGCCCCACCGTTCAAGGTAGCCGACAAAGCGAAACTCACTTTGCCCGCCAACGCGCTGCCACCCTTTTGCAACGCGGCGCGAACTTGACGGACATTACCGCGGCGCTCGGTTTTTTCCTTGATTCGCCTGCGGTCACGGGGCAGTTGATCGCGGTAGATGGCGGGCAACATCTGGCCTGGCAGACGCCTGATGTGCTGGGTGTCGAGTAGGAAAATGTCAAGCGCGGCCGACTTGTCCACTTTGCCGAACATCTTCACGAAGCCTTGATAAATTACCTTGATTTATCAGGCATTTGCCAAGTGATCAAAAATCTTTCATTTAATTTCAATGGCTTGATTGGGTGCCTAAATAATAGGCAGATCAACGAACCGGGCCAAAAACAACGGAAATTCGCCCTTCCTGAAAACTTCTCCTCAAGGTTATCCACAGAATCCGTGGACAGCTTTCCTCTTGCCAGCACGCCTGTATCATTGCAGCCAAGTCACAGAATCGACCCCAACCCGCAAGGTTCCTATCCGTGAGTGATTCGCCAAATCTGCCATCTGGCCATGAGGTTATCCAAGCCTATCTCAAGACGCTGGATGGTTCGCCCGGCGTCTACCGGATGCTCAACGCGAAAGGCGAGGTGCTGTATGTCGGCAAAGCCCGCAACCTGAAAGCGAGGGTGTCAAACTATGCACGTCCCTCGGGCCATTCCCTGCGGATCGCCCGGATGATTTTCGAGACCGTCTCGATGATGTTTTTGACCACGCGCACTGAAACCGAGGCGCTTTTGCTGGAACAGAACCTCATCAAACAGCTGAAACCGCGCTACAACGTGCTACTGCGTGATGACAAATCCTTCCCGAACATTCTGATTGCCAAGGACCATGCTTTCCCGCAAATCAAGAAACATCGGGGCAAGAAATCCGAAAAGGGCAGCTACTTCGGCCCTTTCGCTTCGGCAGGTTCGGTCAACCGCACCCTGAACCAACTGCAGAAGGTCTTTCTGCTCCGCAACTGTTCAGACTCCATGTTCGAGGGCCGCTCGCGTCCCTGCCTGCAATTCCAGATCAAACGCTGCTCTGCCCCCTGTGTCGCCAAGATCGACGGCCCCGCTTATGCCAATCTTGTCGCTGACGCCGAACGGTTCTTGCAAGGTAAGACGACCGACGTGCAGGCCAATCTTGCAACCGAAATGAACCGCGCTTCAAACGAAATGGAGTTCGAACGCGCCGCCGCGCTGCGTGACCGGATCAAGGCGCTGACACAGGTGCAGCAATCGCAAGGCATCAACCCCGCTGGCGTCACCGAAGCCGATGTCGTTGCCCTGTATCTGGATCAGGGTCAGGCCTGCGTTCAGGTCTTCTTCATCCGCGCCAACCAATCCTGGGGCAACCGCGATTTCTACCCCAAGACCGGCGCCGGTGCCGAAGCGCCCGAAATCATGGAAGCCTTCCTTGCCCAGTTTTACGACGACAAGGAACCGCCGCGCCTCGTCTTGCTGTCCCATCCGGTCGAAAACGAAGATCTCGTTGGTCAACTCTTGTCCGATCGCGCCGGTCGCAAAGTCGAACTCGCCGTTCCGCGACGGGGCGAAAAGGCTGAACTGGTGGAAAACGCTGCCCGCAACGCCCGCGAAAGCCTCGCCCGCCGCATGTCGGAAAGCTCCACCCAAAACAAACTGCTGGAAGGCCTGGCCGACGCCTTCGAACTAGATGCGCCGCCCCGCCGGATCGAAGTCTACGACAACGCCCACATCTCAGGCAGCAACGCCGTGGGTGGCATGATCGTCGCTGGACCTGAAGGCTTCGTGAAATCCCAGTATCGCAAGTTCAACATCAAGTCCGCCGCCGGTGCCAACAGCGACGACTTCGGCATGATGAAAGAGGTGCTCACCCGCCGTTTCGAACGCCTGCTGAAGGAAGACCCAGATCGTAAGTCCGGAACCTGGCCCGACCTGTTGTTAATTGACGGCGGTGTGGGTCAGGTTTCCGCCGTGGCCAGCATCCTGTCGGAACTCGGCGTGGAAGATGTTGCGCTGATCGGCGTGGCCAAGGGCGAAGACCGCGACGCCGGCAAAGAAGTCTTTCACCGGCGCGACGCGCCACCCTTTGCCCTGAAAATGAACGACCCCGTTTTGTACTTCATCCAGCGCCTGCGCGATGAAGCGCACCGCTGGGCGAACGGGGCGCATGTTGCCAAGCGCACCAAGGCGGTATCGATCACCCCGCTGGATGATATCCCGGGCGTAGGCAGCACTCGCAAACGCGCCCTGTTGCAACATTTTGGCAGCGCTAAGGCAGTCGCCCGCGCCGGCGTGCCCGACCTGACGGCCGTGGAAGGCATTTCGCAGTCCATGGCCGAGACAATCTATAACTTCCTCAACCCCTGAATCGAAAGGGCCCCGGACAATACCCGCGGCCTTTTCAAGCCATAAGCCGTGCTATTTCCTCTATGCTGCCGTCGCCGGCGCCATCAGACGATCCGCTATCATCGGCCGCAGGAGCATCACCGGCGTTATCATCTGCCGCAGACGCGTCACCGCTGGCATCATCTGTCGCAGCCTCGTCCGCGGTCTCCTAGGTCGCAAAGGCGTCAGTGGTGGTGGTCTGTTCGACGATCGTCTCGGAAGTGCTGTAGGACTCTAAAATCTCCGAACTGTATTCCGTCGTGCATTCAGAGGTGGTTCGGGAAAACTGAACAGTTGGGATAAGTGGATTTTCCGCGCAACAACGGCATGATTGCCGCATGCGAGGAGATGACCATGACGAGACGACCGCGCCGGAACCACAGCCCGGCATTCAAGGCGAAGGTTGGACCTGTCGCGGTTTCGTTCCGGTTTTTTGAGAGCAATACTCGCCATCAAGGAGACCGGACATGGCAGCGATACACAGCGACGAGTTCAAACGGGATGCGGTTCGCATCGCGCAAACAAGCGGCCTGACCAGACGTCA
>JANYFE010000075.1 GCA_025362795.1 Rhodobacterales bacterium | reverse complement strand
CCTCCTCACACCTTGAATGCCGGGCTGTGGTTCCGGCGCGGTCGTCTCGTCATGGTCATCTCCTCGCATGCGGCAATCATGCCGTTGTTGCGCGGAAAATCCACTTATCCCAACTGTTCAGTTTTCCCGAACCACCTCTATACCGACGTGAAACGCTTCGATGGGGCGTTTAAAGACGCACAATTACACCACCACCTGTGAGACGATTGATGGAATTTGGTCGGCGCGGAAATATGTGAATTCGTCGGGATTTGATCCGTCACTGTTCCATGATGCGGATGGGCGGAAGTGGTTTTTGAACATGCGATGGAATCATCGCGGCAAGGGCACGGGGTTGAACCCGGCGAATGACCTGTTTGACGGGATCGAATTGCAGGAATGGCATCCTGAGCGCGGGTTGATGGGTGAGGTTGCAACGATTTACCTTGGAAGTGATCTGGGGCTGACCGAGGCCCCGCATCTGTTCAAGCAGAATGGCTGGTACTATCTGACCATTGCCGAGGGTGGCACGGGGTATGACCATGCAGTTACGATGGCGCGTGCACGCGACATTCGTGGACCATATGAGACGCACCCGCAGAAGCACTTGCTCACGACGCGCTTTTCGTCTGACAGTCCCCTGCAGCGCACTGGTCATGGGCAATATGTCGAGACGGCAGCGGGGGAGGTCTTTCACACTTTCCTGTGCGGACGGCCGTTGCCGGGGCCGCGCGGGCCGTTTTGCGCCTTGGGCCGAGAGACCGGTTTGGCCAAATGCGTATGGCATGACGATGGCTGGCTGTATCTGGCAGGCGGGGGGATGGTGCCTCCGCTGGCGCTGGCTGGGGCGGACCGTTTGCCAGATGTGCCTATCTCACGGATGTTTTCAGAGCGTTTGCCGACGGAGTTCCAGTGGTTGCGGACACCAGAACCGGCACGCATCTTTGCGTTGACCGGGCGTTCATTGCGGCTGATCGGGCGCGAGAGCATTGGGTCGTGGTTTGAACAAGCGCTGGTGGCCCGCCGGCAGGAGCATCATTCCTATTCCGCTTCGACCGCGGTGGAGGCAGATCCTCCGAATTGGCAGCGGGCGGCGGCCCTGACGACTTATTACAACCGCCACAAATTTCATGCGGTCTTGGTGACACATGATCTGTTGTTGGGCCGGGTTTTGCAGGTCGTATCTTGTCTGGGAGACTGGCCGGGGGAGGCACTGACGTTTGGGCCGACGGTGGCACTGCCGGTTGGGTTGATCCGGTTGGAGGTAAGGGTGGATGGTTTAAAACAGCAGTTTTATTGGTCCAGGCCGGGCGAAGTTCCACAGCCGATCGGCGGAATTCTGGATGCGTCGATCATCTCGGACGAAGGCGGGCGGGGGGAACATGCGTCATTCACCGGGGCGTTTGTGGGTATGATGGCCCATGATCTGACCGGGCAGGGGTGGACGGCAGAATTTCTGAACTTTGACTATTTACCCCTGCAATCGGCTTGATTGCGATGGAAATCCTACTAATACCTGTTTGATCAAACAGGACGCGCGATGAACGTTGATTTACGCAAAATACCGACGCACGAAGTCACCTACGCGCGGATGCGTGACATGATCCTGTTCGGCGTGCTGCAGCCGGGGCAACCAGTGACGATTCAAGGGCTGATTGCTGACCTGGGCGTGGGTATGACGCCGGTGCGCGAGGCGATCCGGCGGTTGACTGCGGAAGGGGCGTTGCTGCCCCAAGGTAACCGCCGGGTGACAGTGCCGCGGTTGACGGCATCGCTTCTGGATCAAGTGGCCTTCGCGCGGCTGACCATTGAACCGAAGCTGGCGGAGATGGCGGCAGTGGCTCTGACGGCCGCGCATATCGACCGGCTGGACGCGCTGGATGCCAAAGTCGATTCAGCAATTCAGGCGGGGGCGGTTTCGGATTATCTGGAAAGTAACCACGCTTTTCATTTTGCGCTCTACGATGCCTCAGGCGCCGCGGTTCTGGTCGATATGGCAAGGTCGCTGTGGCTGCGGTTCGGCCCAAGTTTGCGGGTGGTTTGCGCCAGCATGGCCGCATCTGGTCTGCCAGACCGGCATGAGGAGGCGCTGGCAGCGATGCGGGCGGGCGATGCGCTGGGTCTGGCCCGTGCGATAGAGCGGGACATTGCGCAGGGCGTCGAACAGGTGAAGCTTGCGCTGCTGCGCGGAGAAATTTGATCAAATTCCTTGAAGGCCGTGAGATTTGATCATATCCTTGGGAAAACCCAGGATTCGATGCCGTTTGGAGGCTTCCCATGAACAAGATCACCAACCACATGCCCACGGCTGAGCTGCAGGCGTTGGACGCCGCGCATCATATGCATCCGTTCAGTGACAATTCTGCGTTGGCCAAGAAGGGCGCGCGGATCATGAAGGCGGGCAAGGGTGTCTGGTTGACTGATACCGAGGGCCATAGGATCATCGACGCGATGGCGGGGCTGTGGTGTGTCAACATCGGCTACGGCCGTACCGAACTGGGCGAGGTGGCCAAGTGGCAGATGGACGAGTTGGCCTATTATAACACGTTCTTCCAGACTTCGCATATTCCGGCGATTGCCTTGGCGGCCAAGTTGGCGGAACTTGCGCCGGGCGATCTGAACCACGTGTTCTTTGCCGGGTCAGGATCTGAAGCCAATGATACCAACATCCGCATAGTGCGGCGCTATTGGGACATCAAGGGCCAGTCGGAAAAACGCATCATCATTGGGCGGACCAATGGCTACCACGGCTCGACTCTGGGTGGCGGGTCGTTGGGCGGCATGTCGGGCATTCACGCCCATGGTGGCAAGATTGCAGGCATCGTGCATATCGGCGAGCCGAACTGGTGGGCGCAGGGCGGGGATATGACTCCCGAGGCTTTTGGACTTATGCGGGCTCAGGAGTTGGAGGCCAAGATCCTTGAGCTGGGTGTCGAGAACGTCGCGGCGTTCATTGGCGAGCCGGTGCAAGGCGCGGGAGGGGTGATCATTCCGCCGGCGAGCTACTGGCCGGAAATACAGCGGATCGTCGACAAGTATGGCATTCTGCTGATTGCGGATGAGGTGATCACGGGATTCGGTCGGACCGGGAACTGGTTTGGTTCGCAGACGTTCGGCATCAAGCCGCATATCATGACAATCGCCAAGGGGTTGTCGTCGGGCTACCAGCCGATTGGCGCTTCGATCGTTTGCGACGAAGTGGCCGAAGTGCTGGCGTCGGCGGGGGATTTCAACCACGGCTATACTTATTCCGGGCATCCTGTGGCCGCTGCAGTGGCGCTGGAGAACCTGCGGATCCTGAAGGAGGAGCACATCGTAGAGCATGTTCGCGACGTGGCAAATCCGTATCTGTGGAAGCTGTGGAAAGGGCTAGAGGAACATCCGTTGGTGGGCGAGGCCAAACTGGTCGGGCTGATGGGGTCGATCGCCTTGACGCCCAATAAAGCTACGCGGGCCAAGTTTGCCAGCGAGACCGGGACGGTCGGGTATCGCTGCCGCGAGCGGTGTTTTGCCAATGATCTGATCATGCGGCATGTCGGGGATCGGATGATCATTTCGCCGCCACTGGTTATTACGCCGGACGAGATTGATATCCTGATCAGCCGCGCAAAGCAGAGCCTTGATGAGTGTTACGCCGGGTTGAAGGCGGACGGATTGTTGGTGGCAGGGTGACGTGTCCACATGTGGACACTTGGATAAACTGATATAATTCAGTTAGTTGATATTCTGTCTTAACTCGAAATTAAGATGTGTTCTTCTGGCGGGCGGCGATTTTATCCTGCTCGCCGGGATGCATCTTGGGGATAACGCAGCACGACTTTGACCAGCTTTACCACGAACCAAGCCTCGACCAACGTCAAGGCGGTCAAGGCATAGGTATTGGTGTCCGGCGCGCCGTTGTTGATCACCAGACCAAGGATCACATCGCCGGCTTCGGTGATGACCCGCGTGGCCAGCATCAGGGCCAGCAAGGCAGCGCTGTTCAGGGATACCGCGATGACCAATCCCACAACGGCCGCGATGATGCGTACGCCGGTGCTGTACAGGCCGAACTGCTCGGAGTAGCTGACGATGCTGACGCCGGGAAAGGCCGTTCCCGGCGTTGTCATGTAAATGACGGCAAAGGCGCTGCCGGCCAGCACCATAAACCATCCAAAGACCATGGCCGACTTGGGGATTTCGGGCTTTAGCGCCAGTTTGAGGCGGTGCATGGGCTTTCCTTTGCGGTTGAGTAGTGACGATCTGCCCCGGATAGCACTTGCCCAATCTCGCAAAAAATGAAAAATCTTTTGATCTGGAATGCATGAAATGAATAGATGAAACCCGACCTGAACCTGCTTTTGGTGTTTGACGCGGTGTCGCGGTTCGGGTCGGTCACGGCGGCGGCGGATCATTTGGCGCTTAGTCAGCCTGCGGTAAGCCATGCGCTAAACCGGTTGCGCGTGGTTCTGGAGGATCCCCTGTTCACCCGCAACGGGCGCGGCATGGTGCCGACGCCGCGTGCGCTGGTTCTCCAAGGGCCGGTGCGTGACCTGCTGGAACAGGCCGGCGTTCTGCTGTCGCGGCCAGAATTTGCGCCGGACACAGCGCGGCGGACCTTCAGCATTGGGGCCAGCGACTATTCAGCCCTGACGCTTTTGCCGGATGTCATCGCGGCAGTTCAGCGGGACGCGCCGCAAGTGACACTTCAGATTCAGAGTGCGGGCGCTGACACTTTGGCACGGCTGGCAAGCGGGGCATTGGATTTGTCGTATTGGGGCACGCAGGCACCCGGCCATCCCCATCATTATTGGAAGCTGTTTGATGAGCATTATGTGGGGGTTGCGCGGACGGATCACCCGATTTTTGCAGGCGATTTGACGCTGGCACGGTATCTGGAAACGCCACATGCGATGGTGTCGCTGCGCGATCCGGGCGCGAATGTCATTGAATCCGCGCTGAAAGAGCGGGCGGTGGTGCGTCGTGTGGGGTTGGTGACAGGCAGTTTTGCGGCATGTATGGCCAGTCTGCGTCGGTCGGACATGATCGCAAATCTGCCTTCGCGACTGTGTGTTGGCGGGTTGGCCGAGGGATTGCGCGTGTTTGCTTTGCCCCTGGACATTCCCGGATATGGCTACGGCCTGATCTGGCATGCGCGAACCGTGGCGGACCCGGGGCTCGCATGGCTGCGCGGCATCATCATGCGGGCTGTTGGCGGTATCTGATCTTTGGGCATGGGCCGTCTGCGGCCGCAGGCCCGGGCAGCGTGGCCCCATTGAGTTTGGCCTGCGCGGGCCTTACACCATGAGCAAAGCTGCGAAGGACCAAAAGATGCGCATTCACCAAGACCTGGCCGAGACGATTGGCAACACACCGTTATTGAAGTTGAAGCGGGCGTCAGAGATGACGGGCTGCACAATCTTGGGCAAATGCGAGTTTCTGAATCCTGGGCAGTCGGTCAAAGACAGGGCGGCACTGTATATCATTCGCGATGCAGTGGCCCGGGGCGATTTGAAGCCGGGTGGCACTATTGTCGAGGGTACAGCGGGCAATACCGGGATCGGGCTGGCGCTGGTTGGGGCCAGCATGGGATTCCGGACGGTTATTGTCATTCCCGAGACGCAATCGCAGGAAAAGAAGGACATGATCCGGCTGGCGGGGGCGGAACTGGTGCAAGTTCCGGCAGCACCCTACAAGAACCCCAACAACTACGTGCGCTATTCGGGGCGGCTGGCCGAAGCTTTGGCGCGGACCGAGCCGAATGGGGCGGTCTGGGCGAACCAGTTTGACAATGTGGCCAATCGGTTGGCCCATTTCGAGACCACGGGGCCGGAGATATGGGAGCAGACCGATGGCAAGGTCGATGGCTTTATTTGCGCGGTAGGCTCTGGCGGGACTTTGGCGGGTGTCGGCATGGCCTTGCAGCCGAAAGGCGTGAAGATTGGTTTAGCAGACCCGGACGGCGCGGCTCTGCATGCGTTTTACACGACGGGCAAATTTGAAAGCCCGGGCAGCTCGATTACCGAAGGGATCGGACAGGGGCGGATTACCGCGAACCTTGAAGGGTTTACGCCGGATTTCAGCTATCGGATTTCGGACGCCGAGGCGCTGCCACTGGTGTTCGAAATGCTGGAGGACGAAGGGATTTGTCTGGGCGGATCTTCGGGCATCAACATCGCCGGGGCCATTCGGATGGCACAGGATATGGGGCCGGACAAGACGATCGTCACCATCTTGTGCGACTATGGCAACCGCTATCAGTCAAAGCTGTTCAATCCCACGTTCCTGAAAGAAAAGGGGCTGCCAGTGCCGAGATGGCTGGACCGAGCGCCTCAGGCGATTCCGACCGTTTTCGAGGACGCATGATCCAGGGTCGGCAAGGACATAGCCATCGGGGCCGACCCAGTGCGCTTGGCGCTGCGGTTCTGCTGGGACTGTCGCTTTTGCCCGGCTTTGCACAAGATACTGTCAGTGGTGGCGGCGCACCCGCAACGCAAAGTGCCAAGCCAGATGCGAGCGTGGCCGGGCAGCCGGCGATCAAGGTGCATGCTGACAGTTCTGGGGCGCTGATCCCGGAAGTGCAGCGACCGGCCGAGACGGAGGTGGACGCCGTCACCTCTGGTGGCGGGGCGCCTTCGGGCGGTGGGGCGCCCGCGGGCGGCAGGGCAGTTGTCGGCGGGGCGGCGACAGACACTGGCGGCGTCAAGTCAGGCGGCGGCAGCGGCGGTGCGCTGGACTATGTCGGCTGGAACCGGCTGGGCGGCAGCGCGGAAAGCCAGATTGCCAACGCGGCGTCGACCGGTCCCGAACTGGACCAGTTGCGCAGCCAGTTGGTGGATTGGCGGGCGGCATTGTTGGCCGCGCAAAGCGTCAATTCGGCGCGGATTGCCACGTTGCGCCAGCAGATTGATGCGTTGGGTCCGGCTCCGGCCGAGGGCATTGTGGAAGATGCCGAAATCGCCGGGCGTCGGGCCGAATTGTCGGCGCAGATGGCGCGGCTTCAGGCCCCCGGCATCGCGGCGGACGAAGCGTATCGGCGGGCCGACGGTCTGATCGGCGAAATAGACCGAGTGGTGCGCGAGCGGCAGACGGATGAGTTGTTGAAACTGTGGCCCAACCCACTGAATCCGGGGAACTGGCCTACGGCGGCGGAGGTGCTGAGCACGTCGGCGCTGACGATCTGGAACGAGGTCGGGGTTAAGTGGCGCAGTTCCATCGTGAAGCAACGGCTTCTAGGCAATCTGCTGGTCATTGTGCCGCTGCTGATCTTTGGGCTGGCGATGCTTTGGCGCGGCTGGCGCTGGGCCGAGATGCTGGTGGCGCGGCTGCAAGGCCCATCGACCGCACGGGGGCGGCGGATTTTTGGGGCGCTGGCTTCGCTAGGGCTGATCATCCTGCCGGTTTTGGGTTGTGCCGCCGTGGCCGAAGCATTGCGGTTGAGCGGGTTGCTTGGCCCGGCGGGACTGCTGATTGCCAACAGGCTGACGGTGATGGGGCTGATTGTTTTCACCGCAGTCTGGCTGAGCGCCCGGGTGTTTCCGAAGGGGGACAGTTTCGGCCCGCTGTTGGTGCTGCCAGCCGAACGACGGGCCGAGGGGCGGCTTCTGACGGTCAGTTTCGGGGTGCTGCTGGCGATAGCGTTGCTGCGGCGGGTCGCGACTCAACAACAGGACATTGCCGATGCCGCGCTGTCGGTTCTGACGTTCCCGGTGATTGTCGTGGGTGGTCTGCTGCTGATGCGGATGGGGCGGCTGATGAACCAGGCCGCCCGTGCCACCCCCGATACAATCGAGGCGCGGACCAACTATCGGCAGAGGCTGATCCGTTTTTTGGCACGGGTCACAATGGTAGTGGGGATTGCGGGGCCGGTGCTCGCGGCAGTTGGCTACATATCGGCGGGTGGCGGGCTGGTGTTTCCGACCGCCACTACGCTGGCGCTGATTGCCGGTCTTTGTCTGGTACAACGGCTGGTGGCGGACATTTACAGCCTGATCACCCGATCTGACCCCAGCGATCAGGATGCGCTTGCGCCGGTGTTGATAGGCTTTGTACTGAGCGCGGCGATGCTGCCTGTCTTTGCACTGATCTGGGGGGCGCGGGTTGCCGACCTGACCGAGTTGTGGACGCGGTTCCAAGAAGGATTTCAACTGGGCAATGCCCGGATATCGCCCACTGATTTTCTGTTTTTTGCCGTGGTCTTCGGCATTGGCTATTCGCTGACGCGGCTGCTGCAAGGAGCGCTAAAAACCTCGATCTTGCCGCGCACCGGGATGGATCAGGGCGGGCAGAACGCTGTTGTTTCTGGTTTGGGCTATGTCGGCATTCTGCTGTCGGCGCTGGTGGCGATCAACTCGACTGGAATCGACTTGTCGGGGCTGGCGATTGTGGCGGGAGCGCTGTCGGTAGGCATCGGCTTTGGCTTGCAGACCGTGGTGTCGAACTTTGTGTCGGGTATCATTCTGCTGATTGAGAGGCCGATCTCCGAAGGTGACTGGATCGAGGTTGGTCCGGTGCAGGGGATCGTGTCGTCAATCTCGGTCCGGTCGACCCGCATTCAGACCTTTGACCGCTCCGATGTGATAGTGCCGAATTCCGATCTGATTTCGGGCCGGGTGACGAACTGGACAAGATTTAGCCTGACGGGGCGTCTGATTGTGGCGGTGAACGTGCCGTTTACCAGTGAGAGCCGCAAGGTGGAGCGGATCTTGCGCGAGATCGCCGAGGCGCAACCACTGACCCTGCTGTCGCCACCGCCCATCATTGCCTTGATGGCATTTGGTCCCGAGGTGATGAACTTTGAAATCCGGCTGATCTTGCGCGATGTGAACTTCTCGGTCGAGGTGCGCAGCGAGATCAATCACCAGATTGCCAAGCGATTTGGCGAAGAAGGCATCGTCTTCTCGAACGCCCACCGCGATTATATTAAGCGCGTTGCAGATGAGACGGCAGCCGAGCTCGAAGCTTTGGCGGAAGAAAAGTTGAATATCGAGGCGGTGGCGGCGATATTGGAGCCGCCGCGTCGCCGGCTGCCGGTTGTGCCAAAGCCGTTGCCTGGGCTGCCGGATGAGGAGGTTTCCGGATGACCGAACTGCTGTTCCGCGATGATGCCTATCTGACGCAATGCAGGGCGCGGGTCATCGGCCATACGCCAGAAGGGGGCATTGTGGTGGACCGGTCGGTTTTCTATGCCACCGGCGGTGGGCAGCCCGGCGACAGCGGCCAGATCGACTGGGGCGGCGGCACGATGTCGATTGCCACGGCGGTCAAGGTCGAGGGCGGGGACGTGGCACTGGTCCCCGCCGAGGCGCGGGCAATGCCACCGGTTGGGGCGGATGTGCTGATGCGGTTGGATTGGGAGCGTCGCCACCGCCACATGCGCGTGCATACTGCTCTGCATCTTCTGTCGGTGGTGATCCCCTTGCCGGTGACCGGTGGGCAGGTCGGGGTGGATCGGGGGCGGCTGGATTTTGACATGCCCGATGCACCGGGTGATGTGGCGGGGCTGGAGGCGGCGCTGAACCGGCTGATTGACCGTGACCTGCTGGTGACAAGCGAGTGGATCAGCGACGCTGAGTTGCGCGCCAACCTCACGCTCGTAAAAACGCTGACGGTGGCGCCGCCGATGGGGCAGGGTCGGGTGCGGCTGGTGCGCATTGGCGAGATTGACCTGCAACCTTGCGGCGGGACCCATGTCGCCCGGCTGGGTGAGATTGGCCGGATCGAGATTGGCCGGATCGAGAAGAAGGGCCGCCAGAACCGGCGGGTGACGGTAAGTTTGGCGTAGGGTACCGCTGCCCGGTCGTGACCCATCTGGGCTATTGTTTTTTGCACATCAGGTCCTAATGCTGGTTCCGATACGTCCCGTGCAATGGGGGAGGCCGTGGATAGCGTATTTCATCAGGAAATCGTGTCGCTCATTTGCAAAGCTGCGCTTGATCCGGTGGAATGGACCGGTGTTCTGGCGCGGTTGAGTGCCGAGTTCGGCGGGATGAAAAGCCATTTGGTCAGCTATGATATGTTGAGCAGCCAGGCCACACCGAATTTTATTGGCGGTTTTGACCCGGAGTTTGCCCGGCAATATTTTGATCATTACCAATTCACCAATCCCTGGGCGCCGAAGTGGGCTCAGATTGCCGTTGGAGAGTTTGCAACGTCACGCGAGATCCTGTCACAGGACGAACTTGAATCCACCGCTTTCTTCCACGAATGGGTCCGCCCGCAGGAAAATGCGCAGGCCGGGGGTGGCATTGTTCTGGTGCGCGAACCGACGCGCGCCTTCATGCTGGGCGGCAACCTGCCGTTGGCCGAGGTCGACCGCTCGCAGGCGGCCTTTGGCACCGCGATCAACCTTCTGGCGCCGCTGTTGCGCCATGCGATCGAGGTCAACCGGATGCTCGGCGGCTACCGGATAGATGCGCTGGCCCTGCGGGCGGGCGTGGAACCGGACACCGCCGCGATTGTGGTGCTGGCGGCGGATATGACCGTTCTGAACTGCAACATTGCGGCAGAACGGCTGATCGAGTCGGGCAATCTTCTGGCAATGGGACCGCCGGGGCGGTTGCGGCTGCGGACCGGAAGTGCGCAGGACAAGTTGGCGGCCTGTCTGGCCGGGTGCCGCGCCGGTCATCCGGCGCTGGCCGCAGGTTTCGCGGCTTTCGCCGGGATGCAGGCCCATAGCTGCCGGATCGTGCCCATCGCGCCCGATACCGCCCAGATGCTGTCGATGGGGTTGCTGCGCCGCGAACGGGCGGTGGCACTGCTCATGGTCTTGCCCGACCAGGTCACCCCCAACCGGTCCGGTCAACTGGCAACCCGCTTTGGCTTTAGCCAGGCCGAGGCTGCGGTGGCGCTGCTGCTGCACAACGGCCTGGGCCCGGCGGAGATCGCGGCGCAGCGTGGAGTCTCCATTCATACTGTGCGCAACCAGATCAAATCGGCCCTGTCGAAATCAGACAGCCGGCGTCAGGCGGACCTGACCCGGCTGATCGAATCCTTGGGCCGCTGATCGGCGTCAGGCGGCAGTCCGGCGCTTGTGGCGCGCCCCGACCCCAAGTGCGATCAGAGCACCCAGCAACAGCCCCGACGAGGCGGGCAGCGGCACCGCTGTGGTATCAGACACCCGCGTCAGCACGGCCCGCGTGCCGGTGAAATTCGTATAGGCATAGTAGTCGGACGTGTAAAAACAGCGTGGGATGCAGATCGGCCCGGTATAGGCATTGAACGCGGCAAAGCCGCTGATACCCGCATCGGCAGAGGTCACATCATAGGGCACATCGAAATCCGTGGGGATGTCGAACGCATTGCCCAGAATGTCGGCAATGTCGAAAGAGATGCCTGCACGTGATCCCGATGTCGCATCGCTGACCTCATCCGTGCTGACATAGCGCATGAATCCCGTCGCACCGTACCTGTTGTCCGGTGCGGTGTTTCCGGCACCGATCAGAACCGCCGATGAATCCCAGGCGCCGGCGATGCTCTTGCTGATCCCGCCGATGGTGAGGACGGCAGATTCGACAATCGACGTAGCATAGGCTGCGCCACCAATCAGGAACTTGTTGACCTGCCCGGTCGATGAATTGATCGAGGTCAGCGGAATCCCGGCGCCGGTATCAATCAGATAGGTCGCGGTGAAGGCCGACCCGACGCTGACGTGCCCGCCCCAGACGATATTGCCGTCATCCCGGTGATCTGAAACAACGCCAGTGATCACAAGTTGCATGGTCGCCGCTTCGGCAGAAGCCGCTGCAAGCCCGAAAGCCACCACACCCGCCAACAATATCTTCATCTTCGCCTCCGCAACACATATGATCAATAGAGGCGAACCTGCCACGGACATGTCCGTGCTGCATGATCCAGTTGGGCTATGCTGCGGTCGCGGCGCAAAGACGACCTAGCGGCACCTTGCGCGCGCCATCCGGGCATACGATGGCGTCATCCGGATTGCCGTTGTCATTTCCGGGCCAAACCCCCTTGCATCCGGCCCAAATCCCCTTGTAAACACCGCGCAACGGATCGGTGGCCGAGTGGTCGAAGGCGCACGCCTGGAAAGTGTGTAGGCGGGGAACCGTCTCTAGGGTTCGAATCCCTATCGATCCGCCACTTGCCCTAGAGCAAAGTTTCTCCCGATCCGGTAGCGGCAGGATTTTTCCGTTGTTTTCGGGGGTTATGGCATTCTGGCTTGTGACTTGGCCGCGGGTGGGAAGGGGCTGTAGGTCTCTCTTGCCCTTGCAATTCTCTGAGGCTGTGGACTGGCGAAAACTGGTACGGGCGCGCAACCGTCTGATTATAAATGATACTTCTGAAAACTATTTCGTTCGGTTTGCAGAAAGCGACCGATGAGCAAGCGTGACTGGCTTCGAAACTGGAACTCATGAAAGTACGCGCTCGAGGCGATCTTTCTGCTTCTGCCAGTCGGGCAGGACAGCACGGAGTAGATCGAAGAACTCGGGGCCGTGGTGTGGCACAGCGATGTGACAGAGTTCGTGAGTGATAACGTAGTCGATGGCATCCAAAGGTGCCTGTATGAGGCGTCGATTGAGTAATAGTCGCCCCCCCGGTGACATCGAACCCCAACGTTGCCGCAACTGCCGGACGATCAAGCCCTTTGGGCGGAAGTCATCTGGGACCGGAAATCGCCGCAAATTGACATCCAGCCTCTCTGCGAACTTTAAGTGAGCCCGCTCTCGGTACCATTGTTCGACAAGGTCACGGGTGACTTCGGTCCGTTCTGGCCTGTGCGTTTGAACCACAATGTAGCCCCGAGCCAGCTTCACCGTTGCTTGAACATGGGGCACGATCTTGAGCCGATATTGGCGTCCCAGATAGAGGTGGGTCTCGCCCGCGATAAACTGGCGATCCGGTGTCCGTGGAAGGAACTGAACAAAGTAACGCTGCTGGCGTCGTATCCAAGCGGCGCGCTTGCGCACTTTCTCCTCTATCACCGCCAGCGTGGCGTCTTGCGGAGCAGCGACGACAACCGTAGCGTCGGGCTCAACAGCGATCTCGAGCGTCGTCCGCTCTCGGCGTACAATGGCGAAATCGATCCTGTGTTCACCGTATAGGACACTATGTTGTTCTGTCGTCATCCCGGAAACCGTGCCCGAGCCAGGTCCATGATTTTGAGCTCGAGGTCATCCATCACCTCGACGGGCAATACGACGCCACGCTTATCGCGCAGGACATCAAAAAAGTAATCATCGATGGCGTTGCGCATCTTGTTCTGGGCAATGTCGTTGGACCAAACGTCGACGATGTGATGGGCCTTGATGATGTCAACTATCGTGAGGGCGATGGTAGCAACCTCATTGGACTCGACCGGGTTTCCGTCAGCCGTCGCGAGTGCCCCTTCGAGGATGCCGAAAAATGCCTGCCCGTCGTCGTTGCCTTTGATCGCGTCCGGGACTGCCCGGCCTCGGTCCTTGCGCGCGACCTTGCTCGCCAGATCAACCACATTCTTTAGGTAGTCCCGTTCGGAAATCCGTTTGGCACGGTAGTCGCGGATAGTCTCCTCCAGCAGTTCAGAGAAGCTGCGGTAGAAGCTCGGGTCCTCATCCATCTTTTCTGTGATGGTTCGCCGCGTCGCACTGGCGATCCGGTCAGCCCTTGAGGCTTCAGTGACGCCGGCTTCTTCCACGACGGCTTTGAGCGCATTGGACCTGTCGCGGTTTCGTTCCGGTTTTTTGAGAGCAATACTCGCCATCAAGGAGACCGGACATGGCAGCGATACACAGCGACGAGTTCAAACGGGATGCGGTTCGCATCGCGCAAACAAGCGGCCTGACCAGACGTCA
>JANYFE010000074.1 GCA_025362795.1 Rhodobacterales bacterium | reverse complement strand
ATACGCAAGGCCGCCGCCAGAACCTACCATGCTCTCTGGAAACAGGTCGGCGCAGTCTGTGATCTGTTCAAGCCAACCGAATGCCGAAACTACTTCATCGCCGCAGGCTATGGGGTCAGCTGAACGCGACACGCTCTAAACTCAAAAACCAACTGTCTCAAAGTCTTTGACACGTCCCGGGCGGCTATCGCGGCGACCTGACCCCGTCCCTCGACTATGATGTGAGCTATACCCAGCATTTCTTCAACAAGACTCACCAGTTTTCGGGAGAGCTTGCCGGCGCACTGGATTACAGCGTGTCGGACAAACTGACGTTGTCGGGCGAGCTGTCCTATGACCTGAGTGAAAAGGGTCTTGGGGTAGGTCTGGGCGCTGCCTTTGCCCTGAACCAGAACTGGACGGTTTATGCCGATATCGGGCGGCCTGATCCTGCATCTTCGGTGTTCTGGGATGGTGGTGTGCAGTATGCCGTGACGGACCGCATCAAGCTTGATCTGCAATATCAAGACACCCGCGCGTCGCAGGCACTGGTGGCAGTGTCGGTCACCTATGCCATCGGCGACGCAGGCAACTAGGCCAAACGCCGCGCCGCCGGAACCGCAAAGCGGCGTCGCGGGCCTGTCGGCTGGCGGTTTGCCGTGCAGACCAGTCCGGTCCTGGTGCCTCCAGACCGGCCCTGCGCCCGTAGCGGTCGGATCAGAGCTTGCGTTTTCCCCGGCACCCGCGCGATGTGTCGGGCTGGCAGCCAAGCTTTCACCCAGGACAAACCATGCTGACGCCCTCCGTCATCTCTACCGTCACGGCCGCCTTTCTGGCGTCCTTCGTCGAAGTGGTCGAGGCGTTCACCATCGTCTTGGCGGTGGGCCTCACGCGCAGCTGGCGTCCAGCCTTGTTGGGCGCCGGCTATGCTTTGGCGCTGCTTGTCGTGCTGGTGTTGATCTTCGGCCCTCTGTTCGCGCTTATCCCGCTGCATGTGCTGCAATTTGTCGTGGGCGTGCTGCTTTTGCTGTTCGGCATGCGCTGGCTGCGCAAGGCAATCCTGCGGTCGGCCGGATTTATCCCCCTGCATGACGAGGCGTTGGCCTATGCCAAGGAAACCGACCTCTTGAAACGACAGGCGATGGACAAACGCGCCGATCACCTTGCGATGCTGGCAGCCTTCAAAGCCGTGCTGTTGGAAGGGGTCGAGGTGGTGTTCATCGTCATCGCCGTCGGCACCGCCCATGGCCTGACCTTCTATGCCGGGGTGGGGGCACTCGCTGCGGTGGTTCTGGTGCTGATCATCGGCGCACTGGTACACAAGCCCCTGACGCAAGTGCCAGAGAACGCACTGAAATTCGCGGTGGGCCTGATGCTGACCGCCTTTGGCATCTTCTGGACCGGTGAGGGGCTGGGTGCCGACTGGCCCGGCGCTGACCTGATGCTGCTGGGCCTTCTGATAGTGCTGGGCGGATTTTCGGCCCTGGCCGTCAGGCTCAAACGCAAGACACGGGATCAGGGGGCTAAATGAAACTGCTTCAGCAAATCTGGCACGAACTGATCGGCATGTTCATCGATGACGGCGCTCTGGCGGCCCAGGTTGCCATCATGGTTGCCGCTATCACGGCGGCGGTAAAGCTGGCCGGCGTGCCGCCCCTGTGGGCGGCGGCGGCTCTGGTCCCCGGCTGTCTTGCGATCCTCGCCGCCAGCATTCAGCGGGCACCACGGAAATAGATCTGGTTTTCTCTGCATCGCAGACACCACCGAGCGTGATACCGCAAGCCGCACTGCGCGGCATGGCCCTTAGGCCACCGACATAAGACTGGCCGCGTCAGCGCCGAGTCGCCCTCCCCTGAGTTGGGGCAACACCTGCCACCCCGGGTCAGCGTTGCCGCACCGCGCCCTGCAAAGTGGCCGGCCACCAGACAGGCGCTGCCGGGCGGGACGGCACCGGCTAGAAAGGCCGCAAAGACGCGACGCCGGCGAAGGTCAGCATACTGCGGCCCTCATAACCAACCCCAAAACCGGTCCCACATCCCCGGCCGCCGCTTGTCGTAATCGTTGGTCAATGCATTGAGGAACATCAGCATATTGACCGGGGCAAACTCCAGCCCGTGGAAATTGCCCTGCCAGCGGCCATATTTGCCGATGATATGGGTGATGACACCATGGGTGATGGTGCCGTCAGCCACCACCGTGAACGTGTGGCCAAAGGCCTGGGCAAGTTCGCGCGTCTTGCCTTCCGGCTGGCCGGGGGCTGTGGTCAAGAACTGCCAGTTCACCGGGTCAAACCCATGCTGCGGCCCGTAAGCGGTCAAAACCTCTGCGGTGTCATGGCCGGGATCGGTGGTGATCGAGACGAAGCGGACCATGTCCTTCATCGGGGTCTGATTGATCATTCCCTGCACCTGCGCCAGCTTTTCGGCATGCAAAGGGCAGACATCGGTGCATCTCGAATAAATGAAATGCAGCACGACGACCTTGCCAAGAAAGTCCGCCGGATGCACCACCGCGCCCTTCGCATCGGCCAGGGTAAAGTCAGGGGTCGGATTGTCCAGCGCCTGAAAGAACGGCTCCTTCGGGTAGAACTCATCCTCAAACTCCTGAAGTGAGTGCGCATAGGCCGGAGCAGCCGCCACAGCCCCCAGCGTGGCCAATGCGGCACGACGGTTGAGGTTGGTCATTGTATAAAACCTTTCAGAAAAGCTTCCATGTCCGGGGTATTCCAGTCAGCGGGGCCGACCAGCCGCGCAACCTCTTTGCCATCGGCATTGATCAGCAGCGTGGCGGGCAGGCCGGCGGCCCGCAGGTTGGTGAACGACAGCTGCGTCGGGTCCATCGAAAGGGTCAGGTGCTTGCTGCCGACCTTGTCAAAGAACCGCCGCACCACCGGGACGCCGCCGGTGTCGATAGACAGCGTCACCACCGCGAACCCCGGGCCGCCCAGATCGCCCTGCAAAGCATCCAGCGTCGGCATTTCCTTGACGCAAGGCGGGCACCATGTGGCCCAGATGTTAAGAAGGATCACCTTGCCGTGGAAATCCGCCAGTGTCCTGCGGCTGCCACCCTCGGTCACAAAACGCACCTCAGGCATGTCCTGCGGCGTGTCATGCAGCGTAAATCCCTGCGGTCCCCCAAAGCTCGGCAACGAAGCCGCAAGCCAGAAAAGTGCCGCCGCAAAGGCATGTTTCATGCGTTCTTCTCTCCAGCAGTGACGCGCGGGCCCCGGATCGGCGGCAGCAGCGTCCGATCCACCTTGGCTTGGGTGACTGGCCCGACAATCCGATCCGTAATCATGCCAACGCGCCTAACAAAGCCAATGCCGCAACCAAAATCACCCCCCTCAGGCGACAGCGCAGACGGCGTTCACCTTGCCCAAAACTGCTCATGGCGGCGCAGCCTCGTCCGCCGCCGTGATTTTCGCCTGAGATGCCTGCGCCCGCGCGGGCCAGGTGCTTTTGATATAGTCCAGCACCGCGGTGATCTCGTCGTCGCTCAACTTGCCAGCGAAGGCGGGCATGTCGCTTTCATAACCGTCGCCCACCACCGCCGCGACACCGAGTTTGGTCAGGTTGAACAGGTCGCGGTCGGAATGGTGCCAGCTGTGCCCCGTCACATCATGCGGCGGCGCGGGCATCCGGCCAGTGGCCAGCCGGTGTTTCCAGTCCGGCTGGCCTTGCAAGTTGGCCCCGTGACAGGCGGCGCAGTTGGTGGCGTAAATCTGCTGACCCCGTTGGATCGTCGCCGTGTCGATGCCCTCGGCCCAGGCCGGACCCGCCGCGATGACTGCTATGGTAATCAGGGCCCTCATGGTCGCCTCCTTCTCCAAAGCCAGTTGGCAAGGACGATGACGCCCACGACCAAGACACCCGCCGCCAAAAGGCACAGCATTATGAACACCGCCATCATCGGCGCGTCGGTCAGGACCGTCATCGCCCGCCCCTCACTCCACCGGATACAGGGTCACGCCCGTCGGGGCATAGGCGTAGACCTGCAACGTGTTCAGCGCATCCTCGGCCATGTCGGGCGCGTCCATCCGCATGCCGGGCAAGGTGATCCCGCTGACATCCGGCTTTTCACGGGTCAGCTTCTGGATGAATTTCACCGGGATGAACCCGCTCATCGTATAGCCGTCGATTACCGCCACATGGCACCCGATCCCATCGGCTGGCATCCCGGCATCAGAGGCCACCTTGTCGTAATTCTCGTCCAGAACCACCTTCACCTCATAACCATTGGCCTTTAGATAATCGGCATAAGTCTGGCAGCAGGTGCAGGTCGGGTTGCTGTATAGCGTCACCGCCTCACCGGCAAAGGCCGGCGTCGCTAAGCCAAGAAACAGCACGGTTGCGAATTTCAGATTCATTTTGATCCTCCTCATGCGGCCGTCAGCGCGGCCCAGGTTACACCGCCATCGCGGCTGAAAAGCATCGCCCCACCGGCATCGGCGGCAACGACATGGTTTGGGTCTTGTGGGTTTACGGCGAGGATCGGGCTCGCCAGCGCCGTACTGACCAAGGCCCAGGTTGCACCGCCGTCACTGGACTTCCAAACCCCCGAAGGCAAACCGGCGAACAGCACGTCCGGCACCGCAGGGGCCAGCGCAAGGCTGGTGACGGACAGATGCGGCAGACGCAACGCCGGGTCGACCGGGGCAGGTTTCACTGCGCTGGCAGAAACCGCCATCGCCCCGCCGCTTTCCAACGGCGACCAGCGGCAAAAGCAATCCGGCACCTTGGCAACGCCTTTCGACGTGCCCGCATAGACCCAAAAGCCGCCCATCCCCGACAGACTGCCGACCGAGGCGAGCGCCTGCACATCCACCTCGACCGTGTCGACCAAGGGGCGGTCCATCGCGAAATCCCAGGTCTTGGCACCATCCTTGCTTTGCCAAAGCCCGTCGCCCCGCACCGCGACATAAAGGGTCTGCGGGTCATGGGCGGCAATCGCCACCGCATCCAACGGGGTGGCGGGCAAGCCGGTCCCGGCGGGATGCCAGGAAATTCCGGCATCCGGCGACCGCATCAGCCCGCCGGGGGTGATGGCGTAAATCACCCCGTCAAGATCGGGATGGCTGGCCAGCGCCGTCACGTCGGCCCCCGGCCCTTCGGCCCTCGGCAGGAAGGTCACGCCGCCGTCATGGCTGGCCCAAATGCCCGCCGCCGCTGCCAGAAGCTTGCCTTGGTCAAACGCCAGCGCCGTCACAGTCCCGGTCGGCCGCCCCGCCGCCGCGCCTGCAAAAGCCCGCAACAGGCCGGGCGGTCCCGAAAGGCTCAGCGCCGTGGCGCCCAATCCCGCCAGCAGCCGCCTGCGCGAAACCGCCGGAAATCGTGCTAAAGCCATCATGTGTCATCCTTGCTCCCCCGTCCTGCACAGCACGGACTGGGATTGACCCTCAGCCGTCACCCAAGAACGCGCGCGGCCACAAAACTGGCGCGCCCGAAAAGGGGACGCCGCTCAGATCAGGATGATGGTTCGGGGTGGAGTAAAGGCCGGCGGCGGGGTGCGCCCTTTGGCCGTGGCATTGGCCACATCAAAACGGCAGTTCACCAACACCCACGCCGGTGCGGCATGCCCAGCCAGAACGCCCACCGTGGACAGCCCACATGCCAGATCACAGCTTGCCATCATGCCCATCTTGGGGTCGCATTTCGCGCAATCCTGCGCACCAGTGGTCATCGCCATGGCAGCCATCGGGCTCGACGCCCCGACTTTTAGGGGGGCAGCCGAAACAGCAAGCGTACCGGCCACAAAAATGGCTGTCAGCAGAACAAGCAGAATTCGAATGAACCCGAACATGGTGAAAGCATAGTTCAGCTGCGGTGTCCGGGCCAGCGGCGAAACCATGCGCCAAGTCACCTTTTCGTCAGGCCACGCGGAACATGCGCCTCGTCAGCTCGGCTATTCGCGCCATGCCCGACAGATCGGGCCCAATCTACCTGCCTCGACAGCCATTCGACCTCCGCCTCACCTCAACGCAGTTGGAAACCTGTATCGGCGCAGCAAGGCCCTATGTCGGTCTTGCACAGGATCAGGGCGTTCAACCCTGCTTAAGAAGATTGCGAAATGCGCCTTTCAACGCAACGGTTATACGACGTGAACACTCAAACCTGGTGCGGTGCTCGCCACCAAAAACCAAAGGGCTCGGGTGTTGCCACCCAAGCCCTTGTTTGTGTTGGTGAGCCGGTCGGGATCCGAACCCGAGACCTACTGATTAAAAGTCAGTTGCTCTACCAGCTGAGCTACCGGCCCACGTCGCGGCTTGCTACGGAATGCCACGGGTGCCGTCAACCCCGTTTCCCGAATATTCTGGCATGACTTGGCCGCCACGGCAGCTTCGCCCCGCGCCCGCGCCAGATCCGCAGGCACTGGCAAAATCGACCCCATCGGCGTATAGCGCCCGGCATGACCCAGACAGACCCTCATCCGGGCCTCAGCTTCCGCAAAATGCATGGCGCAGGCAACGATTTCATCATCATCGACTCGCGCGGACGCGGGGCGGTGGTGACGGCTGGGTTGGCCCGCGCTTTGGGCGACCGCAATCGCGGCGTCGGCTTTGACCAGCTGGCAGAGATCAGGGATGCGCCCGACGCCGATTTCGCGCTGGATTTCTGGAACGCCGACGGCGGCCGCGCCGAATCCTGCGGCAACGCCACCCGCTGCGTCAGTGACCTTGTCATGCGCCAGACCGGGCGCGACGCGGTGACGCTGACCACGCTGCGCGGTCAGCTTTCGGCGCATCGCCGTGCCGACGGCCTGGTCTCCGTCAACTTGGGCCCACCGCAGCTTGACCCTGCGCTGTCCCGCAGCGTTGACCCCCTGCACCTGCCGCTTCCCGGCGATCCGGTTGCGGTTGGCATGGGCAACCCGCACTGCGTGTTTTTCGTGGCGAACGCCGATGCAGTGGACGTCGCAACCGAGGGTCGCCGTCTGGAACATGACCCGTTGTTTCCGCACAGAACCAATGTCGAATTTGCCTCGCTCATCGGTCCTGATCATT
>JANYFE010000070.1 GCA_025362795.1 Rhodobacterales bacterium | reverse complement strand
CTCCTCACACCTTGAATGCCGGGCTGTGGTTCCGGCGCGGTCGTCTCGTCATGGTCATCTCCTCGCATGCGGCAATCATGCCGTTGTTGCGCGGAAAATCCACTTATCCCAACTGTTCAGTTTTCCCGAACCACCTCTATGCTCAGCAAGACGGGGAATAACAAATAGCGTTTCACAGCACCCTCACTCATAACAATGCGACAAGCTTAAGCTACAAGGCGTGAAATTCCAATTGGCGATGCTGCGGCCCTTTTGCCGCGTTGGCAGAGGCTGCCCGGGCTGTTAGTCAGGTGCGGCAAGGAGAATAGCATGGACGACTCCGATCACCGCAAGGCCCGCGCAGCCTCTTGGTTTCGCGGATTGCGGGACGAGATTGTCGCAGCCTTTTCCGGGTTGGAAACGGAGTTTGGCGGCGGTGCGGCGTTTGAAGAGACCCTCACCCGGCGCCAAGATGGTGGCGGCGGCCTGATGAGCGTGTTGCGTGGCGGGCGGGTGTTCGAGAAAGTCGGCGTCAACGTGTCAGAGGTACATGGCGTGCTTGGAACGCGGGCGCAGGCGGCGATGGCGGCGCGTGGTGTGCCAGGTATGTCCGATGACGCCCGGTTCTGGGCCTCGGGGATTTCGCTGGTCGCTCATATGGCCAACCCGCACTGCCCTGCCGTCCACATGAACACGCGGATGTTCTGGACTCCGGGGGCGGCGTGGTTTGGCGGCGGATCCGACCTGAACCCCTGTATCGAATATCCCGAGGATACTGCGCATTTCCACACCACATTGCAGACCGCCTGTGATGCGCATGGCCCGCAGTATTACAGTCGTTTCAAGGCTTGGGCCGACGAGTATTTCTTCATCCCTCACCGCAACCGGGCGCGGGGCGTCGGCGGGATTTTCTATGATGATCTGGACAGCGGCGACTGGGAGGCGGATTTTGTGTTTACGCAAGAAGTCGGCCGCGCCTTTTTGCCTGCTTTTTTGCCTTTGACCCGGAAACACTTTGCGCGGCCTTGGTCCGACGCTGATCGGGAGGTGCAATTGATTCATCGCGGACTTTATGCCGAATACAACCTTGTCTACGACCGGGGCACTAAATTCGGCCTTGAAAGCGGCCATGATGTCAATGCCGTGCTGATGAGCCTGCCGCCGGTGGCCAAATGGACCTGAAAGCTTGGGCAAAGGCGGAACTTCCGGCGTTTTTGCTGGCCTTGCAGTTCATGACGCGGCTTAGGTTGCCGATTGAGGTGGATTATGCGCCCGATGCGATGCGCGACAGCCCGCGCTGGTATCCGGCGGTCGGGGTGGTTGTCGGTCTTGTAACAGGGGTGATCTATTGGGGCGCGGCGGCGCTGTTCCCACCCGCGCTGGCCGCGATCATCGCGACGGCGGCGGGCGTGATCCTGACCGGTGCGCTGCATGAGGATGGTTTTGCGGACGCCTGTGACGGTCTGGGTGGCAATCGGCCCCGTGATCGCGTGCTGGAGATCATGCGCGACAGCAGGATCGGAACCTATGGTGTGCTGGGCCTTGGACTAATGATCGCGGGCAAGGTGGCGACCTTGGCGGCTTTGCCGGGTATGGCTGTTCCCTTTTTGCTGATTGCCGGTCATGCAACCAGCCGGGCTTCGGTATTGTGGGTCATGGCCTCGTCCGACTACGTCCGCGATCACGGCGCAGGCAGCGCGGTGGCAGGTGGACTTGATCAGCGGACGATGGCGACGGCGCTGGCTGTGACGGCGCTGGCTTTATTGCCGTTGTTGTTCGTGCTGCCGGTCATGGGGCTGTTACTGGGCTTGTGCGGCTTGGCGGCGGGGCACTTCGCGATGCGACACCGGTTCGAGAAGCGGCTTGGCGGCTATACCGGAGACTGTCTGGGGGCGGTGCAGCAATGCAGCGAGATCGGGTTTTATCTGGGGGTTCTGGCCTGGGTCGGGCAAGGATTTCACGCGTGAAAAATCACGTAAATTATTGATTTTTAATAATAAAAATGGATTCTGGCTTGGCGAAAACTTGTTGATGCGGGGCCTTACGCCACAGAGGAAGGTGGGTTGGCACCTACCCTCCGGTCCGCGAATACCAACGTCAGCGCGCCAAGCACTGTGACAATCGCCGCCAGCACAGCGGCGAACATGTAGCCCGAATACGCGGTGCCGAGGGCGAAGCAGGTAGCGGCCATGCCGTCTCCTGCGACTTTCATCAGGGCCATCAGGGCTGCCCCCGTTCCGGGGCGGTGGCCGAGGGCGTCTTGCAGATAGGCGATGGGTAAGGTCAGGGTGATGGCGCCGCCAATTGCACCCGGGATCAGCGCGAACCACAGCAGGGGCGAACTGGCCAGAAGGGGAATGCCGACCAGCTGCAACGTATAGATACAGGTACCGATCAGGATCAGGTGGGTGCGTCTGAAATGCGGCAGGACCAGCGGCAGCAACAGCATGAACGGCACTTCCAGTCCCGCAACCAGCCCGGCATACAAGGCGGCTGTGCCAGTGCCACGACCCTCAGTCGCCGTCAGAACCAGCCCCATGATCGCCCAATAGGCGGTGCCGCCGACCGAAACCGCCCCCAATGCAGTCACGCGAAGCGCCAACGACGGGGTGGCAAGCTCGACCAGCGCCTGACGCAGGCTTAAATCCGATGGTGCGTCCTGCCATTTGGCGGCTTGGGCTGTGGGCCAGCCTTTGGCAGTGATCGCCAGCATAAGCGCCGCAAGAACGGCCGCCACCGGATAGACCGCGACAATCGGAGTGCCATGGTTGAACGCAAACGACCAGAGCGGCAAAACCACGACGAAGGGCAAAGCGAACAAGGCGCGGACCGTGGCGAGGATGCCGTCCCGGGTGGCGGGATCATAGCGTTGGGCTGCCAGCCTTGACTGCGCAAAAAGCTGACCGAACAGGGTGCTCAGCGGGAAGATCAGCGCATGGGCCATGACGAAGGTGACGGAGCCGGGCAGGAAAGACATCATCATGGTGCCCAGCAGCATGACGGCGCTGGACCACAATGCGATGCTGCGGCGATTGTTGGTCTGATCGGCACGGATGCCTGCGGCAATCGCGGCGGTGACGGAAACCAAGGTTGAAACCACCATGACTGCGGCATATCCCCGGTCGCCCAAGCCGAACTGCCGCACCGCAAGGACCGAGATATAGGGCCCGAATGAACAGGCCAGCGCACCCTGAAGTATCATTAACAGGGCCGTCAGGCGCAGCACCTTGTCGGTGAGGATGGCGCGGAAGGGCGATATCGCGGGCATCTGCTACGGCTAACGCGGGGTCAGGGCCAAGTCCACCGCATCGGCCCTGAGCCGAGCCGGAAACCAGGCGTTGCGGTCCACGAGAAACAGGCCGAGCGCACCGGACAGCGTTACGACGGTGCCCATGATTGCCACGGTCGCGAACCCACCAATGGCGGTGCCAAGTGCAAAAACCATGGCAGTCAGCACGTCTGTCACCAGCTTTTGCAGGGCCAGCATCGAAGAGGCGGTGCCCGGGCGACCGCGCATAAGGTCTTGATAATAGGGGATTGGCAACATCAGAATTGCCGCACCGCCAAAGCCTCCGAATAGGGTCATCAGCCAAAGCCAGGGCGTGTCCGACAGATAGGGCAGTGCGATCAGATGCAGGGTGTAGATCGCCGTGCCAATAGCAATTAGGGTCGAACGTGTCACCAGATGGGTGACGCGCGGCAGCAGCAGCATCCCCGGTATCTCCCACCCTGCCAAAAGGCCGATGTAAAGCGCGACATCGCCTGGGCCACGTATGGGCGATGCCTCGAACACGAGGGAAATCAAGACCATGTAAAGGTTGCCGGCAGAGGAAATCGCGCCAAGAAACAGCAGGCGGATCAGGATGTGTCGGGTAGCGATGGCGCCAAACGCCTCACGCAGGCTAAGGCCGGACCGGGCGTCGTGCCAATCGGTTTTGCCATCGCGCGGCCAGCCAAAAATGACCAACAGCGACATGCCCAGGCTTGCCAGACCGCCAGTGACATAGACCGTCATGACGTTTGCCCCAAGGCCAAAGGCAAATGTCCAGAACAGCAGCATGACCAGAAAGGCCAGCGACATCGGTGCGCGGATCGCGCCAAGAATGGTATCTCGGGCACGACCTTCGTCGGCGCTGGCAAGCCGGGCAAGGGCAAAGAACTGCCCGTAGATCGTCCAGGCGATCGGCAGCATCACCCCTTGGCACAGCACCAGGCTAAGCGGGCTGGGATGGATCAACATCAGACTGATGCCGACCGTGCTGGCAAACGCAGTGCCCATCGCGATGCGTCGACGACGGCCGTACTGATCGCCAAGGATGCCGAACAGGACCGAGGCTGTGACAGCCACTGCAGAGGCCAGCACCAGAAGCAAAGAGAAGGCGGGTTTGGACAGGCCGATCCGTTCGATGGCGATCAGCGACTGGTAAGGGTAGACCGAGGCGTTGTGCGCACCCAGCAGCAACATCGCGAAGGCGACAAGCCGCAACGTCGGGTGACGCAGGACATTACGATAGGGGCTCAAGATAGGGTCTTCCGGGGTCGCCAGATATGCTGGCATATACCAACCTACCGCTAGCGGCGGGTCGCGGGGAAGTCCAGAGGCGGCAGCCCAACAAAGCGAGTTGTCAGGCGGCGCTTGCAGCGGTTGTCGCAAGGCAGTTGTTTACAGACTGCGCACAGCCGGATTGTGCAGATATTGGGCATCGCCGGTTGCGCCTGCACAGCGGGTCGCGTTTGTGCCCGGCCTGTCGCGGACGGGATTGCTGGCCCTGCCCAGGGTGGTCAAGTTGGTCCAAAGAGGGTTGCCCATGTCACTTGATGCCGCCGGAGTGCAATATTTCAACCTCGACCCCAGCCTTTATGTCCGGCAGGACGTTTGGGAAGAGGAACGCCGCCGGATCTTTTTCAGATCATGGCAGTTCATGGGGCCGGTCTCATCAGTGGCAGCCGCAGGGCAATATCTGGCCATCGACATTGCCGGGCTTGGAGTTTTTGCGATCCGGGGCAAGGATGGCGTGCTGCGCGGGTTCAAGAACGTCTGCCGACATCGCGGGGCGCGGCTGCTGGCTGCGGGCGAGGGCAGTTGTGGGTTGGTGGTCTGCCCCTATCACAGGTGGAGTTATGCGGACACCGGGCGTCTGGTGCAGGCTCCGTGGTATGGCCGCGACCCGGCGATCATCCCTGAAGATTGGCCGCTGGAGCCGGTACATTTGGCGGAATGGCGCGGGTTGCTGTTTGTCGCGGTGGACCCGGCGACGTCGCTGATAGAACAGTTGGGGGCGCTGCCGGCAGAATTGGCCGACGAGCCCCTCGAGACTTACGTCTCCACCGATCAGGCGACGGTGGATTTTGATGCCAACTGGAAGGTTTACACCGACAATTTCGTTGAGGGTTATCATATTCCTGGCACGCATCCGACATTCTATGCGGCGATCGAGTTCGAGGCGTTCGAGACGACGGCGCATGACGGGTTCGTCAAGATGACGGCGCCGCCGCGGGATGGGCTGTTCTATCGTGGTAAATGGTTGTGGATGTGGCCGAACTGGACCTTGTCGCTGTTCGCCGGCGGCATGAATGTCAGCCGGATTGACCCCGTTTCGGTGAACCAGACCGCGCAGCACTATCATTTCTGCTTTGCCGACACTTCGCAGGCAGGGGCACCGGTGCGCAGGCTGTCGGTGGAGGGCACGCTGGCGGTCGTGAAAGAGGATTACGAGGTCTGCGTCGCGACCCATCGAAACTATCTGGCGGGCGGTTACACGCCGGGGCCGTTGTCGGGGCGGCACGAAAAGGGCGTGCAGTATTTCCAGCAGAGGGTGGCAAGATCGCTGGCGATGTGACCCGTTATTGCGGGCCCGCGCCCGGCAATTGACTGGCCTGCCAGATCCACTTGATGAACTGGTCTTCGTCAAATGGCCGGCCTTGATGGATATCGAGGTAGCGGATGTTCGCCACTTTGGACGAGCCCGGCGGCATCGGGTCAAGCGACGTCCCCTGAAAGAATGTCACCTTCACGTATTGTGACATGCAGTGATAGGCGAGGAACCAGCGTTTGTCCGCATGGCCATAGAAAGGCGTGTTCCACCTGACGGCTTTGTGGACCAAAGGGACGGTCTGCGTGATCAGATCGTCGATCCTGCGTCCGACGGCCTGCTTCCAACCGGGCATCGCGGCGATGTAACTTTGCACAACGGCATCGCCATCGCCTTTTGCGATCTGCGGGTTGCCACCGGATAGCAGCCTTGGTCCGGTCACGGCCGGGCCGCCGGGATCACCTTGCCCGGATTCATGAGGTTGGCCGGGTCCAGTGCCGCCTTGACAGCCCGCATCACATCCAGCGCCACCGGGTCTTTGCGCCGGGCCATCGTGTTCAATTTGGACAGTCCCACGCCATGTTCGGCGGAAAAGCTGCCATGCAGGGTCTGCACCACATCTTCAACGGCAGTGACCACGGCTTCATGCAAGGCGGGGTCATCGCGGCTGGGGAAAACGGTGAAGTGGACATTGCCGTCGCCCAGATGGCAGACCGACAGGGTTTCAGCCCCGGCATCCAGTGCTGGCAGGGCGGCGTGGATGCGGTCATAAAACTCCGGGACCAAATCCAGTGGCAGGGCAATATCGGTGTCAATAGCGGGGCTGCGTGCAGTCGTGATTTCAGCGGCAAGTTCGCGGCGTTTCCACATTGCCAGCCGCTGCGCCTCGGTTTGCGCGATTTCGGCGTCGAATATGGCGCCTTCCTCCATCATCGCTGCAATCGTGTCTTGCAGCAAGGCCACGACGGGGACGGTGCCGTCGGCGTCAGGCACCGCATCTCGCGGGGCGGTGGCGCCGATCTCAACCAGGATATTGGTGTCATAGCGGCGGTCAAACGGCAGCTTGATATCAGGCCGCGCTTCGGCAAGACGGCGCATATATGTGGCGGGCATATATTCAAAAGCCTCCACCGCGCCGCCACTGGCCTGTTGCAGCCGGTTCAGCAAGATCAGCGCATCAGAAAGCGAACGGGCGGCCAGGGTGGCGGTGGCATAGGCAGCCGGGCGGGGGACCAGTTTCATCACGGCGGCGGTGATCACACCCAGGGTGCCCTCTGCACCGATGAACAACTGACGCAGGTCGTAACCAGAGTTGTTCTTGTGCAGTTCCGACATCAGATTGAGGATGCGGCCATCTGGCAGGACAACTTCCAGGCCAAGGCACAGGGCACGGGTGGATCCATAGCGCAGCACATTTGAACCGCCGGCATTGGTGGAAAGGACGCCACCGATCATGGCCGACCCACGCGCACCAAACCACAGGGGGAAGTACAGGTTTTCAGCCTCGGCCGCCTCGTGCAGTCGTTGCAGGATCACGCCGGCCTCGACAATGGCGATGCGGGTGGAAGGGCGGATTTCGCGGATCTTGTTCAGACGTTCAACCGACAGCATCAGCCCGCCCGTGGTCATCGCCCCGCCAACAAGACCAGTGCGGCCCGAAACCGGGACAACGGGGGTATTGTGACGGGCCGCGATTACAAGAGTTTGCGAAACCTCCAGCGTTGAGCCGGGGCGAACTACGATGGCGGGGGTCGGGTGGAAATGACCACTCCATTCCTCGCCGTAACGGGCTGTATCGTCGCCGGTCAGGACATGTTGCGGGCCAAGAAGGGTCGTGAGATCGTTGAGCAGAGTCATGAGTGGGTCACTTTGGTGAAAACTGACAAGTGGACGCTCATTTGACCGGAACTTGCTTCAACAGGTCAAGCACTATTGGCCCCATCTCAGCGACGATCATCGCGACGCCTTGCGCATTGGGGTGAATTCCGTCGGGTTGCAGGTATTGGGTCAAGGCGGCGGGGTCGGCGCTGTCTTTTTTGAGCGGGGCGAAATAGTCGGGGAAAAGCAACACTTGGTACTTCGCGGCAAGTGCCGGATAAATCGCGTCGAAAGCAGCTTTGTAGTCGGGGCCGTAATTGCCCGAAGATTTGAGACCGACGAGCAGCACTGGCAACCGCTTTGCCCGCGCGGCAGCAAGGATAGTGTCAAGGTTGCCTTGCGCCGCGCCGGGGTCGATGCCGCGCAGCAAGTCATTGCCGCCAAGGTTCAGGATCATCGCATCGCCGCCGCTGGCAAGGGTCCAGTCAAGCCGCCCCACGCCACCGGCGGTGGTGTCTCCGGAAACCCCCGCGTTGGCAATGGCGACTTCTGCACCATGGGTGGCAAGCCAGGCCTTCATCTGCGGGACGAAGCCTTGCTCGGGCGGCAGTCCGTAACCTGCGGTCAGGCTGTCGCCCAGTGCCACGATTGTCAGCGGCCCCGCCGTGGCAACCGTCAACATGGTGCCAACCAACACAATGAACGCGAATGTGACGTTGCGCAGAGCGCCGACTGGCCCATATGACAGGAAAGACATGAGTGGAGCGGTTATGACGGATGTGGTTATGGCGCTGAAGGATGCGCAGCTGACTCTGGCGGGCAATGCCGGGCCTGTTGAAATCCTGAAAGGCATCACGCTGGCGGTAAATCGGGGCGAGACTTTGGGGCTGGTCGGGCCGTCAGGGTCGGGCAAATCATCGCTCCTTATGTTGATGGGCGGGCTGGAACGGGCCAGCGGTGGATCAGTTTTCGCCTTGGGGCAGGATATTACCGCGATGGACGAGGATGGACTGGCGCGGTTTCGCAGGGGGAATATGGGGGTGGTTTTCCAAAGCTTCCACCTGATTCCGACAATGACCGCACTGGAAAACGTCGCGGTGCCGTTGGAACTGGCCGGGGTGCGTGACGCCTTTGCGCGTGCGCGGACAGAGTTGCAGGCGGTAGGGCTGGCGTTTCGGGCGGATCATTACCCAAGTCAGTTGTCGGGCGGCGAACAGCAGCGGGTGGCGCTGGCGCGGGCGGCGGTGGGGCGACCGTCGATCCTGCTGGCCGACGAGCCGACCGGCAATCTGGATACTGCGAACGGTGCGGCGATCATGGAGCTGTTGTTCAGTTTGCGCGACCGGCATGGGGCGACGTTGATACTGGTGACGCATGCGCCGGAACTTGCTGGGCGCTGCGACCGGATCGTGCGGCTCGCGGATGGGCGGGTGGCATGAGGGTGGTTGCTGGGCAAACGCTGGGGGTTTTCACATCCCCCCGTGTCCATCGGCTCTGGGACGGATGGCGCACTGTTGGACGCATCTCTGTGGGATGTTTATGGACAGATGACAGGGGCGCGGCATGACCGGTCTGGTTCTGGCCGCTCGGCTGGCGCGGCGCGAGTTGCGCGGGGGGCTGGCGCGGTTTCGGATATTCTTGCTGTGTCTGGCTCTGGGCGTGGCTGCGATCGCCGGCGTGGGCATGTTGCGCTCTGCCATCGAGGCAGGCTTGCGGGGGCAAGGGGCCGTGTTGCTTGGCGGCGATGCCGAGATGAACTTCACCTACCGCCAGGCTACGGCGGAGGAGCGGGCATGGATGGACGCGCATGCATTGCGGGTCTCAGGGATTGTCGATTTCCGGTCGATGGTGGTGGTGGGCGAGGATCGGTCGCTGGCGCAAGTCAAGGCGGTAGACGACGCATATCCGCTGGTTGGCATGTCCGTGCTCGATCGCGGGACAATGCCGGAAGCGCTGGCGGTCAAGGATGGGCTTCCCGGGGCAGTGATGGAACAGGCCCTAGTGGACCGGCTTTCCCTGAAAGCTGGCGACCGATTCAAGCTGGGTCTGCAGGAGTTTCGTCTGGGAGCCGTGCTGCTGCGCGAAAGCGACAGTGCGGCGGGCGGATTTTCGCTGGGGCCGCGGGTGATTGTAAAGACTGTCGATCTGGCGAAAGCCGGCCTGATCGCGCCAGGCACGATTTATGAGACGGATTATCGGCTGGCTTTGGCGCCTGGGACTGATCTCGCGGCGCTGCAGACGGCCGCAGAAGCGAAGTTTCGCGATGCGGGCATGCGCTGGACCGACAGCCGGCATGCCGCGCCGGGGCTGGAGCGGTTTGTCGACCGGATCGGGTCATTCCTGATACTGGTGGGGCTTGCCGGGCTGGCGGTGGGCGGCGTCGGGGTCGCCTCTGCGGTGCGGGCCTATCTCGACGGCAAAACGGCGACCATTGCGACGCTCAAGGTGCTGGGAGCCGAAAGTGGGTTGGTGTTTCGCATCTATCTTTTGCAGATTGGCGTGCTGGCATTGGCCGGCGTGGCTTTGGGGCTGGTTCTGGGCGCGGGGGTGCCCTTGCTGGTGGCTCCGCTGATTTCAGGCGCATTGCCGTTTCCGGCGGCTTTCGCGCTTTATCCGATGCCTTTGGTGGAGGCTGCGTTTTATGGAGTTGTGACAGCGTTTCTGTTCACCCTATGGCCTTTGAGCCAGGCGGTCCGGCAGCGGGCAGCGGCGCTGTATCGCGGGGCGCAAGGCAGCGTCTGGCCAAGATGGCCACATCTGGCGGCAATGCTGCTGCTTGCGGGCCTGCTGGTCGGTGGGGCGGTGTTGTTTTCGGGCACGTTCGGGCTGGCGTTATGGACCAGCGGCGGGGTGATCATGGCGCTGGCGGTGCTGGCGCTGGCGGCATTGGGGCTGCAATGGCTGGCGCGGCGGGTAGCGCGGGGGCGGTGGTTGCAGGGCCGGGTGGCGTGGCGGCTGGCGCTGGCGGCAATCGGCGGCCCGCGGGCCGAGGCGATGCCGGTGATCCTGGCGCTGGGGCTGGGGCTGTCGGTGCTGGCGACGGTTGGGCAGATTGACAGCAACCTGCGGTCAGCGATCGAGCGGGACTTGCCGAAGAAAGCGCCGAGTTTCTTTTTCATTGACCTCCAGGATGACGAATTGCCGGGGTATCTTGCGCGGCTGAGCGGTGACCCCGCGGTGACGAAGGTGGAGACGGCACCGATGCTGCGCGGGGTGATCACGCGGATCAACGGCCGCCCGGCGCGCGAGGTGGTGGGCGACCATTGGGTGGTGATGGGGGATCGGGGGGTAACGTTCTCGGATGTCGTGCCGGCCAATACGACGGTGACGGCGGGGGCGTGGTGGCCGAAGGACTACGCAGGCCCGCCGCAGGTTTCGTTTGCCGAGGATGAAGCCAAAGAGATGGGGTTGCCGCTGGGCACTGCACTGACGGTGAACATCCTGGGGCGGGATATCGAGGCCACGATCACCTCGTTCCGGAAGGTCGACTTTTCCAACGCCGGGATGGGCTTCGTGATGGCGATTGATCCCGCCGCGGTGGCGGGTGCGCCACATACGTCGATCTCAACGGTGTATGCGGAGCCCGCTGCAGAGGCGGCGATCTTGCGGGACTTGTCCAAGGCCTATCCGAACATCACAGCGATTGCGGTGAAAGAGGCAATTGGCCGGGTGGCGGAAGGTTTGGCTGCGATTGCGACCGCGACGGCCTGGGCGGCGGGGGCGACATTGGTGACGGGGTTCGTCGTGCTGATCGGCGCCGCGGCGGCGGGAGAGCGGGGGCGGGTTTATGAGGCCGCGCTTCTGAAGGTGCTGGGGGCATCACGGGGGCGGATATTGGCCAGCTTTGCGCTGCGGGCCGGATTGATGGGAGCGGCGGCGGGGCTGGTGGCGCTCGCGGTCGGGGCGGTGGCGGGTTGGGCGGTGATGCGGTTTGTGATGGAGACGAGTTATCAGTTCGAATGGGTCTCGGCGCTGGCCATCATCCTGGGCGGGATCGGCGCCACACTCCTGGCAGGGCTGGTCTTTGCCTGGCGACCGCTGTCGGCACGGCCCGCGCAGGTTTTGCGGGGGGTGGAGTAGGGGCGTCCAGATCTGGCCCGTTTTTCAGACCGTTTGGAATCAATGGGTTAGTTGGCCAGATTTTAATCTTTTGGTAGGGTGCTCTCCATGACCGTGTCCTGCGATGGAACTGTGGCGCACCAAATCTTTTCCAAAAGATTTGCAAATTTCTTCGAGGAAATTTGGGTCGCGGCGATAGGGCAGGACGCGGGTTGGAACCGGCGCCTGCGGCGGGAGTATTTGGAAAAAGGTAAGTGGGTGAACGTGCGCTACTTGGTCTGATCGCCCAGCCAGTCGCGGGAGGCGGCGACGACGTCGGGATCGCTGTCGACCATGTATTGCGGGGCGGGGTATTGGCCGGAATGGACATCATCCGCGAAAGCCTTCATCGCGGCGATGCGCTTGACTTGCAGGGCGGCGTATTCGGCTTTGAAATCGGCATAGATCTTGGCATGGCGCGGGGTGTGGCCGGTGGTTTGCCCCAGCACATCATCGCTGAACAGGTATTGCGCGTGGCCAGCGGGGCCTCCACCCATGGACAGCAGGAACAGGTTGGTTTTCTCGGCGATGGCTTGGGTGATGCTATGGGGGACAACTTCGATTTCAACCGCGAAGGCACCGGCGTCTTCCAAGGCGACGCACTGGTCCCAGACGCGCTTGGCTGAGTCCAGCGTCTTGCCGACGGCCTTGAAGCCGCCGGTCCAGGTGGCTTTGGAGGGGATCAGGCCGACATGGCCGCAGACCGGGATGGCGTGGGCGGCGAGTTCTTTCACTTTGCCAAGCGAGCCGGAGCAATAAACGCCATCGGCCCCGGCCTTGAACAGCGGCATCGCCCATTTCAGGAAGGCGGAGGTGTCGCCGATCTCGAAAAAATTCTCGCCGGAGAAGGCGAAGGCGGTGGGGGCGACCTGGCGGAAGCGTGGGTCGTGGATCATGGCCGGCGGGATCGAGAGGATTTCTACCCCGGCTGCCTGGGCGGCAGCGGCCTCGTCGATGGTTTCGACCCGCAGCATGGCGTATTGGTGCTTGCCGCGGCCCGCGAGCAGGTCGAAGACGGTCGGGGGACGTTTTGCCATTCAGACCTCGATGAAGACGCGGGTGCCTTCGACTTTTGTTTTGTAGGTTTTCAGGTTGATGCAGACCGGCGCGCGTTTCGCCTCGCCGGTGCGATAGTCGAACTGGCCGTTATGTTTCGGGCATTCAATGATGTAATCCATCACGAGGCCGTCGCAGAGGTGGACTTTCTCGTGGCTGCACAACCCGTCGGTGCAGAAGAAATCGCCGTCGGGCGAGTGGTAGATGGCGTAGGTGGCCCCCGCGTGGTCGAAGCGGATCAGATCCTCTTCGTCGATATCATCGGTAGCACAGGCGTCGATCCATTGTGGCATTTTCGGTCCTTATTCGGCAGCGCCGAGGGCGGCGGTGTGGAAATCTTCGCGGTAGGGCTTGGCGGTTACAGGCAAGCTGCGTCTGATGAAATAGTCCTGATTGTGCAGTTGTCGGGTGATCGCAGGCCACATTTCCGCAAAACCGGCGGCAAGGGAAGGGGTGGGTGCGGGAAGATCGTGTTTGATCAGCGCATGCAGGCGGGGCAGCGCGTGGTAGGGGACCATCGGGAACATGTGGTGTTCGATGTGGTAGTTCATGTTCCAGTAGATGAAGCGGCTTAGCGGGTTCATGTAGACGGTACGCGAGTTCAGGCGGTGGTCGGTGACATTGTCGGCCAGACCGCCGTGTTGCAACACGCCGGTCATGACGTGGTGCCATGCGCCATACAGGCGCGGCAGGCCTACGACCATCAGCGGCAGGATGGACTGCATCGCGAGGGCCAGCAAGATGGCGCCGGCGTAGATGGCGACCCAGATGCGGGCTGTGCGGATGACTTTGGGGAAGTCGGCGGGCTGGATGTAGGTGGCTTCCTACGGGTCGATTTTGCCCGTGGCGTTGTAGAGCATCCGTTTCCAGCCATCATAGGCGTCGAATAGCCCCACGAAGTTGGCGATCAGTTTGAAGAACACCGGCGGGCGCATGATGGCAATTTCGGGGTCGCGGCCGACGATATAGGTGTCGGTGTGGTGGCGGGCGTGGCTCCAACGCCAGGAATAGGGGTTCCGCACGATCATGAAACAGGCGATCTGGTAGACGGCCTCATTCATCCACGGGGTCTTGAAGGCGGTGCCGTGCTGACATTCGTGCCAGCGCGAGTCGGAGGCAGAGCCGTAGAGGACGCCGTAGGCCAGCCAGAACGGCGCGGACCACCATGAGGGCCAGAGGACGATGCCGGTGGCGGCGAGGACGATCATCGCGCCGTAGTAGATCGCCGTGTCGCGGATGGCGGGGCTGTCGCTGCGCTGCATCAGGTCTTTCATGACCTTACGCGGGACGTCGGTGTGATACCAGTCGGCGGCAGCAAGGCCGGTGTCGATGGCGCGTTGGGCGTCGGGACCCAGAAGGCTGCAATTGCGCGTGGTCATGGCACCCCTCCCAAGGTTGGCCCCTCTCCCAGAGATGGCTTGGGCAGAATAGAAGATTTATTCCACTCCGGGCAATTGCGAGGCTTTCATTCTTCGTCAAATATCGTCAGATAGTGTGGGGCAGGAGACAGGCGATGCGGCGACCGGGGATGGTGGAACTGGCTGAAGCGGCGGGGGTTTCCGTGGCGACGGTGGACCGGGCGCTGAACGGGCGGCAGCGGCTGAAGGCGGAGACGCTGGCGCATATCGTGGCGGTGGCGCGCCAGATCGGCCATCCGGCGGCCTTGCGGTTGGGCGGTGAGGCACGGGTCAGGCGGCGGTTTGGCGTGGTGCTGCACAAGCAGGGGCAGGAGTTCTACAAGGCTTTCGCAGCAGAGTTGCGGCGGGCGGTGGCGGCGGAACGGCTGGTGGACGCCGAACTGGTGCTGGAATTTTCCGCCTCGCAATCGCCATCGGAAATGGCGGGGCTGCTGCGGTCGATGCTGGGACGGTGTGACGTTCTGGCGGCGACAGCGGTGAACCATGCCGAGGTGACGGCGGCGGTGAGCGATCTGGCGGCACAGGGGTTGCAGGTGTTTTCGTTGCTGTCGGATTTCGCGCCGGGGGTGCGGGCGGGGTATCTGGGCTTGGACAATCTGAAGGTCGGGCGGACGGCGGCGTGGTTGATCGAGACGGTGTCACCGGGGCCGGGAACCGTGGCGATCTTTGTCGGCGGCTATCGCTGGCTCGGCCATGAGCTGCGCGATCAGGGGTTTCGGGCCTATTTGCGCGAACATGCGCCGCGACTGGTGGTGCTGGATACGCTGGTCAATCTGGAGACGCGGGCGCTGACCTACGAGGCGACATTGGGGTTGATTGCCAAACATCCCGACCTGCGTGGCATCTACGTCGCGGGCGGCGGGATGGAGGGGGCGATTGCGGCGGTTCGGGCCGCCAAGGCCGAGGCGCGGGTGGCTTTGGTGGTTTCTGCGCTGACGCCCGAGTCGCGGCGGGGGTTGCAGGAGGGGCAAGTGACGATGGTTGTGGACACGCCGCTGGAAAAGTTGTGCCGCGATCTGATGGCGCGGTTGGCGACGGGTGGGCCTGCGCCGGATCATTTTCTGCCGCCGGATTTGCATGTCGGCGAATCACTTTGAGATCACGCTGACGCGGCAAAACCGCGCCGCCTCGTGTGCGGGCGTGCGGCACGCGGGGGCCTAATCCCCGTAGAACGCACTTTCCGGTTTCAGAATTTCTAGTTGAAAAAACGGAAGAATGGAATATGTATTCCATATTGCTGGCCGCATTTTGGGTGTGGCGGGAGGAGAATCACTGACCATGCTGCCGTTTGCCGTGAACCACATGACCGCGCCGAAACTGGGGTGGGCAGCGTTTCTAGACCTTGCCCAATCGCTGGGTTGCGCGGGTGTCGAATTCCGCAATGACCTGGCCGGAAAGCTGTTTGACGGGGCCGATCCGACAGCGGTCAGGGCGGCGGTCAAGGCCCGTGGATTGCGGCTTCTGGCGCTGGCCGAGGTCAAGATGTTCAACGACTGGTCGGAGGCCAAACGTGCAGAGGCCGATGCACTGATGCAGATCGCCGTCGCGGCCGGGGCCGAGGCGGTCAGTCTGATTCCGCGCAATGACGGCGTGGCGACCGACCGCAAGGACAGCTTCAAAGTCACGGAAACCGCCCTGCGCGACCTGTTGCCGATGCTGAAAGCCCATGGTTTGAAGGCGATGGTCGAACCGCTTGGGTTTGCGGTTTGTTCCTTGCGCTACAAGGATGTTCTGGCGGAAGTTATCCATGCGGTGGGCGGGGTTGGCACCTATTTCATGGTGCATGACACGTTCCACCATGCGCTGGCAGGATATGGCCCAATTTACCCGGAGCTGACCGGGATCGTGCATGTGTCGGGCGTCAAGGATCAGATTTATCTGGACGACATGCGCGATCCGCACCGTGTCCTGGTCGATGCGGATGATATGCTGGGCAATGTGGTGCAGATTCGCGCGCTGCGGGCGGCGGGCTATGCCGGGCCGGTCAGTTATGAACCCTTTGCCCCCAGCGTTCACGCGATGGCCGACCCGACCCCCGCCCTGCGGGCGTCGATGGAATTCATCCGCAAAGGTCTGACAATGGCAGCCTGAACGGAAGGAATACCGCCCGGAAGGGCGGTCCGGTGGGAGAGATGGGTGTGCCGGACACCTCTTGTGGAGGAATGAACATGAAAAAGACCCTTTTCGTGGCTGGCTTTGCCGCTTTGCTTGGCACCAGCGCGATGGCTCAGGACATTGGCGTGTCGATGGCCAAGTTTGATGACAACTTTCTGACCGTTTTGCGCAATGGTCTGACCGACTATGCCAAGACCCTGTCAGGTGTGAACGTGCAGGTCGAAGATGCGGGCAATGATGTGGCCAAGCAGTTGGACCAGATCAACAACTTCATCGCTTCGGGCGTCAAGGCGATCATTGTGAACCCGGTTGATACCTCGGCCACCCAGGCCATGTCGGATGCTGCCGCTGCCGCGAACATTCCGTTGGTCTATGTGAACCGCCAGCCGGTCAACGTCGACGCGCTGCCGGACAATCAGGCTTTCGTAGCCTCGAACGAAGCTGACTCGGGCACGTTGGAGACCAAGGAAGTCTGTGCCCTGCTGAAAGCGGCCGGCAAGACCGAGGCGAATGTCTATGTGATGGAAGGCGAACTTTCGAACCAGGCCGCCGTCATGCGCACCAAGGACGTGCATGATGTGATCGGTGGCGCGGATTGCGGCGTCAAGATCAACATCATCGACGAGCAAACCGCCAACTGGTCGCGCGACGAGGCGCAGAACCTGATGACCAACTGGCTGTCGGCTGGCAAGCCGTTTGACGCCGTCGTTGCCAACAATGACGAAATGGCGATCGGCGCCATTCAGGCCATGAAAGCGGCCAACATCGACATGAAGACCGTCATAGTCGGCGGGGTTGATGCGACGCAGGACGCGCTGGCCGCGATGGCCGCAGGCGATCTGGACATCACCGTGTTCCAGGACGCCGCAGGTCAAGGCAAAGGGGCGCTGGATGCCGCACTCGCGCTGGCTGGTGGCAAGCCTGTCGAGCAGAAGGTCTACATCCCGTTCCAGCTGGTGACGCCTGCGAACATCGGCGACTTCACCAAGAAGAACTGATCCCGGGCTAAAGCGACCGAAAGGGCGGTGCGGCTGCGTGCCGCCCTTTTATCTTGCCCGGCGTGGGGGCGGGGCACAGACTGCCGTCACAGAAGAATTTTGGGGAGGGGACTGCTATGGCGCAATCTGCGTCCGGGCTTGGCGGCCTGAAATACGATCCTTCAAAGCGCGCACGTCCGCCGGAATTGAACGTTTTCATGGCGCTGGTCGGTATCGTCGTGATCTTTGAGGTGCTTGGCTGGCTGATTTATCACGACAGCTTTCTGTTCAACACCCGCAAAGATCTGGATACATTGTTCAACAACCAGCGATTGCAGGTGATCATCCTCCAAGTGTCGATTGTCGGGATCCTGGCGCTGGGGGTCACGCAGGTCATCATCTCTGGCGGGATCGACCTGTCGTCAGGCTCGATCGTCGGCGCCACCGCGATGATCACCATGAGTTTCGCGCAAACCGCTCTGGTCAATGGCAACCCCAACCCCAAGGCGATCTTTGGCGAAGCGTTCATGGACCTGCCGGTGATCGTGCCGGTGATTGTCGGGCTGGGCTGCGGCATGATCGCGGGCATGGTCAACGGCGCGCTGATCGCCTATACCCGCATCCCGCCGTTCATTGCCACCCTGGGCATGATGGTGTCGGCGCGCGGACTGTCGAAATGGTGGTCGAACGGCAACCCGATATCCTTTCCGACCGAAAGTTTTGCCGGGATCGGCAAGGGCCTGTGGCCGGTTGCCATTTTCGTGACGCTCGCCGTGCTGTTCCACTGCGTGATGACCTATACCAAATATGGCAAGCATTGTTATGCCGTGGGATCAAACGAGGATGCGGCGCGGATGTCGGGGATCAAGGTCTTGAACCACAAGATCCTTGTCTATGCGATTGCGGGCACGCTGGCGGGGGCCGCCTCGATTGTCCTGTGTTCCAAGAATCTGACGGCGCAGGCTGGCATGGGCGTGCAATACGAACTGGACGGGATTGCGATGGCGGTGATCGGCGGCGTCAGCCTGTCGGGCGGGCGCGGCTCCATTTTCGGGACGGTGCTGGGGGCGCTGATCTTTGGCGTGATCATCTCTGGTTTCACGTTTTTGAAGCTGGATGCCTATTATCAGGAGATGGTCAAAGGCGTGATCATCGTCGGGGCCGTTGTGCTGGATCAATGGCGGCAACGCAGTCGCGGGCGGGGGAAATGACATGAGCAGGATCATTCTGGAAACCCGCAGCCTGACCAAGCATTACGGCGGTGTACATGCGCTGGATGACGCCAATTTCACCCTGATGGATGGCGAACATGTCGCGGTGGTGGGCGACAATGGCGCAGGGAAATCGACTTTTGTCCGGCAGATCACCGGGGTTGAACAAAAGACCGCCGGACAGATTTTCTTTGACGGGGCGGAAGTGAACCATTCGGGGCCACTGGAGGCGCGCGAGTCGGGGATTGAAACGGTATTCCAGACGCTGGCGCTGGCCGATGATCTGGACGTGCCGTCGAATCTTTACCTGGGGAGGGAGATCATCAAGTTCAACCTTGGGCCGTTTTCCATTCTGGACCGCAAAGAGATGAAGGCGCGGACGATGGAGGCTTTGCAGCGCACCGCGGTGAAAATCCCCAATGTCGACAACCCGATCCGCAACATGTCTGGCGGTCAGCGGCAATGTGTGGCCATCGCGCGGGCGGCAGCCTTTGCGTCCAAGCTGATCATCATGGACGAGCCGACAGCGGCGCTGGGTGTGCAGGAAACCGCGCAGGTCGAGAACATCATCAAGGGGCTGAAGGCGCGCGGCGTGCCGATGATTCTGGTCAGCCACAATCTGCGGCAAGTCTTTGATCTGGTTGACCGGATCGTCGTTTTTCGGCGTGGGCGCATCGTCGCCAGCTTGAAGCGGGAAGAAACTGATGGCAATGACATCGTCAGCTATATCACCGGTGTGAAAGGCAATGCCGAAGGGGCGGTTGCCTAGCGAAAGGGTACTAAAATGACACTACGTTTCGGGCTTTTGGGTGCAGGTCGCATCGGCAAGGTCCATGCCAAAGCGATCTCTGCCTCTGCGGGGGCAAGTCTGGTCGCGGTGGCCGATGCGATGGCCCCGGCGGCCAAGGCGATTGCCGACCAGTATGGCTGCGAGGTCCGCTCGGGAGAGGCGATCCTGGCGGCCAAGGACATCGACGCGGTGGTGATCTGCACGCCGACCGACACCCATGCCGACCTGATCGAAGCCTTCGCCAAGGCCGGCAAGGCGATCTTCTGCGAGAAGCCGATTGATCTGTCTTTGGCGCGGGTCAAGGCCTGTCTGAAAGTGGTGCGCGATACCAAAGCGGTGCTGATGGTGGGGTTCAACCGCCGGTTCGATCCGCATTTCATGGCCGTCAGGGCAGAGATCGACAAGGGCACGTTGGGCGCTGTCGAGATGGTCACGATCACTTCGCGCGATCCGGGTGCGCCGGGGCTGGACTATATCGCCCGGTCTGGCGGGATTTTCCGCGACATGACGATCCATGATTTCGACATGGCCCGGTTCCTGTTGGGCGAGGAAGTCAGCGAGGTTTCGGCGATGGCGGCGGTGCTGGTCGATCCGGCGATTGGCAAGGCCGGCGATTCGGATAGCGTGCAAGTCATGCTCAAGACGGCAACGGGCAAGATGTGTCTGATTTCGAACTCGCGTCGGGCAACCTATGGCTATGACCAGCGGATCGAGGTGCATGGGTCACTGGGGGCGGCGACGGCCGAGAACCAGCGTCCGTTCATGATCGAGGTCGCAAGCAAGCTTGGTTATACCCGCCCGCCGCTGCACGACTTCTTCATGACGCGCTATACCGAAGCTTACGCGGCAGAGATTGCCAGTTTCATCGCGGCGGCATCGGGTAAGGGCAAGGTCTCGCCCTCGGGTGAGGACGGGCTCGCGGCGCTGGCGCTGGCTGAGGCGGCGCTCAAGTCTGTCGCTGAGGGGCGCAGCGTCAGGACAAGCGAAGTGCTTTGAACCAAGGCTGGGGGACTTCGCGTCCCCCAGACCCCCTGCGGAGTATTTCTGAAAGGGTAAGGCGAAATTTTAAAGCGGTTTGGGTTTGACGTGAATCGCTGAGGATTCCCAAGGGTCTGGTTTTGTGATTCACTTCTGTGAGGCGGTGTCACATGGGGAAAGCCTATTCACAGGACCTTCGCCGCCGGGTTTTCGACTATATCGCATC
>JANYFE010000052.1 GCA_025362795.1 Rhodobacterales bacterium | reverse complement strand
TCCTCACACCTTGAATGCCGGGCTGTGGTTCCGGCGCGGTCGTCTCGTCATGGTCATCTCCTCGCATGCGGCAATCATGCCGTTGTTGCGCGGAAAATCCACTTATCCCAACTGTTCAGTTTTCCCGAACCACCTCTGTCGTCATCCCAAAGTATTTGCGTGACGATGTGCCAGTTCGTCTGGCAACGTGATGTCGCGATCTATCGCTATTACTTCGACTGCTTGAAAGGCGATCCGATTGCACGGCTCTTCATCTAAAAGCTCGCCATTGCGAGATGCGATCCTTGAGGGCGTCACACGCGCCGCGAGTTCGCTGTCAAGTGCTGCAGCAAATTCCTGTTTGGTGCGTTCCACAATGGGGCGTAGCAAAGGATCAGATGCGATTCGCATGGTGCTATGAACGAAACCAAGCAGCGACACGCCGATAAGCGCGAACAGGCACAGCTTTGCAAGATTGCGAACCTAAACCTGCCGCGAGCGGATCATCCCCACGATATCGTAAACTTTGTCTACGATCGGGCGGGCAATTGCGTCGGCTTGATCGGCGCCTTTGCCGAGAATCCGGTCAATCTCAGCTGGGTCTTTCATCAGGCGTGTCATCTCGCCGGTGATCGGCGACAGTTTGGCAACCGCAAGCTCTGCCAGGGCCGGTTTGAAAGTGCCGAACTGGGCACCTGCGAAGTCTTGAATCACCTTGGCAGGCGCAAGGTCGGCCAACGCCGCATAGATGTTGACAAGGTTTCGCGCCTCTGGCCGGTCCTTCAGCCCCTCGACCGAATCCGGCAAAGGATCTGTATCGGTCTTGGCCTTGCGGATTTTGTTGGCGATCATGTCGGCATCATCCGTCAAGTTGATTCGGCTTTGGTCCGACGGGTCGGATTTGGACATTTTTTTCGTGCCGTCGCGTAGGGACATGACCCGTGTTGCAACCCCTTCGATCAGAGGTTCAACTATCGGAAAGTAATCAACTTTGTAATCATTGTTGAACTTGATTGCGATGTCGCGGCACAATTCAAGATGCTGTTTCTGATCCTCGCCCACCGGCACATCGGTTGCTTTGTAGGCCATGATGTCGGCGGCCATAAGGGAAGGATAGGCAAACAGGCCAAGCGAAACGTTTTCGCTGTTCTTGCCGGCCTTGTCCTTGAACTGCGTCATGCGACTCATCCAGCCCATCCGCGCTATGCAGTTGAAAATCCATGCCAGTTCGACGTGTGCTGTCACCTGAGACTGGTTGAACAGAATCGAGCGTCTTGGATCAATGCCCGCCGCAATGAACCCTGCCGCCGCTTCGCGGGTTTGTTGGCGTAGTTTGACGGGGTCCTGCCAGACCGTGATGGCGTGCATGTCGACCAAACAGTAAATAGTTTCAATGCCTTCATCCTGCTTTTCGACAAAGCGTTTCAGCGCACCAAGGTAGTTGCCAAGGGTCAATCCGCCGGAAGGCTGGATGCCCGAGAAGATACGGCGCGGGAAGGTCGGAGGCGTTTGGACCGGCTCGGACATGAAAGGCTCCATCTGGAATATGCTGTCCGTTGGCATTATCGCTGCCATAACGGGCCGTCAATCAACCAGCCCCGAAAGGGACGACATGCAAGACCATAACGCGCCGCCGCTGAACCCACTGCCGCCCATTGTCTGGATTCTAGCCTTGCCAATGATTGCGATGGAACTTGCGCTGAATGCGGGTGCGAGCGGGATGGTCGGCGGGCCTGCCGCGATTGGCTGGCGGGTGCAGGCCCTGCAGACACTGGCCTTCGCGCCTGATTATTTGCGTCAGATGATCAGCTTGCATCAATACCCGGTGGACGGGCTGTGGCGCATGATCAGCTATCCTCTGGTCCACACGGATGCCACACAAGCGATTTTCGTCGTGGTGATTTTTCTGGCTTTGGGAAAATTCGTTGGCGAGGTGTTCCATTGGTGGGCAGTGTTGGCGATTTTTCTGGTGGCTACCGGCACGGGCGCCCTAGCTTACACCGCCGTACCCGTGACGCAGACTGCGCTGATCGGAGGCTATCCTCCGGTTTATGGCATGATCGGAGCCTATACGTTCATTTTGTGGGTGCGTCTGTCGGGCAGTGGCGGCAACCAGTTGAGGGCCTTTCAGCTGATCGGATTTTTGCTGGGATTTCAGATGGTTTTCGCGGTGGCGACGCTGGCCTGGTATGGCAGCGAGGCGGGGGCGAACTGGACCTGGGTCGCTGATCTGGCGGGGTTTGCATCCGGGTTCGTGTTGTCTTTTGTGCTGAGCCCCGGGGGCTGGTTGCGGGTGGTGGCACGGATCAGGCAGCGAGATCAGCTTTGATCAGGTTCGGCGGGCAGTTTGACTGCGCTGCGGCGCAGCGTTCTAAGGTCGCTTAGACGGAACGCTCCGATCAATGTGCCTATGCCAATATAGCTGACGATGCCGAATGTGATCAACAAGAGCAGCGCTGCAAACCGCCAAAGATGGGTGGCCAGCAATGGAGCTAAGGCGATCGATCCAAACCAAAGCGCGCCTCCCATCAGCAACGACGCGAGGATGATCCGAGGCAATCTTTCACGGAACCGGTCGTCAAATTGCGCCTCTGGACCCATACTGCGCGATCCGCGCCACAGCTGCCAGACCATGACCCAACCGGACAGAGTGGTGGCCCAGGCGGCAGCGGCAAAGCCGAGCCACGGCATCAGACCGACCGCCATCACCGCATTGGTGATCATCGAGGCGATAGCATATAGAAACGGGCGGCGGCTGTCCTCGCGGGCGTAAAAAAGCGGTTGCAGAACTTTGTGCAGGACGAAGGCAGGCAGACCCGCACCATAGATGGCCAGAGCGATGGCGGTCGCATCAGTGTCCTGAGGTTTGAAAGCACCGCGTTGATACAAGACTGAACACAATGGCTCGGCGATTACCACGAGGGCTACTGCGGCGGGCAGGGTCATGGCGAGGGCAAACTCTGCGCCGCGGTTCAACGAGGCACGGCCACCTTCAGCGTCGCCGTTGCGCAGTCGCCGCGACAAATCGGGCAGCAGGACGGTGCCGATGGCGATACCGACGACGCCCAATGGCAGTTGATACAGTCGGTCAGCATAGGTCAGCCAGGCGACCGCGCCTTCGGTAAAGCTGGCAACCTGCCGTCCGACCAACAGATTGATCTGGACGACGCCACCCGCCAGCACGGCGGGAGCGGCGATCATCGCCAGGCGCTTTAACTCTGGCGTCCAGCGAGGCCAGCCGGGTCGCAGGGAATAGCCGATCTTGCGCGCCGACCACCAAGTAAAGGCAAGTTGCGCAACACCCGTCACTGGCACAGTCCATGACAGGGTGCGCCCCATATCCCAACCGCCCCGCGCCGCCATCCACATCGCGGTGATAAACATCAGGTTCATCAGCACTGGTACGACCGAGGCTTCGGTGAAATGGCCATGCGTCGTCAGAATGCCGGACAGGAGTGCGACCAGCGAAATGAACAAGATGTAGGAAAACGAAATTCGGCCGAACTCTACCGCCAGATCAAAGCGTTGATCACCCACAAAGCCAGAGGCCATTGCCCAGACCAGCGCCGGCATCAGGATCGTGCCGATGACGGTGAAGACAACTAATATGGTGGCCAAACCGTTCATCGCGTCGCGGGCAAACACCTTTGCATCTTCGCCACCTTCAAGCTTTTTGGCAAACATCGGCACAAAGGCCATGTTGAACGCGCCCTCGGCGAAAAAGCGGCGGAACATGTTGGGGAGGGAAAAGGCGACGAGGAAGGCTTCGGCCACCGGACCGGTGCCGAGGTAAGCCGCCATCATCACGTCGCGCGCAAAGCCAGCGCCGCGCGATAGCAGGGTCCATCCCCCGACGGTCAGGATGTTGCGGATCAGGCTTGTGGGCTTCATGCTATCCTTGTGCGCGTTCGGCGCCGTCTGCGATGGCCTGCCGCAGCTTTTTGTCCAGACTTTCCTGCCGATGCCCGGCGTGCAATTTCAGCCCGAACATGTCCTTGACATAGAAGGCGTCCACCACCTGCGCCCCATAGGTCGCAATCACAGCGGAGGCAATATAGATGTTGTTGGCAGCAAGCGTCCGGGTCAAATCGAACAGCAACCCTGGGCGGTCGCGGGTATCGACCTCGATGATCGTGTAGATTTCGGAGCCTTCGTTGTCGAAAGTGATGTGGGTCGGAAAGCGGAACTCTCGTTCGCGCTTTTTGATCCTGTCGCGGTCTGCCAAAGCGGTGCGCGGTTGCACAACTCCCATCAGTGTTTTGTCAATCATGCCGCGCAAGCGTGGCAACCGCGAGATTTCGTAGGGATGCCCTTCCGAATCCTGAATCCAGAACACGGCAGTGGCGTACCCGTCTTTGGAAGTATAAGTCCGCGCATCGACAACATTGGCGCCGACGAGCGCCAAGGCCCCGGCCAGACGCGAGAATATGCCCGGGTGGTCGGCTAGGGCGAAACAAGCTCTTGTTGCATCGCGTTGTGGTTCGGGGTGCAGGTCTATCCTGATTTCATCGTCGCCCAAGTCCTTAAGCAGGCAGGCAAACACCTCCTGCGTGTCCGTGGTCAGCGCTTGCCAGTAGGGGTCGTAGTGACGAGCCATTTCTTTGGAGATGTCAAGACTGAGCCAATCAGTCAGTCGTCTCCGCAGCGCGGTTTTGGAATCGCCCACATGACGTTCGCGGTTGACGTATTCCAGCCCACCTTCAAGCGCCTCGTTCGTGTGGCCGTACAACTGGCGCAGCAGCATGGCCTTCCAGTTGTTCCAAGTTCCCGGACCGACCCCACGAATGTCGCAGACCGTCATGACGGTCAGCAAATCCAGCCGTTTTCGGGTTTTGACCGCTTTGGCAAAGTCGCGGACCGTGCGGGGGTCGCCTATGTCGCGCTTTTGCGCCATGTCCGACATCAAGAGATGATAGCGCACCAGCCATTCTACGGTTTCGGTTTCTTCTGCCGTCAGACCAAGTCGCGGGCAGATCCGCCGCGCCATTTGGGCACCGATGATCGAATGGTCTTCCGGCCGACCTTTGCCGATGTCATGCAGCAATAACGCCACATAAATCACGCGGCGATTGACCCCGGCTTTGAGAATACCCGTCGCGACCGGCAGCTCTTCGATCAACTCGCCGCGCTCGATCTGGGCCAACACTGAGATCGTCTGGATGATATGTTCGTCTACTGTGTAGTGGTGGTAGACGTTGAATTGCATCATCGCGACGATGTTTTCAAACTCGGGGATGAAGGCAGCCAAGACACCCAGTTCGTTCATCCGCCGCAGCGCACGTTCGGGGTTGCCGTGTTTCAGCAACATATCAAGAAAGGTGCGCACAGCCTCGGCATCGTCCCGCAATGAATCGTCAATCTGGTCAAGATGTGCCGCGATCAGGCGCATAACATTGGGGTGTAAAAGGTAACCCGACCGCAACGCCTCTTCAAAAATCGAAAGCAGATTTAGCGGCTTTTCCAGAAACTTTTTCTGATCCAGAACGTCGATTCGACCTTGAACAAGTTGGTAACCCGCCTTCAAGCGCCCACGTCGAAAAAAACCGATGATCCGTGCCTCTGGCTTGACGTGGCGCGCCTCCAGTTCTGTCAAAAAGATGCGAGTCAGTTCGCCGACGCGGGTGGCGTGGCGAAAATAATCTTGCATGAAGTGTTCGACAGCCCGCCTTCCGCCGCTATCCTTGTAGCCCATGCGCTCGGCCACTTCGACTTGAAGGTCAAAGGTCAGCTGATCCGTGGCACGGCCGGTGATATAGTGCAGATGGCAGCGGGCGGCCCACAGGAAATTTTCGGCGCGGCGGAACATTGCATATTCGTCTGACGTGAGCAGCCCGGCGGCAACCAAACCTTCGGAAGACGGCACGCGATGCAGGTATTTGCCAATCCAATACAATGTTTGCAAGTCGCGCAAGCCGCCTTTGGCCTCTTTCACATTGGGTTCGAGAACGTAACGCTGCCCCCCCTGCCGTTTGTGCCGGGCAGCCCGTTCGGCAAGTTTGGCCTCAATGAACTCGCGCCCGGTGTTGCGGAACAAATCGGCCCACAGTTTTTCGTCCAGTTCTTGCGCCAACTTGCGGTCGCCCGTGATGAAACGATGTTCCAGCAAAGCAGTGCGGATGGTGATGTCTTCGCGGCCAAGCCGGATGCAGTCTTTTATGGTGCGGCTGGAGTGTCCGACCTTCAACTTTAAGTCCCACAGGATGTATAGCAGACTTTCGATGATGCTTTCAGCCCAGGGAGTGATCTTCCACGGGTATAAAAACAGCAAGTCCACATCGGAATGCGGTGCCATTTCGGCACGGCCAAAGCCGCCAACCGCCAGAACTGAAATGCGCTCGGCCTCGGTGGGGTTGGACAGTGGGTGGAGATGGCGAGCGGTGTCAAAGCCGATCTGCACGAGGTCGTCGGTCAGCTGCGCTTGCGCACGGGTTAGGTCCAGCGCGTTGAGCGGGGCGGCAGCAAAGGCCTGTTCCAGCAAGGCATTGGCGTGGGTCTTTGCCTCGGCCAGCAGATTTCCGGCGATGCTGCGGCAGGCGCGCGTATCAGTCTGACCTTGAAGCGCGATCGCAATTCGGCTGGTCAGATCTGCCGTATCCAGAATCTTGGCTGCAGGCCGAAGCAGATCCAAAGGCGCCTTCGGCTGTGGCGTTACAGCGACGCGGGTGCCCTCCCGCGTCGCGTCAGAAGCCGGCACCACCAAAGCTGCGAGGAGCTGCATCGACTATCACAACTGTGCTGTTCTGAATTTGTGCCACAGCGAGACCGCGATCATTCGTGCCATCGCCGCGGAAGCGGAAGATGCCATTGACGCCGACGAAACCTGCGCCCTGAGTGAGCCCGGCATTTGTAAACCCGGCACTGCTACCCTGGCTGGCCAATGCCCCAATCGCTGCAATGCCATCATACGCAAAGCCGGCATAGATCGGCGGCGCGGCGCCATAGGTTGCCGCATAACGGGTCTGGTAGGGTTGATTTTGTGCCGGGTCGGGCAGCGCAAACCAACCCCCTTGCACCCCGGGCAGCGTCTGTATCGCGGCTGGGACATCCCAACGGGCGAGGCCTATGAACTGCGTTGTCGCCGGATCAAGCCCATTCTCTTTCAGAAGCTGACTGATCAGCGGCAGGGCCCCGCCGGGGTCAGCCGTCAGGAAGATCGCGTTCGCATTGCTTGACCGGGCCGACGCGACAATTTGCGGCACGGCCTGGACCACATCACTTTGTGAGAACGCATAGCTGCCGACCGCTGCCACCGTTCCACCAGAATCCGCTACCGCTCGCTGGATCGAGGCACTGCCAATTTCGCCGACGGGGTTCTGATCATGAACGATCATGATGCGGGTCAGGCCCTTGCCGACGGCATAACTTGCGAGGCGCCGCGCCGAAGTGTCGAAGGTTTGGCCGAGGATAAAAACATTCCCGCCTGCCACGTCAGGGTTGTTGGAAAAACTCAGAACATTGATCCCTCGCGAGGCAACCGCGACCCCGGCAGCGTTGGCTTCCAGCGCATAAAACGGGCCCAGAATGATCTTGGCCCCGTCATCAACTGCTTTGGTCGCCATCGCGGCGGCCTGCGCAGGCGAGGCAGCGGTGTTGTAAACCCGGAGGTCAATCTTGACACTGCCCAGATCGGCGATCGCGAGGCGCGCGGCGTTTTCCAGGCTACGCGCAATCAGATCGTCGGTCGCCTCACCAGAACCGCCGGGAACTAGCAGAGCAACTGGGACGGCAGCGCCATTGCTTTGACTTTCACCGTTCGCCACTGGTCCGGTACCAGCCTCACATGCGGCAAGCACTAAGCCCGCTACCATCAGGGCAAGGATGCGGGCGATTGAGATCAACGGCTTGTAGGCGCGGGACAAAGCAGACAACATGGGATACTCCTCACTTCCACCGGGTGGCAGACGGATTAAAGACTAAGCCCATCAACTGCGGAAGTAAACTTGGCAGGAGAAAACTCGCAATGACTTTGGGCAAGGCTGTGCCAGACATTTCCAGGATCCCGCCGGGGTTGCACTTCGTTTCAACTCCGATCGGGGCAGCCCGTGACATCACGCTGCGGGCGCTTGATATCTTAGCAGGTGCCGACGTACTCGCCGCGGAGGACACCCGAACTCTCCGCCACCTGATGGAAATTCACGGGATCGCCCTCGGTGGCCGGCCTTTGATCGCTTACCATGACCACAACGGTGAGGCGGCGCGGCCACGCCTAATCGCTGCGCTGCAGGACGGCAAATCAGTAGCTTATGCTTCGGAAGCCGGCACGCCCTTGGTGGCGGACCCTGGATTCCAACTGTCGCGCGCAGCAATAGCCGCCGGATTGACGGTTCTTGCTGCGCCCGGCCCGTCGGCAGTCCTCTGTGCCCTTACCGTGTCAGGCCTGCCAAGCGACCGGTTCTTGTTTGCAGGCTTCCTTCCAAACAAAAGAGCGGCGCGGCGCTCTGTGCTGCGCGAATTGTCGGTGGTGCCGGGAACGCTGGTTTTTTACGAATCTCCGCGTCGCATTGCTGCCTGCCTTCGTGATATGGTGGAGGTGCTGGGCGAAAAGAGATCTGCGGCAGTTTGCAGAGAATTAACCAAAAAGTACGAAGAAGTGACGAGGGGGGAGCTCGGGGAACTGGCTGATGCCTTTGCACAGCGTGACGTGAAGGGTGAAATTGTCGTTGTGGTAGACCGTGCCACTGCGGCCGAGGCAAAGTCGGAAACCGTTGTAGAGGTGTTAAAGAAGGTGATGTTGACACACAGCCTGAAGGACGCGGCGGCGCTCGTGGCCGACGAACTTGGCCTGCCCAAACGCGATGTCTACCAGTTGGCACTTGGCCTCGAGAGCAAGGCATGAGTGGCAGGGTTTCCTACCACGCAGGTCTTGCGGCAGAGGATCAGGTTGCTCAGCTTTACGCGAGGCAGGGGCAGAAAATATTGGCACGGCGCTGGCGCGGGACTGCGGGAGAGATTGACCTGATCGCACGGGATGGGGCCGGGGTGGTATTTATCGAGGTCAAGAAAAGCAAGACCCACGCGATGGCGGCAGAACACCTGACGCCGCGCCAGATGGAACGTATCTATCAGACGGCCTCGGAATTCATTGGTTCCGAGCCTTTGGGGCAAGATACCTTGGTGCGATTCGATGTCGCACTTGTCGATTCGGCCGGGCGGATCGAAATTTTGCAGAACGCATTTGCCGCCTGATCAATTGCATCTGGACCAGTCCTGCGCCATCTAGGGGGCAACGCAGCGGGAGATGCAGATGTCATTGAAAGTCGCCTTGCAGATGGACCCGATTGGGTCGGTAAACATCTACGCCGACAGCACCTTTCGCATCGCGCTGGAGGCGCAAGCGCGCGGGCATTCGCTGTTTTTCTACACGCCGGACAAACTGGCATTTGTCGAGGGCCGGGTCGTGGCGCGCGGCTATGGGGTGGAACTGCGCGCCGAACGCGGAAATCATGTGAGCTTCGGCACGGAGTCGGAAGTTGATCTGGCGGATTATGACGTGGTCTGGTTGCGGCAAGACCCGCCGTTCGACATGGGCTATATCACCACGACCCATTTGCTGGACCTGATCCATCCGAAAACGCTGGTGGTCAATGACCCGTTCTGGGTTCGCAACTGTCCAGAAAAGCTGTTGGTGCTGCAGTTTCCAGATTTGATCCCGCCGACTGCGATTGCCCGCGACCTGGCTACGATCAAAGCCTTCAAAGCTAAGCATGGGGACATTATTTTGAAGCCATTGTACGGCAATGGCGGCGCAGGTGTGTTCCGCCTTGACCCCAATGACCGCAACCTTTCCAGTCTGCACGAACTGTTCACCTCGATGAGCCGCGAACCGTTGATCGCGCAGAAATTCCTGCCGGACGTTTCCAAAGGCGACAAGCGGATCATTCTGGTTGATGGCGAACCGGTCGGTGCGATAAATCGGGTGCCGCAGGCGGGTGAGACACGATCGAATATGCACGTTGGCGGGCGACCGGAAAAAATTGGCATGACGCGGCGTGATCTTGAGATCTGCGCGGCGATTGGCCCAACGCTTAAGGAGAAGGGTCAGGTCTTTGTCGGAATCGATGTGATCGGGGACTATCTGACCGAGATCAATGTGACATCGCCTACGGGGATTCAGGAGCTTGAAAGGTTCGACGGGACCAACACCGCAGAACGAATCTGGCAGGTGATCGAGGCGAAACGCGCCGCCATGTTGTGAGTTTTCGGCTGCGCCTGCTGAACCTGGGTTTGCGTTGGCTCGCGCGTCCGGGTCTGGTAAAGGCGGACGATCCGGTGGCGTCGCGTTTGGGTTTTTTTCGGGTGGCCCGCCTGTTTCGTATGCCGCCATTTGTGCTACATCTGGAAGACCCCGGCCCGGTGCCGCTGCATTGGGTTTCAGTGCGGCGCAGCACAAGTGATTGGGTCATTTTGTATTTGCATGGCGGCGCCTATGCGACGGGCAGCCCGCTGACCCATCTGGCGTTGATGGCGAGAATTGCCAAGTTGACCGGGTTGCAGGTTGTGGCACCGGTCTATCGGCTGGCGCCGGAGCATCCTGCGCCGGCAGCATTCGAAGATGCAGGGGCGGCCCATGCCAGCCTGATCCGCAAGGGCTATCGGCCGGATCGGATCATTTTGGCGGGCGACAGCGCAGGGGGCGGGCTGGCGTTGGCCTTGCTGGCGGATCTTTGTCACCGGTGCTTGCATCCCGCAGGCCTGTTTGCATTTTCGCCTTGGACCGATCTGGCGTTGACTGGGAAAAGCCTGGTGCGAAATGCGGCGCGGGATGTGTTCATTCCGGCAGAGCGGATGCAGCCAACGGTCGATCTTGTGCGGGGTGGTCTGCATGCCGATGACCCGCGGCTGTCGCCGCTATACGCGCGGTTTACCTGCCCGCCACCAGTGCTGATCCAGGTGGGGAACACAGAAATCCTGCTTGATGACAGTCGGCGGATGGCAGAGGTCCTGCGCAGGGCAGGCGGCGAGGTGGCGTTGCGCGAATGGCAGGACTGTCCACATGTTTGGCAAATGGCTGATGGGTATTTGCCAGAGGCGAGAGCAGCCTTGCTGGAAGTGGCGGGTTTCATAGCAGGACTTGTCAACTCTTCGACCCAACAGCCAAACGATAGCTGACTGCTTCTGCCACATGGGGGCGGCGGACAGCGGCGGAGCCGTCCAGATCGGCAATCGTGCGCGCGACGCGCAAGACACGATGATAACCTCTGGCAGACAGGCCGAATCGTTCTGCGACCCGCGCCAGAAGGTCACGGCTTTCGGTGTCTGGGGTGGCGATCTCTTCCAACGCGGCACCTTCGGCATCGGCATTCACGCGCATGTTGGGCTGATGGGCAAAGCGCACCCGCTGAATGTTCCGGGCAGCCAGGACACGGGCTGCGACGGTCGCAGAAGTATCTCCCGAGGCAGGCAGGTCTAGGTCGGTATAGGCGACAGGGGGCACTTCGACGCGCAGGTCAAATCGATCCATCAGCGGGCCCGAGATGCGTCCCAGGTAATCCTCGCCACAGATGGGTACGCGGGCACAGGCACGCGCAGGGTCGGTCATATGGCCGCATTTGCAGGGGTTGGCAGCTGCGACCAACAAGAAACGGCAGGGATAACGTATGTGGGCATTGGCGCGGGCGACTACGATGTCGCCGGTTTCGATCGGCTGGCGCAGGGTTTCCAGGACGGCACGCGGGAATTCGGGAAATTCGTCCATGAAAAGAACGCCGTTGTGTGCCAGGCTGACTTCGCCGGGTTTGGCCCCTTTCCCGCCGCCCACAATCGCGGCCATTGAGGCGGTGTGATGGGGTTCGCGGAATGGCCTTGAGCGGGAAATGCCGCCTTCGCTGAGCAAACCGGCAAGGGAGTGAATCATCGAGGTTTCCAAGGCCTCGATGGCGGAAAGCGGCGGCAGAATTCCGGGCAGGCGGGCTGCTAGCATGGATTTTCCGGAGCCGGGGGAGCCCACCATGAGCATGTGGTGGCGACCGGCGGCGGCAATTTCAAGGCCGCGTTTGGCGCGTTCCTGACCTTTTACGTCGCGCATGTCGCGGGCAACCGGCGCGGTGACGACTTCGCCGGCCTCGGCGGCAGTAAGGGAAGTCTGGCCGGTGAAGTGGCGCACCACCTCATCCAAAGAATTGGCGGCAAGAACTTGGGTGGCACCAACCCACGCGGCTTCCGCCCCGCAGGCCTTTGGACATAAAAGCGAACGACCTTGCTCTGCAGCGGCCATAGCGGCCGGGAGGGCGCCGATAACCGGGATCAGGCGGCCATCAAGGGACAGTTCGCCCAAGGCAACCGTTGAGGCAACTGCGTCTTGCGGGATTATTTCCAACGCGGCGAGGACAGCGAGGGCAATCGGCAGGTCGAAATGCGATCCTTCCTTGGGCAAATCTGCGGGCGATAAGTTGACTGTTATTCGCTTGGACGGCAAAGCGATGGCCATTGACGAGAGGGCCGCACGGACGCGTTCGCGGGCCTCGGAAACTGCTTTGTCGGGTAAGCCGACAAGTGAAAAATTGGGCATGCCCGGTGAGATCGCGCACTGCACTTCGACAATCCGCGCCTCTACGCCCTCGAAGGCGACTGTGTAGGCCAGCGCAACCATAGCCTGCTCCCGTTTACCTTGGTTAACGGATAACGAGGAAAAGGTTTACGACTGGTAAAGAGCCATAAATTTTGGCCAGGCTTCTGGGTCGGCGACGGTTTTGTCGCGGCAGAAAGCGTTGCAAAAGCCGAAACGACGGTTATCCAATTCCAGGACATGTGTCACGGGTTTGCCGGAATAAGGGCACGCGGAGTTTTCCGACTCATCTCCTTCAACAGCTTTTGCACGCAACGGTGTTGGGCCGGGCCAGACGCGGCGAGGGTAGTCGCGACGGTAGAAATCTTGATCGGCCCCATCAACCATGCCCATTGCCCGCCATTTCCGGAAGGAAGGGTGAGACAGATGTGCGTGCACATAGGCCTGCGCAGCCGCACCGATGGGCAAGTTATAAGACGCAATGCGGGTGGCGACCGGGGCATAGAAGGCATCAGCGGCAGAGTAATCACCGCAGAGCCAAGTTTGCGATCCAGTTTGATCTTTCGCCCATTTCCATAGCAACTCCAGACGCTTGAGGTCAGAAAGGACGGCGTCTGACGGCGCACAGTCTGCGTAACTGACCCGCAGGTTCATCGGGCAATGGTCGCGGAGCGCAGAAAACCCGGCGTGCATTTCGGCGGCCAGCACGCGGGCCACTGCGCGGGCTTTGGTGTCCTTTGGCCAAATGCCCGCAGCAGGGTGGCGAGACGCGAGTTCCTCGGCAATGGCGATCGTTTCTGGGACAACGACGCCTTCGGCCGTGCGCATGGTCGGGGCGGTTTTTGCCGGGAAGTAGCCCTTGAGAAGGTTGGGTAATTCCTCAGTATAAAGTCGCACCGAGAGGGTTTTGACGGGGATTCCGAACGCGTCAAACAAAAGCCAGCCACGCAGCGACCAACTGGAATACGCGCGATCGCCGATAACGAGGTCGTAAGGCATGGGGCATTCCTTTTGGTTTTGAAGTCAAGCTAAGTAGAAATCGCCTGACCGACCAGTCGCGAATTGTGGGGCGAAAGATCAACGATCGTGATGAAGCTTCAGGTCGGCATCGCACCTTTCAAAATCATCGGCAGGCCGGCCATCACGCCCAGCACCAAATCGGCCTGCGCTGCAATAAGCTGATTGAGCCGCCCTTGATGATCCCGAAAGGCGCGAGCCAGACCATTTTCAGGGACGATCCCCCAGCCGACTTCGTTAGATACCACCACGACGGGCGAGGCGCATCTAGCCAGCGCGGTCAGCAGGGAGGCTGTTTCGGCGGCAATGTCTGCTTTTGCCAGCATGTGATTGGTTAGCCAAAGGGTCGCGCAGTCCAGCAAAACAACCTGATTAGGCGGGATTTTGGCCAGAACAAGCGTCACATCCCGCGGCGCGGTCCAAGTGGTCCAGTCAGGCCCTCGATCCTTTTGGTGTTGCGCTATGCGGACGCCCATTTCTTCATCCCCTGCCTCGGCCGTGGCAATGTAGTGACGGGGAACTTTAGCGGCGCTGGCGAGTTCTTCCGCGAGGCGTGATTTGCCTGACCGGGCGCCACCTAACACGAGGCTCAGAGCGGGTAGTTTCTTTCCTGGGGCGGGTGATCCGATCATAGCCTTGCTGCGTATCAAAATTAGACCGCGCTGAGATTGCGGTGTCTGGGGGAGAAAATGGCACTTGATGGATATACTGACCAAATCCTGCCCCGCCAAGCACGGAAGGCAGAACTGCTGGATGCCGACAGCGAAAAGGCTTTGGCACGTGCGTGGCGCGACCATGGCGACAAGGCCGCGCTGCATCGGCTTGTAACGGCCTACATGCGGCTGGCAATTTCGATGGCGGCGAAGTTTCGGCGCTATGGGGCTTCGATGAACGACCTGACGCAGGAAGCGGCGATCGGGCTGATGAAAGCAGCAGAGAAGTTCGACCCGGAACGCGGGGTACGGTTTTCGACATATGCGATGTGGTGGATCAAGGCACAACTGCAAGACTATGTGATGCGCAACTGGTCCTTGGTGCGGACGGGTTCGACCACGGCACAAAAATCGTTGTTTTTCAATCTGCGGCGGGTCGAGGCCAAGTTGCGTCGCGAGGCTGAGGCGCGGGGCGAGACGCTTGCGGCGGACGGATTGCGCGTGGCCGTCGCAGTGGAACTGGGCGTTTCACTCGCGGAGGTCGCGATGATGGAAGGGCGACTGGCGGGGTCGGACGCTTCGCTGAACGCCACGCAGGCGTCGGATGAAGATGGCCGTGAATGGATTGACGTTCTGGAAGACGAAGGTGTGCAGGCGGCCGAATTGTTTGAAAGCAAGCACGATGGTGCTTCGCTGCGCGGACGCTTGGGCAAGGCGCTGCAGGGTTTGAGCGATAGGGAACGCCTTATCGTCCGAGAGCGGCAGTTGGTAGAACAGCCGCGCACGCTGGAGTCGCTTGGGCAGGAGTTGCATTTGTCGAAAGAGCGTATCCGGCAGTTGGAAGCGGCAGCCTATGGCAAGCTGCGCCGGTCACTTGAGGCAGACGGGGCCAAGCTGGGGCACTTCTTGAGTTGACAGCGGCCCTTGAGTTCAACATGGCGGCCCCCTAGTTTGCTGGCAACCCCGTTAGGGGGCAGGAGCAAACCCATGCTATCCGAAAAACGCATTCTTCTTGTGATCGGCGGGGGGATAGCTGCCTATAAGTCTTTGTCCCTTATCAGATTGCTGAAGAAGGCTGGCGCCGCAGTGACGCCAGTTCTGACGGCCGGTGGGGCAGAGTTTATAACAGCATTGTCGGTATCTGCTTTGGCGGGTGAGAAAGTTTATTCCAGCCTGTTCGACCTGACCGACGAGGCCGAGATGGGCCATATCCAGCTGTCTCGCGTGGCTGATTTGGTCGTGGTGGCCCCGGCGACCGCGGATCTGATGGCGAAGATGGTTGCCGGGCGGGCGGAAGATTTGGCGTCAACGCTGCTGTTGGCGACGGATAAGCGTGTGCTGATCGCCCCGGCGATGAATGTGCGAATGTGGAATCATCCGGCGACGCAACGGAATATCGCGCAGTTGCGCGCGGATGGTATTTTGTTCGTCGGGCCGGATGAGGGCGAGATGGCGTGTGGCGAATACGGGCCGGGGCGGGTGTCTGAACCCGAGACTATCCTGGCAATGGTTGAAACGATGTTAACCGAAGGGCCGATGGCGGGTCGGCATGTGCTGGTGACATCGGGTCCGACGCAGGAACCGATTGATCCGGTCCGCTATATCGCCAATCGGTCGTCCGGTGCGCAGGGCACGGCGATTGCTGCGGCGCTGCGTGATCTGGGGGCGAGGGTTACATTCGTCACTGGGCCGGCCAGAGTTGCGCCGCCTTCGGGCGTGACGGTTGTACGGGTGGAGACGGCGGCGGAAATGCTGGCGGCTGCCGAGGCAGCCTTGCCAGCGGATGCCGCGGTGTTTGCGGCGGCAGTGGCGGATTGGCGGGTGGCAAATGCGAGTGCGTCGAAGGTCAAGAAGGACGGGTCGGGGCAGATGCCAGCTTTGCAATTCACTGAAAACACTGATATTTTAGCGAGAGTTTCGCATGCAGCAAACCGGCCAAAGTTGGTGATCGGATTTGCGGCAGAGACGGATGATCTGTTGGCGAACGCGCAAGCCAAGCTGGCGCGGAAGGGCTGTGACTGGATAGTGGCCAATGACGTTTCGGTCGGAACCGGCATTATGGGTGGATCGGAAAACGCGGTGACGCTGATGTCGAAAGCGGGGGCCGAGACCTGGCCGCGGGTCAGCAAGGACGAGGTGGGGCGGCGGTTGGCGGCCAGGATCGCGGAGGCGCTGCAGTGACTTTGGTTGTGAAAGTGGTCTGGGAGGACTGGGCAGATCGTTCGCTGCCTTTGCCGGGGTACGAGACAGCGGGGGCGGCGGGGGCGGACATTCGCGCGAACCTGATGCCCGAGGACCGTCAGGTTGGATTGACGCTGGAGCCGATGCGGCGAGCGGTTATTCCGACGGGGATTAGGGTAGAGATTCCCGTGGGTTACGAGATGCAAATCCGTCCGCGGTCCGGGTTGGCGGTGACGTTTGGAATCACCCTGCCGAACACGCCGGGCACGATTGATTCGGATTATCGCGGGCCGTTGGGCGTGGCGTTGGTCAATCTGGGGACCGAGCCATATACCATTCAACACGGCGACCGGATTGCGCAAGCGGTGGTGGCACCGGTGGTGCAGGCGGGGTTTCAAGTGGTTGATATATTGGGTGAAACGGACCGGGGCGCGGGCGGCTTTGGCTCTACGGGCAAGGCATGACGCTGGCACTTGTCCTGTGCGGGGCGCTTTGGGTGCTGGGGTGGGTGTTGGGAACGCCGCACCGGCAGCGCTGGCTCGCGATTGGGGCGGTTTGGTTTGCGGTTCTGCTGGGGTTTCTGCTGCTTCCCAAGGGCACGCCCTTTAGCGGCGAGGCGCGGGACTGGGTGGTTTTGAGCCTGATCGGGGCCGGGATTTTCGGGTATGCCAGTTTTGTCAAGAGATTGAAATCACGGGTGAAAGTGTCAGACCGTCCGGTCGTCAAGGCGGGGGCATTCTCGGCTGCGGAACTGGACCGCTATGCGCGCCACATCATGCTGCGGGAGATTGGCGGGCCGGGGCAGAAGGCGTTGAAGTCGGCCAAGGTTCTGGTGATCGGGGCGGGGGGATTGGGGTCGCCGGCGTTGTTGTATCTGGCGGCGGCGGGGGTTGGGGTCATCGGGATTGTCGATGATGACAGCGTGGACGAGTCAAACTTGCAGCGCCAGATTATTCATACTGATCAAGGTATTGGGATGCCAAAGGTGTTTTCGGCGGAGCGGGCGATCAAGGCGTTGAACCGGTTTGTCGAGGTGCGCCCTTACTTGCGTCGTCTGACCGAGGAGACGGCGGAGTTGATCGGGGATTACGACTTGGTTCTGGATGGGTCGGACAATTTTGACACGCGGTATCTGGTGAACCGGATCGCGACCAAGGCGGGAAAGCCGCTGATTTCCGGGGCGATCACGCAGTGGGAGGGGCAGATCAGCGTGTTTGATCCCGCGCATGGAACCCCTTGTTATGAATGTATTTTTCCAGACAGACCAGCGCCGGGAATGGTGCCTACCTGTGCCGAGGCGGGGGTTGCCGCACCATTGCCGGGGGTCATCGGCGCGATGATGGCGATGGAAGCGGTGAAGCATATCACCGGGGCGGGGCAGGGGCTGCGGGGGCGGTTGCTGATCCACGACGCGCTGTATGCGGAGACCCGGGTGATCGGGATCGAAAAGCGGGCGGATTGTGCGGTTTGTGGGGTGCGGTCGGCGGGTTAACCGGGAAATTTGGACGGGAAGGGCTGTCTTGAACCCGTCTTTCTTCCGTCTTGCCCGCGTCTCTACGCGGCGGAGACGTCAGCGACAGGGGCCGGTGTTAACTTTTTGCCGCGAATCGGGCGTTTCGGGTTACTTTTGTGGACGTCGCTGCCTTGCATTCCGGAGGATAGGTGATGCTGCTGCATGAGGATCTGCAAAGGGTGTTCGACGCTTATGTCACGGCTTACAGAGCCGGTGATGCTGCGGGTTGCGCGGCGTGTTTCTTGCCGCTGGCCGAGATGTATTCGCCCTATGCGCCGCCGGCTCTGGGGCGCGCCTCGATCGAGGCCGTCCACCGGGATTGGGTTGGGGATGATGGCGGGGCGGACAAAACCATGACAATTGCGAAAGTGGGCGGCATTGGGGATCTGGCCTGGTGCCTGGCGCGATACAGTGAAGCAGCCGGAGCCTACGGCGGCACTTCGCTGAGCGTTCTGGAGCGTCAGGGCGACGGCACCTGGCTGATCCGCATGTGCAGCCTGAATGCGGATGAATAGCGGATGCTGTGGCGGGGAAAGACCCCGCCCTAGCCAATGCGGTAGCTGGACGCGGTGACGCCGCCAAAGACGTTGGTGGCGTGGTAGGTCATCGTGGCAGCTTCCCCCTCGGCGGCACCAAGGGCGGGCGCACCGGGGGCGGGATAGCTGATCTTGTAGGTTTCGGGCGGGAAGCCGGAATAGTCATAGACCATCGGCGGATTGGGCGAGGACATGACGGCGAAATCCTCGGTTTCCCAATGGCCGGAGATCATCAGGACGGCTTTCGGAGTGGTGCCGATTTCGGCGGGAATCCGGGCGAGAGAGGTTTCCAGAGTGGCGAGCTGGGTGCGCATGTTGGGCAGCCAAGGCCAGGGGCCGCCGCCGTGCGAGATGAAATAGGTGGGAAGTCTGGGCATCGGACGCTCCTGTCGTGATGGGGCCAAAATGGCGGTTTCGGGGGTCTGGGGCAATTGCGGGTTTGGGCCGGGTAACTGTGCGGCGAAGCGCAGGCCGTTGGATTTGTCGAAAATCGGCAGGAGATTTTTGGCGGCAGGCAGGGGGTCGTCAAGAATTGCTGCAAGATTATCTGGCAGGATTGCCCCTGGATTTGGGCAAATCGGAGCAGAAACATGCAGATTGGCACCTCTTTTCAGACGCGTGCATTGGAAATTTTGCGGCAGACGGGTGGCGGCGGCCCGACGCAGCAGGCCGGCGCATGTGTCGGGCGGCACCACGGGCGCGACCGGGTGCAGGACAATGGCGGCGGGGATGGCGGGCCGGATACGCGGTTGCAGAACCGGATGCAAAAACTGGCGGCGATGTTGCAGCGCCTGACGGACGGCAACCCGGAGGCGGCGGGGGCGAGTTATGCGGCCATCGTGACGGGGGGATCCGGGGCGATTGCGGTCGCCGCGACCAGCGGGGCGGGGCAGACCGGCGACCGGCTGGTCATTCAGGCCGATGAGATTTCCGATGTGACGACCGGGGCGGGCAATGACATTGTGCAGTTGCAGGGTGGCCGGGTGACGGGGATCTATACCGGAGGCGGGTCGGATTCGCTGTCGATTGTCGGCACGTTTGTGTCGGGGATCCATATGGGCGAGGCCGGGCCGCCGCCACTTGCAGGGCCGTCGTCGGAGCCTCCACCGGGGCCTCCGAGCGCACCGCCGCCTGTGCCGCCGGTTTCCACGGACACTTTGGCGGGCGATACATTGGTTGGGGTTGGTATGGCGGGCGATGCGGTTTCAGGTGACACCCTGGCCGGGGATAGTTTGGCGGCAGACATTGTTTCAGGCGGCACGGCCGCGGGACCGGTGGTGGATACCAGCGGAGCGGCGGCGGCGCCGGTGGTATCGGCGGCGCCGGTGGTTGCGGGCAATGATGCGCTGTCGATTGCGGCTTATCTGATCAACGACATCTCGACCGGGGCTGGCCGTGATGCGGTGGCTTTGGTCGGCCGGATTGTCAGCAATATCAATTCCGGAAGTGGCGATGACGCGGTGGCGATCAAGGCGCAGGTGGTGACAGGCGTGACCGGCGGCGATGGGAATGATGCAATTGCGGTTGATGCCGGGGGCGGACTTGCCGGGGTCAGCAATGCGGAGGCGTGGTTTGCCCAAAGCCCGGTGGTGGCCACGAACGGCGAGGTCAGCGCGTCTGTCGGGGCGGCGGCCAAGGCCTATGCCGATGTTGACGGCGGGGCGGGGAATGATGTGATCTCGGTCCGGACGGCGTCGGTTCTGGCGGTGGCGGGCGGCACCGGGGATGACACGGTGAACGTGGCGGGTGGCACGGTGTCGCTGGTCTATGGCGCGGGCGACGGCAATGACACGGTGAATGTCGCGGCGGGTGCGCAGGTGGTGTTGCAGATCGGCGATGACGCTGGGCCCTATGCGGTGGAGTTCGGCGCGGATGGCACGACGGTGCGGATGGGCGGGGGATCGGTGACGTTCAAGGGCATCGGGGCCGGAACGATCGGGATCAAGCAGGGCGATGGCGGCATGGCGCTGATCTCGGCGCCGGGGGCGGGGTTGCATCTGGCGGTGTGAGGAACGTGGTGCGCGGAACCACACACGCTACCCCCCTTGCCCCCATAGCCATGCCTCGGCCATAGTCCCTTCATCCAATTCGTGACGGGGAGTTCACACTATGAAAATCACTGCTGCTTTTGCCGGGCTTGCCTTGATGCTGCCGGGTGCCGTGTTGGCTGATGCCTTGCCGGACCTTGCGGGCAAGGAGATTACCATTGTCACCGAGAACGCCTATCCGCCGTTGCAGTTTCTGGACAAGTCGGGCGCGGCGGTGGGCTGGGAATATGACGCGATGACAGAGATGGCCAAGCGGCTGAATTTCAAGATAAAATACGAAAATATCTCTTGGGATGCGATGATACCGGCGGTGTCGGAAGGCCAGTATGACATCGGGATGACCGGGATCACGATCAAGGATGACCGCAAAGAGAAGGTCGATTTCAGCGATCCCTATATGCGCAGCGAAATGGTGATGCTGGTGCGCGGCGATGAAAGCCGGTTCACCGATGCCAAGAGTTTTGCGGCGGATACCGCGCTGCTGGCCGCGGCGCAGCCGGGGACGACGCCGTTTTACACGGTGATCTATGACGTGCTGGACGGCAACGAGGCCAATCCGCGCGTCAAGCTGTTCGAGACGTTTGGCGCCACGGTTGAGGCGCTGAAGTCGGGCGACGTCGATCTGGTGCTGACCGATGGCACGGCGGGCAAGGGCTATGTCGATGCGTCGGGCGGCAAGTTGAAGATCGTCGGCGAGAAGCTGGGCACCGAGGATTTCGGGTTCATCTTCCCCAAGGGCTCGGCTTTGGTGGCACCGATCAACGCCGGGATCGCGGCGTTGAAGGCGGATGGGACGTTTGACGGGCTGAACAAGAAGTGGTTCCTCGATTACAAGATGGGCTCGTAAGACTGGGCGGCCCCGGTGGATCCGGGGCCTTTTTCCGATGAAAGATGAAAAGACGGATTTTCCGTGGTGGCTCGTGGCGCTGGTCGGCATCGGGCTGTGGTTGTTTTATGAGGTCTGGGCGAACCAGATTTACGCGGATGTGCTGCGCACCTTGGCGAAGGGGATCTGGATCACCATTGCGGTGACGTTGGTGGCCTATGGGTCGGCCTGTGTGATCGGGCTGGGCCTGGCGCTGGCGGGGTTGTCACGGTTTGCGGTCTTGCGGCAGGTGGCGCGGTTTTACATCGAGGTGGTGCGCGGGGTGCCGATCATCGTGCTGCTCTTGTACGTGGCATTCGCGGCGGCCCCGGCGCTGGTTCTTGCGGTGAACTGGGTCGGGGGCTGGATCGGGGTGCAGCCGTGGCTGACGCGGGATTTTCCGTTGATTGCGCGGGCGGTGATTGCCCTGACGCTGGCCTATTCGGCGTTTCTGGCGGAAGTGTTCCGGGCGGGGCTTTTGTCGGTGGACAAGGGCCAGGTCGAGGCGGCGATGGCGCTGGGTCTGTCAGGGTGGCAGGGGTTCCGCTTTGTGGTGTTTCCGCAGGCGTTCCGGACGATATTGCCGCCACTTGGCAATGATTTCGTGGCGATGGTGAAGGATTCGTCCTTGGTGTCGGTGCTGGGGGTGACGGATATCACCCAGCTGGGCAAGGTGACGGCGGCTGGCAACTTTCGTTACTTCGAGACTTATAACGTCGTGGCGCTGGTCTATCTGACGATGACGATCTCACTAAGTCTGGTGCTGCGAAGGGTGGAAACGCGGTTGCGGGCGAAAGACAGATAAGAGCCTCCGGCGGGAGTATTTTTGAAAAGGTAAGGGCATGGCTATGGCGAATGTTTTGATGGCGGCGTGGGGAGATGCGTTTGGGTTGCCGCCGTTTGGGGCAGTCCGGGATGAGGATTTTGGGCCGGCATTTGACGCGGCGCTGGTCGAGGCGCGGGCGAATGTGGCGGCGATTGCTGCGTCTGATGAGGTTCCGACGTTTGCGAATGTGATCGAGGCGCTGGAATTGTCGGAGGACGCTTTGAGCCGGGTGGCGGGGGTGTTTTACAACCTTGTCGGCGCGGACAGCACCCCGGCACGGGAGGCGTTGCAGAGTGATCTGGCGCCGAAACTGTCGGCCTTTGCGTCTGAGGTGACGAACAATCGCGTGCTGTTCGGCAAGGTGGAGGCGTTGTGGCAGGGGCGGGAGGCTTTGGGGCTGACGCATGAGCAGGGGCGGGTGTTGGATTTGTACCGGCGGATGTTCGTGCGGTCGGGGGCGTTGCTGGAAGGCGAGGCGGCGGCGCGGTTGACGGCGGTGAAGTCGCGGTTGGCGGTGCTGGGGACCACGTTCAGCCAGAATCTGCTGGCGGACGAGCGGGCGTGGTTCATGGCCTTGAACGAGGGCGATCTGGAGGGGTTGCCGGAGTTCGTGGTCGCCTCGGCGCGGGCGGCGGGGGAGGAGAAGCAGGCGGGGGGGCCGGTGGTGACACTGTCGCGGTCGCTGATCGTGCCGTTCTTGCAGTTTTCACCGAAGCGCGGGCTGCGCCAGAAGGCCTATGAGGCTTGGGGCTTGCGTGGCGCGAATGGTGGCGCGACGGACAATCGCGGGGTGGCGGCGGAGATTTTGAAGCTGCGGGAAGAGCGGGCGAAGCTGTTGGGCTACGCCAGCTTTGCCGATTACAAGCTGGAGCCAGAGATGGCGAAGACGCCCGCGGCGGTGCGCGGGTTGCTGATGAGGGTGTGGGAACCGGCAAAGCGGGTGGCGCTGGCGGATGCGGCGGTGCTGGAGGGGATGCTGCGGGCGGATGGGATTGCCGGGCCGCTGGAGGCTTGGGACTGGCGGTATTATTCGGAGAAACGGCGCCGCGCCGAACATGATCTGGATGAGGCGGTGTTGAAGCCTTATCTGGGGCTGGAGGCGATGCTGGGGGCGATGTTCGATTGCGCCACGCGGTTGTTCGGGCTGGAGTTCAAGGTGCTGGACGTGCCGCTGTATCATCCGGATTGCCGGGCGTGGGAGGTCAGTCGGGGGGGGGGACATGTGGCGGTGTTCATCGGCGATTATTTTGCGCGGGGATCGAAGCGGTCAGGTGCGTGGTGTTCGGACATGCGCGGGCAGCGCAAGCTGGGCGGTGATCAGCGCCCGGTGGTGGTGAATGTGTGCAACTTTGCCAAGGGGGAGCCGAGCCTGCTGTCTTATGACGATGCGCGGACGCTGTTTCATGAGTTTGGCCATGCGCTGCACCAGATGCTGTCGGATGTGACTTACGGGTTTATTTCCGGGACCAACGTGGCGCGGGATTTTGTCGAATTGCCGTCGCAGCTTTATGAGCACTGGATGGAGGTGCCGGAGGTTTTGGAGCAGCATGCCCGGCATTATGAAACCCGTGCACCGATGCCTGCGGACATGCTGAAGCGGCTGTTGGCGGCGGGGACCTATGATCAGGGATTTGCGACGGTGGAGTTTATCAGTTCGGCTTTGGTCGATCTGGCGTTCCACGAGGGCGACGCGCCCGCCGATCCGATGCAGAAACAGGCGGAGGTGCTGGAGGGGTTGGGGATGCCGCGGGCGATCCGGATGCGGCATGCGACGCCGCATTTCGCGCATATCTTCTCGGGCGACGGCTATTCCAGCGGCTATTATTCTTACATGTGGTCGGAAGTGATGGATGCGGATGCGTTCGCGGCCTTTGAGGAGGCGGGGGACGCGTTTGACCCGGAGGTGGCGGCGCGGTTGGAGAAGTTCATCCTGTCGGCAGGTGGGTCGGAGGAGGCGGAGGTTCTGTACACAAGGTTCCGGGGGCGGATGCCGGGGGTGGAGCCGCTGTTGAAGGGGCGGGGGTTGGTGGAGAACGTTTAGGCCCTTGGCTGGCGTCCGGGGCGCTGCCCCGGGCCCCGGGATATTTATGGACAGATGATGTGTGGGCGGTCTTGAGGGGCCGCCTTTTTCTATTGCCGCAGGGCGGTGGGGGGGTGGCCGAAGTGGTGGCGGAAGGCTCTGGACAGGGTGGAGGGGGAGGAGAAGCCGGTGCGCAGGGCGACTTCAGCGAGCGGGTGTCTTGTGTCGGTGATGAGGCGTCTTGCGGCTTGCAGGCGCAGCGACAGGGCATAGGCGGCGGGGGTCATGGCGACGCCTTGCCGGAACAGGGTTTCGAGGCGGCGGGGGGAGAGGCCGATGTGCTGGGCGATCTGGGCTGTGGGTTCGGGTTGGTCGAGGTGGGATTCCATGCGGGCGATGGCCTGGGCCACGCGGGGGTCGAGGCGGCGGTTTTGCTGGGCTGCAATCTGCGGGTCGGAGCCTTCGCGCGGGGTGGTCAGGAAACTGGCCGCGACTTGCAGGGCGAGCGCGGGGCCGTGGCGGGCGCGGATCAGGTGCAGCATCAGGTCGCAGGCGGGGGCAGCTCCGCTGGCGGTAAAGCGGGTGCGGTCGATAACATAGCGGTCCGGCAGGATTTCGATTTCGGGATGGGCGGTGGTGAAATCTTCGAGATCCTCCCAATGGACGGTGGCTTTGTGGCCATTGAGCAGCCCTGCGCGGGCGAGCACCCAAGCCCCGGCGTCGATGCCGCCGATGGCTGTGAAGCGGGGGGCCATGCGGGCAAGATCGCGGATCAGGGGTTGGGTCGCGACTTCGGACTGGCGGAAGCCGGCGATGATGATGAGGGCGTCGGCACCTTCGGCAGAGGTGAGCGGGCCGCTGGTGGGAAGTTCGATGCCGCAGGTCAGGGGGGCTGGTTTGCCATCGGGGGTGACGACGCGCCAGCGGTAGGCGTCGGACCCAAGGTGGCGATTGGCGGAGCGCATGGGATCAAGGGTGGAGGCGACTTCCAGGATCGAGGACTGCGGCAGGACCAGCAGGGCGAGGGTCAGGGGTTGCCGCGAGGGTGCGAAGATTGTTGCGGTTTGTGCCATGCGGATTTCGTAAATCGTCAAGCGCCTGCGTGCAAGATGGTTATGGTTGCCGCGAACGTTTGGAGGATTCCCGATGCCGTTGACCATGAACCGCGAAGTTTTCATCACTTGTGCCGTGACGGGATCGGGGGGGACGCAGGACCGCAGCCCACATGTGCCGCGCAGCCCTTTGCAGATTGCGGACAGTGCGATTGCGGCGGCCAAGGCGGGGGCGGCGGTGGTGCATTGCCATGTGCGCGATCCGGAAACCGGTAAGCCCTCGCGCGATCTGGCGCTGTACCGTGAGGTTACGGAGCGGATCAGGGATTCGGGCACGGATGTTGTGCTGAACCTGACGGCAGGGATGGGCGGCGATCTGCTGTTTGATGGCACCGAAAAGATGGGTCAGATGGGGCCGAAGTCTGACATGGCGGGGGCGGAGGAACGGGTGGCGCATGTGGTCGAATGCCGGCCGGAGATCTGCACGCTCGACTGCGGTACGATGAACTTCAACGAGGCCGATTATGTGATGGTCAACACGCCGGGGATGCTGCGCGACATGGCGCGGCGGATGGTGGCATCGGGTGTGCGGATCGAGATCGAGGCGTTTGATACCGGGCATCTGTGGCTGGCCAAAGCACTGGCGGATGAGGGGATCATCCCCGATCCGGTGCTGGTGCAACTGTGCATGGGCGTGCCATGGGGCGCGCCGGATGACCTGAACACCTTCATGGCGATGGTCAACAACGTGCCGAAGCACTGGTTCTGGTCGGCATTCGCGCTCGGGCGTAACGAAATGCCCTATGTGGCGGCCTCGGTTCTGGCGGGCGGCAATGTGCGGGTCGGGCTGGAGGATAATCTGTGGCTGGACAAGGGGGTGCTTGCGACCAACGCGCAACTGGTGGAGAGGGCGGTGACGATCATCAGCAATCTGGGGGCGCGGGTGATTACCCCGGCCGAAGTGCGGGCGAAGCTGCAGCTGGAGAAGCGGGCGCCGGTGGGGAAGTGACAGACGCCACACCAGAGCGCGGGTGGAACGCTGCGCCTCCGGCGGGGATATTTGAACCAAAATGAAAGGGGGCAGGAGACTGTCCCACGACGAGGGAAAGCGGACATGACACGCAAGGCAGCGATCATTGGTGGCGGGGTTATTGGTGGCGGTTGGGCGGCGCGGTTCTTGCTCAACGGCTGGGATGTGGGGGTGTTTGATCCTGATCCGGAGGCAGAGCGCAAGATTGCGGCGGTGTTGGGCAATGCACGGCTGGCCTTGCCTGCGCTTTCCGATGTGCCGATGCCGCCGGAGGGCAAATTGACCTTTCACGGCACCATTGGCGAGGCGGTCGAGGGGGCGGAATATGTGCAGGAAAGCGTTTCCGAGCGCATCGAGTTGAAGAAGAAGATTTATGCGCAGTTGCAGCAGGCCAATCCGGATGTGCTGATCGGGTCGTCTACGTCGGGGTTCAAGGCCAGCGATTTGCAGGAAGGCTCGGCGGCACCCCATAACATCATCGTCGCCCATCCGTTCAACCCGGTGTACCTTTTGCCACTGTCAGAGGTTTCGGGGTCGCCTGCGAACTCTGCCGAGACGGTGGAAAAGACCGTGCAGATCATGAAGGACATCGGGATGTTCCCGCTGGTGATCCGCAAGGAGATTGACGCGTTCATCGGCAACCGGTTTCTGGAGGCGGTGTGGCGCGAGGCGTTGTGGATGCTGGTCGATGGTGTGGCCACGACCGAAGAAATCGACGAGGCGATCCGCATGGGCTTTGGCCTGCGCTGGGGTCAGATGGGGTTGTTCGAAACCTACCGGATTGCGGGTGGCGAGGCCGGGATGCGGCATTTCATGGCCCAGTTTGGCCCGGCGCTGAAATGGCCTTGGACCAAGCTGATGGACGTGCCGGAGTTCAACGAGGACCTGGTCGATCTGGTGGCGTCGCAGTCTGATGCGCAAAGCGGCATGTATGGCATTCGGGAACTGGAGCGTATTCGCGACCAGAACCTTGTGGGGTTCCTGCGCAGTCTGAAAGAGCGGAACTGGGGTGCGGGGAAGGTTCTGCGCGAGCATGATGCGCGGCGGGCGGCTGCGTTTGAGGTGGAGCCATCGGGTGCGCCCCTGGTGCTGGCGCAGATGCAGGTGCTGCCGGGGTGGATTGATTACAACGGCCACATGACCGAAAGCCGCTATCTGTTTGCGGCGTCCGAGACTTGCGACGCCTTCCTGCGGCTGATCGGGGCGGGGATGGAGTATGTCGCGGCGGGGCACAGCTATTACACCGCCGAGACGCATATCCTGCATCTGGGCGAGGCCAAGCTGGGGGACCGTTTGACCGGCACGTTGCAGGTGCTGGCGTCGGATGAAAAGCGTTTGCACACGTTTGTGCGCATCCTCAAGGACGGGGTGCCGGTGGCGACGGTGGAGCAGATGTGCCTGCATGTTGACATGAAGGCGGGGAAGGCTTGTGCGGCGGCACCGGAGGTTCTGGCGAAGCTGGGGCCGATAGCGGTGGCACATGCGGCTTTGCCGAAGCCCGAGGCGGCGGGCCGGTTCACCGGGCAAAGGAGGGCGTGATGGATTTCGGCTTGAGCGAAGAACAGGCGATGATCGTCGAGACTACCCGGGCGTTTGTCGAGGCGGAACTGTATCCGCACGAGGCTATGGTGGAACGGACCGGGCATCTGCCGCTGGAACTGATCCGCGAGATCCAGAAGAAGGCCATGGCGGCGGGGCTTTATGCGGCCAACATGCCGGTGGAGGTTGGTGGGGCCGGGTTGGATACACTGTCGTGGCTGTTGTATGAAAAGGAGCTGGGGCGGGCGAATTACGCGCTGCACTGGACCTGCGTGGCGCGGCCGTCGAACATCTTGCTGGCGGGCAATGCCGAACAGCGCGAACAATATCTGATACCCTGCATCCGGGGGGAAACCTGGGATTGCATGGCGATGACGGAACCCGGTGCGGGGTCGGATTTGCGCGGCATGAAGGCGTCGGCACGGCAAGACGGCGATGACTGGGTGCTGAACGGCACCAAGCATTTCATCAGCCATGCCGATATCGCGGGCTTTGCCGTTGTCTTTGTGGCCAGCGGGGAAGAGGCCACACCGCGCGGGCCGAAGAAGAAGATCACGGCGTTTTTCGTGGACAAGGGCACCAAGGGTTTCACGGTGCGCGACGGGTATCGCAACGTGTCGCACCGCGGTTACACCAATTCGGTGCTGGAATTCGACGACTGCCGGTTGAACAAGCGGCAGATATTGGGCGAGGTTCACAAAGGATTCGAGGTGGCGAATTCTTGGCTGGGCGCAACCCGGTTGCAGGTTGCGTCAACCTGTCTGGGCCGGGCGGAGCGGGCTTTGGGGCATGCGTTGAGTTACGCGGCGGAGCGCAAGCAGTTCGGCCAGCAGATCGGCAAGTTTCAGGGGATATCCTTCAAGCTGGCCGATATGGCGATGGAGTTGAAGGCAGCGGAACTGCTGACGCGGGAGGCGGCGTGGAAGTATGACGCGGGCACTGTGACGGAAGCCGATATGTCGATGGCCAAGCTGAAGGCGACCGAAATGCTGGCGATGGTCGCGGATGAGGCGATCCAGATTCACGGCGGCATGGGGCTGATGGACGAATTGCCGCTGGAACGGATCTGGCGCGACGCAAGGGTCGAGCGGATCTGGGAAGGGACGAGCGAGATTCAGCGGCATATCATCAGCCGCGAATTGCTGCGGCCCTTGGGGGCGTGACCCAAAGAGCCGGGGGGTTTCACACCCCCCGGACCCCCCGTGGGATATTTAGAGACAGATGATGGTAACGGGATGTTAACTTTGATTCGCCAGACTGAAAAAGCCGGACAGGGAGGGATCCCGATGACGGTGACGGGTGATACCCTGCCTCGCTCACTCGTCGGGGCAGGGAGCCTGTTCCCCCCCATCATCTGTCCACAAATATCCTCGGGGTGCGTCCATCGGTGCGCCATCGGTCCGAGAACCGATGGACGCGGGGGGCAGACAGCCCCCGGCGCTGGCCTCATGACCGGAGGTCGCAATTGAAAGACCTCAACAGGCTGTTGCGGCCCAGAAGCATTGCCGTTCTGGGCGCAGGCTGGGCGCTGAATGTGATCGAGCAATGTCACAAGATGGGCTTTGCCGGGCCGGTCTGGCCGGTGCATCCGAGCCGCAGCGAGATTGGTGGGTTGAAGGCCTATCCGACGCTTGCCGATTTGCCGGGGGTGCCGGATGCGACCTTCATTGGGGTCAACCGGCATGCCACGATTGATGTGGTGCGCGAACTGGCGGCGCTGGGCGCGGGGGGGGCGGTCTGTTTCGCCTCTGGCTGGACCGAGTCGGGCGAGCCGGAACTGCAGGCCCGGTTGGTGGCGGCGGCGGGGGACATGCCGATTCTGGGGCCGAATTGCTATGGGGTGATCAACTATCTGGATGGCGCTCTGCTTTGGCCCGATCAGCACGGCGGGGTGCGGGTGGACCGCGGCGTGGCGCTGGTCAGTCAGTCCTCCAACATCGTCATTAACCTTGGCATGCAAAAGCGCGCCTTGCCGGTGGCCTATGTCGCCTGTGTGGGCAATGCGGCGGTCGTGGGTCTGGCGGACCTGGCGGGGGCATTGCTGGATGATTCCCGCGTGACGGCGCTGGGGCTGTACATTGAGGGGATTGATGATGCCGCGGGCTTTGCCGCCTTGGCGCAGGCGGCGCGGGCGGCGGGCAAGGGGGTCGTCTGTATCAAATCGGGCAAGACCGAGTTGAGCCGGGTGGCGGCGGCGTCGCATACCGCTTCGCTGGCGGGGGGCGGGGCGGCATCATCCGCGTTCCTGCGGCAGATCGGGGTGGCGGAGGTCAATACGCCGTCGGAACTGGTCGAGACGCTGAAGATTTTCCACGTTCACGGGCCGCAGATCGGGCGGAGGATTTGTTCGCTGTCCTGTTCGGGCGGCGAGGCGGGGTTGGTCGCGGACATGGCCGCACCGTTGGGGATTGAATTTCCCCCGGTGCCGCAGGCGACGCATGACCGGCTGTTCAACGTGCTGGGGTCTATTCCGACCATCGCCAACCCGTTGGACTATCACACGTTCATCTGGGGGGACGGGCCGAAGACCACCGAAGTCTTTACCGCGATGCTGGAGGCTTATGACGCTGGCATCTACATCATCGACACGCCGCGCACCGATCGCTGTTCGGATGCCTCGTATCAGCCGGCCTTGGACGCGATCGTGGCGGCGCAGCGGGTGACGGGGAAGATCGCCTTTCCGGTCGCCTCGATGGTCGAGAACTTTGGCGAGGCGCGGGTGGCGGCGATGATGGGGCAGGGAGTTTGTGCCTTGCTGGGGTTGGAAACCGGGCTGGCGGCGATCAAGGCGGCGCAGATGGCGGCGGGGGTTGCGGGGTGGCGACCGGTGGCTGTGGTGGGCGAGCGGGGGACGGTGATGCTGTCGGAGGCGGCGGCAAAGGGGCTGTTGGCGGAGGCCGGAGTTGCGGTGCCGAAGGGGGTGTCGGGGGCGTCGCTGGATGCGTTGTCGGTGGCGGGGTTAACCCCGCCCTACGCTTTGAAGGGGTTGGGGTTTGCGCACAAGACCGAGGCGGGGGCGGTCAGGCTGGGGCTGTCGTCGCTGGACGGTCAGGCAGAGATGGCTGGGGCCACGGGTTATCTCGTTGAAGAGATGGTGACGGGGGCGGTCGGTGAGGTTCTGATCGGCCTGCGGCGCGATCCGGTTTACGGGGTGTCGCTGACCTTGGGCATGGGGGGTGTGACGGCGGAGGTTCTGGCGGACACGGTGACTTTGATCCTGCCTGTCACAGCGGATGAGGTGCTGGTGGCGCTGCGGCGGCTCAGGCTGTGGCCTTTGCTGGATGGGTATCGCGGGCGTGCGAAGGCCGATATGGCGGCGGTGGCGGCGATGGCGGTGAAGCTTGGCGATCTGATGATGTCGGACGTTTCGCTTGAAGAAATTGAGATCAATCCGGTGCTGGTCAGGGCGCAGGGTGCGGTGGCGGTGGATGCTTTGATCAGGAGGGCGGAATGATGGAAATGCGGACCGAGGGGCCAGTGAAGACCCGGCGCGAAGGTGCTGTTCTTGAGGTGACGCTGGACGCGCCCAAGGCGAATGCGATCAGTCTGAAAACCAGCCGGGTGATGGGACTGGCGTTCCGCGATTTCCGCGATGATGACTCGCTGCGCGTCTGCATCCTGCGGGCGCAGGGCGAAAAATTCTTTTGCCCGGGCTGGGATCTGAAGGCGGCGGCGGGTGGCGATGCGGTGGACGGCGACTATGGCGTTGGCGGCTTTGGCGGGTTGCAGGAATTGCCGAACCTGAACAAGCCGGTCATTGCGGCAGTGAACGGGATCTGCTGTGGCGGCGGGCTGGAACTCGCGCTGAGTGCCGATCTGATCCTGTGTTCGTCGAATGCGACCTTTGCCTTGCCGGAGATCAGGTCAGGGACGGTCGCAGATGCGGCGTCGATCCGGCTGCCCAAGCGGATTCCTTATCATGTGGCAATGGATCTGCTGCTGACCGGGCGCTGGTTTGACGCAGAGGAGGCGTTGCGCTGGGGGATTGTGAAGGAGATTTGCGCGCCTGCGGAGTTGCTGGGCAAGGCCTGGGATCTGGCGCGGCTGTTGGAATCGGGGCCGCCGCTGGTTTATGCCGCGATCAAGGAAGTGGTGCGGGAAGCGGAGAACATGCGGTTTCAGGATGCCCTGAACAGGGTTTCCAAGCGGCTGATGCCGACGGTGGACAAGCTGTATTCCAGCGAAGATCAGCTGGAAGGGGCGCGGGCCTTTGCGGAGAAGCGCGACCCCGTGTGGAAGGGGAAGTGAGGGGCGTTGCACGCGTGAAATGGCGGGTAAGAGGTTGAAAATAAATAAAAAGCTATCATTTTGTCCGACACCAAGTGTTGATCGGGCAGATCAGGTCCGCATTTATTGATCGCCATTGCACGGATAGGTGGTAGAAATGATGCGTGATAAATGCATACCCTACATGGTGCTTTTGACGATCCACCCGCGCACTTTGCTTTTGCTCCGATTTTGAGGTGGCCGAAAGCACAGCCCAGAGCTATTTTGTGCGCGTCATCAACCGTGCGGCAAGATGAAGATTGCCCCAACGGGTTGAAAATGCTTCAGACACTTCAAACCAGCTTCCGTCGTTTCCTGCTCCATGATGTGCACCCATACAGGAGCATTGGCACTCGTGACCCAAGGCATTTTGGCAAGCGGGCGAACACTTCTCCTGCTCACGAAATGGTTGGATCACGTAGACAGCCCCAAATTTTTCTATCCCTCTTTCCACGACATCGTTGAACCATGCTTTAGGAATTTCCCAATGTTTCTCCAGCATATGCCAGTCAGGGTTGTTGCGTTTACCCAGTCTTAGCCAATCTCTGTTGGTAACTTCATAGGGCAAGCGCACGAGCACCTTGGATTCAAATTTCAAGTGCAACGGTTGATCTGAAGGCCGCGAGTTCCTCGGCCATGGCTTCCTCGGGCGTTCTCCATCCGAGCGTTTTTCGGGGGCGCTGGTTCATCAGTCGCGCCACGTCGTTCAGTTCG
>JANYFE010000018.1 GCA_025362795.1 Rhodobacterales bacterium | reverse complement strand
GCGGGCGACGGCAATGACAGCGTCTTTGGCGGCGACGGCAATGACAGTCTCGACGGCGGCACCGGCGACGACACGCTGTCCGGCGACGCCGGCAATGACACGCTTTTGGGCGGCGACGGCAATGACAGCCTGGATGGCGGCATCGGCAATGACAGTCTCTATGGTGGCGCTGGCAATGACCTGCTGTTTGGCGGCACCGGCAATGACAGCGTCAGCGGCGGCGACGGCAATGACAGCGTGGACGGCGGTGCGGGCAATGACACCCTGTCCGGCGGCCTTGGGTCGGACACGATCCATGCCGGGATCGGCGATGTGGTCGATGGCTCTGAAGACGCCGACAACACGGACCATGACACGCTCGATCTGACCGGCAGCTGGCCGTTCCGCATCATCCACGATCCGACCAACTTCGAAAACGGCCATGTCAATTTCCTTGACACCTTTGGCAACATCATCGGCACGCTGACCTTCACGAATATCGAGACGATCATCTGCTGCTTTACCCCCGGCACTCAGATTGCGACCGCCTCAGGTCCGCGCACGATCGAGACCCTGCGCCAAGGCGATCTGGTGATGACCCGTGATCATGGCTTGCAGCCCATCCGCTGGATCGGTTCGCGTACGCTGGATAGCGCGACGCTCGGCCAGGATCCCAGCCTGCATCCGATCCTGATCCGCCAGGGGGCGCTTGGATTTGGCCTGCCTGAACGCGACATGCTGGTGTCGCGCCAGCACCGCATGCTGCTCAGTGGCCCCCGTGCCGAACTGCTGTTCGGGTCGGACGAAGTTCTGGTGCGGGCCCAGCATCTGACCTGGCTGCCCGGTGTGTCCGCCGTCAAAGTGCCCGACGTCACCTATCTGCACATGATGTTCGATCGCCATGAAGTCGTGCTGGCCGATGGCGCCTGGAGCGAAAGCTTCCAACCCGGTGAACGCAGTCTGGGCGGCCTTGGCGATGACGAACGCGAGGAACTGTTCAAGATATTCCCCGAACTAGCCGGACAGGACATGCCCCAACAATTTGAAAGCGCCCGTGTAACGCTGAAAAGCTTCGAGGCGAAGGTTCTGCTCGCGGCGTAATCTTCACGTGATGCATGAATATTGTTCCGCAACAAGTTGAAGTATATCTCTTAACGTGGATCAGTACTTCGCGTCGCCCAGTCCGCAGAATGCATCCACCGGGCTGGCAAGGTTCCACTTTGCCCGCCCCATCAGACACTCCACCACCGCTGCCTGCATCGTGGGCATCGTGGCATAGGCGTTGACATAGGCCGGCACCCGCGGCGCGTCATACAGATAATACGGATAGCCGAACGAGATCATCAGCGTCGGTATCTCATGCCAGTGCCGCCGCATCGCGCCTTGAAACCCGCCGCTGATCTTGGCCCAGTCAAGGAATATCCGGCCCCGTGTCAGCAGGGTTTCTTCGCCGAACAGATAGATCATCAGGTCGAAATCGGCGCTCGCAATCGCCGTGCCCGGCGCAAACACCGTTACCGCAAACCCCTCGGCCCGCAGCATGTCGGGCACCTCGAACGGTGCAGGCACCGGATGTATCGGCGAGACGATCCCCCCCGACACCACCAGCACGCGCGGGGTCCGCGCCACCGACAGCGGCAGCAACCCTTGCACATCCTTGACCAAAGTCGGGGCCCGCGCCGTGACCGCCCGCGCCGCCGCCTTGTTCTCGGCCCGGCCCAGCGCCGCCTTTTGACCTGCGGCTGGCACAAAGCCGTTCTGCAACCCCAACGCCGCCTTCAGCCCCAGCACCCGCGTCACTGCCTCGTCCAGCCGCAGGGCGGAAATCCGGCCATCTGCAATCGCCGCGGCCACACTCGCCATGTCCGCCTCGGGATCTTCGGTGAACAGGATCATGTCGCAGCCATTGGCAATCACCTCTGGCAGCGTCACTTCGCGCGGCCCCCATGCGCCCAATCCCGCCATCGGCGTTGCATCCGACACGATCAGCCCGTTGAACCCCAGCTGTCCGCGCAACAGATCGATATTCAAAGCCCGGCTCACCGACGCTGGCCGGTAGGCTTCGACCCCCGCTTCGGGATCCGCCGCCAGGACAAACGCCGGCAACGCGATATGCGCCGACATCACCGACAGCACGCCTGCGTCAATCGCCGCCCGGTACAGCCGCCCGAACGTCGCATGCCATTCTGCCATCGACAGCGGATTGATCGTCGTCAGCAGATGCTGGTCGCGATCGTCATAGCCTTCGCCGGGCCAATGCTTGACCGTCGCGGCCACCCCGCCCGCCTGAAACTCCGCCATCTGTGCCAAAGCCTGCCGCTCGATCCGTGCAACGTCCGACCCAAAACCGCGGGTCGCGACGATCGGGCTGCGAAACGCCGCGTTGATGTCCAGAACCGGGGTGAACGACCAGTTGACCCCGATCGCCCGCGCCTCTTCTGCCATGATGCGCGCAATCACCCGGCTGGCCTGCACATCATCCACCGCCGCCAGCGCCAGCGGATTGGGCACTTCGGTGCCAAAGGCCAGCGACATCCGCGAGCCCTCAAGATCGGCGCTGACCAGCAGCGGCACCGCGGCCGCCGTGCGTGCCGCGTCCATGAAATCGCATTCAAAATCGCGGTCCGGCGAAAACATCCGGGTAATCCCGGCCGGTTGCAACCGCGCCAGCCGGTCCAGCTCGCCCGGGTCACGCCCCATCGAGATGAAGGTAAACAGCTGCCCCAGTTTGGCCTTGGCCGACAGGCCCGCCTTGGTCCGCCGCACCCAGTCGATCCCGGCATCGTCCAGATTGAACGGTGCCTTGCGCAGCATATCGGTCACATCACTCATGGCTTCCCTCCAGCGAACAACCGCCCGCGACACCTTCAGGATAGTGCGGGACGCGGCGGGTTGGAAACCTCAGCCGGACCGCATTCCAACAATTTGTTCAAATTTTCGCAACCGCGTTCACACAGCAGAAATGCTTTACCGGGGTGAGGGGTGAATCTCCCACGCAGATCCTTCAAGCAGCGCGTCGCTAGCAGAAAATTCGACCTGCTCAGAAGAAACCTTTGGAGGCGAGTATCGGAATCGAACCGATCTTCACGGATTTGCAATCCGCTGCGTAACCTCTCCGCCAACTCGCCTCAAAGGTGCCCCTCCAATAGCGAACCGCGCTGGCCTGTGCAAGTGGCGCAGCTGGCAGAGTGCCGATCATGGTAAACCGCAGAGGAACAAAAAACACGAAGCGGCGCGAAATCAGCCACTTGCCCAAGCGCCCATGCGGAGACGCCGATTTTCCAGACCTCCGATGCGTCAAACACTTCATGCCCGAATCTAGAGCCGCCCCGACCCGCCGATGCCATTGGCAAACGACAGCGTTGAACAAGCGCAAGTCATTGGTCATGGTGCTGCCACGGGGCAACGGAGACGCACAGATGTGGACCGACGGGATGACCTGGCTGAACCCGCCCGCCTTGGCCGCGACGACGGGTGACATTCTTCACGTGACCACCGCGGATCAGGGCGATTTCTGGCGCAACACCTTTTACGGCTTCGTCCATGACACCGGCCATGCGCTGTTGGCCCCCACCGCCGTAGAATTCTCGGCCGAAGTTACTTTCGCCGCCGATTATCAGGCGCAATATGATCAGGCCGGGCTTTTGATGCGCGCCGATCCATCGCACTGGATCAAGGCCGGGATCGAATTCGTCAACGGGACCGCCTACCTTGCCACCGTGGTGACCTGCGACAATTCCGATTGGTCGCAAATGCCGCTGCCCGGCTTCACTGGCAGCCTCGGCCTGCGCCTGACGCGCATTGGCGCGGCGGTCTGGGTGCAATACCGCTTGGCACAAGACTGGCAGATGTTCCGCCTCGCCCCTTTTCCACCCGACCTGCCGACCTCAGCCGGACCGATGGCTTGCTCGCCCTCCCGCGCAGGCCTCACGGTGCAGTTCCGCGACTTTCGCCTCGGCCCGCCGGTTTCGCGCCAACCGTACTAAGCCGCTAACCCAACCGCAACGCCTCCAGCTCTGGCCAGTCTGCCGCCGGAATCACCCGCGCGGGGGCTTGCACGTCAGCCGTCCAGCCAAAGAATGCCAGAAACGGCACCGGCCCGACCTTGGTCAGATGCGGGCGCATCGGATCGTTCCACACCGGCTGGTGCGCGGTCTTGATGACCAGCGGCGCATCCACCCCGAACCGCCAGCCATTCGGCCCGGTCAGGGGCGCGTAAAGCTCTGGGGCAGGGTGGCAATGGTCGCGGTAAAGGATATGCGGCGCCACCAGAAACAGCCCGAAATCAGAGCCCGGCGCCGCGACTGCCCCATCTTCGCCGAGGATCGACGCAAAGCAATGGCCGCCCGCAAAGCCAGCGCCGATTTCTGGCCCATAGCGGTTGTAAGCGGTCCAGTCCAGATAGGGCGCGGCCCCGCCAATCGCCCGCGCAAGGTCCGGATGCGTCGCCTGCAATTCCTCCAATGCCTCCGGCAAATGGGCCGACAGGACCGGATGGGCACCGCCGCCCGCCCGCACCGACCCACTGCGCCACCGGTTCAATCCGGCGCGCACCTCTGCCACACCCGGGCCGGGCAGGGTGGCAAGGTACAGGTCAGCCTCGGTCAGCAGGCGTTGAATGGCCGCCTCGCCCGATTCGACACGCGGCGCTGGCACCAAAAGCTGCATCTCCGCCAGCAATGCGCCCGGGTCCTGCCGGTCCAGCAAGGCGCAGATCCGGTAAACCTCCAGCGCCGCAGGGCCAAGTTGACCCTGCTGATATAGCGCCATCGCCGCGCCATAGCGCAACCGCCCCGACCCTTTCGGCCCCACCGGCGCGGCCAGTTCTGCCCAAAAATCACTCATTCGTTGGCCTGATATGCCAGCCGCCGCTCCAACTCGCGCCGCGCCTCGGCCCGGTTCATCACATAGCCCGCCGCAGCCACGCAGATCCCCACCACCAGCACCGTCAAAGTGGCCAGCGCGTTGACATCCGGCGTCACCCCCAGCTTGACCTTGGACCAGATCAGGATCGGCAATGTCGTCGTCCCCGGCCCGGTGGTAAAATTGGTGATCACCACATCGTCCATCGAAATCGTGAAGGCCAGCAGCCACCCCGACAGGATCGCGGGCGAAATCACCGGCAAGGTCACGTCCTTCATCACCTGCCACGGCCGCGATCCCAGATCCATCGCGGCCTCCTCGATCGCCCGGTCCGCCGACAGCATCCGCGACTGTACGATCGTCGTCACAAAGACCATCGAAAAGGTGATGTGCGCCAAAGTCACCGTCGTAAAACCGCGCGATGCCGGCCAACCGACATATTGCGCCATCAGGATGAAAAAGATCAGCGAGGATATCCCGGTGATCACCTCTGGCATGATCAACGGCGCCGTCACCAGTCCTGAAAACAATGTCCGTCCGCGAAACGTCCTGAACCTTGCCAGCGCGATACCTGCCATCGTGCCAAGGATGGTCGCCACGGTCGAGGAAATGATGGCAATCTCCAGCGACAACACCAGCGCCTTGCCGACCTGCGGGTTGTTCCAGAGCGCGCCGTACCATTTGGTCGAAAACCCGCCCCACACCGTCGCGAGGCGAGAGTTGTTGAACGAATAGACCATCATGGACAGAATCGGGATGTAGAAAAAGGCAAAGCCGAAACACAACACCGAAATCAGGAACATCGGGCGGCGCTTCATTCGGTCTCTCCCGCGTCGGCAGGTTTTTCAGCCCGCGCCTGATAATGGGCATAAATCATCATCGGCCCGACCATCAGCACCAACAGCGCAACCGCCACCGATGACGCCATCGGCCAATCCCGCGCCGAGGCGAATTCATCCGAGATCACCCTGCCGATCATCGGGCTGGACGCATCACCCACCAGCGTCGGAATGACCAATTCGCCCGCCGCCGGAATGAACACCAGCATACCGCCTGCAATGATCCCCGGAATGCTTTGCGGCAACGTCACATCCCAGAATACGCCGAACGGCCGCGTCCCCAGATCCATCGCCGCCTCGTCCAGAACCGGGTCCAGCCGTTCCAGATTGGCGTACAAAGGCAAGATCATGAACGGCAGATAGGTGTAGACCATCACCAGCACGACCGCGAAATTCGAATGCATCATCGGCACCGAGTGAATGGCCCAGTCTTGCGGCACCAGCCCGTTCCAACCCGCGGTCAGCAGGTTGTTGAACCAGCTGTTCGACCCCATCAGACCCATCCACGCATAGACCCGCAAAAGGAAAGACGTCCAGAACGGCAAGATCACCAGCATCAACAAGATGTTGCGCCAGCCCCGCTCCACCTTGGTCAGGCCCAGTGCCATCGGATAGCCAATCGCCAGACACAGCACCATCGCCCCGAACGCATTGGTCAACGAAGTGACAAAGGCGCGAATGTACAAGGTATCGTGAAACAGCCGCCCGTATCCGGTCAGGTTAAAGACCGGGTTTTCGCCGCCATAGCCAAACGGCGGCGCGGTGGGCGTGCGCGTCGCAAAGCTCATCGCCAGCACGATCAGAAACGGGATCAGGAAAAAGATCAACAGCCAGACATAGGGTGCCGCAATCACGATATCCGACCAGCCGCGCCGGTTGAACCATTGGACAAGGCGGCTGTCTTTCATGATCACTCCGTCAGAATGATCGCGGCACTGGGCTCGAAACTCAGCCAGACCTTGTCATACCAGTTCGCCACCCGCTCGCCTTCCCCCGCCCGCCGCGCATTGACCGCATGCACCGACACCAGCCCGCCCGAAGGCAGGGCGATCCGGTACAGGCTGTCCTTGCCGAAATACGCCAGATCCTTGACCTCGCCCTCGATCACATTGCCGCCCTCGGGCTTCACCCGGCTGATTGTCAGCTTTTCGGGCCGGATCGCCATCGACACGTTTTGCCCCGGCACCAGACCCGGCACCGCCCGCGCCTGAACCGGCCCCAGCCCGGCCACATCCAGTACCGCCGCATCCCCCGCCACCGATACCACGCGGCCATCCCAGGACGTGATCGACCCGATGAACCCCGCCACAAACCGGCTGTTCGGAAACTCGTAGACCTCGGCCGGGGGGCCAACCTGCTTGACCTCACCCTTGTCCATCACCGCGATCCGGTCGGCCAGGGTCATCGCTTCTTCCTGATCATGTGTGACCACAATGAACGTCACCCCGGTCCGCTCCTGAATCGACATCAGTTCAAACTGCGTATGCTCGCGCAGCTTCTTGTCCAGCGCGGCCAGCGGTTCGTCCAGCAGCAAGACCTTCGGCTGCCGCGCCAGCGCCCGCGCAAGTGCCACGCGTTGCCGCTGCCCGCCCGATATCTGATGCGGCTTGCGCGTCGCATAGGGTGTCAGCTGCACCAGATCCAGCATCGCCCGCACCCGCGCCTGCCGCTCGTCCGCCGTCATCTGTTCGTGCTTCAGCCCGTAGCCCACATTCTTTTCAACGCTCATATGGGGAAACAGCGCATAGCTCTGGAACATCATATGCACGGGGCGTTCCCAGGGTGGCACCCCGCCCATATCCTGCCCGTCAATGAAAATCCGCCCCGCCGTCAGATCCTCAAACCCCGCCAGCATCCGCAGAAGCGTGGTCTTGCCACACCCCGACCCACCGAGCAAAGCGAAAATCTCGCCCTTCTCGATGGTCAGACTGACATCCTTCACCGCCTGAAACGCGCCGAATTTCTTTGACACATTTTCAATGCGGATCAGCGGCACGGTCGTCACCTCAGCCCGCCTTGATATCGGTCCAGGCGCGGTTCATCATCCGGTCCTGTTCCTCATTCTGCGGTTTCGGCGTGTACATCCGGCTCAGCGTCTCGGCATCCGGATAAATCGCCGGGTCGCCTGCAACCGCCGGATCAACCAAAGCGGTGGCCAGTTTGTTGGCATTGGCATAGCCCGTGAAATCGGTGCATTTCGCAATGACTTCGGGCTGCAACATGTAGTCCAGAAAGACATAGGCATTATCCGCATTCGCGGCGTCCGACGGGATGCACCACAAATCGAACCACGCCGGAGCACCGGTCTTCGGCACGAAATACTGCAGGTCCAGCTTGATCCCGGCGTCCGCGGCCCGGGTTTTGGCTACACCGTAATCACCCGACCAGGTGTTGGCCACGCACAGCTCTTTGTTCGGCAACGTGGTCAGATAATTCGAATTGTCGAATGTGGTGATATACTGCCGGATCGGTTTGAACGCCGCAACCAGCTTGTCGTAATCGGCCTGACTGGCGGTGTTCGGATCAATGCCCAACCAGCTGAACACCATCAGGCCAATATCCGTCGGGCTGTCCAGCAGCGAGATTCCGCAATCGGCCAGCTTTGCCGCGTTCTCCGGCTTGAAGATCACGTCCAGATTGTTCAGATCAACGCCAGGCAGGCGTTGCTTTACCAGATCCATGTTATAAGTCATGCCCACCGATCCCCACATATAGGGCTCGCCGTATTGAAATCCGGGGTCAAATCCTTCGCCGATCTTCAGGATCACCGGGTCCAGATTGCCCCAGTTCTTCAATCGGCTTTTGTCCAGCTTCTGATAAATATTCGCCTTGATGAATTGCGGCAGCGTAATGCCCGCCATGATCACCAGATCATAGCCGGTCGATCCCGCCAGCATCTTGGCCTGCATTTCCTCGGACGAGGCATACAGGTCATAAACCACCGACAGCCCGCTGGCCGCCTCGAAATCCGCAATGGTGGTTTCGCCGATATAATCGGACCAGTTGTAGATGTTGACAGAACCCGTCGCGGCCCAGGATGGCCGGACCATCGGTGCAGCCAGCACCGCCCCAAGGCCGGTAAGAGTTGATCGCCGTGTAAGTTTCATCGGTCATATCCTCTGGTTGGGGCGCATGTTGCCGAATGCGTCATTTGATCAAAGCCTGCGTCATACCTTGGCTCAAGCCAAGCATTTCCTGATTGCGGGGTGTGATTTCGGCTTCGGACGGTGCGCGATCCAGCGTCATCACTGGCAGGGCACGGCGCAACTGGTCGTGATGCCGCCGCACCCCCCATTCCAGATCGGACAGATGGAACCCGTCGAACGCCTGCGATTTCATGGATTCGTTCGACCAGATCGACAGCTGCTGATCCTCGGCACTGGTTTCGCGGTCGATGCGGTAGGCGAGATACCGCGACACCCGCTGTTCGCGCGTCTCATTGGGGTGGCGATAAATCCGCCCCGTCACCCGTGTCATGCCGGGCGACAGCGGCGCATCCTGATAATACTGCGCGCCCTCCGGCGTAAAGGCGAACACGACATTCGGGAATATCCCGTAATAGGTCCAGGCTTTCCGCAGATGCTGCGGCAGATGCGCCTCTGGTCGTGCCATCGCCAGATAGCGTCGCACCGACCACCCGCGCCCCGGCTTGTCGCCGTAAAAGCCGAACGACGCGTGCAACCCGCCCTCCATATACAAATCCCGGTAATCCCGCCCGTACAAATCCTGCAAACCCGGGTGAGCGAGGGGGACATGATACCCCTCGTTGTCCACATCCCGCACCGATTTCCAGTTGACCGGCAGATCGCTGGTCCAGTCCGGCACATGCACCGGCAGGAAATCGGCGGTCTGATAGGCCGCGAAATCCGCCGCATAGGGGGCCATCAATTCCGCGACCGAAGGCTGCGGGCCGGGGTTGAACCGCAGCAGAATAAAGCCGTGAAACACTTCCATCTCAATGGGTTTCAGCCCGAACTTCGCCCGGTCAATCGACCCGAAACTCGACGGCACCGCAGCACCGCGCAGCGTGCCGTCCAGATTATAGACCCAACCGTGGAACGGACAGACGATCGCCGACTTGCAATGCCCCGTCGCCCCATCCACCACCCGCGCGCCGCGATGACGACACAAGTTATGAAACGCCCTGACCACGCCGTCCTGGCCCCGCATCACCACGGCACGCTCGCCCAAGAGATCAAACGACAGCCAGTCGCCCGGCGCCGGAATGTCACAGACATGCCCCGCAACCTGCCAGTGTTTCAGGAAAATCTCTTCCCGCTCCAGATCGAACATGGCTTGGCTGTGATAGGTCCAGGCGGGCAGTCCCCGGCGGTCCCAGTCATTGGGGATCGGCAGCGAGTTGAACGGAATCTCAGTCATTTTGGCTCTCCATTTCGGACAGAACCCAGTTGTGAAAACGGTGAATGTCAAATTCCTGCGGCATCAGCCGCCCGCGTCGGTAGGATGGCGACCTGATCCCCCGCTGGTTCATCTCTGCCGCATCACCATCCTGCCCCAGCACGATCTTGGCAAACGCCGCGACCTCGCCCGCATCAAACCCCGGCTGTGCCAGGGTTTCCGGCGAAAAATACCACTCCGCCACCAACCGCGTCTCCTCCGGCCCCAAGGGTTCCAATCGCACGCAGCGCACATAATCCACATGCGCGACGACATAGGCGGTCGGATAAAACGTCACGAACCTATAGCCGTCCTGCCGCTGTTCTGCCGACAGCCCCGGAAACAGCGGCCCGCAAGGCGCACCCGTCATCGTCCAGCTTTCCGCCCCGGCCTTCAGGTTGCCGCTTGGCCGCGACCCATCCCAATCCGCCGCTTCCGACGCACTCATGATACCCTTGGCATACACCGGAACCATCTCGCAAAGCTCCGGGTGAATGCCCGGACAGTGCAGACATTCGTTGTAATTCTCCCAGAAAACCTTCCAGTTACACGCCAGCACCCGCTCGTGCCGATGCCCGGTGACAAGGCCGTCCATCGGCCAGTTATCCAGCGCCCGCAGCCCCAGATCGGGTCGCAACGCCCCCGGCTCCTGCGCCCGGTTCAGAAACACAAACCCGTTCCAGATCACATGAGCAACCGCCCGCAAGCCATGGACAGACTTGTCAAAATCCTCCGTCGGCGTCGCAAAGGCGGTCGACACCAACCGCCCATCCGCCGCCGCATAAGACCAGGCATGATACGGGCAGGTGATCAGCCGCCCCACCGCCACCTCACCCGCACAAATCTCCGCCCCCCGATGCCGACAGGAATTGTGAAACGCGCTGACAGACCCATCCGCCGCCCGCGCCACGATCACCGACGCCCCACCTACCATCACAGGCCGCATCCGACCCGGCACGAAGTCCCCAAGCCGCCCCACGCAAACCCAATGCCGACCCCAGACGGTCGCCATCTCCCGCGCGAACCATTCCGCATCCAGATAAGCCTCGCGCGGCAAAGTTTCCGGGCAATGGTCCAGAAGCGGGCTTTCAGGGTGGCGGTGTTCGGTCATCAGAACCTCCCCGGCGGTGTCGCGCGCTTGCGGGCGGGGTTAAAAAAGGGCCGCTCCACCACCGTCACCGGCAGCATCAGCTTGACATATTGCAACTCGCGCAGCGCATAAATCTCGACCCAAAGATCGTCACCTTTACGATACTTGGCCTCGACCTGCGCCAAGGCAACCGACCGCTTGACACTCGGTGACCACGCCGCCGCCGTCACAAACCCCGCCTCGCGCTTCTTGCCATGATACAGGATTGAGCCCTCGGCCGAAATGTTCCCCGGCACATCCAGCCCCACCAGCGCCCAATCCGACCCAGCCTCTTTCTCCGCCAGCAACGCCCGCCGCCCCGTAAAATGGCCCTTGTCCCAGTCGATCATCCAGTCCAGCCCCAGCTCAAACGGGCTCCGGGCGCGATCCTCCCGCAACGCCTGATCCGCCGGAATGAAATCCATATTGGTGATGATGAACCCCGCCTCGATCCGCGCGAGGTTCAGCGCATCGGTGCCAATCGGCCTGATCCCCCACGGTGCACCTGACGCAAAAAGATGATCCCAGAACGGCAAAGCCTGTGCAGGCTCCATCCACAATTCATAGCCCAGATCGCCGGTAAATCCGGTGCGCGACACGGTCACCTTGCCGCCCTGAAACGCAAACCGGACCATCCGGAACGGTTTCAGCCCCCAGACATCAAACCCCGCCGCATCCAGCACCGAGGCGCTGCACGGCCCCTGCAACGACAGCGCCGCCACCTCCTCCGTCACCTCCCGCACCGCCACGTCATAGCCCGCCGAGGACGCCAGCAGCCACGGCAGATGCCGTTCCTGACAGCAGATCAGGTAGTCGCCAACCCCGTGCCGGAACAGCGTGCCATCGTCCAGCACGCGGCCCTCGTCATCGCACCACACCGTGTAATGCACGGAACCCACAGGCAATTTCCCGGCATTGCGGATCGTCAACCGGTCCAGAAAGGCGGCAGCCTCCGCCCCCGTCACCCGATACTTGACCATCGGGCACAGGTCATAGACCGACGCGCCGTTGCGGATCGCGGTATGCTCCATCGCCTCGTCGCCAAAGCACAGCGCGGTCATGTACCCCGCCCACGGCCCCCAGCGGTTCAGTTTATTCAGCACCGCCGTCCGCGCATGAAACGGCGTCTGGCGCAGTGGCACCTCGAAATGGGTCAGGTCATTCATGCAACACCATACCGGCCGCGTTCCACCCAGCCGAGCCATTGATTCCGCCGCCCGGATGCGACCCGGCACCCGCCAGATACAGGCCGGGCAGGGGAGTGCCATACTGCGCCGCCTCGCGCAAAGGCCGCAGGAACAGCATCTGCTCCACCGCCAACTCGCCGTGGTGCCAGTTGCCGCCGACCATGCCGAACCGCGCCTCGATGTCCTGCGGCATCAGCAGTTCGGCGTGGGCCACCAGCCCGCGCAAGCCCGGCACATGCGCCTCCAGCACCGCCAGCGTATTCTCCAGCATCTCTGCCCGCGCGGCCTCCAGCCCCGCTTTCGGCGCATGGGGCGCAAACTGCACGATGGCCGACAGGACGTGATGGCCCTCCGATGCCAAATCGCCTTCAAACGCCGACGGCACCACAAACTCCATCACTGGGGCTTTCGGCACCTCGCCATATTTCACCGGATTGAACGCCTCCTCGACCACCCGCACCGACGGGGCAATCACCATCCGCGCCTGCAAATCCGGCACGTCAGGCGCAGCGGTCAACGCCAGATGCAGCTTCGCCGCCCCACCGCGCGACCGGATATGCTGCACCCGCGAAAAGAACCCCGCATCCAGATGCCTTGGCCCCACCAGCTTCTGAAACGTCGTCCGGGGGCTGATGGCCGAAATCACCTTGTCCGCCGCCAGAACTTCGCCCGATTCCAGTTCCACCCCGCAAGCCCGATCCTCCGTCACCAGCACTCGTGCCACAGCGGCATTGCAACGCACGACAACCCCCGCCGCCTCTGCCGCCCTAACCATCGCCGCCGCCAACGCCGCCATACCGCCCTTGGGCACCAAGATATCCGGCCCGCAAGCCAATTGGTTCAACAGCAATATCAGAGAGTTAGGCGATCTTGGCCCAAGCCACGCCCCCAAAGTCGCATCAAACGCCAACAGACCCTTCAACCGATCATCGGTCAACTCATCTTCCGCCACATCGGCGACATTGATCAGGATCATCCGCAGAAACTCGCGGAAATCGGCCTTACCCAAGGCACGAATGCCCAACCCCAACCGCGCGAGCTTGCCCCATTCATTGCCCGAAGAGGTCAGGCGGGGCGGTGTCAGCCCCCGAAACGGGGCCAGCACCCGCGCAAACTCGCTCAGCTTGGCGATCAAAGCCGCATAAGCCGCCGCATCCGCGCCCGTGGTCTTGCCGCGCATCACGCTCAAAGGTTCTGCATTCAGCACGCAAGTCGCCAGGGCAGGGTGAAACCCCAACCCATGCCGTTCAAGCGCCATCCCCGCCATCACCCGCGCATCGACTCCGCGCGTGGTGTGGGCCAGCGCGGGCGCGAAATACCCCGGTGCAAATTCCCTCACCGCAGCGCCACCGCCTGCAACGGCACCTGCCTCCAGCACCACCACGCGGCAACCCTTCGCCGCGAGCCGCCCCGCACAAGCCAGCCCATTCGTCCCGCCGCCTATGACAATCGCGCTAAAGGACGGCATAGGCATCACTCATCCGGTTGGGCAGCTTCGCCTCCCGCAACACCTGTGCCGCCGCATTCCGCCCCGGTGCCCCCATCACACCGCCACCCGGATGGGTGGACGACCCGCACATCCACAGCCCCTTGATCGGTGACCGGTACTGCGCATAGCCCGGCACCGGGCGGTTGAACAGCAGTTGGTCGAACGTCAACTCGCCTTGGAAAATGTTGCCTTCGGTCAGCCCGACCTCCGCTTCAAGTTCACGCGGCGTGCGAACTTCGACGTGCAACACCCTGTTTTTGAAGCCAGGTGAGTATTTCTCGATCTGATCCAGACAGGTCTGCCCAAATGCATCCCGGTCAGCATCCGACCATTCCCGCCCCTCGATCTTCGGCGGCGCATATTGCACGAAGCAGGACATGAAATGCTTGCCGGGTGGCGTCATGGTAGGATCAATCATCGTCGGGATCATCACATCCTGAAACGGATCGCGGCTGAAATGCCCGGCTTTCCAGTCGTCATAGGCGCGCTCCATTTTCTCGATACTGTCGGTGAAATGCAGATCGCCCTTCAGGTTCGGCGCACCTTCGGGCAGCGCAGGGAACACGGGCGCCGAATCCAGCGCGATGTTCAGCTTGCCCGACGATCCCCGGATCTTGAACGCCTTCACCCGCTTGACAAAGTCCCCCGGCAACTGGTCTTCGGCCACATGTTTCAGGAAAGTGCGCTTGACGTCCATGTTGGAGATCACCCGCTTCCCCCGCACCTCATCGCCATTCGACAGCACCACGCCCTGCGCGTGACCGTTCTTCACGATCACACTCTCCACCCCCGACCCGTTGCGAATCTCGCCCCCCGCCGCCGCCAATGACCTAGCCAGTGCCTGCGTAATCGACCCCATCCCGCCGCGGGCAAAGCCCCAGGCCCCTACATTGCCATCCACATCGCCCATATAGTGATGCAGCAGCACATAGGCCGACCCCGGCGACATCGGCCCCAAAGCGGTGCCGATGATCGCCGACACCGCCAGATAGGCCTTGATCACCGGATGCTCGAAATACTCGTCGAGGAAATCCGAAATCGACATCGTCCAGAACCGCACCATGTCGGCCATCTGGCGTTCCGACATCTCGCCCATCTTGCGACCCAGCCAGATCAGTTCGGCAATGTCGCGGGGCTTGAACGATGAAGGGTCCGGCGGTGTCCGCATCAGCATCGGGCGAATGAACCGGCAAAACCGCAGAACATCGCGCGAATAGCGGTCATAAGCCTCGGCATCATGCCGCGAATGCCGTGCAAACTCCCGCCGGTTGGCATCGTGGTCGCGGAACATGCCCAGATAACCGCCGCCTTCGGTGAACACCGCACCGCCTTCATAGGGCAAGATCTGCAACCCATGCTTCGGCAATTCCAGATCGCGCATGATCTCTGGCCTGAACAAACTGCTCACATAAGAGCAATTCGAATAGGTGAACCCCGGATACAGCGACCGCGAAACCGCCGCCCCGCCCACCCAGTCGTTCTTTTCGACCACGCAGACCTTCATGCCAGCCTTCGCCAGATAACAGGCCGCCACCAAGCCATTATGCCCCGCGCCAATGATCACCGCGTCATAGATCATGCCGGACCCGCCAGCTGTTCCAACGTCAGATCCACCGCCACTTCAACCGCCTTCAACGTATCCACCAGACAGGAACCGTCTGTCCCATGCGCCTCGCACATGAACCACGGCTCGCGGCTGTCAGGTTCCACGATGATCCCCAGATCATGCAGGTGATAGGCCATCGTGTCATAGAACGTGTAATCCGACGTCTTCCAGTCGCGGTAATTGTCCGGCGCCTTTTCGGCAAAGAACAGACCGAACATCGACGGATGCCCGGTGTAGGAATGCACGATCCCCCGCGCGTCCAAAATCTTCGTCATTCCCGCCATCAGGTTCGACCCGTGCCCCGCCAAAGTCTCCAGCGCAGGCGTCTCGTCCAGTATCCGCAGACATTCCTCCGCCGCCGCCAGTGACACCGAATGCGCCGTATAAGTTCCGCCATGCGACGCGCCGCCATAGCGGAAATGCCGCATCACATCCTCCCGCCCCGCCACCAGCGCGATCGGATAGCCATTCGCCACCGCCTTGGCAAAGGTCGTCAGGTCGGGCTTCACCCCCATGATCCCCTGAATCCCGCCCTTGCCAACCCGGAACCCCGATTTGACCTCGTCGATGATCAGCAGCACCCCATATTCATCGCACAACTTCCGCGCCAGCCGGACATATTCCACCTGCGCCATGATCCCGCAGCAGTTGCCCTGGATCGGCTCGATCAGCATGGCCGCCAGCGAAGATCCATTCCGGCGGAACATATCCTCAAGCCGCTGAAAATCATTCATCGGCACCAGATGCGCCAACTGCTTGATCACCTGCGGAATGCCCTTGCCGTAAGGGATGACCTCCGGATCGGAATTCGACCTGTGATCCCACTCCTCCAGATTGGCCATCCACATCGCCGCATCAAACAGCCCGTGATAACCGCCCTCGACCAGCAAATAGCTTTCCCGCCCGGTATAGGCCCGCGCCAGCCGCAACGCCGCCATCACCGCCTCGGTCCCCGAATTGGAAAACCGCACCAGTTCCGCCGCAGGCACCATCTTGGCAATCCGGTCCGCCACGATCAGTTCCCGCTCGGTCGACAGCGCGAACACCCCGCCCACCTGCATCCCCCGCATCGCCGCCGCATCCACCCGGTCGTCAGCATAGCCCAGAATGGCGGGACCATAGCCCAGCCGATAATCGACATAACAATTCCCATCGATATCCCAGGTCCGGCCACCCTTGCCGTGGTCCACATAGATCGTCCGGTCATCGCCCCAATAGCGGAACGTCGACGCCACCCCCAGCGGCAGCCGCCTTACCGCCCGCTGAAACTGTGCGTTCGACTTGGTCAACCTGCGGCGTGGCGTCACCACCATGATTTTCCCCTTGCTGCGTTACGGCAAGATCGCAATATTCTGACTGGTCTGTCAATCAGAATTGACTCGACCCAAATTTCAGTTAAATTTACCGCTGTCCGGGGGGCAAGTTTCCGCTACATTTGTAGCCGAGAGCCTGCAAGGAGCCTGCCAATGACCGATGAAAAGCCAAACGCACTGCCGCGCAAGATGAGCCGTGCGACACGCCGCACCCAGTTGATCGAAGCGACAATCGATACGCTGGCTCTGCGCGGCTATGCCCGCACCACCCTGACAGAGGTTGCCCGGACCGCCGGCCTTTCTCATGGCCTTGTCAATTTCCATTTCGAGAAGAAAGAGAAGTTGCTTTCAGAAACGCTTCTCTTTCTCGCCGATGAATATCTGCAGAACTGGCAGACCTATCTGGCCGGGGCAGGGCCATCGCCTGCCGCCCAACTCGATGCGCTGCTGCGGGCCGACTTCAACCCCGCAATCTGCACACCCTCACGCCTGTCCGCCTGGTGTTCGTTCTGGGGCGAGGCGCAAAGCCGGCCGCTGTATCAGGAACGCTGCGGATCGAACGACGACCATTACAATGCGAGGCTGGAAGAATTCTGTGCTGCGATTCTGGCGGAAGGTGGCTATCCCGGCAACGCCACCCGGGTCGCCCGCGTGATCCGCGTCACCACCGAAGGGGTCTGGCTGGACATGATGACGATGAACACGCCCTATTCCTCCGAAGAGGGTCAAGCCACGGTCTATGCCTGCGCCGCGGCTTTTTTCCCGCGCCATTTCGGACCCAAGGGGTTGCTGGTCGGGTCGTCCGGCACCGCCACCCTCGCGCCATTTGTCGGCGCAGGATCCTCCGAAACGTAGAGACGCAAAGAAGACGTGGGCAAGACGGGTAAAAGACAGCCACAATCGGCGATATCGGCCTCAAGTTGACTTGGTCCCGCCCTCTTGCCAATCATGCATCTGGGGGAGCCATGACACCGCAAGACCGCATCAACGCACTGCCACTCTGGACTGGCCCAATTCGGGCCGAACCCTTGGGCGGCGGCATCACCAACGTCAATTTTGTGGTGCAGGACGCCCGTAAAAAGGCCGTGGTCCGCATCGGAAACGACATTCCCCTGCACCATATTCTCCGCTCGAACGAGCTTTCGGCCAGCCGCGCCGCCCATGCCGCAGGCGTCTCGCCCGCCGTCCTTCACCAGGAACCGGGCATACTTGTCATTGAATTCATTGAAGGAAAAACGCTGACGGCCGCCGACATCCGCCAGGACGCCATGCTGGAACAGACCTTGTCTCTTGTCAAACGCGCCCACCAGACCATCCCGAAATACCTGCGTGGTCCGGCCCAGATGTTCTGGCCCTTCCACGTCATCCGCGACTATGCCGCCACCTTGACCGAAGGGGATAGCCCGCACCGTCCCATGCTGGCCAAGCTGTTGAAAGAAGCAGATAATCTGGAACATTCCATTGGTCCCATCGACCTCGTCTTTGGCCACAATGACCTGCTCCCCGCCAATTTCCTGCATGACGGCAACCGCCTCTGGCTGATCGACTGGGACTACGCCGGATTCAACTCTCCGCTCTTTGACCTTGGCGGGCTGGCTGCCAACAATGACCTGAGCGTCGATCAGGAAGCCTTTGTTCTGGAACGCTATTTCGGCCAAGTGCCTGCCGATCTTCCCGGCCGCTACCGCGCCATGAAAGCCGCCGCTGCCCTGCGCGAAACCTTGTGGAGCATGGTCTCCGAACTCCACTCCGAGTTGGATTTCGACTTTGCCACCTATACCAGAACCAACCTTGCCACCTATGCAGCCGCCTCGGAAAACCTGTGAGATTTCAATGACATCCCTCCCCACCACCGCAAAAGCTGTCATCATCGGCGGCGGCATCATCGGCTGCTCCACGGCCTATCACATGGGCAAACTCGGCTGGACCGATACGGTCTTGCTGGAAAAAAACAAACTCACCTCCGGCACAACGTTCCACGCCGCGGGCTTGGTGGGCCAACTTCGAACCTCTGCAAACATCACCCAGCTTCTCGGCTACAGCGTTGAACTTTATAAGAAACTTGAATCCGAAACCGGTCTGCAAACCGGCTGGAAGATGAACGGCGGCCTGCGCCTCGCCTGCAACGCAGAACGCTGGACCGAGGTGAAACGCCAGGCCACCACCGCCCATTCCTTCGGGCTGGAAATGCACCTCCTCACCCCGCAAGAGGCGCAAGACCTATGGCCCCTGATGACCATCGACGACCTCGTCGGCGCCGCCTATCTGCCAACCGACGGTCAGGCCAACCCCAGCGACATCACGCTTTCCCTCGCCAAGGGTGCCCGAATGGCTGGGGTGAAGATCTTTGAGGATACTCAAGTCACTAGAATCATTGTTGAAAATGGCCGCATTCGTGGTGTGGAAACCCCGCATGGCATCGTTGAATGCGAGAAAGTCATCTGCTGTGCCGGCCAATGGACCCGCACCCTTGCCGCCACGGTCGGCGTCAACGTCCCGCTGATTTCACTTGAACACCAGTATATGATTACCGAGAAAATTCCGGGTGTTAGTGCCAATCTGCCCACCTTGCGTGATCCGGATCGCCTCACTTACTGGAAAGAGGATGTCGGCGGTCTGGTCTGGGGCGGTTACGAACCCAATCCCAAACCCTGGGCGCAAAACGGCATCCCCGAGCACCACGTCTTTAGCTTGCTGAACTCCGACTACGACCACTATTCGCAGTTCATGGAAGACGCGATCGCCCGCGTCCCCGCCCTTGAAACCGCAGGCGTCAAGCAACTCTTGAACGGCCCGGAATCCTTCACGCCCGACGGAAATTTCATCCTCGGAGAATCTCCCGAGTTGAAGAATTTCTATGTGGGCGCAGGCTTTAACGCCTTTGGCATCGCTTCGGCAGGTGGCGCGGGCATGGCCCTCGCCGAATGGGCCACCAAAGGCGAAGCACCCTACGACCTCTGGCCGGTCGACATCCGCCGCTTCGGTCAGGTCCACCGCTCCACCGACTGGGTTCGGGCCCGTACTTTGGAGGCTTATGGCAAACACTACACCATCGCCTTTCCGTCCGAAGAGATGAAATCCGCCCGCCCCACCCGCCGCTCGCCGCTTTATGCCCATCTTACCGCGGCAAAGGCAGTCTTTGGCGAGAAACTTGGTTGGGAACGTCCCAACTGGTTCGCCACTCAGGAAGACGCGGTGGACCGCTACACCTACCAGCGCCCGAACTGGTTCCACGCGGTGAAACGCGAACATCAGGCCGCCAGGGAAGCCGCTGTTTTAATTGACCAATCCTCCTTCGCCAAATTCATGCTGAAAGGCCCCGACGCCGCGAAATCCCTGTCGTGGATCGCTGCGGGAAATACCGATCGGCCTATCGGCACCCTCACCTACACCCAGCTTCTCAACGCGCGAGGGGGAATCGAAGCCGATGTCACGGTCGCCCGCGTCGCGCAGGACGAATTCTACATCACCACCGGAACCGGCTTTGCAACACATGATTTCGATTGGATAAACCGCAATCTGACCGGGAATTGTCAGCTGAACGACGTGACCTCCTCCAACGCCGTTCTCTCCCTGATGGGGCCGGAGGCGCGGAATATACTGGCACGGGTAAGTTCGGATGATTTGTCGAACGCGGGTTTTCCCTTCGCGACTGCGCGGCGGATCTTCGTGGCGGCCTGCCCGGTGTTGGCGCTGCGGGTCACCTATGTGGGCGAACTGGGATGGGAGCTGCACATGCCGGTCGAGGTTGCGGTCACGGTTTATGAGGCGTTAGTGGCAGCTGGCAGTGAGCTGGGGTTGGTGAATGCCGGCTATCGGGCGATTGAAACCTTGCGGCTGGAAAAGGGGTATCGGGCCTGGGGGGCGGATATTGGGCCGGATCATACCCCGGTCGAAGCGGGGCTGACTTGGGCCTGCAAGATGAAGTCGGGCCTCCCGTTTCTGGGGCGGGAGGCGGTGGCGGCGCAGATTGCGGGCGGCGTAAGCAAGCGGCTGGCGACGTTCACGGTTGACGATGCGGCGGTGATCCTGCTGGGCCGCGAGACGATTTACCGCGATGGTGTCAGGGTCGGCTGGCTGTCCTCGGGCGGGTTCGGGCACACAGTGGGCAAGCCGATCGGTCTGGGCTATGTCCGGGCAGCGGGGGTGGATGAGGCGTTCTTGTCCGCGGGAAGTTACGAACTGGAGGTTGCCTCGGACCGCGTTCCGGCCCGGCTGCATCTGGGTGCGCTGTATGACCCTTCGGGCAACCGGGTGCGGGGATGAGCAGAGCGTCCAGTTCCGGACACTTATGCGGCGGCAATAAAATCAAAGAGTTATGGGGTGGGCTGTTAAGAAAATGGCAAGGTTTGGGGCCGATGTCTAACGTCACCACGGCGCGTCCATTTTCTGGGGCTTAGTTTTCTGCTCCTTGATCGTGCGTCATGGCCCCGCTGTCGTAAACTTACGTTCCGCCAGAGGATAGTTTCAACATCACCGCACCTCCTGCATCCACCCCTCCAGCGCCTCCACCGCTTCCCCGGTCATCCGCAGCCCCAGCTTCGACCGTCGCCACACCACATCGGTCGCATGCGACGCCCATTCGTGGGTCATCAGCCAGCGGACTTCGGCCTCGGTCAAGGTCGCACCGAAATTGCGGCCCAAAGCCTCAGGCGAAGTGGCATTGCCCATGATTTGGGCGGCATCTGTACCATAGGCGCGGATCAGGCGGGCTGCCCATTCCGGGGTCAGGAACGGGTGAGCGGCGCGGAGCTTCTCGGCCAGGATCCCTTTGTCCTCCAGCGGGAAATTGCCGCCGGGCAGGGGTTTGCGGGCAGTCCAGGCGGGGCCTTGCCCCTTGAAATGTGGGCTGAGTTTGGCAAGGGCGCTTTCGGCCAGACGGCGGTAAGTGGTGATCTTGCCTCCAAAGACGTTGAGCAGGGGCGGCAGATCCGAAGTGGGGCCGGTATCAAGCGACAGCACATAGTCGCGGGTCGCGGCGGTGGCGGATTTGGCCCCGTCGTTGTACAGTGGGCGAACCCCGGAATAGGTCCAGACCACATCCTGCGGGGTGACGGGCGTGGCGAAATACTGGCTGGCGAAGGCGCAGAGGTAATCGCGCTCGGCATCCGTGATGGTGACTTCGCCGGGGGCGCCCAGATGATCCTGATCGGTAGTACCGATCAGAGTGAAGTCCTGCTCATACGGAATGGCAAAAATGATGCGCCCATCGCTGCCTTGAAAGAAGTAGCAGCGGTCGTGATCGTAGAGTTTGCGGGTGACGATGTGAGAACCGCGCACCAGGCGGACGCCTTCGGCGCTGGTCGAATGGGCAAGGCGCATCGTGGTCTGCACAAAGGGTCCGGCGGCGTTGACAAGCGCCCTTGATTGGTGGGTCTGCTGGCCTTGGGCGGTCTGGGTCGTGATGGTCCAAAGATCGCCGTCACGCGTGGCGTCTGTGACTATGGTGTGGGTCAGGATTTTCGCGCCCAAAGCTTGCGCATCACGGGCGTTGAGCACGACAAGGCGGCTGTCCTCGACCCAGCAGTCTGAATACTCATAAGCCTTTTTGTATTTCGATTTCAGTGGTTTGCCGACAGGGTCGTTGGTCAGGTCGACGGTGCGGGTGGCGGGCAGGATTTTGCGGCCGCCCATGCTATCGTACAGGAACAGGCCCAGCCGGATCAGCCAGTCTGGGCGGCGGCCCCGCATCCACGGCATCAAGCGTGAGGTCGGGGTGGTGGTGTCAAAGCGCATGTCAGGCGAGAGCGGCAGGACGAAACGCATCGGCCACGAGATGTGCGGCATGGCGGCGAGGAGGGTTTCACGTTCGTGCAATGCCTCGCGCACCAATCGGAATTCGAAATACTCAAGGTAGCGCAGTCCGCCGTGGAACAGCTTGGTGGAGGCGGAAGAGGTGCCCTGCGCGAGGTCGCCTTGCTCGGCCAGCGTGACGGTCAGGCCACGGCCAGCCGCGTCACGCGCGATGCCGCAGCCGTTGATGCCTCCGCCGATGATGAAAAGGTCGGTTGGGTTCATTGGCTCATCGTGTGCGGTGAATGGGGCAGTTCGTCAAGGTTTTGGTGCGCCGATGTTCGGTAATAGTAAAAACGCGCGAAAACGAACATCAGATGCGCAATTTTCGCATGGCGATGATCTGACGCAAAAGGCCGAACGGCGGCACAGCGCCGCACAGGTCACGCATCATGTTCAGATCGGCCTTAATCCCGGTCCACACCCCGTATTTGGCAGATTTGAGCGGCGAGATGACGCCGGGCCATTTCACGACTGCGATGCGGGACTGCTTTGCGACGACGATGGAGTTGAGGAAGACTTCGAACCCGAATTTTGGCAGGCGTTGCAGGGCCTCGGTCTGGCCTGCGAGGAGAGATTTGCGTAACACCCTCTCGCCCGAAATATAGTCGAGCCCGATCCAGCGCCAAGGGAAGGGAGCGTTGTCGCGCAAGGATATCGCAATATCGGCTCGGTTGTCGCGAACAGGCGTGATCAAGGTTGTAAGGTGGTGAGCGGCCAGACCCACGAGGTCGGCATCGACCAGAAGGATCATGTCTCCGGTGGCAGCGGCGAGGCCCCGGATCACGGCGGCGGTCTTGCCGCCGTTGCGGGGTAGGGTGATCAGCCGGGCCTGGGGGAAGGCGCTGATTACTCGGGTGGTGCCATCGGCAGAGCCGTCATCGACAACGATAACCTCGTCGATCAGAGGGTGGTTCAGCACGGCGGTCAGGACGGCCCCGATCCGGGCTTCTTCATTGTAAGCCGGAATGATGCATGTCAGCGTCACGACTTGCGCCAAAAGCGTTGTAGGCAAATCGCACCTACGCCAAGGATGACGGCGAACAAGCCAATCGAGATGCGGTAGATATAGGTGTCGATCGAGGAATAGGCCTCGCCGATGAAATAGCCGACGACCAAGAACAATGCTGTCTTGGGAATGGTGCCCAGCAGATTATAGCCCATATAAGAAGTGAAATTCATGCGCGCGGCACCAGAGGCGATCATGATCGCCATGCCGGCAGAATGGGTCCATTTGCCAAACAGCAATGTCCGCCCGCCCTTTTCGGCAAAGTGCTCCTCCAGCGCTGCTTGACGGGCCGTGGTGATGCCCAATCGTTGCTGCCAGCGTTCAGATAACAGTCCGGGACCAAAGCGGCCGAGACCGTAAAACAATGCGTCGCCGATCAGATCGCCCACGATGCAGATAACGAACACCCCGGTCAATGACATGAAACCCAAACGTGCCAAATATGCGGCGATAACGGTGACGATCGGGCCTTCCAATATGGCAAATGGGGCAAGAACCCACAACCCGTGCGACTGGATCAATTGCATGGCTGCGTTGAGGGTGAACAAATCAGGCTCCTGTGCTCGGGGGATGGGTCAGATCTTGGTCCGTCGGGTCTGGGGCAATCTCGGTGGCGGTCATCACATTGCCACGCCATTCAAACCCACTACCCACCCATGAGGCAAACCAGAGCGGCGGCAACAGCAGATCGCGCGAAACCCAGGCGGCAATGTCCGCTGGGCTGCGGGGCCAGTCGCCAATCCGGGCGGCTAGGAACTCCACACCATACCACAGGATCAGAAACGCCGGGATTGACCATTGAGTCAGGCCGGACGCAACCAAACCCAACAGAGCCGCGAATGGCAAGGCGGCACCGGCGAAAATCTCGGGCAGGAAGTAGACAAGAAAGCCCAGCCTGCGCACGCGAGACCAGCGCACCTGCCTGCTCCATACCGCCAAAAAGCCGCGCTTGCCAATCGGTTGCGCGAATAACCTGCCCGGCAGCCGCACTTTCAGCCCGGCCGCTCGCACCACTTTGGTCGAGGCGACATCCTCGGCCATCTCATGCCCCAATGCCGCCATGCCACCAGCCTGCTCCAAAAGGTCGCGCGACCAGAACAACATTTTGCCCTGCGCGAACCCGTTGCCCAACTTGGCGGAGGCCAACTGCCAGCGCGCCTGAAACGTATTGAGAAAGGCGCATTCAAGCCGCGCCCAGAACCCGTCAGGCTGCACGCCGATCGGTGGAGAAGACACCAGGCCCGTTCCGGGTGTCCATTGATCCAGAAGCCGCGTCAGATAGTCAGCTGGCAACAGGACATTGCTGTCCGACATCAGGATCATCGGATGCCGCGCCGCCGCCCAGCCCTTGACCAGATTGTTGAGCTTGGGATTTCCGCTGACTTTGTCATCGCCAATCAGCAGACGCGCTGTGACGGCTGGATGCGCCGCGATCAGACGGTTCACCACGGGAACGGCCGGGTCTACCGGTGAAGCGATGCAAAAAATGATCTCGAACAGTGGGTACTCGGCGGCAAAAGTTGTCGCCAATGTCTCCTCCAGTTGATTTTCCAAACCGCAGACCGGACGAAGCACAGTTATGCCGGGGCGGTCCTTGCGAGCTGTGTCGGGTCGCCCGCGCGTCATGCCGGACACGGCCAACGCAGTGCCGATCAGCTGTGCTGCGCCGCAAAACGCCACAAACAAAATGAGCGCAACCAACATTCTACACGCCTCGGGCAGTCGCACCGATCCTCAGACGCGGCTGTGAAGCTTTACTGTCCTGTTTGCGGCCAGCCCCGTCAAGCAAGAGCAGCCTGCCAGAAGCAGTTTCGGCCAGCGCCGTGTTGTTTTCCACCCAATCGCCGCAATTGGCATAGGCAAGACCGTGGTCGGAATGCAGCGCGGGTTTGTGGAAATGGCCGCAAATGATTCCATCGACCCCATGGCTGCGGGCCAGCTCGACAAGACGTTTGTCAAAGTCGTCAAGCCCACGGATCAGGTCGTTGGCCACCTTCATCATCACGTCAACGATCTGCCACTCGGTGCGGCCAAACTGACGGCGCAGGTTGTTCACCTGATCTCCCAATCGGCGGAACAGGTGTTCCACTTTCGCGCCGACCTTGGCCAGCCGAGGAAAGCGGGCTTCAAAGACGTCGCAGGTGTCGCCGTGGATCACCAGATAACGCATGCCATCCGCCGCCTGGTGGATGATGTGCGGCACGATTTCAATGTTGGCCACGCGCTGACCGCAATATTTGCGGAACAGTGCATCATGGTTACCGGGGGTATAAACCAGTCTGACCCCATTTTGCGCCCGGTCGAGCAAAAGTTCCACGATCGCGTATTGGGTGGCTGTCCACTGAGCGGCGGTGGCGGTCCAGGTGTCGATGATGTCGCCCACAAGATAGATCAGGTCGGCCGTGTGGGTTTGCAGGAAACGCAGCAGCGCGTCGTCTTTGCAAGCACGAGACCCAAGGTGCAGGTCAGAAAGAAACAGCACCGGAAAATGCCGGGCGGTGGGGATTTTGGGGGCTAGGTTGGGGGGCGGGGCACTTTGGGCAAGGTAAGCTGCAAGGTCTGGCATCGTCTTGTCCTGTCGCGTTTATTGGGACGCATCGCCTTGTCTGCGGCGGTGTTTGGTCTTGGCCGTCTGAGTTCAACGCCGCAGCACCGGTTTTCCGTCGGTGATATTGCAACGAAGCTAAACCAGAAAAGGCGACGGTGATGTGACACATATCAGGACAGGCCATGATATCACTGCCAGACCGCTTCAAATGATCCGCCGTGCGCAAAACGCGTGGTCTGAAGTCTACGCGGTCGCCAGAAGCATGGCATGGTCGGCAAGCTGCATGCCAAAGCCCGGCGCTTCATTTAGTCTGAGCTTGCCACTGATTGGCAGTTGTTCCCCGGTGAACAACGCGCCAAAGACCGGTTGTATGGATTTTCCGTCCGGGCTGGCCGCGACATATTCGCAAAATGCCGGGCCGGTCTGGCTCGTGATGAAGTGGTAGGAATAAGGACCACTGCCGTGCGGCACTACCGGCAGGTCATAGGCCGAGGCATGAGCGGCAATGCGCAGAAGCTCGGTCATTCCGCCGACCCACATCACGTCTGGCTGAATGATGTCCAGCATACGCTCTTCGATCAGGCGGCGGAAACCGAAGCGGGTGTATTCATGTTCGCCGGTTGTCCATTTAAGATGGGGATGGGCCTGTCGGATCTGGCGGTAGCCGTCGGTGTCATCGGGCGGTAAAGCTTCTTCCCACCAATAGATGTTCAGCGGTTTGCACGCTTCCGCCAAGCGGATCGCGTAGGGCACGTTTAGCGACATGTAACAGTCAACCATCAGCGGGTACTCCCGGCCGATCTTCGACCGGTGGGCCGCCAAAAACGCGACGTTGCGGTTCAACCCCTCTTCTCCGTCAGACGGGCCCTCGGGAAGTGGCACCTTAGCCCCCCAAAAGCCCATGGCTTTGATCGCAGCGGCGTCGGGGCCGGTGCAATAAAAGCTGATCTCATCCCGCGCCCGACCGCCGATCAGGTTGTAAACAGGCTCACCGCGTATCTTGCCAATCAAATCCCACAGCGCCAGATCGACAGCGCTGATCGCCATGATCGGCAATCCCTTGCGGCCATAGGGAAGTGAGGCCTGATATAGTTGATCCCAGATCTGATTGGTGTTGCGGGCGTCCCGACCAATAAGAAAGCGAATGAAATGGTGGCGAATCAGCCAAGCCGCGGGCACCCCGCCAGAACCTGCGGCAACACCGATTGTGCCATCTGCCGCCTCGATTTCTACGACCAGAGTCCCCAGAACACCAATGCCCCAACTTGAACGCTTGTCTCGGTATTCGGGGTGGCCGGACATCGGGTTGGAAATCAGGCTGTCAACCAGCCAATGGCCCGCGTCGCCGGGTTTGAAATAGGTGCCGCCCCCTGCATCCGGCTTGACGGTGAAGACCCGGACAGCTTTGATCATGAACGGATTTGTCATGGCAGGTGGAACACGCGTTTCAGCGTAATTTGGACCGGTACGTTGTCGGCATCGGTCGCCATGATGTCAGCCATATGGCCCCACCAGCGTTTGACGATGTCAGCGTCGGGCAGGCGATCCATTGTATGGTCGTCGCTGCGGGTCAGGATGCCGAAAAGGTGGTTGGCCTCTGGGTCCAGCCAGATCGAATAGTCGGAAACCCCGGCATCCTTCAGTGCCTGACTGAGTTCGGGGAATATATTGTCATGACGTCTGCGGTATTCTGCGGCTTGGCCCGGAAACAGGTTCATGCGGAAAGCGATCTGATGTGGCAAGATTGGTCCTTTCATCGGGCCTTTGGCGTGGGTTCAGCCATGGCCACGATTGTGCTGTCACGAACGTGTTCAAGATGGCGACGGCCGGCCGACATCGCGGCAACGGCGTCGCGCGCCAAGACTGCCTTGGCGATTTCGATATGTTGGCCAGCACTTTTCTCAGTGATGCCGGGAAAGCGGCTGGCGACCCGGCGCACGTCCAGGGCAATGTCATACAGGCCTTGCGCCAAGGCAGATAGCAGACGGTTCCCTGCGGCGTCGTACAGAGACTGGTGAAACTCGATATCCAGCAATCTGAAGGCAACTGGGTCATGCGTCAGCGCACCGCCATCGATCGCATGCTGCATGATGCGCTTGCATTGGTCCGGAGTGGCGCGCTCGGCGGCGAGCCGGATCAGTTCTAGATCCACGATCGCCCGCGCCTCGAAATGTTCGTGCACGTCATAGTCGCCTACACTCAGCATGACATTGAACGGCGCAACGAGACGTGAGGGCGACAGATCGGTTACGGTATAGCGCCCGCCCTGGCGGCTTTCCAGCACACCCATCAACGTCAGCGCCTTCAGAGCTTCGCGCAAGGGCGGGCGCGAAATGCCAAAGGCAATTGTCATTTGCTGTTCGGTCGGCAGACGGTCGCCTGCGCGCAGGTTACCAGATTTGATCATCGCCAGAAAACGGTTCGCAACCTGTTCGGAGATCGGCCGCCGCAATGCAACAGGTACGATGGCGTCGGGCTTTTGCGTCAGCCTGCGTTCCGCCGCGACAAGCTCAGAAAACGCATCCGGCGCGGAAGCACCCGTTCTGGAAGCAGGGTCGGCGCGGGGCGCGGCCATTACAGACCAAGCCGATAAAACGAGTTGGCATTGTCACGATAAATTTTTTGAATTTCTGACTGGCTGAGGCCAAGGTCGCTGAATGCACGGTCAAGAAGGTCGACCCATTGCGTCATCGTTGTCACTTGCAGGCAAACGGGATAATCGCCGCCAAAGATCGTACGGTCCGGGCCAAATGTATCCAGTGTTGCGGCGATATAGGGCCGCAGATCATCCTCGGTCCAATCGACAAGATCGGCCTCAACCGGCAAGTCAGACAGCTTGATCCACAGGTTCGGATGCTTGGCTAGCACTTGCACGTCATCGCGATACTGCGCCAACGCACCCTCTTTGATTCCTGGCTTGCCGCAGTGGTCAAGAATGAGTGGCACCGAGGAAACCTGTGGGACGAATTCGCGGACAAATTCCATCTGGGAATGATTGACGTTTATTTCGAAATGCCAGCCGAACTTGTCCAGCAAGTTTACGCCCTCTATAAAATCAGCGCTTAAGGTCAGCGCCCGGGGATTGGCGTCGAATTCTACAATGCGGCGTATGCCTTTGACAGTCGGGTGATTTTCACGCATCTGGGTCAAAATTGGCAGCGCAGCTCTACCTTTTTCTAACGGAGCCATCGGTACGATACCCATGATGCGTGGATCACGCTTCGCTTCATCCTCGACGAATTCGATTTCCTCGATATATTGCCCGCCTCCTGCCCAAAAGTCAGCATAGCATTCTAGAAACACCATCGCCTCTATTTCCAGTTTGCCGCAGTCGCGTTGATAATCTTCGATGTGATAAGGGTGATTGAAAAGCGAATTTCCTTCGAAGCCAGTGTATTTAAGACGAGTTTGGTCCCAGATGGGCTCTGTTGCACAAATCGTTTGATGACCGAGGTTACCCTTTCCCCGGACGGACTCATCCCACGGCTTCAGTGACGGGTATGCCGAGCGCGGTGAAGCCGTTCAGGACGGCCACACGAACTTGGAACTCGGCAACCTGAC
>JANYFE010000097.1 GCA_025362795.1 Rhodobacterales bacterium | reverse complement strand
GGGCTGTCTGCCCCCCGGACCCCCCGAGGATATTTGTGAACAGATGATTGCGGCGTAAATCGACCGGCTTTGGTCGGAAAGCGGCATGTGTCGGTTGCTCTGAAGTCTTTCCCTGAACCAAAGCGGAGGGACGAACATGAGTGATGCAAAACGGTCGGGGCGGCAGGCGCGGCAGGTCGAGCGGGCGAAAAAGGGCGGTGGGATGGGGCGGCCCTATATCCTGCGCAACATCCCGACATATGATGTTTTGTCAGAAGAGAACTTGGTGCGCATCGAGGGCGCGGCGGATCGAGTTCTGGCGGAAACTGGCATCGAGTTTCGCGACGATCCGGTCGCTTTGGAACATTGGCGGCGGGCGGGGGCGCAGGTTGACGGCGTGCTGGTCAAGTTTCCGCCGGGTATGCTGCGCGAAATTTTGAAATCTGCGCCTGCGACGTTTACCCAGCATGCCCGCAATCCGGCCAATTCGGTAGAGATTGGCGGCAAGGCCGTGGTGTTCGCGCCCGCCTATGGCTCGCCCTTCGTGATGGATCTGGACCGGGGGCGGCGGTTTGGCACGCTGGAGGATTTTCACAACTTCATCAAGCTGGCGCAGTCGAGCCCCAATTTTCACCACTCGGGTGGTACGATTTGCGAGCCAACGGACATTCCGGTCAACAAGCGGCATCTGGATATGGTGCTGGCGCATATGACCCTGTCGGACCGGCCGTTCATGGGGTCGGTGACGGCGGAGGAGCGCAGCGAGGACAATATCGAGATGTGCCGGGTGTTGTTCGGTGCAGAGTTCGTCGATCAGAACTGCGTCATTCTGGGCAATGTTAATGTGAACTCACCGCTGGTGTGGGACGGGACGATGACGCGGTCTTTGCGGGCCTATGCAAGGGCAGGGCAGGCGGCGGTGGTGGTGCCGTTCATTCTGGGCGGGGCGATGGGGCCGGTCACGAATGCGGGCGGGATCGTGCAGTCGCTGGCCGAGACAATGGCGGGCTGTGCGTTGACCCAGTTGGAGCGGAAAGGGGCGCCGGTGATCTTTGGCAATTTCCTGTCGTCGATGTCTTTGCGGTCGGGCAGCCCGACCTTCGGGACGCCGGAGCCTGCCATCGGGTCCATGGTGATCGGGCAGTTGGCGCGGCGGTTGAACTTGCCGCTGCGGTGTTCGGGGAATTTCACCACGTCGAAGCTGCCCGATGGGCAGGCGATGATGGAGGCGACGATGAGCATGATGGCGGCGGTGCATTGCGGCGCAAATTTCATCCTGCATTCGGCGGGGTTTCTGGATGGGCTTTTGAGCATGTCCTATGAAAAGTTCATGATGGATGCCGATCTGTGTGGCGCGTTGCATGCCTATCTGGACGGCGTGAAGATCAGTGATGACGAACTGGCGGTGGAGGCGTTTGCCGAGGTCGGGCCGGGAAACCACTTCTTTGGGTGTTCGCACACGATGGCGCATTATGAGACGGCGTTTTGGGACACCGATCTGTCAGACAACGAGCCGTTTGAGAAATGGGAGGCTGCCGGGTCGCTGGACGCGGGGCAGCGTGCCAACAAGCTGTGGAAGAAACGGCTGGCGGAATTTGAAGCTCCGGCAATGGATATCGCCAAGCGGGAGGCGTTGGAGGCGTTCGTGGCGCAGAAGAAGGGCGAGGCGGGGGATGCCTGGTATTGAGGCGGGATGGCAATTGTGCTAGGGTGTACACACCCAAGCACAGGAGCATACCATGCCTGCCAGCACCACGATGACGATCCGCATCAGCCCAGAGCTCAAGGACAAGCTGGGCAAGCTGGCAGAGGTTACAAGACGTAGCAACTCGTTCCTGGCGGGTGAGGCCGTGGCGGCTTATGTCGAGCGGGAATGGGAGATCGTAGCCGGAATTTTGGAGGCTATGGCGGATGTCAGGGCGGGCCATAGTGTTGCGCATGAAGACGTTATGGCAAAGATGGATGCAATTATTGATGCAGCTCGTCGGCGTGTCGCTTGAAATTGGAAGTCAGATGGTCGCGTTGGTCAGAACGAGATTTATTGGAACTTATCGAGTTTATTGCCCAAGAAAATGCTGATGCGGCCTTTCGAGTGGGTTCGGCAATTCGCAAGGCGGCTTCACAACTTGGTGTCCACTCGACAGGTCGACCGGGCAGAACTCCCGGGATGTATGAGAAATCAGTAGCCGGGCTGCCTTACATCATCGGTTACGAAATCCTTGACCAAGCTGACGCGGAGATCATCATGATCCTCCGCGTAATCCACACGGCGCGAGATTGGCCGGTTGGGGGCTGGCCCAAGGGCTGATTGGCGCTACCCCCGCAGTCCGGTTTCCTCCAGCATTCCGCGCTTTTTCGCCTCGTAATAATAGCCCGCCGCGTACCAGTGTACCGCCTGCGTTTCGCTGCCATGGGACAAAAGCCAGGCGCCACGCAGGTATTTTCCGGCGTAGCGCAGGTTGGTTTCGGCATCGAGCAACCCCGAAGCGGGGCCGTTGTAGCCCATCGTATGGGCGGTGGCGGGCAGGATTTGCATCAGCCCGTAATAGGGGCCGTTGCGGGCGCGGGGGTTGTAGCCGCTTTCGCGGCGGATCACGCGGTGGATCAGGCTGGCGGGTATGCTGTAAAGCCGGGCGTATTTGTCAACCAGACGGTCCATTTCCGGTGTCTCGCCCGCGTAGGAGGCTTCGGGCGTCGGAGCCTTTCTACCGCAGGCCAGAAGAAACGCGGGCAGGGCAAGGCACAGCAGGCTGCGGCGGTTAAGGCTGTCGGGCACGCGAATCCTCCGGCTGTTTCCGGGGTCTTAACGGTTCTGGCGGTTTCGGGAAAGCACAAGGCAGGTGGAGGCCGGCGAATTGGGGGCAAAGCGCCGATCCTTGTCATTCGGCTGTAACGCTGGCCTGCCATCACATCTTGGCGAAGAGGCGCAAATCCGGGGGGTTGTCAGTAGGATTACGCCATATATAGTCAAGCATAAGCAGCCTTTGACACCGACCAAAACAGGTGTCGCAGGCGTCTAGATAGGGTCTGGCGGGGCATGGACGGCGATTTCAGAACGCATTTTGTACGCGACCCGGCGGCGCTGAAGCATTTTCCGGCGTTGGTGCTGAATGCTGACTACCGTCCGCTGAGTTATTACCCGTTGTCGCTTTGGCCGTGGCAAGAAGCGATCAAGGCGGCAGTGCTGGACCGGGTGGTCATTCTGGCGGAATATGACGAGGTGGTGCGAAGCCAGAGGCAAGAATTCCGCATACCCTCGGTGGTCGTGCTGAAGGAATTCGTCCAACCCCAGAAGCGCGTGGCATTCACGCGCTTTAATCTTTTCCTGCGCGACGAGTTTTGCTGCCAGTATTGCGCGGCCAAGGGCGATCTGACGTTTGACCATGTCATGCCACGGTCGCGCGGCGGGATTACCAGTTGGGAAAACGTGGTGGCGGCGTGTTCCCCGTGCAATCTGCGCAAGGGCAACAAGACGCTGAAGGCGTCAGGGATGCATCTGGGGCGGATGCCGCGGCAACCGACAACTGAAGAAATGCAGGCGCATGGTCGCAGGTTTCCACCGGGGCATCTGCATCAAAGCTGGATGGATTACCTGTATTGGGATGCAGAACTGGACGCCTGATCCGTCATAAATCTGTTGCAAAACCTTCACACTTGACGCGGAACGTGGTTCTGCTGGCGGATTGACCCCGCCGGAGAATCCCGATGCCCATCGCCCTGCACTCCGCCGCCATCAATCTGGCTGTTGCCCTGTCTTGTGGCGCGGTGATCGGGTCTGAACGGCAGGTGCGGCAGCGGATGGCGGGGCTCAGGACCAATGCGCTGGTGGCTTTGGGGGCTTGCGGGTTCGTGACCTTTTCGCAGTTGCAGGCGGTGACCGATACCTCGCCCAGCCGGGTGGCGGCGCAGGTGGTGTCTGGCATCGGCTTTCTGGGCGCGGGGATCATCTTTCGGGATGGGTTCGAGATTCATGGGATCAACACGGCGGCGACGCTGTGGTGTTCGGCGGCTGTCGGTCTGATCTCTGCCACCGGGCAGGTTGAATATGCGGTGCTGCTGACTGGCCTTGTGGTGTTCGTCAATCTGGGGCTGCGGCCATTGGTCAAGCTGATCAAGAAATACACCAAGGCTGGTGCGCCCTTGACGCGGTCATACCGGGTGATGCTGACCTGCACGCCGGGCGAGGAAGGCGCGATGCGCGGCCTGATTCTGCGGACGTTGACCATCGGCGGGCTGAAATTGTCAGAGATCACCGGCGTGACCGGCGAAGGCGGGGTGGAACTGGTGGCGATTGTGGCGGGTGAGGGCATGACGGATCAGATGCTGGAACAGGCGGTGCAACGAATGGCGGCGGAACCGGGCCTTTTACGGCTGCGCTGGTTGCCGGTTGAGGAAGGTTGACCGGGCCCTACGGCATTGCTTGGGATTTGCGTGTTGACTTGCTAGACTTTACGGCGCGGGGCGGGTAAAAACGTGTCGTTAGCGCTAACAATATCAAAGCAACGAGGTCGCAGATGGTTTCCCGCGTCATTCCGGTCGATCCGTTCGACCTTGTCATCTTCGGCGGCACCGGTGATCTGGCCAAACGCAAGATCTTGCCGGGCTTGTACCGGCGGTTTTTGGGTGGGCAAATGCCGGCGGACAGCCGGATCATAGGCGGTGCGCGGGCCGATCTGACCGACGAGGCTTACCGTGCGATGGTTGCGGCGGCGATTGATGAATTCGTGCCGCCGGATCGCAAAAACCCGGAAGTGATCACCGATTTTCTGGCGCGAATCTCGTATGTCTCGATTGATGCCACGGTAGAGGGCGGCTGGGAAAAGCTGAAAACCCTGGTCAGGCCGGGGGTGGTGCGGGCCTTCTATTTCTCTGTCGCGCCGGCGCTGTTCGGGGATCTGGCGGAAAAGCTGCATCAGCATGGCATTGCCGATACGACCTGCCGGATCGTGGTGGAAAAGCCGTTCGGGCGGGATCTGGCCTCGGCCAAGGCGCTGAATGCGACGCTGGCCAAGTATTTCACCGAGGATCAGATTTACCGGATTGATCACTATCTGGGCAAGGAAACCGTGCAGAACCTGATGGCGGTGCGGTTTGCCAATATTCTGTTCGAGCCGCTGTGGAAGGCGGAATATGTCGACCACGTGCAGATCACCGTGGCAGAGACGGTCGGGGTCAACGGGCGCGGGGCGTATTACGACACATCCGGCGCGATGCGGGACATGATCCAGAATCACATGATGCAACTGTTGTGTCTGATTGCGATGGAGCCGCCCTATCACTTTGATCCTGCGGCGGTGCGGGACGAAAAGCTGAAAGTCATCCGGGCGCTGGATGCGGTGAAGCCCAGCGATATCGTGCGCGGGCAATATCTGGCCGGTGGTGGCGAGGGTGGCTATGTCGAGCATTCGGAGAACCCGAATTCCAAGACAGAAAGCTATCTGGCGCTGAAAGTCAGCGTGTCGAACTGGCGCTGGAAGGGCACGCCGTTTTATCTGCGGACTGGCAAGCGGTTACGGGCGCGAACCAGCGAGATTGCGATCACCTTCAAAGAGCCGCCGCATTCGATCTTCGACGAAACGTCAGGGTGGAAGGAAAACGTGCTGGTCATCCGGTTGCAGCCGAATGAGGGCATGGATTTGCTGGTGATGATCAAGGAGCCGGGGCCGGGCGGCATGCGCCTGACGCAAGTGCCGCTGGACATGTCGTTTGCCGATGCGTTGGGCGAGGATGCCGAAGACGTGCCGGATGCCTATGAGCGGCTGATCATGGATGTGATCCGGGGCAACCAGACGCTGTTCATGCGGGGCGACGAGGTCGAGGCGGCGTGGGCGTGGACCGATCCGATCATTCAGGGTTGGGAGGCGCGGGGCCACAAGCCCCAGGGCTATGATCCGGGGTCCAGTGGTCCGGAGGATGCGCTGATGCTGATGCACCGGGATGGGCGGCGGTGGCGGGAAATCAAAGGATGAAGTTGCAGGTCTATCCATCCCGTGACGGTCTGATGCAGGGGCTTGCGGCTGTGATAGCCGGTGAATTGCGGCTGGCGTTGCGCGGCGCACGGGCGACGTTGTCGGTGCCGGGGGGCACGACGCCGGGGCCGGTGTTTGACGCGCTGTCGGGCGAGGATCTGGACTGGGCGCGGGTTTCGGTGCTGCTGAATGACGAGCGTTGGGTGGGGGAAGATAGTCCCCGGTCGAACACGCGGTTGTTGCGCGCGCGGTTGTTGCGCGGGCGGGCGGCGGTGGCGGAACTGGTGCCGCTATATCTGCCGGTGGAGACGCCCGAACAGGGGCTTGAGGTGCTGTCGGCGGGAATTTCGCCGCATCTGCCGATTTCGGTTCTGCTGTTGGGAATGGGCGGCGACATGCATACGGCAAGCCTGTTTCCGGGGGCGGACCGTCTGGCAGAGGCAATGGCTGCGGATGCGCCGATCCTGATGGCGTTGCGGGCCGAAGCGGCGGGCGAGGCACGGATCACTCTGACGGCGCGGGTGCTGAAAGCCGCGATACACACGCATATCCTGATCACCGGGGCGGACAAGCGGGCTGCACTTGAGCGGGCGTTGCAATTGCCCGCGCGGGATGCGCCGGTGCGGGTAGTTCTGGATCACGCAACAGTCCATTGGGCGGAGTGAGACGATGCAAGACAAGTGGCAGAGACTGAAGCGGCACCATAACAAAGTCGAACACCGGTCGATTTTGACCCTGTTTCAGGGCGCGGGGCGGGCGCAACATTTCAGTGCCCGGGCGGGCGAGATGATGCTCGATTTCTCGAAAACCAACATTGATGAGGCGGCGTTCGGGCTATTGCTGGAACTGGCGGAAGTGTCGGGCGTCGCGGCCAAGCGCGACGCGATGTTCGCGGGCGACAAGATCAATGTGACCGAGGGGCGGGCGGTGTTGCACACTGCCTTGCGGGCACCGGCGGGCGTGTCGGTCATGCTGGACGGCGTCGATGTGGTGCCGGAAGTGCTTGCCATTCGGGCACGGATGGCGGCGTTTGCGGACGACGTGCGTGAGGGGCGGTTCACCGGGCAGGATGGCCGCATCACCGATGTGATCAACATCGGCATTGGCGGGTCGGATCTGGGGCCGGCGATGGCGACGATTGCGCTGTCGCCATACCATGACGGGCCGCGGGTGCATTATGTGTCCAACGTCGACGGGGCGCATATTGCCGATACGCTGGACGGGCTGAACCCCGAGACGACGCTGGTGGTTGTGGCGTCAAAGACGTTCACCACGATTGAGACGATGACCAATGCCAATACGGCGAAGACGTGGATGGCGAGGGTTGTCAAGAGCCCCGGGGCGCAGTTTGCGGCGGTGTCGACGGCGGCGGACAAGACGGCGGCTTATGGCATTGATCCGGCGCGCGTTTTTGGGTTTGAGGATTGGGTCGGCGGGCGCTATTCGCTGTGGGGGCCGATCGGGCTGGGCGTGATGCTGGCGGTGGGGCCGCAGGCTTTTGGCGAATTTCTGAAGGGCGGGCGGGATATGGACGAGCGGTTCCTGTCCGAACCGTTCATGCGGAATATGCCAGTGTTGCTGGCGCTGGTCGGGATCTGGCACAACCAGATTTGCGGTCATGCGACCCGCGCCGTGCTGCCTTATGACCAGCGGTTGTCGCGGCTGCCCGCCTATTTGCAGCAGTTGGAGATGGAGAGCAACGGCAAGCGGGTGGCGATGGACGGGTCGGACCTGACCACGGCATCGGGGCCGGTGGTGTGGGGCGAGCCGGGGACCAATGGCCAGCACGCGTTTTATCAACTGATCCATCAGGGGACGCGGACGGTGCCATGCGAGTTCATGGTCGCGCGCGAGGGTCACGAGCCGGATCTTGCCCATATGCATCTGTTGCTGGTGTCGAACTGCCTGGCGCAATCCGAGGCGCTGATGCGGGGCCGGTCGTTGGAAGAAGCCACGGCGATCATGGCCAAGAAGGGTCTGACCGGGGCCGAACTGGACATGCAGGCCCGGCATCGGGTATTTCCGGGTAACCGGCCTTCGACCACGCTGGTGTACCCCAAGCTGACGCCTTTCGTGCTGGGGCAGATCATCGCGCTGTATGAACACCGGGTGTTTGTCGAAGGCGTGATCCTTGGGATTAACTCGTTCGACCAATGGGGGGTGGAGCTGGGTAAGGAACTTGCGCTGGCGCTGCAGCCGATTCTGGAGGGCAAAGAGGGCACCAAAGGCAAGGACGGGTCAACGGCGGGGCTGGTGGCCTATCTGCGCAAGTAGTGCGGCAGGTCGGGCCTAATCTTCTGGACCGGGGTCGGGCCCATCTTGCCACAGGGTGGCGACATGGCCGGGTTTGACGTTGGGAAAGGCGTCGTCCGGAATAGGGCGATCCAGAAATCCGCACAATTCGGGCCAGCCGTGGCCTGCGAAAACATCCATGATCAGCAGCTTGCCCGGTTTGTCGGCAAAATATTCGCGCACTGCCCGGGAATGGTCGGCCATCACTTGCGCAAAGCGCGCGGCGTGGAAAGTGCTGACACCATAGGTCGCAAAGCGCACGTCGCGGCGGTAGACATCGCGCGGGTTGGGGGTGTCGGTGAACTGGCGTTCGATGCTGGCAAGCCAGCCGTCTAGCGGGCGCTCGGTCAGCACGAACCTGGAGTTCGGGTACAGCGTGTCCAGTTCGCGGAAATAGGTGCCGATCGGCAGGTCGGTGGCGGCCTTGATGCCGCGCAGATAGTCGGTTTCAAACGTGCCATAGCGCCAGTCGTCCAGCCCGCGTTTCTGCAGATGGCGATAGGTGATTGTCTTGATCCCCAACCGCATCAGGGCCGCGTAAAGCGAGGTCGTGCCAGTCTTGGACAGGCCGATGCCAAAGATTTTGGGGTTGAACGGCATGACTGGCTTTCGCGGATCAAGGGGCCGCCGCAGGGCTGCGGCGGCGCGCGGCAGGCGGTTTGCGGTTAGCGCAGGGCGGCGGTGACGATCACCTCGACCTTGTAGGCGGGCGTCGCCAGTTTGGCCTCGCCCGTGGCACGTGCCGGGGTGTTGCCTGCGGGCACCCATTTGTCCCAGACCGCGTTCATCTCTGCGAATGTGGCGATATCGGCCAGCCAGATTTGTGCCGACAGGATGCGGGTCTTGTCGGTGCCAGCGGCGGCAAGGATGCGATCAACCTCGGCCAGACAGGTGGCGGTCTGCTGGGTGACGGTTTCATGCGGGTTGCCGACCTGGCCTGCGACCCAGACGATCCCGTTGTAGCAAACGGCTTCGGACATACGCGGGCCGGTGCCGATGCGAATGATATCTGACATGATGGATGCTCCCTAAAATGACTATGCCGCTTGCTAGCGGAACCATGCTCGAATGGAAAGGGATGGAGCGGGTGAAGGGAATCGAACCCTCGTCATCAGCTTGGGAAGCTGCTTCTCTACCATTGAGATACACCCGCGTGGCGTCTCAGATAGCGTGCCGTGCTGCGGGGATCAAGGGAAATGAAAAAGGGTCTTCGGGGCGTTACCCGAAGACCCTCCGCGGATCATGGTCATTTTGTGGGGACTATGGACGGCCATGACCCGCGGGACTGTGTCTGGGATCAGACAGACATGAACAGGCGAGCTTACATCTTGGGCAGCATCACCGTGTCGACAACATGGATGACGCCGTTCGACTGCATCACGTCGGCGATGGTCACGGTGGACACGTTGCCCATTTCGTCGGTCAGCATGACCTTGCCGTCTTTGGTTTCGGCAGTGATCTTGCAGCCGCCGACGGTGTCGATGACATGCTTGCCGCCGTCAGCCTGGATCATGCCCAGAACGGTTGCGGCGTCAGCTTTGCCGGCCACGACGTGACAGGTCAGGATCTTGACCAGCATCGCCTTGTTTTCGGGCTTGAGCAGGGTTTCAACGGTGCCGGCCGGCAGTTTGGCGAAGGCTTCGTTGGTTGGTGCAAACACGGTGAACGGGCCAGCGCCAGACAGCGTCTCGACCAGACCGGCGGCTTTGACTGCGGCCACCAGCGTGGTGTGATCCGCCGAATTGACGGCGTTTTCGATGATGTTCTTGCTGTCGAGCATGGCAGCGCCGCCAACCATCGGATTTTCGGCCAGTGCGAAACCGGTGGACAGGGCGAGTGCAGCGACGGTCAGGAAAAGCGTTTTCATTTTGTGGCTCCCTAGGGTCTTACGGGGTGGGCCAATCCCACCTCACAGCTGGAAGAACGGGGACTGGGGTCAAAAAGTTTCAGAGAGGTTGCAGACTCACGGTTTCGTGATTGAAACTATTTTGGATGATCTGCCGAAGGGCCGCGCATCCCGGTGTTCGGGCGAATTTCGCTGGCGACAAAACGAAAGCCGCCCAACGGGAAGGTTGAGCGGCAGCGGGCGAGGGCCGACAGCGTTTGGCTGGGTATCAGGCGGCGATCAGCTTGCCAGCGGCAACGATGGGGCCGTGCGGTTTGCCGTCGGGCGAACCGCCGGACTGTTCCAGCGTGATGGCCAGGGTCTGACCCTCGGCAAGACCGGGGCGGGTGATGGTTTGGGCATTGCCGGGAACGACGCCCAGCGACACTGGCGGGTTGTCACCGGCGATGACCCACAATTCGTAGGAATGGGTCGGGTCGGCGTCGGTGCCGGAAACCCGGGTCAGGGTCAGCGTGTCTTGCGAGATCGTGGCTTCATACTTCAGCCCGCCCGCGTCGGCGGTCAGGATGGCGGTATAGCTGGGGGCCGCCGGGGTCAGGGCAAGATAGGCGACCAAAGCGACTGCTGCGGTTGCCGCACTGCCCCAAGCCCACAAATTGCCAAACAGGCTGCGGCGGGCCACCGGGGCCTGCGGGAACAGTCGGGCCTCGATTTGTGGCATCAGGTTCGGGGCGGCGACCTCGGCGTAATCGTCGTTCAGGCCGGACAGGCGTTCTTCCCAATCTTCGACGCGCAGCATCAGGGTGGCATCGCGGCGCAGACGCGCCTCGACCAAGGCCCGTTCCTCGCGGTCGAGCAGGCCCAGAACATATTCGGCGGCCAAAAGGTCGTCGTCTTCGTCGGGCGGCAGGATGGGTTGGTCGGTCATGAGCCCATACACTCCTTGAGGCGCAGGAGGCTTCGGCGCAACCAGGTCCGCATGGTATTCAGCGGCACATCAAACTTTGTGGCAAGATCCGTGTAGGACAGGCCGGCCAGATAGGCCCCGCGCAACGCGGCGGCCCGGTCGGGTTCCAGCGTGGCAAAGCAGTCGTTGATCCGCCGCGCCTCTCCGGTTGCGATCAGCCGGGTTTCGGCGCGGGGGGCGGGATCGGCATGGGCTTCCATCGCATCGTCGTCGCTGACATGGTCGGAACGCTGACGCAGGCGGTCAATCGCAAGGTTGCGCGAGAGGGAAATCAGCCAGGTCATGCCACGGCCCTTGGTCGCATCATAGCGCCCTGCCTTCAGCCAGACTCTGGTATAAACTTCTTGCAAAGCATCCTCCGCCTCTGCTCTCTGACTTAGGATACGCAGCAAAACTCCCATTAGTTTCGAGGAGCTAGCAGAATAAAGCTCGCGGAAGGCGGCGCGGTCCTGTGTTGCGGTCTTTTGAAGCAGAATGGCGATCGGATCATCCATGCGGGCAAGCTAACGCAAAGGGGGGGGGCGTCAACCCCGTTTGCGGCGGCGTCCGCCCTCACCTCCCGAGCCAGCGGTGTTGAAGCTGACCTGCGGCAGGGTGGCGACGCCAATCAGGTGCGGGAAGGCGTCGGTGGCATGCGGGATGGCGGTGGCGTTGACAAAATGCTCCTGAAAACGCGGCTCGATGGCGGTTTCGACCTTGTGGATTTGCTGGACGGTTTCTTCGATCTGATTGCGCGAGCCGACATTGCACAAGGCGATCCGGGCACCGGTGCCGGCGGCATTGCCGGCGGAGGTGACCTTGTCCAACGGCGCGTCGGGGATCATGCCAAGGACCATCGCATGTTTGGGCGAGATATGGGCACCGAAAGCCCCGGCCAGCGTCACGCGGTCCACGGTGTCCACGCCCATTTCATCCATCAACAGACGGGCACCGGCATAAAGCGCGGCCTTGGCCAGTTGTATGGCGCGGATGTCGCCTTGAGTGACCATGATGCGCGGGCCGCCAAGGGCCGTGCCATCGTGCAACAGGTAGGAATGCGTACGGCCTTCGGGGACGGTGCGGGCGGTGCCGGTTTGATCGGGCGATCCGATCAGGCCCTGCTGGTCAACGATCCCCGCCATGCGCATCTCGGCGACGGCCTCGATGATGCCGGAGCCGCAGATGCCGGTGATGGCGGTGCCTGCGGGGAACAGTGGGTCAGTGGACCACAGGTCGGAGCCGATGATTTTGAAACGGGGGTCTTTGGTGACGGGGTTAATCTCTACCCGTTCGATAGCGCCGGGGGCAGCGCGTTGCCCGCTGCTGATCTGGGCACCCTCAAAGGCGGGACCGGTGGGCGACGAGCAGGCGAGAACGCGGCTCTCGTTGCCCAGGAGAAGTTCGGCATTGGTGCCGACATCGACAATCAGAACCATGTCTTTGGACTTGTTCGGCTCTTCGGACAGGGCGACGGCGGCGCAATCGGCCCCGACATGGCCTGCGATGCAGGGCAGGATGTATACGCGGGCAGCGTGGTTGACAGCGGCGAGGTCAAGGTCGCGGGCGTCGAGGGACAGGGAGCCGGAGGTGGCCAGTGCGAAGGGGGCCTGGCCGAGTTCGACGGGGTCGATGCCGAGCAGAAGGTGATGCATGACCGGGTTGCAGACGAACACCAGTTCGTAGACCTGTTTGGGGTCAACGCGGGCTTCCGTGCTGATCGATTGGATCAGGCCGTTGATGGCGGTGCGGACGGCAGAGGTCATTTCCTTGTCGCCGCCGGGATTCATCATGGCATAGGAGACCCGGCTCATCAGGTCTTCGCCAAAGCGGATTTGCGGGTTCATCACACCTGCCGAGGCGAGGACCGTGCCGTCCTGCAGGTCGCACAGATGCGCGGCGATGGTGGTGGAGCCGAGGTCGATGGCAAGGCCCAAGAGCTTGCCTTCGTGATAACCGGGCCACATGTCCAGAATGCGGTAACGGGCGTCGTGGTTGCCCTTGTGCAGGGCCACGGTGATTTTCCACTGACCCTTGCGCAGGGCGGGTTGCAGGCGGCGCATCAGGGAAAGCTCTGCGGCAATGCCTTCGACTTGCCACTGCTCTTTCAGCGCACGCGCAAGGCGTTCGAAATCGCCGGTCGGTTCGTGCATGTCCGGCTCGTCAACTTCGACATACAAAAGCCGGGTGGCGGGGTCCATCACGATGTCGCGCATGGTGGCGGATTTGCGGATGACCTGTTTGTGGACCTGGGATTCCGGCGGCACGTCGATGACGACATCGCCCTGAATTTGCGCCTGACAGCCCAGGCGGCGGCCTTCGGTCAGGCCGCGGATTCGTTTGTAGCGGGCCTCGACCTCGTTCCAGTCGGACAAGGCACCGTCTTCGACCGTGACGCCATGTTTGGCGAACTCGCCGTAGCCGGGGGTGATCTGGCATTTCGAACAGATGCCGCGACCACCACAGACTGAGTCCAGATCGACGCCCAACTGGCGCGCAGCGGTCAGAACCGGGGTTCCAAGCGCGAAGCGGCCGCGTTTGCCCGAGGGCGTGAAGATCACAAGGGCGTCGTCTGTCATTGGGCTTCTCCGGTCATACAGGTCTTTTAGGACGCGAGACGGGGTCTGCAAGGGCTGAATGCGTCAGGACGGCGACGTAAACGGCACCTTGGTCGCTTGTGGTCCGCACCGGGGGGGGGCAACCCCCGACCCGTGGAGGACATTTTTGGACAGATGATCGGGCTACCACAGGTGGGCGACGTGGGGGGCGATCAGACGCTGGTAGATTTCGCGGGCCTTGGACATTGTGGCGACGTCGATCGGGGGCAGAGCATCGGCGGCCGCGTTGGCGCTGGCCTGTGCGGCGTTCTTGGCACCGGGGATGACGACGCTGATCGCATCGGCCATCAGAATCCAGCGCAAAGCGAAGGCGGCCATCGGGATGCCGGCGGGGACGAGGGGGCGGAGTTCCTCGACCGCTTGCAGGGCGATGTCGAAAGGGACGCCAGAGAAGGTTTCGCCTTTGTCAAAAAATTCGCCGTTGCGGTTGAAGCTGCGGTGATCATCGGCGGCGAACTGGCTGGCGGCGGACATTTTGCCGGTCAGCAGACCGGAAGCGAGCGGGACGCGGGCGATGACGGCGACATTGGCCGCTTTGGCGGCGGCAAAGAACTGGTCGGCAGGGCGCTGGCGGAACAGGTTGTAGATGATCTGGACCGAGGTGACGCCCGGGAATTTGAGAGATGTCATCGCCTCGTCGATGGTCTGGACCGAGACGCCGTAATTGGCAATCATGCCTTTGGCCTTGAGCGTGTTGAGCGCGTCATGGATGCGCTGGTCGCCATAGACTTCGGTGGGTGGGCAGTGGAGCTGCACGAGGTCGAGCGTGTCGGTTTCAAGGTTCTTGCGGCTGCGGTCGATGAAAGCTTCCAGGTTGGCTTGGGTAAAACCTTCGGGCGCATGTGGGTTCAGTCGACGCCCGGCTTTGGTGGCGACGAAGGGACGCGGGCCGGAGCGGGTCTTCAGCACCGAGGCGATCCGCCGTTCGGAGAGGCCGTCGCCGTAGACATCGGCGGTGTCAATAAAGGTCATGCCCGCATCGAGCGCAGCGTTGAGGGCGTCTTTCGCCTCGGTGTCGGTGACCTCGCCCCAGGTTCCGCCAATGGCCCAAGCCCCGAAACCTATGGCAGTGGGTGCGCGACCGGTACGACCGAAGGGCCGGGTTGAGAGGGGCATGACGATCTCCTTTTGAGTTAAGGGGCGTTGTAGCGGTTGGGGGCTGGGTTGCAAAGGCGGCCAGGTCTGGTTTTGCGGAAAGCCGAGGGTATCACATCCCTCAGAGGCGCAAACGGGCGCGACGCACGTCACTATAAACTTGCCACTGGCAGGTTTTTCGAGCGTTCATCGCCGCGTGAAAGATTTATGGGCAGATAATGGCGGGCAGTTTGGCGCTGGTGGTTGAAGGTCTGGCGGTGGCGCGTGGCGGGTTGGCCGTACTGGAGGGGGTCAGTTTCGTGCTGGCCGCGGGCGAAGTACTGGTGCTGCGCGGGCCGAATGGCGTGGGCAAGACGACGCTGTTGCGGACGCTGGCGGGGTTGCAGCCTGCGTTGGCGGGGCAGGTGCGGGGCGCGGCGGATGTGGCCTATGGGGCGCATGCCGATGGGCTGAAGGCGACGCTGACGGTGGCGGAGAACCTGGCGTTTTGGGCTGCGGTTTATGGCGGACAGGTGAGGGGCGCGCTGGAAGCGATGAATCTGGTCGCCTTGCAGGATCGGCGCGCGGCGGATTTGTCGGCGGGGCAAAAGCGGCGGCTTGGCCTCGCGCGGCTGCTGGTGTCGGGGCAGATGATCTGGTTGCTGGATGAGCCGACGGTGTCGCTGGATGCGGCGTCGGTCGCGCTGTTTGTCGAGGCGCTGCGGACGCATCTGGCAACGGGCGGGTCGGCGCTGATTGCGACGCATATCGATCTGGGGCTCCCAGAGGCATTGGATCTGGATCTGACCGGGTTTCGCGCCGAGCTGGGATTCAGGGGCGCGTTTGACGAGGCGCTTGCATGAGGGCGCTGCTGGTTCGGGATTTGCGGCTGGCAGTGCGCGCGGGCGGCGGGTTCGGGTTGGGACTGGTGTTTTTTCTGATGGTCGCGGTGCTGGTGCCACTGGGCGTCGGACCGGACAGCGCAATCCTGGCACGGATTGCGCCGGGTATTTTGTGGGTCGGGGCGCTGCTTGCGTGTCTCTTGTCGCTGGACCGGGTGTTTGCGCTGGACTTTGAGGACGGGTCGCTGGACCTGTTGGCGACGGCGCCCATACCGATGGAAGCTGTGGTCGCGGTCAAGTCGCTGGCGCATTGGCTGGTGACGGGGTTGCCGCTGACGCTGCTGTCGCCGGTGTTGGGTTTGCTGTTGAATCTGGCGCCTGACGGGTATCTGTGGCTGATTTTGGCGCTGTTGGTGGGTACGCCGGCGCTGTCGGTGATCGGGGCGTTCGGCGCGGCGCTGACGGTGGGGTTGAAGCGGGGCGGGTTGTTGCTGAGCCTCTTGGTGTTGCCGATGTATGTGCCCAGCTTGATTTTCGGCGCGGAAGTGGTGAAGCGTGGGGCGGGTGGGCAGGCCCTGGCGACGCCGCTTTTGTTGCTGGGGGCTGTCACCTTGGGGGCATGGGCCCTGTTGCCCTTCGCCTCGGCTGCGGCAATTCGCGCAAACTTGCGCTAGGGTTTGGCATTTCTGGGGGTTGAAATCGTCAAGGTAAGAGGGCAGTCAAACGCCATGTCGATCTGGGAATATGCCAATCCGAAGAAGTTCATGCAGGCCACCGCCAAAGTGTTGCCTTGGGTGGCGGGACTTGCCGTGGTTTTGCTGGGAGCGGGACTGATATGGGGATTTTTCTTCACGCCGGATGATTACAAGCAAGGCTCCACCGTCAAGATCATCTATCTGCATGTACCAAGTGCGATGATGGGGGTTTCGGCCTGGTTTACCATGTTGGCGGGGTCGCTGATCTGGCTGATCCGGCGGCATCATGTATCAGCGCTGGTGGCCAAGGCGGCGGCACCGGTCGGGTTGACCTTTGTGGTGATCGGGCTGGTGACGGGCGCGATCTGGGGCCAACCGATGTGGGGGACCTGGTGGGCCTGGGATCCGCGGCTGACGTCGTTCCTGATATTGGGGCTGTTCTATCTGGGTTACGTTGCCCTGTGGGCGGCGATTGAAGATCCGGATACGGCGGCGGATTTGACGAGCGTGTTGTGCATCGTGGGGTCGGTGTTTGCGTTTTTAAGCCGGTATGCCGTGAATTTCTGGAACCAGGGGCTGCATCAGGGGGCGTCGGTTTCGATGGTGGGGGGCGATCGGGTGTCGAATGTTTATGGCCTGCCGCTGGGGGTTTCGGTGCTGGGGTTCGCGCTGCTGTTTCTGACGCTGGTGATGTTGCGGACGCGGACCGAAATTCGAGCGCGGCGGGTCAAGGCACTGCTGGCGCGGGAGCGGGTGGCATGATGCCGGATTTGGGAAAATATTCCGGAGCGGTGTTGGGCGCCTATGGCGCGGCATTGGTGCTGCTGGTGGGACTGGTAGTGCTCACATTGTGGCAGGGTGGACGGGTGCGCCGAGCGCTTGAGGCTGTTGAGGCGAGGGTGAAGCGTGAAAATTAGACCATTGATTGTATTACCTGTTATTATATTTCTGGGGTTGATCTTGGCTTTTCAGGTTACCATGCAGCGCGGCGATCAGCCGCTGCCGTCTGCATTGGAGGGGCGGGCCGCGCCTGCGATGGAAGTCACGCCGCTGGGGGATCTGGTCTTGCCGGTAGACGCCGATCTGAAAGCGCCGGGGGTGAAGCTGGTGAATTTCTGGGCGTCGTGGTGTCAGCCGTGCCGTGCCGAGCATCCGCTGCTGGACCAGTTGAAGGCCGAAGGTGTGGTGATCATTGGCATAAACTATAAGGACAAGCCGGAGGATGCGTTGGGGTTTCTGGCAGAGATGGGCAATCCCTATGCAAAGATCGGCGCGGATTCGGGGCGGATGGCGGTGGATTGGGGCGTCTATGGCGTGCCGGAGACCTATGTGATCGACAGCAACGGCGTGGTGGTGTTGCGCATGGCGGGGCCGATCACGGCTGGCAATCTTGCAGGCGTGATCCGGCCTGCGATCGCGAAGGCGGAGTGAAGGCGTCGGATTTTCTGCGAAAATCAGGGAAAGGACAAATTTTCTGCGAATATTTAAGAAGGGACGAATTTTCTGCGAAAGTTCAGGAGTTTGATTTATCGAAGAGAAATCGTGAGTTTCAATTTTCGCAGAAAATTGGGAATCAGAATTTCAATGTAATTGGGCCGGAGTGGCAGATCACGACGAGTTGCTGGCCCGCTTCGATCACGTGAAAACCCCGCGTTCGCAGCGTTTGTTCGAAGCGGCTCAGGCCAATTTCTGCCTCGACCCAGCGGCGGTTGCGGCGGATCATGCCGCCTGATGCAACTGCACCGGCTGAAAAGACCTGTTCCAGCGGCTCTGTTGCACAAATCGTTTGATGACCGAGGTTACCCTTTCCCCGGACGGACTCATCCCACGGCTTCAGTGACGGGTATGCCGAGCGCGGTGAAGCCGTTCAGGACGGCCACACGAACTTGGAACTCGGCAACCTGA
>JANYFE010000092.1 GCA_025362795.1 Rhodobacterales bacterium | reverse complement strand
TCCTCCTCACACCTTGAATGCCGGGCTGTGGTTCCGGCGCGGTCGTCTCGTCATGGTCATCTCCTCGCATGCGGCAATCATGCCGTTGTTGCGCGGAAAATCCACTTATCCCAACTGTTCAGTTTTCCCGAACCACCTCTACGCTAACCCAGGACGATCCACGCCGAGAACCCGCGCCAACTCCCTAAAACTCTTCTAGAATTTTGGGACCTATATACCTAACCAGCCATTTTTCTGTCGGCATGTGCCGCGTCTTTGGCGAGTTATGTTCGTGAGCGAAGGAGTTCACGATGCAGAAAATTGAACCCCGTAGCACTTTCCAGTTCTTCCAGAAGTTCCCGGTTGAGGAAGCTGCACGGAAATTCTTTCAAATCCGTCGCTGGCGCAACGAGCCTGTTTGTGGTCACCGCGGATCGGTCAGCGTGACCGAGTGCAAGAATCATATGCCACTGGCCTACCGTTGCAAGGATTGCCGCGCTCATTTTAGTGTCTGCACAGGCACTGTCCTTGTCGAAAGCCGCCCTGCCCCTGCTGAAATGGCTGATGGCTGTCGACATGCTCTCCAGCGCCCGCAAAGGCATCCCTACAACCCAGATGGCCCGCGAACCATGGATCACCCAGAAGTCCGCTTGGTTCCCTGTTCAACCTATCCGCGAAACTTGGCTGAAAATCCATAGCGGCGAAAACAACGCCATGGGCGATCATATTCAGGTCGATGAAGCCTAGGTTGGCGGCAAAGAAGGCAACAAACATGCAGACAAGAAGTTGAACGCAGGTCGCGGCAATGTCGGCAAAACCCCTCTAGTCGGTATGCGCGACCAGAAAGGACCAAGTCCGCGCCACCCCGGTTCCTGACTCTCCGCAAAATCGAATGGGAAATGGGGCTCAGGTCAGTCCGCTAGGTTCAAGGCCTTCAACAAGAGTGGCTAGTTAGTATATCGGTCCCAAAATTTTCCCTTACCTTTTCACAAATACTCTACAGGGGTCCGGGGGTGTAAAACCCCCGGTGTTCAATGCAACAAGCCGCCGCTTCAGACTTGCCCACCGCCGCAGGCGCCCCTAGACTCGCGGCAAACCGCAAAGGACTGCCGCATGGCCTTCAAACCGCTCGTCCTTCTTCTCGCCGCCGCGATGCTGGTCAGCCTGTTCCTGCCTTGGCTTGCCACAGCCCTTGGCAACACGCTGGTCCCGTGGGACATCATCAGGCAAATCAAACCTGATCAGGCCCTTGATATCCTGAAACAATCACCGCCTGAAATCTGGGCCTTCACCGCCTCGTTCGCCCTTGCCGCGTTGCTTGTCGTCACCTGCATCCTGGGCATCGAAACCAAGCTCCTCGCCCTTCTGACCGGTGCCGTGCCGCTGGCACTTTTTGGTTATGGCATCTATCGCGGCCAAAGTGCCGCCGCACGGATCGGCCTGCCACAGTTCCGGCTGGACGACTGGCAGTCGATGCTCAACCAGATCACCCGCACCTTCGGTCCCGGCCTCTACGCCTGGCTTGGCGGCGCCGCCGTGCTGGCGGTTGTCAGCCTTCTCGACCCGGGTCGCCGCGCCAGATGAGGAGGCAGACCATGAAACTCTACTACTCCCACAACTCCAATCCCCGCCTCACGGTGGCCGTCGCGCGCTACACCGGGGCCGCGGTCGATTTCATCTTTTCGACCCCCAAGCACCCCGATCACACGCGGTTCTTCGTCACCCTGAACCCGAACGCGTCGGTGCCGATCCTGGCTGAAGAGGGTCGTGCGCCGCTGTGGGAAGCCGATGCCATCGCCGCCCGGCTGTGCCAGATCACGAAGTCTGACCTGTGGCCCGCAGCCGATGATCTGCCGGATCTGCTGAAATGGCTCAGTTGGACCCACGACCATTTCGGCCCGCCCTGCTCGGAGTTTTACTTCGAGAATATCGTCAAGCCGACATTCACCGAACACCGCGAACCGCAGGAAGTCATGGCCAAACACATGAAAAACTTTCGGCGCCATGCCAAAATGCTTGACGAAATGCTCATGGGCCGACAGTGGCTGATCGCCGACAAACTCAGCTTTGCCGATTTCCGCGTGGCTTTCGTGCTGCCCTATGCCGCCAAGGCCGGCCTGCCGCTGTCCGACTACCCCGAGGTTCAGCGCCTGTCCAACCAGCTTGACCAGATCGCGGCTTGGCGCGCGCCTTTTGCCGGCCTGTCCTAGTCCACGCTCTCGCGCAACTCAGGTGGTACAAGATCCGCGTATCCCGCGACTGATTTGCCTTGCCGTCCCGCGCTTGCCGCGGGCAAGGTTGCCAAGATCACCGCGATAGCGGGGCACGGGTCGCCGGACAAACCCTGTTTGGCACGTTCATCGGCGGCGCAAACGGGCGATTGGAATGTCTGGAAAGAGGTCGGCAATGGCTGCCACGATGCAAGCTGTCGTATGTAACGCACCCCATCAGATTGCGGTCGAACCCCGCCCGGTCGGGATTGTCGGTGCCGATCAGGTGCAACTGCGCCTTTGCCGCGCCGGAATTTGCGGGACGGACTACCACATCTATTCCGGCCAGCATCCGTTTCTGAACTATCCGCGGGTGATCGGCCATGAACTCTCCGGCGTCATCGAAACTGCCCCCGAAGGCAGCGGCTGGACCGTCGGTCAACTCGTCGCGGTCAACCCCTACATCGCCTGTGGCGACTGCCATGCCTGCAACATCGGCAAACCAAACTGCTGCATGAAAATTGCCGTGCTGGGCGTGCACCGGGATGGCGGCATGGCCGAATTGCTGAACCTGCCGGTCCGCAACCTGATCCGGGCCGATGGTTTGACGGCGGATCAGGCGGCCTCTGTCGAATTTCTGGCGATTGGCGCCCATGCCGTCAGGCGCGGTGGCGTCGCCCCCAATGCCCGTGTTCTTGTTGTCGGAGCGGGGCCGATCGGGATCGGTGCCGCGCTGTTCGCCCGGATCGCGGGTGGACAGGTCACGATCATCGACCGCGACCGCGACCGCCTTGCGTTGGTGGCCGCCGCAACCAGCATTACCGAGGTGATGCAAGCTGATGAACACATCGCCGCAACCTTGGCCGATGCGACCTCGGGCGACGGGTTTGACGTGGTCTTTGACGCGACCGGCAATCAGGCCTCGATGGAGGCGAGTTTCGCCCATGTCGGCCACGGCGGTGTGCTGGTGCTGGTAGGTCTGCTGAAGGCCCGCATCAGCTTTGACGATCCAGAGTTTCACCGTCGCGAAATGTCGCTGCTGGCCAGCCGCAACGCCACCCAAACCGATTTTGACCATGTGATATCGGCGATCCGCGACGGCCAGGTGGATGTTGGCCGCCTGATCACCCATCGCACGACGCTGCGGCAGGTCGCCACGGATTTGCCACGCTGGGCCGCCGACAAGACCGGGTTGATCAAAGCTATGGTGGGATTTGACTGAATGACAGCGCGCATCCTTCAGTTTGGCACCAGCCGTTTCCTTCAGGCCCATGCCGATCTTTTCATCCACGAGGCGCGTGAGGCCGGGCAGGACATCGGCCCGATCACCGTCGTGAAAACCACCGCCGGAACCGAACGCGCGGGCCGCATCCAGGCCTTTGCCGACTCTGCCGGCTTTCCGGTCAGGATCAGGGGCGTTTCGGCGGGACATACCGTCGATCACGAGGTCCGCGTGAAAAGCGTGGCAAAAGCCATCGAAGCGCAGCACGACTGGCCGGACCTGGAACGGATCTTTGCCCACCAGACCGACATCGTGATCTGCAACACCGGAGAGCTGGGTTATCTGGTCGACGCAAGGGATCGGACGCCGCCAGACGTTGGCGCGGTTCCTGTCAGCTTTCCCGCCAAATTGTTGCGGCTTTTGCAGGTCCGTCACGCGCGGGGTGCGGCGCGCCTGCTGATCCTGCCTTGCGAACTTGTCCCGGGCAACGGACGGGAACTGCGTCGGGTCGTGACGGACCTCGCCCTCATCTGGAACGTTTCCGATGACTTTCTGGACTGGCTGCAAGGGTCCGTCACCTTGTGCAACACGCTGGTTGACCGCATCGTGTCGCAACCGCTGGAACCGATCGGCGCTGTTGCCGAGCCCTACGCGCTCTGGGCCATCGAACGCGTCCCGGACTTCATCGCGCCGTTCCGCCATCCCAGCGTGATTTACACCGACGATCTGACGCCTTTCTTGCGGCTGAAACTGCACATCTTGAACCTGGGCCACACCTGGCTGGCAGCGCGGTGGCTTGAACATCACGGTCCCGACGCCGCAACGGTGCGCGAACTGCTCGCGGTGCCAGAGACTCGCGAAAAGCTGCTGCGACTTTACCAGGATGAGGTCGTGCCGGGCTTTGCGGTTCACGGAATGGCCGAAGCCGCCGCCCGCTATGCCATTGAAACCGTTGAACGCTTTGACAATCCTTTCCTGAACCACCGGGTCAGCGATATCGCGCAAAATCACGCGGTCAAAATCCAACATCGGGTGCAGGCCTTTTTGGATTGGGTGCACAGCGCGGATGCCAGTCTGACTTTGCCCGAACTCAGCCATCTTGCGCGCACGGCGCTCCCCCCGGCCTGAAAATTTCGGAATTTATCCTGCTCCATCTTTGCGAAACACCGGCACCCCCAAGCCCGCAGCCGATCTGCGCCTAAGAAACGGCTTCCCGGTCGAGGGCGCATTGACGAACATATGCAGAACACTACATGAAGGTGCATGGTAAAGCTGACACTGCAGGATAAACTCGCGATCCTTTCGGATGCCGCGAAATACGACGCTTCTTGCGCCTCGTCGGGCGGCGAGAAACGCGATTCCCGCAAGGGCGGCCTCGGCTCTTCGGGCGGCAGCGGCATCTGTCACGCCTATACGCCGGACGGGCGCTGCATTTCGCTGCTGAAAATTCTGATGACCAATTTCTGCATCTTCGACTGCGCCTATTGTATCAACCGGGTGTCCTCCAACGTCGAACGTGCGCGGTTTTCAGTGGAAGAAGTCGTTTCCCTGACGCTGGAATTTTACCGGCGCAACTACATCGAAGGCCTGTTTTTGTCCTCGGGCGTCATCCGCTCGCCAGATCAGACCATGTCCGACATGGTCCGCATCGCGCAGACGCTGCGGCAAGATCACGACTTTCGCGGCTACATCCATCTGAAGACCATCCCCGATGCCGCGCCAGACCTGATCCGGGCGGCGGGGCTTTATGCCGACCGGTTGTCGATCAACGTGGAATTGCCGCAAGACGCCTCGTTGCGCAAATTCGCGCCGGAAAAACGCCCCGAAACCATCCGCGCCACAATGGCTCAGGTGCGGCTGGAAGGCGAAGCCGCCAAAGATGTGTCCCACACTGGCAAAAAGCCCCCACGCTTTGCGCCCGCCGGGCAAAGCACGCAGATGATCATTGGCGCCGACGGCACCGACGATGTCACTATTCTGAACAGTGCGACCCGGCTTTATACCGGCTACAAACTGCGGCGGGTCTATTATTCGGCCTTCTCGCCGATTCCCGATGCCTCGGCGGCGCTGCCGCTGATCCAGCCGCCCCTCCTGCGCGAGCACCGGCTGTATCAGGCCGACTGGCTCTTGCGGTTTTACGGGTTCAGCGCGGCAGAGATCGCAACCGGGGCCACTGCGGGCCATCTGGACCTTGACCTTGACCCCAAACTGGCCTGGGCCTTGCAGCATCGGGGTCTGTTCCCGCTGGCCGTGAACACCGCCACACGCGAAATGCTGTTGCGCGTGCCCGGCTTTGGCACCCGCACCGTTGACCGCATCATCACCGCCCGCAGAAACCGCAGCCTGCGCTATGAAGATCTGGTCCGCATCGGGGCGCTGATGAAAAAGGCCAAGGCTTTTATCAGTCTGCCCGGCTGGACGCCCGGTGCCATGACCGACAGCACCGACCTGCGCGCCCGCTTTGCCCCTGCGCCCGTGCAACTGACGCTGATATGACCTTTGCCGTCGCCCTGCCCGACCGCGGCACGTTTGACGCGTGGCGCACCGCCGCCCGCCTGGCGATGTCGCACCGCATCCCACCCGATCAGATCGACTGGACAGGCGACGGCGGGCTTTTTGCCGCCACAGCGCTGCCCGCTGATCCCGGACCGCATCAGGTGCTGGTGCCGCAAGCCTTTGTGAAACTCGCGGGGTCGGTGATCTGGCATTCCGACCCCGCGCGGTTTGCGCGGCTGTATCAGGCGCTGTGGCGGATCGACCGCCATGACGGCATGCCCCTGTCACAGGCCGATCCCTTGGGGCGCCGGCTGCACTTGCTGACCAAGGGCGTTGGCCGCGACATCCACAAGATGCACGCTTTTGTCCGGTTCCGCGAATGCCCCAGCGATGGTTCCGCCACCAGCCCACGCCGCCGCTTTGCCGCATGGTTTGAACCCGAACACAACACGCTGGAACCGGGCAGCTCCTTTTTTGCCAAACGTTTTGGCGATATGGACTGGCTGATCGCCACCCCGCGCCTGACCGCGCAGTTCGAGGGCGGCTCTCTCAGTTTCGGCCCCGCAGCCGCAAGACCCGATCTGCCCGAGGATGCGTCAGAGGGTCTTTGGGCCACCTATTTTGCCAATATTTTCAACCCGGCCCGCATCAAACTGCACGCAATGCAATCGGAAATGCCCAAGAAATACTGGAAGAACCTGCCCGAGACCCGACTGATCCCTGAAATGCTGAAGGACGCCGAGGCCCGGGTGCAGCGCATGCGTGCGGCGGGTGCCACACCGGCCCGACCGGGCGCTGCGGCAATCTCCACCCGCTACCGCGCCGCGATGGCGCAGGCCCCTCTGCTGCCCGCAACACTGGCCGAGGCCCGCGACGCCGCGCTGCAGTGCCGCCGCTGTGCCCTGTGCGAGGCAGCGACCCAGACCGTCTGGGGCACCGGGGCCGCAGATGCCCGCCTGATGATTGTGGGCGAACAGCCGGGCGACCAAGAGGATCTGTCCGGCCGCCCCTTTGTCGGCCCGGCGGGTCAAATGCTGGGGGCGGCGATGGCGGCGGCGGGCGTTGCGTCGGAAAGAGTCTGGCTGACCAATGCGGTCAAACACTTCAAATTTACCTCGCGCGGCAAACTGCGTCTGCACCAAACACCCGACCGGCCAGAGATTGAACAGTGCCGCTGGTGGCTGGGTCTGGAGCTTGCCTTCATCGCCCCGCGCATGACTTTGGCGCTGGGCGCTGCAGCGGCGTTTGCCCTGACCGGGAACGCCGCCCCGTTGGCCGCCCGGCGCGGCACAACAGAAACCGGCCTGCATGACGGGCCGGTTCTGGTGTCGTGGCATCCGGCGCATATCCTGCGCCTCGCCGATCCCCAAAGCCGGGATCGCGCCCGACAAGAGTTGATCGATGATCTGGCCTCCGCCGATGCTCTTGCAACGCGTATCGCGTGACCCCCTGGCCGCCGGATGCAATCGCTCCATATGCCCTAATCAATGGATTGCCCCGGCCACGCAGCAGGGTGAACCGGTCTTTGACCTGCAAGTGAACCTCATGCCCAAGAGGCGCAAGAAATCCGACCTTCCGACCAAGACCTGCGTGGTCTGCGGCCTGCCGTTTGCCTGGCGCAAGAAATGGGCGCGTGACTGGGATCATGTGACCCATTGCTCGGACCGTTGCCGCAGTGCCGAGAAGCGCGATCGACCACGGGCGCAACCATGACCCAGACCCGGCTGCGCTTCGTTATGGGGGATCAGCTGACCCGTGATCTGTCCGCGCTGGCAGACATCGACCCCGGCCGCGATGTCGTGCTGATGGTCGAGGTGGCGGCCGAAGCGCGCTACGTGCCCCATCACCAGCAAAAGATCGCCTTTCTGTTGTCCGCCATGCGCCACTTTGCCGAAAGCCTGCGGGCAGAAGGGATCCGCGTCGACTATGTGACGCTTGACGATCCGGCCAACAGCCACAGCTTTAGCGGGGAACTGGCCCGCGCAGTTCTGCGCCATGCGCCCGCATCTATCGTGATCACCGAACCGGGCGAATGGCGGGTCTGGCAGATGATGCGGGGCTGGGCCGACGCCCTGGACTGCCCGGTGGACATCCGTGCTGATGATCGGTTCTTTTGTGCGCGGGCCGAATTCGCGGCCCTTGCCAAGGCCCGCAAGACCGGCCGGATGGAATTCTTTTACCGCGAGATGCGCCGCCGCACCGGCATTCTGATGCGCGCGGGCGGCCCAGAGGGCGGCCAGTGGAACTTTGACCCCGAAAATCGCAAATCCTTGCCGCGTGGCCTGCGTCCGCCAGCCCGGCAACGGTTTGCCCCCGATGCCATCACCCGCGACGTGCTGACCCTTGTGGCGGCCCGCTTTGGCGACCACTTCGGTGATCTGCGGCCGTTCGGTTGGGGCGTCACCCGTGCTGACGCCTTGCAGGCTCTGGACCATTTCATCACCGATTGCCTGCCGAACTTTGGCGACTATCAAGACGCGATGAAATCGGGCGAGGATTTCCTGTATCACAGCCTGATCTCCCCCTATCTCAACTGCGGCCTGCTGACCGCGCGCGAGGTCTGCACCCGCGCCGAGGCCGCCTATCTGGCCGGCGACGCGCCGATCAATGCGGTGGAAGGTTTTGTCCGCCAGATCCTTGGCTGGCGCGAATTTGTGCGGGGTGTCTACTGGACGGAGATGCCAGGCTATGCACAGACCAATCACCTGAACGCCACGCGCGACCTGCCCGCCCTGTACTGGACAGGTCAGACACCCATGCGCTGCATGGCGGACTGTATCGGCACCACCCGGCGCCACGCCTATGCTCACCACATCCAGCGCCTGATGGTGACGGGCAATTTCGCGCTGCTGGCCGGGGTGGACCCGGCCCAGATCGAAGAATGGTATCTGGCGGTCTACGCTGACGCCTATGACTGGGTCGAACTGCCCAATGTGCACGGAATGGTGATGCATGCCGATGGCGGGCGGCTGGGGTCCAAACCCTACGCCGCCTCGGGTGCCTATATCGACCGCATGTCGGATTACTGCAAAGGCTGTGCCTTTGATCCCAAGATCAAACTTGGTGCCAGGGCCTGCCCGTTCAATTACCTCTACTGGAATTTCCTGATCGAAAACGCCGCCATCCTGTCACCGAACCCGCGTATGGCCCTGCCCTACCGGACGCTGGCTAAAATGCCGCCAGAGCAGCGGGCCGCGATCACACACTCTGCCGCTGCCTTTCTGTCGGGATTGCCGGCCTGGCCCAAAGCGGCCGCCTTGCCCGACGCGCCTGAATTGACCTGACCGGGCGCACAAATGGAAGCGATTGCGATGCCCCACACCTTTACCGGAACCCGCGCCAATGGCTTGGCCGCGATGCAGGCATTTCTGCCGTTGATGGGGCAGCACTATGCCAGCGGGCGCAACTACGACCACGGGCCGGACGGCCACAGGTCAGTGTCCGGCCTATCGCCCTACATCCGGCGCAGGCTGGTGACAGAACAGGAACTGGTCGCTACCGCCCTGCGGACGCATGGACCCGGGTCTGCAGAAAAGTTTGTCGAAGAGGTGATCTGGCGCGGCTATTTCAAGGGTTGGCTGGAGCGGCGTCCGCAAGTCTGGACGCAATATGCGCTGGGGCTTGCCAGCGATCTGGCCACGCTCGACCGTGACCGCCGCTTGCGGCGCGATGTCGAACAGGCGATGGCGGGTCTGACGGGGCTGGATTGCTTTGACGCCTGGGCCACCGAGCTGGTGGCGACCAGTTATCTGCACAATCACGCGCGGATGTGGTTCGCCTCGATCTGGATCTTCACGCTGGGGTTGCCGTGGCGGCTGGGCGCGGATTTCTTTTTCCGTCACCTCCTGGACGGCGATGCGGCCTCGAACACGCTGGGCTGGCGCTGGGTGGCGGGCCTGCACACCCGCGGCAAACCCTATCCCGCCCGCGCCGACAACATCGCCACGTTCACCGGCGGGCGCTTTGCCCTCGGCCCCGGCGATCTGGACCCGGTGGCACAGGGGCTTGAGGCCACTGAACCAGAGGGCCTGCCCCCCGTTCTGCCCCTGCGTCGGTTCACGACTCCCAAACCGGGGCAACCGACCGCCTTGCTGATCACGGATGAGGATTGCCGCGTCGAAGACTTTGACCTGGCCAGCCTCGATCTCCGCACCACCGCCACACTCGCCGCCAGTCATCTGCGCTCGCCTCTGGCCGTGGCAAAGGGCGTCGCGCAGTTCGAAGCGGAGGCATTGGCCGATGCAGCGACGCGGCTGGCCTTGGCAGCGGTGCCCCTGCGGGCCGACCATCCCGAAGCTCTGGCACAATGGGCGGCCCACGCCGGTGTGACACAGATTGTCACGCCCTATGTCACCCGCGGGCCGCTGCACGACTGGCTGCAACAGGCCGCACCACACCTTGCCACCAAGGGGATTACCTTGTGTGAATGGCGGCGGGAGTGGGATAGCGCCATCTGGCCCCACGCGACTGCGGGTTTTTTCAAGGTCAGGCAACACATCCCGCGTATTCTGGCACAGGTGCTGCCCGATTGAGCCCCGTCGCGGTGATCGGTGCCTGATGATCCGATGTGGCGCTGGCAACCGGTGCGGCGCGTCATACGGACCGCACACGGCGCCCATGACACCGCACCGCCAGACCCGTTTAGCCCGCCGCCAACATCGGGTCCGATCCGGGCCGCACCAGCCTGGTCAGATCGGCCAGGTTTTCCCGCTGCCGCCCCGCCGCATCAAAGTTCCGCGGCGACAGCCACGCCGCATAGGCCTCGCGCAGCGCGGGCCATTCCTGGTCGATGATCGCGAACCACGCGGTATCCCGGTTGCGTCCTTTCACAATCGCCGCCTGCCGGAACACCCCCTCATAGGAAAACCCCAGCCGCTGCGCCGCCCGCCGCGACGGCAGGTTCAGCGCATTGCATTTCCATTCATAGCGCCGATAGCCCGCCGCAAACGCCCAGTCCATCATCAGAAACATCGCCTCGGTCGACGCGCGGCTGCCGCTCAGTTCTGGTGCCAGGTTGATGTGGCCAACCTCGATCGACCCCATGTCCGGCGTGATCCGCAAATAGCTGGCCACCCCGCCGCAATGGCCGCTGTCGATTTGGCGGATCACATAGAACTGCGGATCGGCCCCGCAGGCGCTGTCCTTGGCCCAGCGGTGATAGGCCGACGCCGACGAAAATGGCCCGTAGGGCATATAGTCCCACAAAGCATCATGGCCGCAATAGGCGCGGTACAGATCGGCGGCGTGCAGATCGGGGTCCATCGCCTCCAGTCGCACAACCTGTCCTTCCATCACCGCGCCGCTCGGTCGCCGCGGCACCTGCCAGCCCGTCACCAGTTCACCCACTGCCTTCGCGTCCACCGTGCATCCCCCCAGTTTGCCCGCGACTATGCCCGGCCAAGGCGCGAATGCAAGCCGCCGCCGGTAGGTCCAGTTCAGTCGTCGGCATGAAACGCCGGAGGATAGGCGTGGAACCCGTCGAAATCCGCCTTGCCCAGATCGACCCCCGCCGCCCGCAGCGCCGCATAGCCCATCGTCAGATGAAAGAAGAAATTCGGCAACCCGTAAAGGTGCAGGAAATCTTCGGCGCTCTGGTCCAGCTCTGCCATCCCCGCCTTGTGGACATAGCGCCGCGTCTCTGCGCCGCGAAAATCATCCGGCCGCAGCGCCCCCAAAGTCGCCCGCACCACCGCCAGGCGCGGCGCCAAAGCCTGCGGCAAATCCGGCACCTCGCGCCCCGCCAAAGGGCAGGCCACCCGCATCGCAAACCCCGCCGCCGTGGCAAACTGCTGGCCAGCAGGATACGAATCCGCGACCCGCGCCGCCATCGCCTCTGGCCCGGCCTTTTCAATCATCTGCATCGCCTGCCCCAGATAGTGCCGGAACACCGGGGCCGAAGCTGTGTAAAGCGGCGGTATCATCGGCGGTCAGACACAAAAAAACTCCCAAGGCGAACCCTGGGAGTGTGATCTTTGCTCATTGCTTTGACAAGCGCGGCTATTCCTTGGGCACGACCCGCAGGTTCAACTCGCGCAACTGCTTGGCCAAAGGTTCGCTTGGCGCACCCATCAGCAAGTCCTCGGCGCGCTGGTTCATCGGGAACATGATCACCTCGCGAATGTTCGCCTCATCGGCCAGCAGCATCACGATCCGGTCGATCCCCGCCGCACAGCCGCCATGGGGCGGTGCGCCGTATTTGAACGCCTTGACCATGCCGCCGAACCGCTTGTCCACCTCGCTGTTCGGATAGCCCGCGAGTTCAAACGCCTTATACATGATCTCCGGCTTGTGGTTCCTGATCCCGCCACTGATCAGCTCATAGCCGTTGCAGGCCAGGTCGTATTGATAGGCATAGACCTTGAGCGGATCGCCCATCAGCGCCTCCAGCCCCCCCTGCGGCATCGAGAACGGGTTGTGGCTGAAGTCGATGCCGCCCTCGTCGGTTTTCTCGTACATCGGGAAATCGACGATCCAGGCAAAGCGGAACGTGTCGGTCTCGGTCAGGCCGAGTTCCCGGCCGATCTCGTTGCGCGCGCGGCCAGCCGTGGCCTCGAAGGTTTCAGGCTTGCCACCAAGGAAGAACGCGGCGTCGCCAAGGCCGAGGCCAAGCTTTAAGCGAAGCTCCTCGGTACGTTTTGGCCCAATGTTCTTGGACAGTGGACCTGCACCCATGATTGGCATTTTGCCATCTGCACCTGGCTTCGACACGCCACCTAAATCATCAATAGTAAATCCTTGAGAACCAGCGACTTCGACATACTCATCCCAGTGCTCAGACGAAACGCTATCTCGCGTCAACGCCATGTCCCGCCAGAAGATATACCCCATCCCCGGCAGCCCTTCCTTCTGGGCGAATGCGTTCATCCGGTCACAGAACTTGCGACTGCCCCCGGTCGGTGCCGGAATAGCGCGGATTTCCGTCCCCTCCTGCTCCAGCAGTTTGGCGAAAATCGCAAAACCCGACCCCGCGAAATGCGCCGACACATCCTGCATCCGGATCGGGTTGCGCAGGTCCGGCTTGTCCGACCCATACCATTTCAGCGAATCCCGATAGGCAATCAGCGGCCAGTCGGCGGACACTTTCTTGCCCGGCGCAAATTCCTCGAAAATCCCCTGCAACACCGGCTGCACGGCGGCAAAGACATCCTCCTGCTTGACGAAGGACATCTCGATATCAAGCTGGTAAAAATCGGTGGGCGAACGGTCGGCGCGGGGGTCTTCATCGCGGAAACAGGGTGCGATCTGGAAATAGCGGTCGAACCCACTGACCATGATCAACTGCTTGAACTGCTGCGGTGCCTGCGGCAGGGCATAGAATTTCCCCGGATGCAACCGCGACGGCACCAGAAAATCCCGCGCGCCCTCAGGCGAGGAAGCCGTAATGATCGGCGTCTGAAACTCGTTGAACCCCTGATCCCACATCCGGTTGCGGATCGACCGGACCACGTTCGAGCGCAGCATCATGTTGCGATGCAACTTCTCACGCCGCAGATCCAGAAAGCGGTAGGTCAGCCGGGTTTCCTCCGGGTAGTCCACATCGCCAAACACCGGCATCGGCAATTCCGCCGCCTCACCCAGCACGGTCAGCCCGGTCGCATAAACCTCGATCTCGCCCGTCGGCAGCTTGGGGTTGACCAGCGAAGCATCCCGCGCCTTCACCCGCCCGTCGATGCACACCACCCACTCCGCCCGAACCTTCTCGATATCGGCAAAGGCGGGGCTATCACTGTCCGCAATCACCTGTGTGATGCCATAATGGTCGCGCAGGTCGACAAACAGCACGCCGCCATGATCGCGCACCCGGTGGACCCAGCCGGACAGGCGCACAGTCTGGCCAACCTCCGCCACGGTCAGATCGGCGCATTTATGGCTGCGATAGGCGTGCATCTTCGACCCCTTTCAAGGGCAAATTCCAGTCCGCGCCGATAGAACGCCGCCAAGCCCCCAAGTCAACCCCAACCCCATTTCATCTGTCCATAAATATCCCCGCCGGAGGCACCGACACCTCCGCAAGCGCCACCCCGACAGGTCCGCGCCCAAATTTTTTCGAAAAAATTTGGCGATATCGTACTTCCCGTACCCTTTCGCAAGGGGTATGTTAGATGGGTAGTCTAGCACTTCGGCGAGGATTCGCGCTTGGAAAAGGCACGTACAGGCTGCGCGGCACTTACGGTAACCCAATGAGAGTGGCTTTCGACCTGCTGTCTTGCGTTGGGTTCATCTGCACTGGTGACGCCAAAAGCCTGAATGTTCACGGAACAGCGTTTATTCTTGAGCATGACGGTATGCTCTACCTTGTTACAGCCAAGCATGTTTCCGTGGGATTAAATGATTGTCCGCACTTGGTTCGCTTTAATGACCAAGATGGCAGGTCCGGAGCATTCCACATTGATCCTCAAAACGATGATCCCAATTTTGTTTGGTTCTCTCATCCTGAGGTGTCAGTTGATATCGCCGTCATGCCATTCCCGTGGGATTTGGCAAACCAGGGAGTAGTTGCAGTGGCGCTGCGATCTAGTGCGCTAGTCAAGAGGGTAACTGATGCTGCTAGCGAGGCGGGTTGTGGAGATATGTGCCATGTAATCGGCCTATTCAATCACCACACGGGGAAAGCGCGAAATATCGCCGTAGTGCATACTGGGCACATCGCTGCGATGGCGGACTCAAAAGAGCTTATTGATGTTTCTCGCAACGGCCAAGTTATTGAGATAGAGGGGTATCTGATCGAGATATCAAACCTCAAGGGTCTTAGCGGCGCGCCCGTATTTGTGCGGCAGGGGCTAGAACTTACAGTTCCTACAAACGATGATGGCGGTGAAAGAATTATCACCACCCACACCCCAGATTTAAGGCTTCTTGGGGTGTGGTCTGACTCATGGGATAAACCGCTTGCTTATGCTGGTGACCGTATCCCGGTCGGTATGGGAATAGTGGCACCCGCTTCGCGTCTTTTGGAGCTGCTTAATTCCAACTCAGTTGCAGAAAACAGGATATACTGGAAACGCCGCATCAACGCGGCGACGGAGGATTAGTCTTTGCCTTCCGTATCAGTCGATCTAGTGCGGCGTCTGCCTCGGTGGGGTTTAGCAGGCTGCTGAAAAAGTCTGCCCTCGACGCGGTTTGAGGAACATGATTCACCCTTGGCAGGACAACTGCGGGGATGATGATGCGCGGGACGGATGAGAAGAGCGGATCGCTGTTCAGCTATGTTGATCTTGAGGATCG
>JANYFE010000091.1 GCA_025362795.1 Rhodobacterales bacterium | reverse complement strand
TCCTCCTCACACCTTGAATGCCGGGCTGTGGTTCCGGCGCGGTCGTCTCGTCATGGTCATCTCCTCGCATGCGGCAATCATGCCGTTGTTGCGCGGAAAATCCACTTATCCCAACTGTTCAGTTTTCCCGAACCACCTCTTACAACGATTTCGACCCTGCTGATCGCTGGCGCACTGGCTGGCCTTATGGGCACCGCTGCCCCGGCCCAGATGGCCGAATTTACCCAGATCCAGCAATCGGTCAAAGCCGGATTATCCACTTTGCAGGTCAACACCGACAACCTCGATCAGTTGTCAATGGCGCAAATTTCCAAACTTGCCGCGATTCTGGACAATGGCGACACTGATCAGGCCAAGTCGCAGGCAGCGAAAAACGTGATCGAGATTGCCGTCAACCCGCCTGCCGACGCCACAAAAACCCCTGAGGGCATGGCACAGCTCAAGATGCTCAAGTCCAACCTTGATCGCGTCGGCGTAAAATACACTGGCCTCGAAGGCTTGACCGCCGATCAGGTCTTGCAGCTGTCCCAAGTGTTCGAAGCGAACAAGTCCGATGACCCGGCCGCAAAACAGGCAGCCGAGGCGATCATCATCGCGATCGGCAAGCAAACCGACGTGCCGTCCGACAATGCAGGCGTAGTGCAGCTTGAAATGCAGGTCAGCACCAAACTTGCCGCGCTTGGTATCACGCCGCCCGCCCCCGGCATGCTGACGCTTGCGCAAGTTGGCAAACTGACTGCGATCTTTGACCAGCAGGGCAGCACCGAAGCCGAGCAAAAAACGTCTGCGATGGCGGTTCTGACGGTAAACTGACGCGTTCAGCAGCGACCCGGCAAGGCCGACCCACAAGGGTCGGCCTTCTTTTTTCCCCTGCTTGCCCCTGCCATCATGGCGCTTTGCCGCCGAAATTCCATTTCTGACATTCCTGTAAGACTGAGGGCAGGCCGACGACAAGTTGTGCTGTCATTCAAGCTTCATGCAACAGCGACGTTGCCTGAACATGAACAAGGAAATTCGACATGAAACGCGCCTCGACCCTCTCTGCAGTGATTTTCGCCAGCGTTACCGCTGCCTTTCTGACGTCAACCTCCGCGTTTGCGGCACCCCCCGAATACACCCAGATGCGGGACTCCGTGAATGCCGGCCTTGTGGCTCTGCACGTCAAAACCGACGATCTGGGCAAGTTGACGATGGTCGAAATTGACCAGCTGACGGGCATTCTGGACAGTCAAGAATCTGCCGCCAGCAAAAATGAGCAGGCCACCCATCTGATCGACGCATCGGTGCACCCCTCGAGGGTCGCGATGAACAGCGCCGAAGGCATCGCGATGATGACCGAACTCAAAGCCGACATGAAGCGCGTCAAACTGACTTACGCCGGGCTTGACAAGCTGAACGCAGATCAGGTGCAGCATTTGCTGGACGTTTTCCACCGGCACAAGAAAGACAATACACTCGAAAAACCCAAACAGGCGGCGGAGGCGATTTTCGCCAGCTTCGACACCCCAGGCAGTGTGGTCTTGACCAACCCCGGCGTCATTCAGCTTGAAAAAGAAATTGACAGTAAGTTGACTGACCTCGGCCTGACCGCGCCCGCGTTGGGCTCACTCAGTTTCGATCAGGTCGGAAAGCTGACGGCAATCTTTGACCAAGGCGGCGCTGTGGCTGACCAGAAAACTGCCGCGATGCAGGTGCTTGGCAGCGTCTAATCCCACCCCGCCAAACACCAGAAGGCCGGTCTTCTTGACCGGCCTTTTCCTATGCAACACGCGCCAAATCGGCGGCGCGGTCGCAACTTGCGCCGTGTGCGGCTTTTGGAATGCGTTAGCTGGAAGATCCCGCGGTGACATCTGCACCGCGGCACCGCAGCTAACTGTGAAAGAATCCAACGCACCCCCACTGGCGCTGGCCAAAGGATGCCGAGAGGGGCATAGCAGTCCTGATCACAGACCTGTCATCGTTTCGAAGCAGGGTTAACGGCAGTCATGGCGCAGAGATTGCCTGCATATTGGGGATTTGTGAGGCATCCGCAATTTTCCCTTCAGCCCACAGGGATGAGCTGGATCACAAAACCGCTAGCTTACAGATTCGTAAGGATTTCGAAAACCGTGCGACAGGGACGCACCCCATCTTTCTCTGATCAAGACGCACCGCTGCGTCCCAATTGGAGATTGACCATGCCATTTGCCCCCCGCCTCCGCGCCGCCTTGCTGGTGACCACGCTCGCCGCCGCCTCACTGTCAGGCTTTGCCGCAACCCCTCTCTGGGCCGGTGTGCCGCTTGACGGATACGCCGACCTCGTCGCCCGCATCTCTCCGGAAGTCGTGTTTATCACTGTCACTGCCAAGGACAGCCGCCAACTCAGTGAAGGCGGCGACAATGTCCCGAGCCAAACCTCGCCGTTTGACGAATTCATGAGGCGCTTCGGCCAGCAAAACCCCAACAACTTGCCAGGCAACGGCCCGGCGCCCGATGGCGTCATGCATGCCCTTGGGTCCGGCTTTCTGATCTCGGCCTCAGGTGAGGTGGTGACAAACAACCACGTCGTCGATGGCGCGTCCTCAATCAAAGTCACTCTGCAAGATGGCCGCGAATTCACCGCCCATGTTGTTGGCACCGACAAAGCGACGGACGTGGCGCTGATCAAACTGGACAAGGCACAAAACCTTCCCTTTGCCAACTTCCCCAGCAGCGAAGGGCTGCGTGTGGGCGACGCTGTTGTGGCCATCGGCAATCCGTTTGGCCTTGGCGGCACTGTCACTTCCGGTATCGTGTCTGCCCTCGGCCGTGATATCAACTCGGGGCCTTATGACAACTTCATCCAGACGGACGCCGCCATCAACAAGGGCAACTCCGGTGGGCCGCTGTTCAATTCGGCTGGTGAAGTTGTCGGCATGAACACCGCGATCTACAGCCCGGACGGTGGCTCGGTCGGCATCGGCTTTGCGGTTCCGGCCAAGACGATTCAGACCATCGTGACGCAACTTCGTGATCATGGCAGCGTGGCGCGTGGCTGGCTTGGCGTGGCGATACAGCCGGTGACCTCCGATCTGGCACAGGCGCTTGGCATGCCGCAGGCTCAGGGTGCTGTCATCGCAAATGTCGAGCCTGACAGCCCCGCCGCGAAGGCCAAACTACAAAGCGGTGATGTGATACTTGCGGTTAATGGCGACAAAGTTGACGCGACCCACGGCCTGCCCACCCTGATCGCCGCGATCAGCACTGGCAAAAGCGCGGATCTGACCGTGCTGCGTGGCGGCAAATCCCAAACCATCGCCGTGACCATCGGCACCCTGACGCCGGACAAACTGAAACTCGCCAGCGCTGTTCCCGCGCCTGATGGTGCGACGCAGACACCGCTTGGGGCTACGGTTGAAATGTTGACCCCGGATGTGGCAAGCGGCTTCGGATTGCCGACGGATGCAACGGGCGTCGTCGTAAGCAAGGTTGCGCCCGACAGCCCGAACGCCGACCGCATTCTGCCCGGCGACATCGTTTTGGAAGTGGAGGGCCACGCCGTCACCTCGCCCGCCGAGATGAACACGCTGATCGGCGGGGCCAAGGACAAAGGCGCCCTCCTGATCAAGCTGAGCCGCAACGGGCAGCCCCTGTTCGTGGGCGCCGTGGTTGGGATGTCCTGACCCTACGCTGCGAGCCACGGGCCGGCGCAGGTCTGCCCGCACATTACCGCGTTTAACAAGAAACCCCGCCACCATGACGGTGACGGGGTTTTCTGAAGTAATGGTGCCCAGGAGAGGACTCGAACCTCCACGTCTTGCAACACTGGTACCTGAAACCAGCGCGTCTACCAATTCCGCCACCAGGGCAAGTGCCGTCAGGGCGATGTAGCCAAGGCGTCGGGGGGTGTCAACGGGTGCCCGTAAAATTTGCAGGCGAAATCGCGCACCGGATTGGTCTTGCTGGCAGCCCGTTGCGAAGTTATTCAGTCTGTAACGTTGGCGCGAAAAGGGTTCCCCATGAGCAAGCTGGTCACGATCTTTGGCGGCTCCGGCTTTGTCGGGCGCTATATTGCACAGCGTCTGGCCAAAGAGGGTTGGCGTATCCGCGTTGCCTGCCGTCGCCCGAATGAGGCGTTGTTTACCCGTGGCTATGGTGCCGTGGGCCAGGTCGAGCCGGTGTTCTGCAACATTCGCGATGATGCCTCTGTCCGTGCTGCACTGGCTGGCGCGGATGCTGCGGTCAATTGTGTCGGCACATTCGACAAGGGCGGCTCCAACAATTTCACCGCAGTTCAGGCAGAAGCTCCGGCCCGCATCGCCCGTCTTGCCAGCGCTGCTGGCCTCAAAACTCTGGTTCATATCTCCGCTCTCAGTGCCAGCGTCACCGCGCAGAGCGATTATTCCCGGAGCAAGTGCGAAGGAGAGGCTGCCGTGCTGGCCGCATTTCCAACTGCGATGATCCTGCGCCCGTCTGTGATTTTCGGCAATGAAGATGGCTTTTTCAATCGCTTTGCCGGGATGAGCCGGATGGGACCGATCCTGCCTCTGGTCGGCGGCACCACCAAATTCCAGCCGGTCTTCGTCGAGGATGTGGCTGCTGCTGCCGTCAAGGGTGTCACCGGCGAAGCTGTTGGGATCTACGAACTCGGCGGCCCTGATGTTGCCCCGCTAAGCGATTTCATTCACCAGATGCTCAAGGTGATCCAGCGCCGTCGTCTGGTCGTCAACCTGCCGTTCTGGGTCGGCAATGTGATGGCCACCGGCCTCACGCTGGGGTCCGCCGCCACGCTGGGTCTGTTCAAGAACCGCATCCTTACGCGCGATCAGGTCACGTCGCTGCGGGTGGATAACGTGGTGGCCCCGGGTGCGAAAACCCTTGCCGATCTGGGGATTACGCCCACCAACCTTGGTGCTGTGATCCCGGAATATCTGTGGCGCTTCCGCCCTTCGGGCCAATATGCCGCGATCAAGGATTCGGCGAAAAACCTGCGGAAGGTCTGACAGATGAACGATGTGATTGGGTCTGCCCTGCTCGGTCTGATTGAGGGGCTGACCGAGTTTGTGCCAGTGTCCTCGACGGGCCATATGCTGCTTGCCGCCCATTTCCTTGGCTTTGGCGCATCCTCCAAGACTTTTGAAATCGTCATCCAGCTTGGCCCGATCCTTGCCATCATGGCGCTGTACTGGCGCAAGCTGACCTATGTGTTTGCCACCGCACTCAGCGACCCCGCTTCACAGCGTTTCATCACGTCGGTCCTGATCGCCTTCCTGCCTGCGATGGTCTTTGGGGCTCTGGCGCATGATTACATAAAGACCGTGCTGTTTGAGACGCCCAAGCTGATCGCGATCATGCTCATCCTGGGCGGTATCGTCCTGCTGTTTGTCGATCACGTCGCACCAGAGCCAACCGTCACTGACGCGTCGAGTGTGCCGTTCGGCAAGGCCCTTGCCATCGGATTTTTCCAATGTCTGTCGCTGGTTCCGGGCGTTTCCCGCTCTGGCGCCACTATTGTCGGTGCCCTGCTATTGGGTGTCTCGCGTCGAGCGGCGGCCGAGTTTTCGTTTTTCCTGTCGCTACCCACCATGCTGGGTGCGGTCGCATTTGACCTGTTCAAATCGCGCCACGATTTGGATTTTGGCGCTTTGTCCAACATCGGGATTGGCTTTGTTGTTGCCTTCGTCTCTGGGCTGATTGTGGTGAAATGGCTGCTTGGCTACGTGTCCACCCACAGCTTTGCATTGTTCGGCTGGTGGCGAATCATCTTGGGCGGGGTCGCCCTAGCGGCGCTATATGCTGGCTTTTAAGATGATAGGTGTCGTTAGCTGACCTAGTTTCTAAGAAAATATGCCTCGGCTAGAAGCCACACAGAAAAATACTGTCGAATAGGTAACTATTGCTGTCTTTTATTCTGCCCTGACCCTTGCTATTAAACCGATCCCGGGGTTTTGGGGTGGAGAGTAGGGTATGGCCGTGCAGCGCATGCTGAAATTCGTGCATTTGGGTAAGGAGACGCCCGAAAAGCGTCCGGCTACCTTGCGGTCAGAAGATTTCCACGAGATTTATCGCCAGTTCGCGGCCGACAAGGCCGCGGAACAGGCGTCGCGGTGCAGCCAGTGTGGCGTGCCCTATTGCCAGACCCATTGCCCTCTGCACAACAACATCCCCGACTGGCTGCGCCTGACCGCCGAGGGGCGGTTGCAAGAGGCCTACGAGATGTCGCAGGCCACCAACACCTTTCCCGAAGTCTGCGGCCGCATCTGCCCGCAAGACCGGCTGTGCGAAGGCAATTGCGTCATCGAACAGGCGGGTCACGGCACTGTCACCATTGGGTCTGTCGAGAAGTACCTGACTGATCTGGCGTGGGAAAATGGCTGGGTCAAGCCGATCAAGCCGCACCACGAGCGCCCGGAATCGGTTGGAATCATTGGCGCCGGTCCCGGTGGTCTGGCTGCCGCCGATGTCCTGCGGCGGCAGGGCATTCAGGTGACGGTATACGACCGCTATGACCGTGCCGGTGGCCTGCTGACCTATGGTATCCCCGGTTTCAAACTGGAAAAGCCGGTGGTGATGAAGCGGATCGAACAGCTGGAGCTGGCGGGTGTCACCTTTGTGCTGAACTGCGCCGTCGGCGTGGACCTGTCGTTTGACGCAATCCGGGGTCAGCACGACGCGGTTCTTATTGCCACCGGCGTCTATAAATCCCGCGACATTCAGGCACCCGGCGTGGGGGCCAAGGGTGTCGTCAAGGCGCTGGACTATCTGATTGCTTCCAACCGCAAGAGTTTTGGCGACGATGTTGAAGCCTTCGATAGCGGCGAACTCAACGCTGCGGGCAAGCGCGTGGTCGTCATCGGCGGTGGTGATACCGCGATGGATTGTGTCCGCACCGCCATTCGGCAGGGGGCCATTTCGGTCAAGTGCCTGTATCGGCGCGATAAAGCAAACATGCCGGGGTCACAGCGTGAAGTGCAGAACGCCGAAGAAGAAGGCGTTGATTTCGTCTGGCTGACCGCCCCCAAGGCGTTTACCGGGGGCACCAGCGTTGAAGGCGTCATCGTCCAGCGCATGCGCTTGGGCGACCCTGACGCCTCTGGTCGGCAAAGCCCGGAAGTCATCGATGACGCCGATTACACCGAAGCCGCCGATCTGGTGGTGCAGGCTTTGGGCTTTGAACCCGAGGAAATTCCGACCTTGTGGGGCGTTCCGGAACTGGCCGTCACCCGCTGGGGCACCATCAAATCCGATTTCCGCACCCATTCCACCAGCCTGCCGGGCGTCTATGCCGCCGGCGACATCGTGCGCGGCGCAAGTCTGGTGGTCTGGGCCATCCGCGATGGGCGCGAAGCTGCCGACGCGATCCTGTCCTACTTGGCCCAACCGGCCGCAGTCGCGGCAGAGTGATTATGGCACAGCGGGATTTTGTGCTGTCTTGACCGCGTCTTCTTTGCGTCTTGCCGGCGTGAAGACAGATTTGCAAGACATCTGAAATGAACGGTCAGCAAGGCTGACCTAGTTGGAGAGATACAGAATGCGGACCGCCCTGCTTGTTCCCCTGCTTTTTCTGTCCACCCCGGTCTTTGCGGGCACCTTCACCGCGCCGGACGGCTGCAAGGCCAAGCTGACCGTGCAATCGCGCGGCTGCATGGTCTCGCATTTCTACACCTGCGAAAAAGATGCCAAGGGCGACCAGTGGCGCGCCGATTACGATGCCAGCGGGCCGTTCTTTCTGTCGCGCATCGACAGCGAGACGCAATGGTTGGAAAGCTACGAAAGCAACCCGACCGTCAAGGAAACCCTGGACGCCGACCCCAAAGACCCGGCTTCGTTTTCCGGGCTGCTGGCGACCGGGCTGGACACGTTCGATTTTGCGCTGACCAAGGACAACGGCGAGCACACGGTCATCAAGGGATTTGACAAGCTGACCGGCAAGACCGCCACCATCGACGGTGTCACGCTGCAACAGACCGAATTCGAATACACACAGACCGATGGCAAGGGCATCGTCCAGCGTCATTCCAAGGGCCATGAATTCATCTCTGCCGAATGGCGCACCTTCTTTTCCGGCCACGCCGAATTCGAGGCAGACGATGGCACCTGGACCCCGGTTGATGGGGCGCCGGTGTCGTTCATCCTGTCCGGAGAGCCGGGGTTCGACGCCACGACACCGCTGTTTGAATGCGATGCCCAGATGTCGTCCCTGGGCAACCCGTCGCTTGGCCCGGCTGCCTTCACGCCAGCACGTTAACCTCTGCCGCCTGCCGAAAGGAAAACCGCCATGACCGTTTATGACCAAGCCTGGGTAGAGGCCGAAACCGCAAAACGCGCCTTCATGGACGCCAACAGCCTGTACAAGCTGGATGACGAACATGCGTCCTGCGGCGTCGGTCTGGTCGTGGCGATTTCCGGCAAACCGTCGCGTAAGGTGGTGGAAAACGGCATTGCGGCGCTGCGGGCGGTGTTTCACCGCGGCGCGGTCGATGCCGATGGCAAGACGGGCGACGGCGCGGGCATCCATGTGCAGATCCCGATCAAGTTTTTTCACGATCAGGTCCGCCGCACGGGCCACGAGCCCGACACCAAAAAGCTGATTGCGGTGGGTCAGGTTTTCCTGCCTCGCACCGATTTCGGCGCGCAGGAACGCTGCCGGACCATCGTGGAAACCGAAGTGCTGCGGATGGGGCATTACATCTATGGCTGGCGTCATGTGCCGGTGGACACGAGCGTTCTGGGCGAGAAAGCCAATGCAACCCGCCCGGAAATCGAACAGATCCTGATCCGCTGTGAAACCGGCACCGACCCGGAACAGTTCGAGCGCGAGTTGTACATCATCCGCCGACGGATCGAAAAAGCGGCTCTAAGTGCCCAGATTCAGGGTTTGTATCTGTGCAGCCTGTCGTGCCGGTCGATCATCTACAAAGGCATGATGCTGGCCGAACAGGTTGCCGTGTTTTACCCAGACCTGATGGATGATCGCTTTGAATCCGCCTTTGCGATCTATCACCAGCGCTATTCCACCAACACGTTCCCGCAATGGTGGCTTGCCCAGCCGTTCCGCATGCTGGCGCATAACGGCGAGATCAACACGTTGAAGGGCAACGTCAACTGGATGAAGTCCCACGAGATTCGGATGGCGTCCAGTGCGTTTGGCGATGCGGCAGAGGATATCAAGCCGATCATCCCGTCTGGCACCTCTGACAGTGGCGCGCTGGACGCGGTGTTTGAAGTGCTGGTGCGTTCCGGTCGCACCGCGCCGATGGCCAAGACCATGATGGTGCCAGAGGCGTGGTCGAAAGCCACCACCAACATGCCACGCGCCTGGGCCGACATGTATTCTTATTGCAATTCGGTGATGGAGCCATGGGACGGTCCGGCCGCGCTGGCCATGACGGACGGCCGCTGGGTTTGTGGCGGGCTGGACCGCAACGGCCTGAGGCCCATGCGCTATGTCGTCACCGGGGATGGCCTGCTGATTGCGGGCTCCGAGGCGGGCATGGTGCCGGTGGACGAGGCGACGGTGCGGGAAAAGGGTGCGTTGGGGCCGGGCCAGATGATTGCCGTCGATATGAAAGAGGGCAAGCTATATCACGACGTTGAAATGAAGGACAAACTGGCCGGGGCGCAGCCTTATGGCGAATGGGTCGGCAAGATCGTCGATCTGAACGAACTGCTGCGCGACGTGCCGGAAACCGCGATGTTCGCCGGGGCCGAGCTGCGCAAACGCCAGATCGCGGCGGGCTATACGCTGGAAGAGCTGGAGCAGGTTCTGGCGCCGATGGCCGAGGACGGCAAGGAAATGATCGCCTCGATGGGCGATGACACCCCTGCCGCCGTGCTGTCGTCGGTCTATCGACCGCTTAGTCACTATTTCCGCCAGAATTTCAGTCAGGTAACGAACCCACCGATTGACAGTTTGCGGGAGGGTCGGGTGATGAGCCTGAAGACCCGCTTTGGAAATCTGCGCAACGTGCTGGACGAGAACTCCAGCCAGACCGAGATTCTGGTGCTGGAAAGCCCGTTTCTTGCCAATGCCGAGTTTGACGTTCTGGTCAAACGCTTTGGCGAACAGGTGGCGTTCATCGACTGCACCTTTGCCGCCGATGCAGGCACCGACGCGCTGCGCAAGGGTCTGGAACGCATCCGGGCCGAAGCGGAGGATGCCGTTCGGTCCGGCGCCGGGCAATTGGTGCTGACCGATCAGCATCAAAGCGACGACCGCGTGGCGATGCCGATGATCCTTGCGACCTCCGCGGTGCATTCCTGGCTGACGCGCAAGGGTCTGCGGACCTTTTGTTCGATCAACGCCCGGTCTGCGGAATGCATCGACCCGCACTACTTCGCGGTGTTGATTGCCAGCGGTGCCACCACGGTCAACGCCTACCTCGCGCAGGATAGCATTGCGGACCGGGTGAACCGCGGCCTGCTGGATGGCACGCTTCTGGACGCCATGCGCCGCTACCGCGATGCCATCGACGCCGGGCTGCTGAAAATCATGTCTAAGATGGGGATTTCGGTGATCTCGTCCTATCGCGGCGGGTTGAATTTCGAGGCTGTCGGTCTTTCGCGTGCCATCGTCGCAGAATACTTCCCCGGTATGCACAGCCGCATTTCGGGCATCGGCCTGACCGGCATCCAGATGGAATCCGAGGAAGTGCATGCCAAGGGCTGGCGCGGCGGCACCGATGTTCTGCCGGTTGGTGGGTTTTACAAAGCCCGCCGCACGGGTGAGAAACACGCCTGGGAAGCCCAGACGATGCACATGCTGCAATCGGCCTGCGACCGCGCCAGCTATGACATCTGGAAGCAGTATTCGGCGGCAATGCGGGCCAACCCGCCCATCCACATCCGAGATCTGCTGGACATCAAGCCCTTGGGCAAGGCAGTGCCGATCGAGGAGGTGGAAAGCATCACCTCGATCCGCAAACGCTTTGTCACGCCGGGCATGTCGCTGGGGGCGCTGAGCCCCGAGGCGCACAAGACCCTGAACGTCGCGATGAACCGCATCGGCGCCAAATCCGACAGCGGTGAGGGCGGCGAAGACCCGGCGCATTTTCTGCCCGAACCGAACGGCGACAACCCTTCGGCCAAGATCAAACAGGTCGCCTCTGGCCGTTTCGGTGTCACCGCTGAATACCTGAATGCCTGCGAGGAGCTGGAAATCAAGGTCGCGCAGGGTGCCAAGCCCGGCGAGGGTGGCCAGTTGCCCGGCATGAAAGTCACGGCTTTGATTGCCCGTCTGCGCCATTCGACCCCCGGCGTGACGCTGATCAGCCCGCCGCCGCACCACGATATCTACAGCATCGAAGACCTTGCCCAGTTGATCTATGACCTGAAACAGATCAACCCGCGTGCCAAGGTCACGGTCAAACTGGTGTCGTCCAGCGGCGTCGGCACCATCGCCGCTGGCGTGGCCAAGGCCAAAGCCGATGTCATCCTGATCTCTGGCCACAACGGGGGCACCGGAGCTTCTCCGGCGACGTCGATCAAATATGCCGGCCTGCCGTGGGAAATGGGGCTGACAGAGGCGCATCAAGTCCTTGCCATGAACAACCTGCGCGAACGGGTCACGCTGCGCACCGATGGCGGGCTGCGGACGGGCCGCGACGTGGTGATGGCCGCAATGATGGGGGCCGAGGAATACGGTATCGGCACTGCCGCGCTGATCGCGATGGGCTGCATCATGGTGCGCCAGTGCCAATCCAACACCTGCCCGGTCGGCGTCTGCACCCAAGACACCAAACTGCGCGACAAGTTCACGGGCACAGCGGACAAGGTCGTCAACCTGATCACGTTTTACGCGCAGGAAGTCCGTGAAATCCTTGCGCAGATCGGTGCGCGCAGCATGGACGAAATCATCGGCCGCGCCGACCTGTTGTCGCAGGTGTCACGCGGGGCCGCCCATCTGGACGACCTAGACCTCAACCCCCTGCTGATCAGCGTCGATTCTGCCCAGCGCATCACCTACGACCGCACCAAACCGCGCAACCACGTCCCTGACACCCTTGACGCCGACATCGTCAAGGACGGCGCACGGTTCTTTGAGGACGGCGAAAAGATGCAGTTGAGCTATGCCGTGCGCAACACGCTGCGCACCATCGGCACGCGGGCGTCCAGCCATATCGTCAAGAAATTCGGCATGAAGAACGCGCTGCAACCGGACCATCTTACGGTCAAGCTGACCGGTTCCTGCGGCCAGTCGCTGGGTGCGTTCGCGGTGCGCGGCCTGAAGCTGGAGGTGATGGGCGATGCCAACGATTATGTCGGCAAGGGCCTGTCGGGCGGCACCATTGTTGTCCGCCCCTCGATGGCGTCGCCGCTGGTGGCGTCCGAAAACACCATCATCGGCAACACGGTGCTGTATGGGGCCACGGCGGGCTATCTGTATGCCGCAGGCCGCGCCGGTGAGCGTTTCGCTGTCCGCAATTCGGGGGCCAGCGTCGTCGTCGAAGGCTGCGGCTCGAACGGGTGTGAATACATGACCGGCGGTGTTGCCGTCGTTCTGGGCCGGATTGGTGCCAACTTTGGCGCGGGCATGACGGGGGGGATGGCCTATCTTTACGACCCCAAGGGCGTCGCAGAAGATTTCATCAACCTGGAAAGCCTGGTGACCTGCGCCGTCAGCCACCCACATTGGGAACACCAGCTGCGCAGCCAGATCACCGCGCACGCCTATGAGACGGGCAGCCGTCTTGCCGAACGGATTCTGGCGAACTGGGACGAGGAGCGGGTGAATTTCCTGCAAGTCTGCCCGAAGGAAATGCTGATCCACCTGTCGCATCCCCTGTCGGATGAGGCGGTCAAGGTGCCGGCAGAGTAACGGAAAGGCCCCCGGTTGGGGGCTTTTTCAGTCTGTCAGGGTGGTCGGAGCGTCGCGGTCGGTAGATGCGGAAAGTCCGTCAAGGGCGATATCCTCAGATTTCCCAAGCCGAGTTCCTCGGCCAACCGCGGCGCGCCTTTTCCGGGTGTTGCGCCAATAAAGACAAGTCGCGTTCCCATCTGGCGATGAAGGTCTAGGCGACCTCGCCGCCGGCCCCGACGATATAACAATCGATGATCTTGGCCCGCAACTCTTCGATCCCGTTGCGGCGTTGCCGGATCAGATCCCGGATGAATTCGCCGCTGGAAGAATAGCCCTTGAGCCGGACCTGTTCGTCCACATAGGCCTTCACGTCGTCAGGCAGAGAGATGTTCATCGTTGTCATCCTCCTACTTACGCCATTCGCAAGCCTTTCCAACCGGGCCGCTGATCCATGTCAATGTCCCCGTGTCAGATACCTGCCACACCGATGTCAGCCGAACCCAGTAGGAGCCTTCCCATGTCCGAGCTCATCGTCGTTGCCTTCAATGACCAGGCCACCGCCTTTGCCATGCGGGCCGAACTTGTCGCGCTGCAAAAGGAATACCTGCTGGAGATGGAGGATGTCGTCATCGTCACCCGCGCCATCGACAACACGGTGCAGCTGCATCAGGCCGCCAATCTGACGGCGATGGGCGCGCTGAGTGGCGGCTTCTGGGGCATGGTCATCGGCATGATCTTCCTGAACCCGCTGTTGGGTGCCGTGGTCGGCGCGGGCGCGGGGGCGCTGTCGGGCACCGTCACGGACATTGGCATCAATGATGCTTTCATGCGCGACCTTGGCAAGACCCTGACCCCGGGCACCGCTGCCGTGTTCCTGCTGACCCGCAAGTTTACCGCCGACAAGGTGGTTTCACGTCTGGGTGCATTCAGCGCCAAGGGCCATGTGCTGCAAACCTCGCTTAGCCATGATGACGAGGCCAGCCTGCGCGCCGCACTGGAGGCCAAACCGGCCTGATCGCTGCGCTTTGGCATCTTGACCGGGAACGGCGGCTGGGGCCTAAGCTGAACTATGGCCGAAAAACCCAGATCGACCCGCAAGAAAGCCGCGACAGAGGCACCGCTGCCGCCCCGCCCGCTGTGGCGGCGCGTGCTGACGTGGACCGGACGCGGCCTTGGCCTGCTTGCCGCGTTCTACCTGTTTCTGATCTTTCTGTTCTCTTTTGTGCCACCGCCCGGCAATATCTATCAGTGGCAGGAATCCTGGCGGCTGGGCGGCATCAGCCGTGAATGGGTCAACTGGGATGACATATCGCCGAATATGGGCCGGTCTGTCGTGGCCGGGGAAGATGCCAATTTCTGCCTGCACTGGGGTTTTGACATGCAGGCCATCCGCGATGCGATCAAAACCGGGGCCAATCGTGGCGCGTCGACCCTGGATCAGCAGGTCGTCAAGAATGTCTTTCTCTGGCAGAACCGGTCCTGGGTCCGCAAGGCGCTGGAGGCGTTGTTGACGCCGGTCGTCGAGGTCATGTGGTCCAAGCAGCGCATTCTGGAAGTTTATCTGAACGAGGCGGAGTTTGCCGAAGGGGTCTTTGGCGTGCAGGCCGCCGCGCACAAACTGTTCGGCGTCGATGCCCGTAACCTGACGCCGACGCAGGCCGCCCGCCTTGCCGCCGCCCTTCCCAACCCCAAGGATTACAGCGCCAACAAACCCGGCGCCTATGTCCGTGCCCGCGCCCGCCAGATCATCTCTGGCGCCGATACGATCAAAGCGGATGGCCGCGCCGATTGCTTTGAAACCAAGGACTGAAAGCCGGCTTTTGCCTTGGCTCCGCTAGAGGATATCTTCCTGGTGACAGGAAAACCCGGCCGGTTGGCAACGGCATGGGCACAGCCCATTGAACCCCGGCATGCAGGCTTGTATCAGGGACAGACCCAGCCAAGGCAGCCCCATGATCCGCCTCTATCACTTTTCGCTCTCGCCGTTCTGCCGCAAGGTCCGCCTGACGCTGGCTGAAAAAAAACTAGAGGTGGAACTGGTCGAGGAACGCTATTGGGAGCCGACCCCCGATTTCCTGCGCCGCAACCCGGCGGGCAAGGTGCCGGTTCTGAAAATCGACGCCAAAGTGATGAGCGAAAGCCAGGCGATTTGTGAATATCTGGACGAATCCAACCCCAACCCGCCGCTGATGCCAAAGGATGCCGAGGCGCGTTACGAGGTGCGGCGGCTGTGCGCCTGGTTCGATGACAAGTTCCACACCGAGGTGACGTCGAAACTGCTGTATGAACGGGTCAACAAGAAGATCATGGGTCAGGGCTATCCCGATTCCAAGAACGTCAAATCCGGGGCAGGGCGGATCAAATACCACCTCGATTATCTGGGCTGGCTTCTGGACCAACGCCGCTGGCTGGCTGGCAACGAGATGTCGCTGGCTGATTTCACCGCCGCCGCCCATCTGTCATCACTTGACTACATTTCAGACGTCGACTGGAACCGTTCGCCAGCGGTGAAGGACTGGTACGCCAAGATCAAATCCCGCCCCAGTTTTCGCACCCTTTTGGCGGACCAGGTTCCGGGTTTTCCACCCCCGGCGCATTACGCCGATCTGGATTTCTAGTTCTGCCAGCCCGTTTCATCTGTCCATAAATATCCCACGGGGGGTCTGGGGGGTGTGAAACCCCCCAGTCTTTCTTACTCCACCGCGCCACCCGACTCTTTCCAGTCCTTGAACCCACCCAGATTGAACACCTGGGTATAGCCCATATCCATCAGCAGCTTGCCCGCCAGCGCCGCCCGTCCGCCTGCCGCGCAATGCAGCACGATCGGCTGATCCTGCCGCAACCGCGCATCATAGGCGGGCGAGGCCGGGTCGGCCTTGAATTCCAGAGAACCGCGCGGAATGTGGACCGCGCCCACCGCATGGCCGGTGTCTGCCAGTTCTGCCGAGTCGCGGATGTCCAGCAAAACCGCACCTGCCGCCACCTTGGCCTGCGCCTCGGCCCCGCTGATCTTCGGCACCACCGCGTTTGCCGCCGCCACCAGATCCTGTGAAGTTACCGCCATGATCGTCTCCCCTATGCCGTGTCGCGGTAATCTAGCCGCGAATTGCGACAAGAAAACCCTAAACTGCTGCCTGATAGCGCATATAAGCGAACGCAGAACCATCCGGGGCCCAGCACGGCCCGTTGATCGTGCCTTGCCCGCCGTTAAACGTCAGCACCCGCCGCCGATTGCCACCGTCCGGGTCCATCAGACACAAAGCCACCGGCAAATCCCGTGGATGACCCGGCGTGCCCGGCGGATAGGCCAGATACAGCACGCGGGCACCATCGGGTGACGGATGCGGAAACCAGTTCACGCCGTCATCGCCAAACAGCTTGCGCTGCCCGGTTCCATCTGCAGCCATCACCCAAATTTGCGCATGCCCGTCCCGGTCACAATTGTAGTAAATCTGACGGCCACTTGCCGAAAACTCCGGCCCGTCGCATTGGCCCTCGCCCTGTGTCAGCCGCAGTTCGTCGCCGCCGTCCACGCCGATCGTGTAGACATCAATCACCCGTCGCCCGTCCCGCGCCGCCACATAGACCAGCCGCGAGCCATCCGGCGACCAGCCGTGAAACCAGCTTGGCGCTTCGGGCGACACCACCTTCGGCTGGCCACCCTTGCGTGACATCACAAAAATCTCCGCCCCGCGCTCTCGGTGGCTGGAAAACGCGATCCAGCGGCCATCCGGGCTGAAACCGTGATCATTGTTGCAGCGTATCGCATCGCCTGTATCCACCGCCACCAGATGAGGCGGCTCCAGCGGCACGCGAAACAGCCGTCCGGCGCGGTTGACCAGCAGTGACCCGCCCAGCGGATCCCAATTCGGCGCTTCGATCAGGTCATCGCTTTGCAACAGCACCCGCGCCTGTCCGGAGGCCAGATCGTAAATCTCCAGCGCGCTGCGCATCGCGCTACGGCCTGCCCTTTGGCGTCAGCAGTTTGGCCGGACGCATTGCCTCTGCCGCCTTGAACAGCCCGAACGTCTGGTTGACGTAATTCACCACGCCGCCGATCTGTTCCATATATCTGGTCAGCTCTGGTGTGCGTTCCGCCTCGACCATCTGCACGGTGCGGTCCGGGCCTTCCGCCTCGAACTGGCAATAAAACAGCGGCTCGCCCCGGCGCAGCACGATGTCTTTTTCGGGTTCGTGCCACTCGAACGCCCACATCAAGGGGCGCGGCCAGACGTTCAACGGGAACCGCCCGCCAAAGATCGTGCCGGGCAGCGCGTCTTTCCGGTAATGCGCAAAGGTGCCAAGCTGCGTCACATAAACCAGCTCATCGGCGATGAAACAGTAAGGCAGCACCATCTGCACCGTGGGCCGGTCGGGATAGCGCCATTCCTGCTCGTTCACCAGCGTCAACAACTCGTTCAGCTTGTTGCCCCGCACCGTTGCCCCGATGCCGGGCCGGTTGATCAGATGCGCCTTGCCCTTGTCATCGCGGCCAAAACCGATCTGCATGTCGAACGGGCATTTGATCACGAAATACCGGCTTTCCATCTGCACCACCGCCGGACAGCGGCTGGCGCTTTTGGCATGGGCCTTGTTGGTCTGCCGGAAGATCAGGCGTTCTGGCGCGTCATACAGCACCGCCCCCTTGTCAGAGGTCAGAAACCATCCCACCGTCACCGGTCCGGCTTTCGGCCCCTCGTCAGGCCGGTCAAAACTTACGTTGATTTCCATATGCCGCCCCTGATTTTGCCACAGACTCCCCCCAAACCCATATCGCTGTCAATGCGCAGCCGCACAGGGCCTGTTCGGCAATGCCGCGCAAAACGGCGCGGATCGCATGGCAAACCCCCGGCACGGCTGCTATCTGTCAGGTGTTCTCAGGGCGGGGTGCAATTCCCCACCGGCGGTATAGCCCGCGAGCGCCTTTGGTAACGAAGGGTCAGCAGATCCGGTGAAACTCCGGGGCCGACGGTATAGTCCGGATGAAAGAGAAACGCTTGCACGGGCACCAGACCCGGGCAGGTGCCTCAAGCTCTGGAACATCGTTTGGACAACAAAGGATGGTTCCAATGACTGCCACGACCAATCTAAACGGCATCCGCGTCGCCTATATCAAGGCGCAATGGCACGCCGACATCGTCGATACCTCGCTTGCCGGGTTTCGGGACGCGATGAAAGGCACGCCGCACCACATCGACGCGTTCAACGTCCCCGGCGCGTTCGAAATGCCGCTGCTCGCGCAAACCCTGGCCGAGACCGGCGGTTATGACGCCGTGGTTTGCGCTGCCTTCGTGGTCGATGGCGGCATCTACCGCCACGATTTCGTCGCCGCCGCTGTCGTCAACGGGCTGATGCAGGCGCAGCTGAAAACCGGCGTGCCGGTGTTTTCGGTCGCGCTGACCCCGCATCATTACCAGCCGACCGACGTGCACACGGCCTTTTTCCGCGACCATTTCGTGAAGAAGGGGGCAGAGGCCGCCCATGCCGTCCAGCAGATCATGGCGTTGAGCGCCAGCCGCAAACGCCCTTCGGCCATCGCGGCGGCGTAAATGGCAAGGCGGCGCAACCCTCACGCGCCGCCTTGCTCCCTTTTCATCTGTCCATAAATATCCCACGGGGGTCCGGGGGTGTGAAACCCCCGGCGCTGGCCGCAATCCTAGCGTTTGACCAGCGACGCCCCCGCCGTCGCCCGCAGTCGCGCGAACGCAAAGGTCGAACTTGCCGCCATCACCGCGATCACGCCGAACACCCAGGGGAAATTGCCCACATCCACCGCCGTCACCCCCCTGAGCCAGCCGACGCCTTCCAGCCCGATCGCCGCAATGGTGATCCCGACCGACCCCGACAACTGCTGCGCCACGGCACTGAAACTGGTTGCCGAACTCAGCCGCTCGGCAGTTACATCGGCATAGGCAATCGCGTTGACGGCGGTGAACTGCAACGACCGCGACAGACCGCCCGCAAACAGCACCAGCATCATCACCGCCGCCGGGGTGGTCTGGGTAAAGAATGCCGGTCCCAGAATGAACACTGCCGCGATCACCGCATTGACGGTCAGCACGCCGCGAAACCCGAACCGCCGCAGCAAGGGCTGTGCGGCGAACTTCATCACCAGCGCCCCGGCCCCCGACACAAAGGTCAGCATCCCTGACTGGAATGGCGTCATGCCAAACCCGTATTGCAGCATCAAGGGCAGCAAGAACGGCAGCACCCCCACCGACACCCGGAACAGTGTTCCTGCCACCATAGAGATCCGGAACGTCGGCAGCGCCAACAGCCGCAGATCGATCATCGGCTCTGCGACCCGGAACGCGTGTCGGACATAGGCCGCAATCAACCCCAGACCGCCCAGCACCAGCCCGCCTATCACCAACGGCGTTGCCAGGTTCAATCCCGCCAGCGTCACCCCGGTGAGAAAGGCCGCCAGTCCCGGCCCGGCCATCAAGAACCCGACGCTGTCAAAGCTCCGCACGTCTTTCTCCCGGATGTTGGGGATATGCAGCGTGACCAGCACCACCCCCAGCACCGCCAGCGGAATGTTGATCCAGAAGATCCAGCGCCATTCGAAATAGGTGGTGATATAGCCGCCCAGCGGCGGCCCCATCACCGGCCCGATCAGGGCAGGCACCGTTAGCCAGGCCAGTGCGCCCACCAGCCCATCGCGTGGCACCGAACGCAGCACGATGAGCCGACCGACCGGCACCATCATCGACCCGCCGATGCCCTGCAACGTCCGCGCCCCGACCAGCTGCAACAAGCTGTTCGACAGGCCGCAGGTAATCGAGCCCGCCGCAAACACCACAATCGCCCAGCGAAACACCGTCCGCGCCCCAAATCGGTCCGCCGCCCAGCCCGATGCCGGAATGAACACCGCCATCGCCAGCAGATAGGTCGTCAGCACCAGCTTCAGATGGATCGGGTCCGACCCAAGGTCTGTGGCAATTGCCGGCAGCGCAGTCGACAGCACCGACGAGTCGATATTCTCCATCAGCAACGCGACCGCCACGATCAGTGGCACGATGCGCGGCGTAGGGGCGGCAATCCCGGGCGGCGAAATAGAAGTCATCGCCGGACCTTCCACCAGCCGACCGGCAGGCACAACCCTGACACTGGCGGCCGCTTTCACATTGCGGCGACGCGACCGTGCGATCCGCCAGCGCTGCTGCTCCATCTTCTGCACAGGGAACTTCTGCACAGGGAACCGAATGGGCCCCTGCGCCGTTGTTCTGCCATGCGGGGCCATGCCCGGATTGCCACCTATCACAGGATCACAACCATCACAGGATCACGCCCATGACAAACCACGATCTGCACCACAGCCCGGATCTGCACCAAAGCTCGAATCTGACCCAAAGCCAAGACTTGCACCAACGATTGACGACCCTCGAAGCCCGTCTTGCCGAGGCGGAGGCCAAACTCAAATCCCTGACGGACGGCGACCCCAGCCACAGTGCCACCGCTTCCGACCTGCGCCGCCGTTATGGCACCCTGTCCCGTCAGGTCGCCGCGCAGGAAATCACCGCCGAGGCGCAGGGCCATCACGTCACCGATCTGGAACATGGGTTGCGGATGTGGCTGGATCGTCTGGATGGCTGAGTGCCGCAATCCAGGGTCTTGCGACAGCGCCTAAGGGACGGACTAGGCCAAAACCGCCTTTAGCGCCGCCACGCGCGCCCGGTCCGTCCGCCGCTCTGCCCCGGTCACAAACCCGAATGCATCCGCCGTTCCGGACACCGGCACCGCACAGCTTGCATGGACCTCGGTCACGCCCAGCCCCGCGAGCATCGGCCAAGTTTCCACCGACACGCCAGACCCCGGCATCACCACCAACCGCCCCGCCGCGGCCCGCATCATCACCGCCAGCCGCGCCACGCCCTCGGGGGCCAGCCGCGCCCCGCCCGAGGTCAGCACCCGTCGGAACCCCAGCCGCACCGCCATCTCGACCGCTACGTCAACATCCGGCACCAGATCCACCACCCGGTGCAGCGTCATGTCCAGCCCGGCAGCCTCTGCCACCAGTTCCGCCAGAACCGGTGTGTCCAGCCGCCCGTCTGGCAGTGAGGCACCCAGTACCACCCCCGCCAAACCGGCCGCCCGCACCGCCCTGATGTCCGCCTTCATCACCGCCACTTCCGCGGCGCCGAAGATGAAATCCCCCGCTCTTGGCCGGATCATCGCCAGCACCGGCACGCCACAGCCCGCCGCCGCCGCCATCAAACCCGCAGAAGGTGTCAGGCCACCCAGCGCCAGGGCGGCGCACAATTCCACCCGGTCCGCGCCGCCGGCCACCGCTTCTGCCAGACCCAGCGCATCATCGACACAGACCTCAAGCAACATATTCCGCCTCCCCCGCAGCCGCCGCGCCAATCAGCCCTGCATCCGCCGAAACCTGGGCGGGCACCACCAGTGCCGTATCCATCCGCCGCAATATCCGCGCCCGCACCGCGACGTCCAGCGCCGTGATCAGCGGCACCACATTGGCCAGACCGCCCCCGACCGGCACCACCGTGCAGCCCAGCACATTCACCACCATCGCCAATGGCCCGCTGACCAGATCCAGCCACAGATCCACCGTCGCAACCCGCGCACCACCCGCCCAGCGTGCCAGAATTTCTACCGACCCCAGCGCATCACCGGTCAGGTGCCGATGCAACCGCTCCAGCCCGCGTGCGGCGCCCACCGTATCAAGACAGCCGACCTGCCCGCAGCCACAGGCAAACGCCGGGTCGCGGATCACGGGTCCATGCCCCCATTCGCCCGCGCCGGGCACCACGCGGCCATCCATCACCAGCCCGCCGCCCACGCCCGATCCCAGGATGACCGCAAACACACTGCGATGGCCGCGCCCGGCACCTGCCGCGGCCTCTGCCATTGCAAAGCAATCCGCATCGTTTAACACCAGCACCGGCAACCCCAGCGCCGCCCGCAGTTCCACCGCCAGCAAACGTGCGTCGAGACAGGGAATGTTCGCGACCCTTATCCGGCCATCCTCCTGCACCACCCCGGCGATCGAGATGGCCACCGCCCGCTCGCCACCTGCCAGAAACCCGCGCAAAGCCGCCCCAAACGCCGCGAAATCCCGCAAGGGCGTCGGCACCTCGCCCAAAGCCACGCCATCCCGCGCCGCCCGGATCCGCGACCCGCCGATATCAAACGCCAGGATCATGTGCCGCCCCCGTCTGGTTTGCTGCCAGCAGCCTTGACAGCGCCACCCCCAGCCCGCAAGAGCGCGGCAACCCGGATGGAGGCCATAATGCCCGATGACCGCCTGATCGTCGCTTTGGATGTGCCGAACCTTGTCCAGGGTCTCGACCTGACCCGCCGCCTGGGCGATGCCGTCAGTTTTTACAAGATCGGCCTTGGCATGCTGACCGGCGGTGGTCTGGCGCTGGCGAACGAGCTGAAGCAGGAACATGGCAAGCGCATCTTTCTGGACATGAAATTGTTCGACATCGGTGCCACCGTCGAGGCCGCGGTGAAGGGTCTGGCGCAATATGACCTTGATTTCCTGACCGTTCACGGCGACCCGCAGGTCGTCCGCGCCGCAGCCCAGGGCAAGGGTGACACGATGAAAGTCCTTGCCGTCACCATTCTGACCTCGCTTGACCGCGCCGATCTTGACGCGAACCTGATCAAGCCCGGCGATATCCATGCGATCACACTGGAACGCGCTGTCCGTGCGCTGGAGGCGGGTGCTGATGGCGTCATCGCCTCGCCGCAAGAGGCCGCGCTGATCCGTGCGCTGCCGCAGGCGCAGGGCAAGTTGATCGTCACCCCCGGCGTCCGCCCGGTCGGGGCCGCGTCCGGCGACCAGAAACGCACCGCCACCCCCGGGCAGGCGATAGCTGACGGCGCAGACCATGTCGTCATCGGCCGCCCGATCTGGCAAGCCGCCAACCCCCGCGCCGCCGCCCTTGCCGTGCTGGCCGATCTGACCCAGGCCAGCGAGAACCTCGACCGCCGCTAGCCGCGCTTTAGGATACTCCGGCAAAGTCACGCAGGCGAAGGCCGGACGCGCGTGCCATACCCTTTCGGGGCCCGCGCAAGATCTGCGGATCTACCGGCGCGCCGCAGCCAAAGCGACTTCTGCGCCTGTCACCAAGAATTGCAGCCCGGCCTCGAACATGGCGGTCTCGCCCGCTGCGTCAAACACACGGATCGCCGCGCCCGCCAGACCTTGCGGCAGGTCGGCCTCCTCTGGTGCGGGCACATCCTCTGCCTGCTCCTCCAGCACCCAGCCGACAATCAGCCGCCCGGTTGACACCAGCAGTTGCAAGGCCAATGGCACCGGAAAGCCCGCCGCCACGAGCACGCCCATGTGCCGCTCCAGCATGGCGGGGTTGGCATGGGTTCCGGCATGGACCCGCGCCCCATCGCGGTGCGACAGCAGCGCGGCCCGGAACGCCCGTGCAAAGGCCAGCACATGGTCCTGCCAGATCAACGCCGGGTCCGCGCCATCCTGCGCATAAGAGCCCGCCATCATCGCATCATTCATTGCCGCAACGAGCGCCTGACGGTTGGCGAAATGCCAGTACAGCGCCGGTTGCCGGATCCCCAGCCGCGCGGCCAAAGCCCGCGTCGTCAGCCCGTCCAGCCCGCGTTCATCCAGCAGCCGCAGGGCCTCTGCCACGATCGTGTCCTTGTCTGTTTTCATGGGGAAAGACTACAAACTTTATCATTGATAAGCAACCCCATCCGTGCTACCTCCCTTATCACTGATAAGGAAGTTGTCATGCCCAAACCTCTGCTCGCCATCTTCGCCATCCTGATCATCGACTCGATGGGAATTGCACTGATCATGCCCATTCTGCCCGCCCTGATCCGCGACGCCGGGCATATGGCGGCAACAGGTTGGCAGTTCGGCGCGTTGCTGTCGCTTTATGCGGCCATGCAGTTCCTGTTCGCCCCGCTGCTTGGGGCCCTGTCCGACCGATACGGCCGCCGACCGGTCATCCTTGTGTCGCTGGCGGGTGCCGCGATCGACTATACGTTCATGGCCTTTGCCCCAAGCCTTGCCCTGCTGTTCGTCGGCCGCGCCATTTCCGGCATGACCGGGGCCAACATGTCGGTCGCCTCGGCCTATATCACCGACATCACGCGCGAAGAGGACCGCGCCAAGCGTTTTGGTCAGATGAGCGCGATCTTTGGCATCGGCTTTATGATCGGACCGATCCTTGGCGGCTTTCTGGGGGCTTACTGGGTGCGCCTGCCGTTCCTGTTCGCCGCCGGTCTTAATGCCGCCAATTTCCTGTTCACCTGGTTTGTTGTGCCGGAATCACGCCCCGGCACCAAATCCACCCCGCTGCCCGGCCTGTCTTTCCTGGGCCCGGTCAAACCGCTGATGGAGTTTCGCTTCATGTGGGACCTGATTTTCGTCGCCGTCATCTTCGCCATTGTGGGCGAGGTCGCGGGCACCATCTGGGTGCTGTATGCCGAGGATAAATTCGCCTGGAATCCCAATATGATCGGCCTGTCCCTGACCGCCTTCGGCATCTGCCATGTTGCCGTGCAAGGCGTGCTGGTCGGTCCGCTGACCCGGCATTTCGGCCCGCGCTGGGGTTTGCTGACCTCGATGGTCGCCGATGGCGCGGCATATGTCGCCATGGCGTTCGCAGGTCAGGGCAGGATGGCCTTTGCCTTGATGCCGCTGTTTGCCTTGGGCGGCACCGGAATGCCGATCCTGCAATCCATGTTGTCCGAACGGGTGGATGGCGAGAGTCAGGGTGCGCTGATGGGTCTTTTCGCCGGGCTGACCAGTTTCGTCTCGATCTTTGCGCCGCTCAGCATCAGTCTGCTGTACTTCGCCACCAAACCCAGCTTTCCGGGTACCGTCTGGCTTCTGGCCGCCGCAATGTATTTGGTCAGCCTGCCGTTCCTGCTGGCGCTGCCAAACCGTCCGGCGGCAAAGACTTAGCCAGATGTCGCAGGCGGGCGCGTCCCGTGGTTCAATTCGTCCGACTAGAGCGTGTCGTCATTCGTCTGATTCAGGATTCCCAGGTTGAGAGGTTTGTGATTCTCTGACCCTGCCAGCTATTGGGGGTCGTGATGGGCAAACCACATCCTATCGAGTTACGCAGTCGTGTGATCGCCTTTGTTGAG
>JANYFE010000090.1 GCA_025362795.1 Rhodobacterales bacterium | reverse complement strand
TCCTCCTCACACCTTGAATGCCGGGCTGTGGTTCCGGCGCGGTCGTCTCGTCATGGTCATCTCCTCGCATGCGGCAATCATGCCGTTGTTGCGCGGAAAATCCACTTATCCCAACTGTTCAGTTTTCCCGAACCACCTCTTTGTGTGGCGTGACCGCAGCCCCGACCGCTGCACCGCCAAGCGTGCCATACATCTGCTGTTGCGAAAGCTGGTCACATGCGCCAAGCGCACCCAAAATCGAAATTGTAATTAGAGTTCTGTGCATAACATCTCCTGTTAAGGCGACGCATTTCGCCGCACACAAACATCAACGCTGTAAATCGGTTCTGGTTCCCAAAGGGGCGTGGCGCGATCCGGCCCGCTGCCGCGCGGCCTGATAGCCAGCGGCACGCTTTGCTCGGCGACCAACAGTGCCGAAACCGATTTTCGCGAACCTTCGTTGTCGTGCAACATCTGGCAATCCTCAGACGGTAGTGGCAGCGCGAGCAGGGGGGGCACCGCCAGCGGGAACATTGACCTAGCCACTGCGACCCGCAACTGACCAGCATGACCTGAACTCCCGCTGCCACTGCCGTCTTGATCGACACGAACCCTGACCGTAGCCATGGTTTGGGTAGGTTTCGCGGTTAGGGGCTGCTGCTGAAAGGTCTCTTTCAGGCCCGAAAGGGAAGCCCCGTTGGCTTCGGCGGGCCGCGGGTACCAATGGTAGGAAGCGGACTCAGAGCGCCACGACCTGCCCGGTGCGAATGCTTTCATCGGCGGCCAGACAAATACGCAACGATTGCAGAGCGTCCTGCATGTGACGGTCCAGATCGATGTTTTCGTCAATCGCGCGCAGCACATAGGCCTGTTCGGCGCAACATAAACCCTGATGGCCGGGGTCTGCCAGCGTCTCGATCCGCCGGTCACCATCCGCTCGGTGCAACAGAATGCCGCCAACCTTGGTGTGCCCCTCCAGGTCAGACGAGCCATCCTGTGCGCCATCGACAATCGACACCGCACCATTGGGGCTGATGATATCCTTTATGAAAAATGCCGTCTCAGACATCATCGGTCCCCAGCCCGCCTCGTACCAGCCGACTGAACCATCCTCGAAGATCACCTGAAATTGGCCATAATTGTACGTCTCGGGCGCGATTTCGGGGCTTAGGCGCAGGCCCATGCCATGCACGCGCACTGGCCGCGCATCGGTGATCTGGCACATGACATCAACGTAATGCACACCGCAATCGACGATGGGAGATGTGGTCTGCATCAGCGCCTTATGCACGTCCCATGCGTGGCCGTGGGACTGCTGGTTCAGGTTCATGCGGAACACATAGGGCCCACCCAAGGCCCGGGCCTCGGCAATAAGACGTTGCCACGACGGGTGGTGCCGCAGGATATAGCCGACAACCAGTTTGCACCTGGTGCGGCGGGCGGTGGCCACGACACGCTCGGCATCGGCGACGGTTGTGGCGAGGGGTTTTTCAACAAAGACATGAGCACCGCTTTCCATCGCCTGAATGGCCAGATCTGCATGGCTATCGGAATACGTGGCGATCACGACAAGATCGGGGTGGGTCTCAAGGCCCTCTGCAAGGCTGCGAAAACGCGGATAGCTGTGCAGTTCGGCGGGCAGGTCAACTTCAGAACGGGTGACGAGGCCGACAATCTGGGCGGCTGGGTTATGGTGATGGGCCAACGCATGCGAGCGCCCCATGTTGCCCAAGCCGATGATCAGAACCCGGGTTGCCATGCGTCAGGTCCGGTCCGTCAGGCGGATGTACAGAGCCGTGACGGCCAGGATAATCAGCCCGAACAGGATGCGCCGCGCCCCCTCGGGCATGTGCAGCAGTGTCAGCATCGTCGTCAGCACAGTCAGGATCAACGCGCCGACAATCGTTCCGGCATAACCTCCCCGCCCGCCAAAGATCGAGGTGCCGCCAACGACCGCCGCTGCGACCGAGGGCAAGTCCAAAGGTAACGCCAGTGACAGCGAGGGGGTTTTGACAAGGCCCAGATATAGAAGCCCGGTGATCCCGGCGATGATGCCGGACAGGGAATACAGCGACAGATAAACCTGCCAGCCCCGCACGCCGGACAACCGGGCGGCATTCTCGTTCGAGCCTAAGGCATAGAGCAGCCTGCCAAAGCCGGTACGCCTTTGACCCCAGATCAGCAGGACGGCGAAGGGAATGAACAGCACCAGCCCGTTTGGCAAGCCCACAGTGCGGCCTGTCCCGAGCCAGACCAGAAAGTCCGGGATATGGGTTCCGGTCGAGATGACAAAGCGCTGATAGACCAGAAGGCAGCCGGTGGCGATAAGTCCGGTGCCCAGCGTCATAATCAACGGATGCACCCGGCAGATTGCCACGCCAAAGCCGTTGACCAGCCCGATTAGTGCGGCACAGGCCACCGCCACTGCCACCGCCGCTGGCACGCCGATCAGCGGCGACAGGGTCGCGGTGACATAGGCTGCAATTGTCGCCGCGGTGCCAGCCGACAAATCAATGCCGCCGGTCAACATGGTCAGGGTTTGGCATGCTGCCAGCATGGCCAACGGAATCGCGATCTTGATCGCATTGGCCAGCCACAGGCGATTGATGATCCCAGGGTTCATCGCCTCTAGCAGACCCAACAGCGCAATCAGCAGCAGGATTAGCGGCACCAGCGGGTTTGCGGCCATGAAGCGACCGATGCGGGCGCGGGGCGGAGTGTCGGTCACCGTCATGTCCTGCGCCCCCGCGTTGCCAGCACGCCACCGAGCATCACGACGACCACCATTATCGAGCCTTCGACGATGGTTGTGACGTTGGGGTCGACCGACATCAGCGTCAGGTCCATCCGCACCAATCGCAGCACAAACACAGCGAGAATCGGACCCAGCAAGCCACCACGCCCGCCGCCCAGAACCACCCCGCCCAGCACGACGGCGGCTACGGCGGCCAGCAGGTAGGGGCCGGGGATGGGCTCGCCAATGCCGGTGGACATGGTCACAGACAAACCGCCCAACGCAGCGAAGAGGCCGGTAACAGCATAGGCGGCGATCTTGGTGCGACCGACCGGCACGCCGGAACGAAAGGCGGCCGAAGCGTCAGATCCAATGGCGTAGAACATCAGGCCGAGTTTGGAACGGCGGATGGGCAGCCAGATCGCGCAAAGGCAGGCCAGCAGAAAGACGAGTGATTTCGGCAGCCACTCGGTCAGAGCGGGCGAAACGCCGGGCAGGGCGACGCCGCCCACGATCAGGCTGCGCAGCCACGGTGCGGCAGCACCACCGGGGGCGTTCAGGATCAACAGGGCGGTGCCTTGCCAGACAAACAGCATCGCCAAAGTCACGACGATATCGGGCACCCTGGTCACAACGATCAGGGTGCCGTTGATGGCGCCCATCGCTGCGCCAAGGGCCAGAACTGCCAGCACGACCAGGGCCGAGGTGCCGTCACTGGCACCTTCCATCAGCAAAGCAGCCGTGACGCTGCACACCGCCATCATCGAAGCGAAGGACAAGTCAATGCCGCCTGCAATCACCACTACCGCCATGCCAAGAGTGGCCAAGGCAAATGGCAGAGAGGCACGGCCAAGCGAATCAAGACCCGAGACACCAAATTCGGGCTGGATCATTTTGGTGGCGACCAACAGCATAGCCAGCAAGCCTGCAAGACCAAGGGTCCAGCCATTGTTGGCCAAGAACCGGGTCATACGGGTGCTTTCTCGGTCAGCCCATAGGCCGCCCTTAACAGTGTCGGTTCGTCGGCATCGGCAGCCTCAACCATAGCCACCACCCTCCCGTTGAAAATCACCACTGCGCGGTCGCAGGCCAGGCGAACCTCGGCGAGTTCGGAGGTATAGAACAGCACGGCGGCTCCCTTATTGGCGAGGTCGCGAACCAGCGTGTAAATCTGCCGCTTGGTGCGGATGTCGATGCCGCGTGTCGGGTCGAACAGTAGCAGGGTCTGCACCCCTTTGGCGACCCAGCGGGCAATCGTCACCTTTTGCTGATTGCCGCCCGACAGCCTGCGCACCTCGCCTTGCGCACGGGTGTCGATTTGCAGGCGCTCAATGGCAGCCGAAACCCGCGCATCCTCATCCCGCTTCGAGATAATGCCCCATTTGCGCAACTCTGCCACCAGCGGCAGCGCGATATTCTCCCGCACGGAACGCGGCATCAGCAAGGCCTGGGACCGGTTGCCGGGCACAAAGGTCAGCCCCGCCACGATTGCATCGGCGGGGTGGCGGAAGCTGGCGGGCCTTCCATCGATTTCCACAGTGCCCGCGGTGGCGCGCAGGTTGCCTGCCAGCACATCGAACAATTCGTCCTGGCCTTGACCCTCCAACGCCACGACACCCAGCACTTCGCCTTTGTGCAGGTCAAAGGACACATCGGTCAACCGCGGCCCCGCGCCAATGCCGCGCAAGCGCAGGCGGGGCAGGTCGCTGGGGCGCGACTTGACCGAAAGGGGCGCGGCGTTTGTGTGGCTGAGGTCGGCACCCAGCATCATCTCGACAATCCGCTCCTCGATCCCCGGCGCGATGGGCACACTGCCGACTGTGACACCGTCACGCAGGACAGTGGCGTTGTCACAAAGCGCTGCAATCTCGGTAAAGCGGTGCGATATATAGATGACCGAACGCCCGGCATCGGCCTGTTGCCGTATGACACGCAGCACGCGTTCCACGAGATCGGTAGGCAATGCTGCGGTCATTTCGTCGAGCAGCAGGACATCGGGTTCGGCGGCCAAGGCGCGGGCGAGATCGAGAATGCGCAAGGTCGCCAAAGGCAGGCGGCCGATCATGTCATCCATGCGCAAATCAGGAATGCCCAGTTCCGCAACCCAATGGCGGAAAGGTTCAGCGCGGGTGTTGCCGAGGCGCAGATTGTCGGCGACATCCAGATCTGGGATCAGCGAAGGTTCCTGATACACTGGGACCACCCCCGACCGCCGCGCCTCAGCGGGTGAGCCGACTTGACTGTCACGGCCCTTGATGCGGACATGGCCGGTGTCGGGCCTTAGAACCCCAGTCAGGATCTTGACGAAAGTAGATTTTCCCGCACCATTCGCGCCCATCAGAGCAACGATTTCACCCTTGCGAACACGCAGGGAGGCGTCCCGCAGCGCCAGTACCGCGCCGAAGGATTTCGACACGCCTTTGGCGTCCAGAACGGGCGTTTCCTGCGGTTCGATCATCGGGCCTGCGGGGTTGGTGTGACGTGGCCCCCGACACTGCGCCGGGGGCCGATTGGTTTCAACCGGACTTATTCACCTGGACCTTTGCAGGCGATGATTTGGTCCATCGAATACGTGGTCCAGTTCGGAATCGATACCGACACCGGCCATTCGGGGTTCAGGTTGGGGTTCTGCGCTGCTGCAATCGACGCTTTGCCCGCATCCGTCGTGTTGTCCCAAAGAACCGGGTCGACAAGAACGGTGTGATCTTTCGGCGCTTTGCCATCCAGGATTTGCAGCGCGAGTGCAACACCTGCACCACCAACCGAACCCGGGTTGGTCACGGCAGCGCCTTTCAGCCCCGCAACTGTTGCCAGCTGACCGACAAAGCCAGCGTTGTCGGCGCCGACGATTGGCACCATTGGCGCACCCGATTCAACGAAAGCATCCACGATCACGTTGTCGATCCCGCTTGTCCAGACGCCATCGAACTTGGTGCCGGCCGCAATGATGTCGTTGATCTGTTGCTTGCCTTGATCCTGTTGCCAGCCGGTGAACACCTCTTGCGCTACCGTCACACCCGGGAACTCGGCTAGAGCTTTCTTGAAACCCTTATCGCGGTCATTGTCGGCCTCAGCACCCGCGGCGCCACGCATATAGACCACCGCTCCTTTGCCGCCGATCTGGGTGAACAGCCATTTCGCACCGAGATAGGCATATTCTTCCTGGTTGTTCGAGATGATATAGGCCGAAGGTTCCGTCACCGCCTGATCGACTGCCACCACGACGATGCCCTTGTCGGTGGCTTCTTTGATCGCAGCATTGATGCCGTCGGCATTGGCCGGGTTGACCACGATGGCATTGACGCCCGCCTGAATGAGGTTGCGGATATCCTCCAGCTGACCCGCCGCATCGGTGTTGCGATGGGCGATATTCAGGCTGGTAACTTCGCCCGAGGCCAATGCCTGCGCCTTCATCGCGCAGACCATTTCCTCGCGCCAGCCATTGCCTTGCACGGTGTTTGAGATACCGATCTTGTAGCCTTCAGCGCTGGCCATGCTGCCAAAACTAGCGGCGACAACGGCGGTTCCAAGCAAAAGTTTCTTCATTGGTAGTCCTCCCTTTTAACGTTGTTCTCGTCCTACTTCACGAAGGGGCGAAGGACGTCTCTCGCCAGCAGAAATCCGCGCTTGATGTTGTCCTGCGAACCTTCGAAATTGCGGTCCTCGTGTTCGATTATCACCGAGCCATCGTAGCCTGCACGGTAGAGGCTAGAGAAAACCCCGGCCCATTCGATATCTCCCAGGCCCGGCATCCGCGGTACCTGCCAGCCGATTCCCAGTGACATGATACCGTTTTCGTACAGCCCGTCGCGGTCGATCATCAGGTCTTTGGCGTGAACATGCACCATTTTTGGGCCAAACTCGCTGATAAAGCGGACCTGGTCGATCATCTGCCACACCAAATGGCTGGGATCGTAATTCATGCCGACGTCTGGCCAAGTCTCGAAAATGCGCCGCCAGATTTTCGGAGCATAGGCGATGTTGTGACCGCCGGGCCATTCGTCATGCGAAAAAATCATCGGGCAATTTTCGAAAGCCAGCGTGACCCCGGCGTCACTGGCATGTGCGATGATGTCGGGAAAGACATGCAGAGCGCGTTGCCAGTTCTGATCGAGGGTCAGCGCTCGGTCGCCGCCCATGAAGGTGTTGACGACCTTTACTTTCATCTTGCCTGCGGCGGTGATCACCTTTTTCAGATGCGCCAAGACGCTTTCGCGATGGCCCACGTCGGGGTGCAATGGGTTGGGGTAAAAGCCGAGGCCGGAAATGGTGATGCTCTTTTCAGTCAGCATTCCGGTGATCTCGCTGGCTTTCTCCGTGGTCATACCCTCGACGGCGATGTGTGACGTTCCTGCATATCGCCGCGTCTCGCCACCTGCACTGGGCCAGCAGGCAATCTCCAGAGCCTCGAATCCTACCGAAGCGGACCAATTCGCAATCTCTGAAAGCGAGGCGTCGGCAAAGGGAACGGTCAGCAGACCCAGTTTCATGGCACGCTCCTAAACATCTGTCCAAGCCCCGGTCGCCGCGCTGCGCAGCACGGCATCGCAGAATTGCATTTCGTAATGGCCATCGTCAAACGTTGCATAGGTCGCATCCGCTGATCGTTTGCCTTGGGCCACATCGCGGTACACTTGTGCGAAAAGGGCGCGGAAGGTGTCCGCAAAGCCTTCGACATGGCCGCCGGGCAAAAAAGCAGCGGCGGCTCCGGTTTGATTCATCAGCGAGGGATCGCGCTGTAGTATCTGATTGGGTGCGTCGCGGTGGCCAATCCACAGTTGATCCGGTGCCGCACCGGTCCAAGCGGCAGAGGCGTTTGACCCGGCGATGTCCCAGTTGAGGCTGTTCTTGTGCCCGTGGCTGATCTGGCTGGTGGACAGAACACCCTTTGCGCCGTTCGGATAGCGCAGGAGGATTGCGGACGCATCATCGGTCGTAACGTTGCGCGGTTCGGTGGCACCCTTTGTGGCGGTAAAGGTTTCCGCTGGGCCTAACGGTTTTTGCCGCAGGGGGATAAACGTGGCGAGTTCCGCCAAAACGGCACAGGGCCGCTGACCGCTGATAAAACTGGTGAGGTCCACCCAGTGCGTGCCGATGTCGCCAACCGAGCGCAATGTTCCGCCTTGATCCGCCTCCAGCCGCCAGTTCCAGTCGGTCGGCTTGGCCAGCCAGTCCTGATGATACTGCCCGGTGATCAACCGGATATCGCCAAGATCGCCCGCCGCAACCATGCCCCGTGCCTGCTGGTTCAGCGGGTAGAAGCGGGTGTTGTAGCAGACTGCTGCGACTTTACCGCTGGCATTGGCGGTTGCCACCATCTCCTGCGATTGGGCCGCGGTCATCGCAAGTGGTTTTTCACACACCACATGCCGCCCCGCCGCCAGGATCTGTTTGACTTGAAGGTAATGCGCCTCGTTCGGCGAAGTTACATGGACGACCTGTACCGCAGGATCATCTAGCAGTTCGTCCAGAGACGCATAAGCCCGCGGGACGCCCAAGGCGGCAGCTCTTGCCGACCCGCGCCTTGCACTTGATCCCAGCACGCCTGCCACAGAAATGCCCAATCGGCGCAAGGCCTCGATATGCACGGTGCCAATAAAGCCCGTACCGATGACGCCGGCGCCAATCCGGGCAATGTCAGGCAATCGAATACCCTCCATCAATTGCCAGACAGGTGCCGGTCATGAAACCTGCAAGGGGCGAACACAGGAACAGCACCGGCCCCACAACATCCTCTGGCTGGCCCCAGCGGCCCATCGGCGTGCGCAGGTTTACAGCTGCGACATGCGTTGGGTCGGTGCGGCTGCGGGCGGACTGCTGGGTGACTATGAAACCGGGGGCAACCGCATTGACGCGGATCCCATCGGCAGCCCAAGCGATGGCGAGCGACTTGGTCAACTGCACCACGGCGGCCTTGCTGGCCCCGTACGCCGGGTTTCGCGGGCTGCCGAATTGGGCATACATCGACGCGATGTTGATCAGGATGCCTTTTGCGGCTTTCAACTGCGGATAAAATGCCTCGGCTGTGCGGAAGGTGCCATGCAAGTTCACGTTGACGACGTTTTCAAAGAACGCCGGGGCCATTTCTTCGCCACGTGAGGTGATCGCAGCACCGTTTATCAAAATGTCCAGCTCGGGCAACTTTGCGGACAGGTCGCGCACCGCTGCCAGATCAGTCACGTCCAACTGGCAATAGGTGAACCGACCACGATCTTCCTCGGCGGGCTCCGGTTCGACCCCGGTGATGGTTACGATGGCTCCGGCCTGTTGAAACGCGCGCGCGATCGCGGCCCCAATCCCGGCGCGGCTGGCTCCGACCACCAGCACCTGGCTTCCCGAATAATCAAAACCGTTCATTCTGGTTCCCCCGACCTTATCCTTAGCCGGGACGCGATTCGACGCAACGAATTTTTCATTTTGTAGTTTTTGATTAATTCTTTTCATTGCGCGATGTGCCCAGCCGTCGCCCCAGACTAACGATGATCGCCTGGCAAACCACCATGGCCGGAACCTGCGACCGGAAGTGGCCCAGCCGTGCCTCAGGTACATACAAAACATGATCCGCAAGGCCCGCGACCGGACTAAGCTCATTATCGGTGATTGCCAGAACGACGCGACCATTGTGGGCGGCGCTGCGGGCGGCCTCGACAGTTTCGGGGGTGTAGTCGTCGAAGGTCATCACCAGCAGCACATCGGCGGGACCAACGGCAAAGATCTGCTCGGCACGCATCGCGCCCAGATTGTCGACCAAATGCGCGCGCTTGCCGATATTGGACAGTCCGTAGACCGCATAGGCGCCAAGGCCAAACGCACCCCTTGCCGCAGCGACATGCACCGCCTCGCACCCTGCCAAAACGCCGACAAAGGCATCCAGCTGCGACCTGTCCAGCGCCTCTTCGATCCGCAGCAGGGAATGAACAGCGGCCTGCACGAAGCTGCCAAAGACCAGTCCGGGCTGGTCAAGATCGGCATCCCCGATGCGTTCGGCACCCGGCTGAACCGCTGGCACTGCCATCCGTGCGGTATAAGGCAGGCGTGGCCCAAGCAGTCGCTCGCGGAACACGCCCTGCAATTCGGCAAAGCCCGCAAAGCCCAATTCTTTGGCAAAGCGGGTGATGGTAGCGGGCGGCACCTGCGCCTGTTCGGCCAATCGGACAAGGGTATTGATCGCCACTTCCTCGGGGTGGTTCAGGCAGAATTGTGCGACCTGCGACAGGCGCTTGCTCAGCTTGCCCGCCCGCGCCACAAGAGCCTCCCGCAGTCCTTCATAGTCGCGGGCGGGTTCGGTCGGTTTAACATCGCGCTGCATGCCGCTGCTCCTCCTTGGACGGGTCAAATTCCCCCAGCCACCTTCTGTTCGAAATCCACCACCGACCCGCTCATTGGCACTGAGGCGTCTCCGAGCAGAAACACCGCCAATCGCGCTGATTCCTCCGCCGCAATCAGCCTGCCCAGCGGCAACTTGGCAGAATCTTCCGCCAGCCAGCCGGGACCCCGGCCCAGAATGTCGGCCTGCATATGCATTTCGGCCGGCGTTGCGACCCAACCCAGGTTGACGCCGTTCACCCGGATGCGGTCCGCCATGTGGGCGCGGGCGGCGTTGCGGGTCAGGGTGGCCAATGCCCCTTTGGTGGCGGAGTAGATGGCAAGTTCAGGAATGCCACAATAAGCGTTCATCGACAGAATGTTGACAATGGACGCCGGGGCGCAGCGCGATATCGCATCAATGATCACCGCCTGCATCAGTAAGAACGGGGCGCGGGCGTCGACGGCGAAAAGCTGGTCCCACAGCGCGGCTGTGCCGGTGAGAAACGAACCTCGGGTCGTCAGTGCGGCTGCATTCACCAAGCCGTCGATCCGGCCAAACCGAGCGATGGCAGCCGCTGCGATAGTCGGGGGCGCCACGACATCGGCCAGATCGGCAAAACAGCAATCCGCGGCGCAGCCGCCAGCCCGCAGATCTGCCGCGGTCTGCCGACACCCCGCCTCGTCGCGATCAGTCAGGAACAGGGCGGTCGCCCCCTCTGCCGCCGCCAAATGCGCAATTGCCTGTCCAATGCCGCCCGCCGCACCTGTGATCAGGATCACCTTGTCGTCCAGCCCCATCTTCATCCGCTGCACCCGCATCAAGCTTTGACGTTTTCGCCCAGCACAGGTCCGCTCAATCGGGCAGCACTGTCAATTCGAATCCGAACGACGCAAACGCGGAATGGAGCATAAAGCTTTGGACTATGCGTCCGCAAAAACACACGTAAACCTGTGCCGAAGCGCGATATTTTCTGGCAGTTGATCGGTGGCATGCGCCTGTTTCCCCAAGGAACCGGGTGCATAATCGAAAGGACTAGACCCCCGATCTTGCCATGAAACGTGAAGAGCACAACACTGCACCTCAGATGCAGGAGGGGCGTTGTGCGGCGATTGGTCTGGGTAGCATTGTGGACACTGGCGACGCAAGCTGCGGCGGCGGACGGCGCTGGGTCGTTAAGCGGCAATGGTGCGTTCGACGCGATTTCCATCAACGGCTTTGTCTTGCAGCTGCCCGACGTCCAGGCACTGCTGGCCGCCGATGTACTGAGGCGCGATCCCAAGACCGGGCATTTCGCCTTTGGTCCCGAAATCACCACCGAACGTCACCTGACCAAACTACTTGCAGGGATGAACCTGACAAACCCCCGTGCGCCCCGCGAATTGTACCGGGCTGCCAAGGTGGCGCTGCCCAACGGCGCAGCCCATGAATTGACCATTCCCTCGGGGTTCGGTCCCGCTGTCTTTGCCAACCAGACCGCCAGGGCGATCTTGTCGGCCAGTCTGGGGGGCGTGTCACGCGTGCCCTTTACCACCAGCTCCGATGCGGCGCTGGGCCTTGGGTTGGGCTTTGGCAATGCGTTCAACGGTCTGGGTGCTTCGGTGCAGATGTCGTTCAACGACCTGTCGCGGCTGGGCAATTCGGATCGGATCTCTTGGGGCTTCACCCTGAGCCATTATCTTTCGGACGGTCTATCGGTGGCAGTGGGCGGAGAAAACCTGTTCGCCAAATTCACCGACGGCGAGGCGAGTTTTTATGCGGCGGGCAGTTGGGCCTTTGACGCAGCAGGCGGGGTCATGCCGTTCGACGGCGTCCTGCATTTAGGCGTCGGATCGGGCCGCTTTGCCCACAATACCGCCCGAGATGTAGCTGAAGGGCGCAGTGCGCATGGCACCGTGGTCTTTGGCGGCCTGGCATGGGAGATCAGTGAACGTCTCAATCTGATCACGGAATGGAACGGCCGCAGCCTGAATGCCGGTGTGGCGGTAAGCCTGCCGCGCAGCAGAATTTCCCTGAAACTCGGGGTCGAGAATTTAACCGGATATTCCGGGGATGGGCCGATTGTTACCGGGTCTGTCGGCGTTACGCTGGCCCGGTTCTGAACTGTGAAATGTCAACCAAAGGAAGGCTACCTACGATGACGATCAATGCGCAACTTTCAGGCATTGCCCTGATCCTGCTGACGCTGCCGGCCTCTGCCGAACCGATTGCGACCAATCCTGTTTTTTCGCCGCCAGTCATGATCGCGCTGCCGCGCGACAGTGATGGGATCGTGATTTCGGTCATACATCCCGTCGACTACATCCCGCTGCTGCCCGGGCTGCATCCGGGCGGTATTTTGTACACTTTCAATGGCGCGGTGATTGAATATGCCGCCGGTCCAGGCGTGATGATGGCCGGGCCGGGCGTTATGACCTCTGCCGCTGGCGGGCCGACCGTTCAAATGGATGGCATGTCTTATCGGGTCGAAACGAAAGCTGGCGAGGTTTGGCTGCGCGATTTGGCAACGGGGCGGCGTTTTGCGACCGAACAGACCGTGGCGGTCGCCGCCCCCGATGCCGCGGGGCTCAATGTGAACCCAACCGTCTTTGCGCTAGACTGAGGCAGGCATTCTGTCTCTGCCCCATCCACCAAGGCATTGGCCTCTGTTGCCGCCCTTGTGATTTACAGGTGCGCAAGGCATCTTGAAAGGCCAGCGCATGGAACTTCCGATCAACGCGTTCAAGGCCGCACTTGCCGCTGGACGGCAACAGATCGGCATCTGGTGTTCGATCCCCGGTTCTGGCCACGCAGAGGCGCTGGCGGGTTGCGGGTTTGACTGGATGGTGATCGACACCGAACATACCACGATCGACCATGCGATGGTGATGGCGATGTTGCAGGCCGCCGCACCGTATCCAACTCATGCTGCCGTGCGGCCGGGCTGGAATGATCCTGTCGAGATCAAGCGTCTGCTGGACCTCGGGGCGCTGACAATTCTGGTGCCCTATGTGCAAAACGGAGAAGAGGCGGCCCGGGCCGTCGCCGCCGTTCGTTATCCGCCGCATGGCATTCGCGGCGTTGCAGGCAGCACCCGGGCCAGCCGATATGGCACGATCGCGGACTATGCGGCACGGGCGAATGGCGAGATCTGCCTCTTGTTGCGGGTCGAAACTGTGGCAGCACTGGCCGAGATCGAGGCGATTGCCGCCGTGGATGGCGTGGATGGCATATTCATCGGACCGGCGGACCTGGCCGCCAGCATGGGCTATCCTGGCCAACCCGGCCATCCGGAGGTCAAGGCTGCCGTGCTCGCTGCGGTCCGGCGTATCACGGCCGCTGGTAAACCCGCTGGCGTGTTGTCGCTGGATCAGCCGTTACTGCGCGAACTGGTCGCCGCCGGTACCACTTTCACTGCAGTCGATGTCGATTCTGGCATTTTGCTGCGCGGCGCCCGTGCTTTGGCCGCCGCCTGGAAGGCATGACTCCGCAAGAGGACTGCACTACAAAGGCACAACGGGAAACAGCGGGGTGGCCAGATCCCCTCGCTGGATGAGGGCGTAAAACAGCCAGCCGCGCGGGTAAGACCGCGGTCATTGCCTTGTCAACGGTGAAATAGTCACGGTGTGACGTTGGTGCCCTTCCAACCAATACGTCCGCCCACTGCCAGCGGACAGCCTGATATTGCCCGAGCCGCATGCGCCAAAGTGCCATTTTCGATCCTTGTCGCACCACAAAGATTTGACCGCATTGGCCGCGCGGTGCGGCGGCGTCATAAAATACGTGCCCAAAAGTGCAATGACAATGACAACTCGGTCCCTTAAGTTGCTGCGAAAGACGCAAAACTCTTGGGTTCGGGACTGAATGGCGATTACGTTGAAAGATGTCGCCGAACTGGCGGGCGTTTCGCGGGCAGCGGTGTCGCGAACTTTTACCGAAGGCGCCTCTATCTCGGCAAAAACCCGTGGCAAGGTTGAAAAGGCAGCGACGCAGTTGGGCTACAGTCCCAATTTGCTGGCCCGTAGCCTGACGACCCGCAAGACCCAGCTGGTAGGTCTGGTGTCGAACAATTTCCACAATCCGGTGTTTTTGCAAATTTTCGATCTGTTCACCCGCATTATTCAGGAAAAGGGCCTTCGTCCGTTGTTGGTGAACCTGTCTGATGAAACCGACCCTGCGCGATCGGTTCAATTGTTGCGCCAGTATTCAGTGGAAGGGGTCATCGTGGCCACGTCGCATCTGCCAAATGGCTTTGCCCGGGCCTTTCGAGATGCGGCTTTGCCGGTGGTGCACACCTTTGGCCGGGCGTCAAATGCGCCGGATGTGAATGTAGTGGGTATTGACAACGTAAGCGCGGGGCGAATGGCGGCGCATACGTTGATGGTGCGCGGCTACCGCCAGTTGGGGTTCATGGGGGGGCCAGAGCATGCCTCGACCACGCAAGACCGGCTTGCAGGATTCACCGCGGCTGCAAGCGAACACGGGCTGCGAACAAGCGCCAGTTTCGCGGGGGCCTACAGTTTTGAGGCCGGGCGAAAGGAGATGGCGCGATTGCTACAAAGCACCATGGTCGATGCGTATTTTTGTGCCGATGACGTGTTGTCAATCGGGGCCTTGTCGGCAGCGCAAGAGGTCGGCGTCAATGTTCCGGATGACCTTGGGATCATCGGCCTGAACGATATGGAAATGTCCGGCTGGGAAAACATTTCCCTGACCACTATCCACCAGCCGTTCGAAGCGATCATCCGCTCCTCGATTGATCTCATCACCTCAAGTTTTGCCGACCCCGGACGCCGTCCTGAAGTTCGCCTTTTCCCTTGCCACATCGTCGAACGCCGTACGCTCAGGCCGCTTGGTTAACGAAACAGCGAGGGCCTCGCGTCAACCCATGCGCCGTCGCGTTTGGCAGAAGCCACCGCAGCATGAATGGCAGCAATAGATCGCAGGCCGTCTTCGGCGGTCGGGAACAATGAAATGGCAGGTTCCGGGGTACGGTTCTGCTTTGCTGCAAACAGGCTTTCCGCCAGATCGCGATAAATGTTGCCAAAAGCCAACGGCATACCCTCTGCATGGCCCACAGCCACCCGGCTGGCACGGTCGGCTTCTGGCGAAAGGCTGCCCTCACCGCGCTCAATCACCTGAAGGCGTTGTCCCAGCGGCATGTAGTACAACTGGTTCGGCTGCTCTTGGCTCCACCGCAAACCGCCGGTTTCGCCAAACACCTGCAGGGACAGGCCATGCTGTCGCCCTATAGCGACGGACGAAGTCCAAAGGCGGCCTACTGTACCTGCATCCATGCGAAAATTGACCATCGCGTCATCTTCAAGCAGCCGTTCAGGCAGGCAAGAGGCGAAGTCAGACGACAGTTTCGCCACCTCTTGCCCGGTCACAAAACTTGCCATGTGCAGCGCGTGGATCCCGCAATCGGCAAACTGCGCCGACACACCCGCCTGCGCTGGATCATAGCGCCAGCGCACCCGCGGGTTGTTGACATCGGCGGCGTTGGCATGGTGGCCGTGGGCGAATTCGGCCACGACCAATCGGATGCGGCCAAGATCACCCCGCGCCACCATCGCCCGCATGTGCCGCACCAGCGCATAGCCGGTGTAGCCATAGTTAACCGCGCAAATCCGGCCCGCCGCTCGAGCGGCCAGCACCAGATCTTCGGCCTCCGGCTCTGTTAACGTCATCGGCTTTTCGCACAGCACATTGATGCCCGCCTGCAGAAATGCCTTCGAAATCTCATAGTGTGTCGAATTGGGCGTCGCCACCGTCACCAGATCCACCCTATCAGGGCGGTCTCTTTCGCCCGCCAGCATCTCACGCCAATCGCCGTAAGTGCGGTCGGGGGCGATGCCCAGCGATCGTGCAAATTCACGCCCTGCTTCCGGGTCATGATCCAGCGCCCCTGCCACAAAGTTGAAATGGCCGTCCAGCCCGGCCGCCAGTCGATGCGCGGGGCCAATCTGGCTGCCTTGACCGCCGCCGATCATGCCCCAGTTCAGTCGTTTCATTTTTTTTGACCCCTTCTAGAAACCGATTGAGGAAAGATATCTGCGGTTGGCAAGTGCGTCTTCGATGGGCGAGGTGCCACCCGCCGGGTCGCAATCCTGTTCCACTGTGCACCAGCCGCTGAACCCGGCTTTTAGCAAGATTTGCCTCACGCCGGGAAAGTCCACGTCTCCGGTTCCGAGGTTGCAGAAAATCCCCTGCCCGCAGGCGTCATAAAACCCTGTGCGGTTGGCCACCGCACGGGCTTTGACCTTTGGGTCGATGTCTTTGAAATGCATGTAGGAAATCCGCCCGATGTGGCGGCGCATGAACGCGACAGGGTCGTAACCTGCATAGGAATGGTGTCCGGTGTCAAAGCAAATCTTCAAGAGGTTTTCGTCGACCGCTGATAGCAAGCGTTCCAACTCCGGTTCAAAGTCGATGAAGCCTCCGGCGTGCGCGTGAATGCCAACAGTCAGGCCAAGATCGGCCCCAAGTTGGGCCACTTTTCGGATGCGGTCCACAAATCCGGCCCACTCGGCCAGAGCCATCTGTTCCGCCTCATTTGCGCGTCCCGCTGTGGGGGCGCGGCGCGGCGAGATCGAATCGATAAGGACCAAATGCTGTGCGCCATGTGAGGTCAGCGACCTGCAAGTGCGTTTGGCCGCGTCCCACACGTCCTCCCACGCCGCCGGGTCATGAAATGGACGAAATACCACGCCAGCGATCAGTGTCAGGTCATTCTTGGCAAGGGCATCGGCCAGAACGGCTGGGTCTTCGGGCATGAACCCGATGGGGCCCAATTCAATCCCTTTGTAGCCCGCTTCCGCGCAATCCGACAGCACGCGCCGCCACTCGGGGTTGCGCGGATCGGCCGCGAATTCGACCCCCCACGAACATGGGGCGTTGCCGATCTTGATCATGTCGTGTGTCCTTTCACAAATCCACCCAGGCCCCAGTCGCCGCCGACACCCGCGCGGCAGCGATGATGCGGTTAACTTCCATGCCGTCCTGAAAGGTCGGCCAAGTCGAGGCACCGCTGGCGATCGCCTGCAGAAAATCGCGCGCCTCGATGATGATCTGGTCCTGATAGCCAGTCCCGTGCCCCGGCCCTTGGCAGAACGCCAAATAGTCCGGATGTTCTGGCCCCATCAGGATCTTGCGAAATCCGCGCACATCCACCGGATCATCGGCTCGGTAAAGCCACAGCGCATTCTGATCCTCTTGATCAAAACGGATCGCGCCTTTTGTGCCAGTTATTTCATAAGCATAGCCCATTTTTCGGCCCATCGCTACCCGGCTGAACGATAAATGCCCCATGGCGCCGTTGGCAAACCGGCAAATGAATTGGCCGATGTCATCATTGATCAAGCGCCCTGAAGCGCCAGGACGTTCCGAGTGAACAGTGGCGATGTCAGCACTCAATCGAGCCATGGGGCCGATCAGCGTAAGCGCCGCGTTGATCATATGTGGTGCGAGATCGCCGGTCGTGCCATTCGACTCGCCAAAGTTGCGCCAGGAGGCTTGCTTGCTTACGTCGGCATCGAAGTCCTCGCTGTGTTCGCCGCGAAACCATGTCACCGCGCCGATCTCGCCCCGCGCTACCAACGCACGGGCGAATTGCGAGGCCGGTGTGCGGATATAGTTGAACCCGACCATGTTCACGCAATTTGATGCCGCCGCTGCCGCAACCATCGCGCGGCTGTCCTCAAGACTCGCTCCCAGCGGTTTCTCGCAAAACACCGGTTTGCCCTGCGCAAAGGCCGCCTCTGCGATGGCGCGATGGGTAGTTTGCGGCGAGGCGATAACAACTGCCTCGACCTTAGAATCCCTCACCAGAAACTGCCAGTCAGCGGTTGCGCGAGCAAAGCCGTAAGCAGCGCGGTAACGTTCTGCCGAAGAGTCAGATGTGGCGCAGATCATCTCAAGCCGGGGTCGCAATGCGGTGTCGAACACCGTTGCGACAGCCGCCATGGCGACCGAATGCGCCTTGCCCATATAGCCGCCGCCCACCATCCCTATGCCTATTTCGCGCATGGCGATGTCCTTTTAAATGATTTGCAACCGGTTGCAAAATAAGTATCGTATCCTCCAAGACGGCGTCAATGCAATTTCGTGCCCTCCGGAAAAAGGTGAACGCATGGCCTCAAACCTCCCCGACGCGCATTCCGCGTTAGTCGTTTCGCGGACGCTGGTTTTGAGTTTTTGGGCAGCGCCAGTCTCCTCTATGACCCACGATCTCCCGCATGGGGCGGGCATCTGATGCAGCAGCTTTGGCAACGGATGCGGCTGAACCGTTTCGTGGTAGTAGGGCGTGTCGGCCTGGACCTCTACGCTGATCCGCCCGGCACCCGGATCGAAGCGGCCCAGCGGTTCACCTCGGCCATCGGGGGATCGGCGGGCAATATCGCGGTGGCCCTGGTTCGGCAGGGGGCAAGGGCCGCCTTACTGACACGCGTATCCGAGGACGCAGTCGGGCGGTATTGCGTGGCGGAACTTGCACGCTATGGCGTCGATACCACCCATGTCCGACCGGTCACGGGCGAGGCACGGACATCGCTGGCTGTCGTGGAAACCATCGCAACCAACACCCAGTCGGTCCTTTATCGCAACGGGGCCGCCGATTTTGCCCTGTCGCAGGACGACGTGGCGCCAGTCGACTTTACCGGTGTGGCAGCCCTGGTCGTGACGGGCACTGCGCTGGCGAACGAACCGTCCCGCGCCGCCACGTTTTACGCCATTCTTGCCGCAAGGGCCGCAAAAGCGTTAGTAGTGCTGGACATTGACTACCGAGCATATTCCTGGGGATCAGAGGCAGAGGCCGCGCGAGTATGCCATGAGGCAGCAGCAAAGGCGGATATTGTCATCGGCAACGATGACGAGTTCGGCCTGATGGCGGGGGCTCATCGGCAGGGCCAGGCCCTTGCTCGGGCCATGGCTCAAACCGGCGCATTGTTCACCATCTACAAACGCGGCGCGTCAGGTGCGACCACCTTCACCCCGGACTTTAGTTTTGACACATCCATCTTCCCGGTCGCCGCCCTGAAGCCAATGGGCGCGGGCGACGGATTCATGGGCGGTCTACTGGCGGGGCTCGCTTCGGGCCACCCGCTGGACCGCGCTGTCAGACGCGGGGCTGCGACGGCGGCGATTATCGTCGCCGGAATCGGATGCGCCCCAGCCTCGCCCGACACCGAAACACTTGAAAAGTTCATGCGTCGATATTGACTTCTCGCGGAAGGGCCAGCCATGCATATCGCTCCTTACGACAACCGGAATCAGCCGATCATCGGTGCCAGCCATCCACATGTGCCTCTGGTCTATTTCAACATCATCAAGCTGCAGCGCGGTGAGAGTTTTGTCTCAACCGTGACCGGATACGAAACCTGCATCGTTCCGGCCACCGGGACCATCGACGTGCGGACGGGGGGGCAGTTATTTGCCGCCATTGGCAACCGTCGCCAGACCGTGTGGAACGGCGAACCCGAAGCGGTCTATGTGTCAACCGGTGCCACTGCTGAGATCACATGCCAAAGTGCCACAGCCGAAATTTTCGTCGCAGGGGCGTTGTTTGACACGGTTTTCCCCCCTTTCGCGATTCTCGCACGGGATATCGATCCAATTCAGTATGGCTCGGACGAGACAAAGACCCACCGAAAGATCAAGCACATCTTGGGCAGCAAATACCATGACAAGGTCGGCCGTTTGCTGGTGTCCGAACTGTATACGGTGGGCACGGGCGGCTGGTCAGGTTTTCCCAGCCACAAACATGATACGAATCGCCTGCCGCTGGAGACCCACCACGACGAAGTGTACAATTTTCGCTTCAACCCGCCACATGGTTCCGGTCTGCAAATGTTGCAACGTGAGGACGGCAAACCGGGCGATGCCTATCATCTGGTCGACGGGTCGACGATGGTGATCGACAAAGGTTATCACCCCTGCTGTGTCCTGCCCGGTTATCAGATGTATTACTTTACCATTCTGGCCGGCGAAACCCAGCGATCCCTCGTGCAGTACTTTCAGCCCAGCCACGCCGATCAGATCGAAACCATCCCGGGCATCAAAGACATGATCGCGAAATTCAAATGACAATAGCTTCTTTGGCCGATGTGCTGACCCCGTGCCTGACCGACGGCACCGCAGTCGCGGCACTTGTGGTGTTGGGGTGGGAAGATGCACTGGCCTTTGTGCGTGCAGCCGAGGCGGAGCAGCGACCGATCATCCTGCAAGCAGGCCCCGGATGCCGTGACCACATTCCACTCGCAGTCTTGGGTGCTATGTTCCGAACCTTGGGCGACGCCACTTCGGTGCCCGTCGTGGCGCATCTGGATCATGGCGAAAGCCTTGCCGTATGTCAGGCGGCCATCGACTGCGGCTTCACCTCTGTCATGTATGACGGCTCAGCGTTGCCTTTGGCGGATAACATCGCGCTGACACGTGAGATTGTCGACTTGGCCCACCGTCACCGCGTGTCCGTCGAGGCCGAGCTGGGGGTCGTCGGTTATCACAACCGGATGGTCTCTGCTGGCACTGATCCGGCCGAAGTGGCGCGTTTTGTGATCGAAACCGGTGTCGACGCATTGGCCGTTTCGGTTGGCAACAGCCATCTGATGACCGAACCTTCCGCCAAAGTCGACAGGGCGCTCTTGCAAGAGATTCAGACCGCAGCCCCAAATCTGCCTTTGGTGCTGCATGGGGGTTCGGGGATCGAACCCGGGCAGCGCCGTGTGCTTGCCCGCCAGACGGCGGTCTGCAAATTCAATATCGGCACAGAGCTTCGGATGGTATTCGGCCAGTCGCTGCGCACCGCCCTGGCGCACGACCCAGACCGTTTTGACCGCAATCAACTGCTGAAAGACACGATCGACCCGATGATGGCTGCGGCGCGGATCGTCATTGCAAGTCTCAGCTGAAGCGAGTGTTGTGACAGCAAGCGCCGCAGGCCTGGCTACAGCGAGCGCTGCAAAGCGGGTTTTCCACTTCGCAAGACGCCGTGTGGTCCCTCGGATAGTATTTGTGGATGGGCAGAAGCAAGTGATCCGTTGCCAGTTGGCTGGCGTATTTGTCTGATGTGATTGCAGGATTTTTCGATGAGTGATGGCCCTTTGATACTTTGGTTCCGGCGTGATCTGCGTTTGACGGATCAGCCGATGCTGGCGGCAGCGGCGACTTCCGGTCGCGCACTCTTGCCGGTCTTCGTGCTTGATCCCGAGACCGAGGCGATTGGCGCGGCGGCGAAGTGGCGGCTTGGGTTGGCGGTTGCGGCTTTTACAGAAGCGCTGGCGCCGTTCGGGGTGCGGCTGGTCTTGCGGCGTGGTGGGGCGCTGGGCGTTTTGCGCCGGTTGGTCGCGGAGACCGGGGCCACAGGCGTTTGGTGGTCACGCTTGTATGATCCGGCATCGACGGCACGGGATAGGGCGGTCAAGACGGCGCTGAAGGACACGGGCGTTGAAGTGCGGAGCTTCTCGGGACATGTGTTGCATGAACCTTGGGAGGTGGCGACCGGTCAGGGCGGATACTATCGGGTTTACACCCCGTATTGGAATGCGGTGCGTGCGCGGGAGATCGGGACATGTCTGGCGCCTCCGTCGGCGTTAACGGGGGTGAAGGTCTGGCCAGCGAATGACGAATTGCCAGACTGGGGCAAGGCAATGCGGCGCGGGGCGGCTGTGGTAATGCCGTATCAGCGGGTTGGCGAGGCGGCTGCGCTTGGTCGTCTGGATACGTTCTTGAGGGATCGCGTTGGAGGGTATCGGGAGCGGCGCGACTATCTGCAAGAAGCTGCCGGCTCGGGGTTGTCAGAGAATCTAACCTATGGGGAGATTGGCCCGCGGCAGGTCTGGCACGCTGGTTGGCGGGCATTGCAAGAGGGTGCCTCGGGGGCAGAGACGTTCCTCAAGGAGTTGGTGTGGCGTGAATTTGCGTATCATCTGCTCTTTCACTCCCCCCAGATTGTAGAACGCAATTGGCGGGAAGAATGGGACCAGTTCGCTTGGCGCGGCGACAACGCTGATGCAGAGCGCTGGCGGCGCGGGATGACTGGGGAGCCCGTGGTCGACGCGGCGATGCGGCAGATGTATGTTTCGGGCACCATGCACAACCGGGCGCGGATGATCGTAGCAAGTTACCTGACTAAGCATCTGTTGACCGACTGGCGGGTGGGGCAGGCGTGGTTTGCGAAGTGTCTGACCGACTGGGATGCCGCCAGCAACGCTATGGGCTGGCAGTGGGTGGCGGGTTCGGGGCCGGACGCCGCTCCATATTTCAGAATATTCAACCCCGCGACGCAGGCGGAAAAGTTTGATGCCACGGGTGGCTATCGGCGGCGTTGGCTGGATCGGGGTTCGGTCGAAGCGCAGCGCTACTATGACACTGTGCCGGTTGCGTGGCATCTCGACCCGGGACTGCCCTATCCGGCACCCATCATCCCACTTGCCCAAGGGCGGGAGCGAGCGTTGGCGGCACTGGCGCAACGAAACGCTTGAGTGTCAGCAAATGTTCTGGAAACATGCTGTTAACCAGTGGACGGTGAAACTATGACCAATCTGACATCCACAAAAGGGCAAACCGGCCTGCCGCGCTATTTTACGGCGGCCTTTGACACGATTTCCCGGCTGCAGCGCGGGCGGCTGGACTTTCGGCTACCGGATGGCCGGGTTTTTCGGGCCGAGGGCAAGAAGCCAGGGCCTGCCGCGGAGATCAGCATCGAAAATCCGGATGTCTTTGGCCGGCTTATCCGGGATGGCGACCTGGGATTTTGTGAAGCCTATCTTGAAGGCTGGTGGACGACTCCTGACCTGCAAGGGTTCATGGATCTGGTCCACATTGATAATGAAGCGGTCTACGACGGATTTCCCGGTTTTGTGCTGGTGCGGGCGTTTGAACGGTTGCGGTTCTGGCTACAATCGAACAGCAAGCGGCAGGCCAAGAAGAACATCGCGTATCACTATGATCTGGGGAATGATTTCTACAAATTGTGGCTGGATGAGACGATGACCTATTCCAGCGCCCTGTTCCGGTCTGGACAGGAAAGCCTGGAAAAGGCGCAGGTGCAGAAATACGCCTCGATGGTCGATCAGATGGGGGCCAAACCTGGCGATCATGTGCTGGAGATTGGTTGCGGTTGGGGTGGTTTTGCCGAATACGCAGCCCGCGAGCGCGGGCTACGGGTGACGGGACTGACGATTTCGCAGGCGCAACACGATTTCGCGGTGGCGCGGATCGCCAAGGCGGGCTTGTCGGACCGGGTTACGATCAAGTTGCAGGACTACCGCGACGAGACCGGGGTGTATGACGGGATCGCGTCTATCGAGATGTTCGAAGCGGTGGGCGAAAAATATTGGCCGACCTATTTCGCCACCGTGATGAGCCGCCTGCGGCCAGGGGCGCGGGCGACCTTGCAGATCATCACGGTGCCGGATGCGCGGTTCGAAGTCTATCGCAAGTCGGTGGATTTCATTCAGAAATACATCTTTCCGGGCGGCATGCTGCCTTCGCCCACAGCGCTGCGCCGCGAAGTGGAGCGGGCGGGTTTGAAAGTCCTGGGTTCGGTCGAGTTTGGCAAAAGCTATAGCCAGACCTTGCGGCGCTGGCACGAGACGTTCAACGCGCGTTGGATCGAGGTGGCAGGTCTGGGCTTTGACGAGCGGTTCAAACGGATGTGGAATTTCTACCTGACCTCTTGCGCGGGGGCGTTTGAGGGCGGTAACTGCGATGTGACGCAGATTACCGTGGCCAGACCCGTGGCGTGACAGACAAGTGACCCGCCCCAGAAATCCCCCAGAAAAGGCAGGTTGCTGATGCCGACAGCCGCGAAATTCATCGGAGCTGTAGTCTTTGCCATCGTCGGCTACCTCGCGGCGCTGGCCTATATACCGCAACTGCCCGAAGGCACGACCACCGGCTATTTCCCGGAAATCACCGCGGCGCTGGGTCTGTTGATTGGGTGGCGAGCAGTGGGAACACACGCGGGACGCGGCTACAAGGAAGGCGTCAGCCTGGGGCTGCGCGGGGCCTTGTTTCTGGTGTTCTGGGCACTGTTTGGGTTTGCAATTTATTTCATGATCCGCCGCTCAACCAAGATGCTGTATCAGGACGCGGGCGAGGCGGTGCTGGATGTTCCGATGCTGATGCTGCAATACGGCAAACTGTTGTGGGCGCAGAACCTGATTGCCACGCTGATCATTGGCGGCGCCCTGGGTGGTCTTGCGGCCGAGTTCGCGGCAAAGCGCTGGACCTAAGGATGGATGTCTTTCTTTCGGGGATGATGTGCAACCCGACTTTGGCTACCGTGGTCGTTGGGCGTGCGTTAAGCGGCCCTGTTGTTAAGATGCCGGGACTTGCGCTGCTGCAGGGGCGCAGCGCCTCAGTCCTGATGGCGCACGCTGGGGCGCAGGCCGCTGGGATCGTGGTAGCGCTGTCGCCAGTCGAAGTCGCGCGGCTTGATTACTTCATGGCGGTGTTTGGGCAGCGGCGGGTCGCGGTGGCCGCGGTCATGGTGCATGTCGGTCTAGGCAAAGAGCCCTGGCAGGCCGCAGATTGGCAGCGGAACTGGGCGGACACGGTGGTGGCCGTAGCGCAGGATGTCATGGTGTTTATGGGCCACATGCCGCCGGCAGAGGTCGCGGCGCGGCTGAGCGCGATACTGGTGCGTGGGGCGTCGCGGGTGCGGGCGGAGTCGGCGCCGACCGCGGTGCGCTGGCGGGCGGAGTCGAAGGATGTGCGGGTTGCAGAACAACGGCTGCCCTATGCACGGTTCTTTGCGATCGAGGAGTATGATGTTTCATGGCGTCGGTTTTACGGCGGAATGAGCGACGTCGTGACACGCGCGGCGTTTGTGTCTGGCGATGCGGTAACTGTGCTGCCGTATGACCCGGTGCGCGATCTTGTGTTGGTGGTGGAGCAGTTCAGGGTGGGGCCCTTGGCGCGTGGGGACGCGCAGGCTTGGCAGATCGAGGCGATCGCCGGAAGGATTGATCCGGGTGAGACGCCGGAAGCGGCGGCGCGGCGCGAGGCAGTGGAGGAGGCGGATTTGCGGCTGGATCGCTTGATCCCTGTCGCGGCCTATTACCCCAGTCCGGGGGCGGTCAGCGAATACATTTACAGCTTTGTGGCGCTGGTCGATTTGCCGGATGGCTCAGCAGGGGTGTTCGGCGCGGCAGAGGAGGCGGAGGATATTCGTGGGCATCTGATTTCGTTCGACCGGCTGATGGAACTGCTGCTGAGCGGGGAGATTGAAAATGCGCCACTGATCCTGACGGCGCTGTGGTTGCAGCGCGAACGGCAAATACTGCGGCGGTAGCGTCCAGTTCTGGACGCTTTTCCAATGTCAACAAAATCAATGGCTTGCGAAGGATCGCCGTAACGCTTTGTTAGGGATTGCCGGCACGACAGGTCAGCCGGCCAGGAATTTTCGGGTGAAAACTCCTGGCCGGGAACCGGAAATCACAGCGCGAGGCTGGTCCATGCGCCGTTGCGCTTGGAGGATCGGACGCAAGCGTCGACAAAGGCCACGCCCTCCAGTCCCTCTTTCACACCGGGGAAAGTGACGGCTTTGTCCAAGGGTGTACCGTCGCGGCGGGCGACAATAGCGAGGGCGGCTTCGGCATAGATATTGGCGAAACCTTCGAGATAGCCTTCCGGGTGGCCTGCGGGAACCCGGGTCATGCGGGCGGCCGCGTCACCCGTGCCGTGGCCGCCGCGCGTCAGGCGGTAGTGCGGTTTGCCCAGCGGCATGACGGTCAGGTAGTTGGGGTTTTCCTGGGCCCATTCGATGCCAGCTTTCGTTCCGAACATCCGCAAACGGAGGCCGTTTTCAAGGCCCGACGCGACCTGACTGCACCACAACATGCCACGCGCCCCGGAGGTATAGCGCAAAAGGACGTTGGCGTTGTCATCAACCCGCCTGCCTGGGACGAAAGATTGCAGGTCGGCGGCGAGGGTATCGAGGGTCAGGCCGGACACGAAGTTTGAAAGGTTGAACGCGTGAGTGCCGATGTCGCCGGTAGAACCGCCAGCCCCGGAGCGGGCGGGGTCAGTGCGCCAGTCGGCTTGTTTGTTGTCCACCGGTTCAGCGAGCCAGTCTTGCGCGTATTCGACATTGACGAGGCGGATGTCACCGAGTTCGCTGGCTGCCACCATTTCGCGGGCTTGGCGGATCATCGGGTAGCCGGTGTAATTGTGGGTCAGGGCGAAGACGGTGCCCGATGCCTCGATCGCTTTGGCGAGTTTTTTGGCTTCTTGCAGAGTGGCGGTCAGGGGTTTGTCACAGATGACATGAATGCCGCGTTTCAGGAAAGGCAGGGCGGCAGGCGCATGCATGTGGTTGGGGGTGACAATGGCGACAGCCTCGATCCCGTCCTTGCGCCGGGATTCTTTCTGCGCCATTTCCTCGAACGACGCATAGGAGCGGGCGACGCCGAGGTCGGCGGCAGAGGCTGCCGCGCGGTCGGGGTCGGAAGAAAACGCCCCGGCGACCAGTTCGTATTGGTCATCCAGCCGGGCGGCAATGCGGTGGACGGCCCCGATGAACGCGCCGCGACCGCCGCCAACCATTCCGAGACGGATGCGGGCGGGGCGGGCAACGTGGGCTGAGGTAATGGCCATGATGGTCTCCTATTCGGTCCAGCCCATGCGGATCAGGGCGATCGCATCGGTGACGAGTTGGGTTTCAGAATCAAAAAGCGGCCGCCAGATTTTGGTCGCGGCGGCGATGTCGGGCAAAGCAAAGCCGAATGCCTCGACCGAAATCCAATACGGGAAGTTTGCAGCTTTCAGCACTTTGAGTGCGGGCAGGATGGCGGCGTGACCCTGACCCGGCGTGCCGCGGTCGTTTTCGCTGACGTGGAAATGGGTGATCGCGGGGAGATGAGTCTTTAGGGCCGCGATCGGGTCTTTTTCCTCGATATTTGCGTGGAATGTATCGTGGAGGTAGCCGTAGTTGGGGCGGTTTACGGTTGCGGCGAGATGCGCGGCCTGAGCGGCGGTGTTGAGCGCGTAACATTCGAAGCGGTTGACGGGTTCGATGGCGAGCCGGATTTCGCCTGCGTAATCAGCCATTGCTGTCTGGCTTTCGACCATCCGGTCCCATTCCTTGGCGGTGATTCCACTGCCGGAGAACTGAGCGAGGGGTTGGTGGAAGGGGCCGCAAATTACCTTGGCTTGCAAGGCAACGGCGCAGTCAACCAGCCACTTGTGATGTTCGGCCCCGGCGGCGCGTTCGGTCGGGTCGTCAGACAACGGATCGGCGCCGGGTTTCATGGTGGCGACCATGCTGGAAATCAGGCCCTCACCTGCGACCATGCGGCCGATCTCGACCTGTTCGGCCGGGGTGCCGGAGAAAACAGGAACCTCTACCCCATCGTAACCAAGCGACTTCAGCAGCCGCAAAATCGGCAGATGCTCTGGACCAAGGCGACTGGACCAGAGCAAAAGGTTGCAGCCGATCTTCATGACAAGCCAAGCATTTTCCGGTTAGCGGCGATGTCGGACCCTGCGTCGGCAAAGTCGTCAAAGGCGCGTTCGGTGACGCGGATGATGTGAGCAGCGACGAATTCAGCGCCTTCGCGGGCGCCGTCTTCGGGGTGCTTGATGCAGCATTCCCATTCGACCACGGCCCAGCCTGAGAAGTCGTGCTGGGTGAGTTTGGAGAAAATGCCGGCAAAATCGACCTGACCGTCGCCCAAGCTGCGGAAGCGTCCAGCGCGGTTGATCCAGGACTGGAAGCCGCCGTAGACGCCTTGACGACCGGTTGGGTTCAGTTCGGCGTCCTTGACGTGGAACATCTTGATGCGGTCGTGGTAAATGTCTAAATGTTCAAGGTAATCAAGGTGTTGCAGAACGTAGTGGCTGGGGTCGTACAGCATATTGGCGCGGGGGTGGTTTTTGACACGCTCCAGAAACATCTCGAAGCTGATGCCGTCGTGCAGATCTTCACCGGGGTGAATTTCGTAGCACAGATCGATACCTTGGCTGTCGGCAAAGTTTAGGATCGGAGTCCAGCGGCGGGCGAGTTCGTCAAAGGCCTCTTCGACCAAGCCCGCGGGACGCTGCGGCCACGGGTAGATATAGGGCCATGCCAAGGCACCTGAAAAAGTCGCCTGCTCGGTCAGACCAAGGTTTTTCGATGCGGTCAGCGCCTTTTTGACCTGATCGACCGCCCACTCTTGCCGAGCCTTGGGATTGGCACGCACGGCGGGTGCAGCGAAACCGTCGAAGGCGGTATCATAGGCGGGATGTACGGCGACAAGCTGGCCTTGCAGGTGAGTCGAAAGCTCGGTGATCTGCACGCCATTTTCGGCAGCGATGCCCTTGAGTTCGTCGCAATAAGTCTTGGAACTGGCGGCTTTGTCGAGGTCGATGAGCCTGGCGTCCCATGAGGGCACCTGTACGCCCTTGTAGCCGATGTCGCCGGCCCATTTGGTAATGGATTTGAAAGAGTTGAAAGGTGCGGTGTCTCCCGCGAACTGTGCCAGAAACAGCGCTGGGCCTTTGATCGTCTTCATGGCGTCCTCCAGGACTTATCGTTGTACGTGATCGGGTCGGTCCAGAAACTGGCCGTGTTCCGGTGCGCGCCGCTCGATTGCGGCCATGACGGCTCGGGCCAGAAAATTGCCGGCCCGGCCGACGTTCTCTTCTACCACGATGATTTCGCGACGGAAACGGTGCAAGAAGGTAATTGCTTCTTTTGCCACAATATCAAAATCATGACCTATCACGCGACCGACTTGTTCAGAGCCGGCAACCGCTGCCATCGCAGAGGTGGTGGACCCCGCGAGGATGCCGTCGATTAACGGGTCCGCAGCCATGCGGCGCGCAAAAGCAGCCTCTACTATGCCGGCGCCGGAATCGCTGGTAACGTCTTCCATCACCTCGAATGTCAGGCCCTGGGTTGCCGCCTCGTCTGCAAAACCCGTGATCATGTGTCCGGCATAACTTTGCGACCGGGGCGGGGGCACCAGAATCAGGCGCTTGCGACCTTTGGCCTTGAGAGCACGAACGCCGATCCGGGCGAACTCTTCGTTGTCGAAGTCGAAATAGGGGTGATCGAGACCCATCGACGTGCGGCCATGGGTTGCGAACGGGAAGTTGTGTTCGGCCAGATAACGGACTCGGGGATCGTCGGCCGTAGTCTGGTTCATCAAGATGCCATCGGCAGAACCGGTTTCAACAATGTAGCGGATCGGGTCCATCGGATCCTGATCGGGGAAAAACGGCATCACGACCAGATGGTAGGACGTGCCGCGTAACGCTTCAGCAATCGAATAGATCAGGCGCGACGTGTGGTTCATCACGTCGGCTTCTGTCGACATGGTGAGCGCTATGACATTGGTTTTGCCGGTGCGCAGGCGGACGCCAGCGCGGTTCGGCCGATAGCCCAGCCGTTCGGCGGTTTCGCGGACGCGGCGCTTGGTCTCCTCGCCAATATCGGACGCATCTTTCAGCGCACGACTGACGGTCGCGATGGCAAGGCCGGTCTCGGCGGCGATGGTTTTAAGTGTCGGGCGTTCCGAATCAGGGGGCAGGATGTGGAGGCCGGTCATGTAAATTCATCCCCCGCGATTCGTCTGGCGCCGCGAATCAGCGGGCGCAATCCGGGGTGTTTGCAAGCGCAGCGGTCAAGTCTGCCAACGGCACCAGTGGCCTGCAGAACGGTGCAGCAACGCCTAAACGGAAACCGTTTTCCGCAGGGGAAAATGCCAACCCTGCGGTTAGATGAGGGCGATGTTGCGGTGCAGAAAGGTAGACGCGAGGGCATGAGGCGGCACTATTTTCAGGATCATTCAACCTTATTGAGCGCCCTGAAAATCGCTGACGGCAAGCGAAAAGATTGCTTGATCGAAAAAACTATAACGTTATAGGATCGGACTATAACGATTTAGAAACTGGGAGGACTACATGAAGAACTGGAAATTGGCCGCAGCGCTTTGCGCTTCGGTAGCACTGCCGTCGGTCGCAATGGCCACGGATCTGGAAGTCACCCATTGGTGGACTTCTGGTGGCGAATCCGCCGCGGTCGCCGAGTTTGCCAAGGCGTTTGACGCGACTGGCAACCACTGGGTCGACGGCGCGATCGCCGGTTCGAGCGACACAGCGCGTCCGATCATCATCAGCCGGATCATGGGCGGCAACCCGATGGGTGCGACCCAGCTTAACCCCGGCAAAGACGCTGACGAACTGATCAAGGCCGGCCTGATGCAGGACATCACCGATCTTGCGACCAAGGAAGATTGGGCACACATCCTGCGCCCGGCATCGCAGTTGGCATCCTGCACTGTTGACGGCAAGGTCTATTGCGTACCGGTCAACCTGCATTCGGGTCAGTGGATGTGGGTCAACCGCAAAGTGTTCGAAGACAACGGTATGGCCGTGCCGACCAACTACAACGAGCTGATCGCAGCGGCGCCTGCGTTGCAGGCAAAGGGCATCCAGCCGCTGTCGCTGGCGCAAGGTTGGGCAATCGGACTGCTGGCTGGTGACCTGATGGTCGCGGTGGCTGGCGTCGACAACTACGTCAAGGTCTACAAAGACCGCGACATGACGATCGCCAAAGGGCCGGAGTTCACCAAGGTGTTCGAGGCGATTGCTGCCGCACGGCAGTTTGCCCCGGCTGACAAAATCGTTCCGCAGTGGAACGAAGCTGTGAGCCTGGTCATTCAGGGCAAAGCTGCTGCCAACATCATGGGAGACTGGGCTGGCGGCGAATTCGCGGTTGCAGGTCTGGTTGCCGGCAAGGACTTCGATTGCCTTCCGGGCCTGGGTCTGACCCCGGTTCTGGATACCGGCGGCGACGTCTTCTACTTCCCGAAGAACGCTGATCCGGCGATCACCGCCGCTCAGTTGACGCTGGCTTCGACGCTGGTTACCAAGGACGTTCAGGTTGCGTTCAACCTGAAAAAGGGCTCGCTGCCGATGCGCGCCGACGTTGACCTGTCGAAGGCCAACGACTGCATGAAGAAAGGTCTTGAAATCCTGGACCATTCGACCGCGGTGTTCCCGAGCGGCTCGCAGATGATCGACCGTGACTCACTCAACCAGATCAATGATCTGCTGAATGAGTTTTTTGCAAACACCGACATGTCTGTGGCCGACGCACAGGCAAAGTTCGCAGCGATCATCGAAGCCGCACCTAAGTGAGCCTTCGCTGACCAACTGACTGAACAGCAGGTCCGGCCCCCATCTGGCGGCCGGGCCTGTTTCTTCACTTTCCTCAAGCAACACGGTAGGCCAATGGACAGACCAAACCCCCTATTCCGCAATCTATGGTCCAAGGCCGCGTCCTTGCCGATGATGCTGATCGTGTTGGGGGTGTTTGTTTGCGGGACCATCTGGACTGTCTTGTTTTCGTTCACCAACATCAAGATTTTGCCGATTTTCACTCCAAAAGAATGGATCGACGGGTTTGTTGGATTGGCGAATTACAGGCGGCTGTTTAACACCGACCGCTGGATGAGTTGCCCGGCCATCACGCATATCGGCATGGCAGACTGGCGGTTCACCTGCACAGGTGCGCTGCCAAATATGGTGACTTATGCGGTGCTTTCGATTGCAATCGCTGTTTCTCTTGGCTTTTTGCTAGCGGTGCTGATGGATCAGAAGATCAGGGCAGAAGGTGTGTTCCGCACAATCTATCTCTATCCTTTTGCGCTGTCGTTCGTCGTGACGGGGCACGTCTGGGCGTGGATCATGTCGCCGGAATACGGGTTGCAGGCGTCCATGCGGCAGCTGGGATGGGACAGTTTCAGCTTTGGCTGGATCGCCGACCGCAAGATGGTGATGTATGCCATTGTTATCGCCGGCATCTGGCAGGGCACCGGCTTTGTCATGGCACTTATGCTCGCGGGATTGCGTGGCATCGACGAAGACATCTGGAAAGCCTCCAAGGTAGACGGCATTCCGGCCTGGCGCACGTATATCCAGATCGTCATTCCCATGATGAAGCCTGTTCTTGTCACGATCTTTGTCATTGTGACCTCGGGTGCGGTGCGGATCTATGATCTGGTCGTGGCAATCACTGATGGCGGCCCGGGTATCTCTTCCGACGTGCCATCGCGGTACATTTATCAGAACTTCTCGGCCAACCTTGGGCAATCATTGTCGGCATCGACCGTCATGCTAGTGGCGATGGCGATCGTTCTGATCCCGTGGATCCGTATGGAATTTGGCAAGAAATCGCAGGCTTGAGGAGCAATGATATGACCAATGCAGCCTCGTTCGCCACAACCCCATCTGGCGCAAAGCCGAAACCGTTCATCACGTGGGAACGCTTCGTCGTTTATGCCGTATTGATCGTATGTGCACTGTTCTTCTTGTTGCCGCTGTACATCATGATCATGACCTCGTTCAAAAGCATGGCAGAAGTCCAGTCAGGCAACATCTTTGTGCCAACTCTGCACCCGACGTTCGATGCCTGGTCCAAGGCGTGGGATTCGGCCTGTACCGGGCTTTACTGCGAGGGCATCAAGGTCGGCTTCTGGAATTCGGTCAAGATCACGGTGCCTTCTACCATCGTATCGATCGCGGTGGCGTCAGTGACGGGCTATTCACTGGCCAACTGGCCATTCAAATTCTCGGAAGTGTTCTTTACCATCCTGCTGCTGGGGTCGTTCATTCCCTATGTGGTGATGATCTATCCGTTGGTCATCATCACCCGTGAACTGGGCATATTTTCGACGCTTTGGGCGGTCATTCTGGTGCACACCATCTTTGGTCTGCCAATCCAGACGCTTTTGTTTCGCAACTACTTTGCGTCGCTACCCCAAGAGCTGTTCAAAGCAGCGCGGGTCGACGGCGCTGGGTATTGGGGCATATTTTTCCGAATTTTCGTGCCAATGTCGGTGCCGATCTTCACAGTTTCCGTGATCCTGCAGGTGACTGGCATCTGGAATGACTTCCTCTTCGGCGTGATTTACGCCGGACCGACCAACTATCCGATGACGGTGCAGTTGAACAACATCGTCAACTCCTCAATGGGTGGCAAAGCCTATAACGTCGACATGGCGGCCACGATCCTGACCGGCATCGTGCCGCTGACCATCTACTTCGTTTCTGGCAAGTACTTCGTGCGCGGCATTGCAGCCGGCGCCGTCAAGGGTTGATCACATGCACTCTGTTTCTGTCCAAAACCTGAGCCTGAAATTCGGCGCCGCGGAGGTTCTCAAAAATCTGAACCTTGATGTGGAGGAGGGCGAATTCATCGTACTTTTGGGGCCGTCTGGCTGTGGCAAGTCTACATTGCTGAACTGCCTGGCGGGTTTGCTGGAGCTGTCGGAAGGGCAGATTCACATCAAGGGCAAGAACGTCACTTGGGCGGAGCCGTCGGAGCGCGGCATTGGCATGGTGTTTCAGTCCTATGCGCTTTATCCGCAGATGACCGTGCGGGGTAACCTGAGCTTTGGCCTGAAAATCGCCAAGCTGCCCAAGGAAGAAATCGAAAAGCGGGTGCAACGCGCGTCCGAAATACTGCAAATCGGGCCGCTGCTGGATCGCAAGCCGGGTGCCCTGTCTGGTGGACAACGCCAGCGGGTGGCGATTGGTCGCGCTTTGGTGCGGGATGTCGATGTGTTCCTGTTTGACGAGCCGTTGTCCAACCTGGACGCCAAGCTGCGCAGCGAACTTAGGGTTGAATTGAAGCGCCTGCACAACCGCCTTAAAAACACGATGATCTATGTCACCCACGATCAGATCGAGGCGCTGACTTTGGCCGACCGCATCGCTATCATGCGCGGCGGCATCATTCAGCAACTGGACGCACCGCAAACAATTTACAACCGCCCGTCGAACTTGTTCGTCGCGGGCTTTATCGGATCGCCAGCGATGAATTTTATCAAGGGCACAACGGTTGGTGGTGGTAAGGCGTTCAAGTTTGGCGACGTCACGTTGAATTTGGTCGGCTATGAGGGCGGCGCAATCATGGACCGGCCCAAGGCCATTATCGGACTACGCCCGGAACATTTGGCCATCGTGGACGAAGCCGTTCCCGGGCTGACCATTCCGGCTGTGGTCGAGATTGACGAGCCGATGGGTGCTGACAGTCTGGTTTGGCTGGAGGCAGAGGGCAAACAAATCTCGGTTCGGGTTCCGGTCGAACATCGTCCGGTTGCTGGCACGAAGGTCCATCTGAAGGTAGACATTGCCAAATCTTCACTATTTGACGAAACGTCGGAGCTGCGGATCTGATCATGCTAGATCTTGCGGGCCAGTGGCTGCTTTCGGAAGAAAGCGGCGGTACGGTCGTCTTGATGACCATGCCCGGCGACGGGATTGACGCCTTGTGCCAAGCGGGTGCGATCCCGGACCCGTATTTCGGACGAAATGAATATGGCCTGCGCTGGATATGTCAGCGCGACTGGATCGTGAAGCGGTCGTTTGAAGTGGACCGGGTCGATCAGGTACTGGTGGTGTCAATGTTGGACACTGTGGCCGAGATTGCGGTGAACGGCGTTCTGGTGCTGGCGTCGGACAATATGTTCCGGTCGTACCGAATCGATCTGTCTGAAGCACTGAAAGTCGGCCACAACGATATTGCGATCACGTTCCGCTCTCCGGCCGTCGAGGCAGCGCGCCGACAGGCGGCGCAACGGTATTTTGTGCCGTTCAGCGCCAACAACACGCCCATCCATAACGGGAATATGTTGCGCAAGCCCAGCTGCGATTTTGGCTGGGACTGGAACATCGCGCTGGCAACGTTTGGAGTATATGGCGACCTTTACTTGGAACCAGCGATCTCGGACCGGATCTCCTCGGTGGTGGTCACTCAATCGCATACCCCGGGTCGGGCCGTCGTGACGATTGACGCGGCGGTTGACGGTGACGGCGAGGTTGCCTTTGATCTCGCTGGCGTCGCGGTAGTGGCGCGGGTGGTGGAGGGTCGTGCGGTTGCGTCGCTGGTGATCGACGATCCCCGACTGTGGTGGCCGGCCGGGCAAGGTGTGCAAGTCTTGCATGACCTCACCGTGACGTTGGGGCCGCACGTCGTGACCCGCCGGATCGGGTTGCGGTCTGCAGAACTGGTCACGGAAAAAGACGCGGCGGGTTTGGGGTTCAAGGTTCGGATCAACGGGCGCGACGTGTTCTGCAAGGGGGCGAACTGGATCCCGCAGGATGCACTTGCGGGGCGGATCAATCCTGCGGACACGCGAGGGCTGCTGCAATCGGCGGTCGATGCCAACATGAACATGCTGCGGGTCTGGGGCGGCGGGCGGTACGAGGCCGACTGGTTCTATGATCTCTGCGATGAGCTTGGGCTGATGGTCTGGCAGGACTTCATGTTTTCCTGTCACATTTACCCGGCTGATGAAGTGTTTTTGGCGGATGTGGCGATTGAGGTCCGCGAAAATGCACAACGTCTGCACCATCACGCGTCGCTGGTGCTGTGGTGCGGTGACAACGAACTGATCGGCGCGTTGACTTGGTTCCCGGAAACGCGGGCGAACCGCGATCTGTATCTGGTGGGTTATGATCGGCTCAACCGGACGATCGAGCAGGCTTTGAAAGCGGCGGTTCCCGGAGCTGTTTGGTGGCCGTCCAGTCCTTCGCCGGGGCCAATGGATTTTGGCGATGCGTGGCACGATGATAGCAAGGGCGACATGCACTTTTGGAGCGTGTGGCACGAGGGTCGCGACTTTGACCACTACCGCGATGTAAGCCCTCGATTTTGTTCAGAGTTTGGCTTTCAAAGTTATCCGTCGATGAACGTGATCCGAAAGTTCGCCAACCCCGTCGATTTCAACATCGCCGCTCCTGTGATGGAGAGCCATCAAAAGAACGCGGGGGGCAACGCACGGATTGCCGAGACGATGTTCCGCTACTTCCGCTTTCCTGTGGATTTCGAGAATTTTGTCTATCTGTCTCAGGTCCAGCAAGGGCTGGCGATCAAGACCGCCGTCACCCATTGGCGCAGCCTGAAACCGCATTGCATGGGTACGCTGATCTGGCAGTTGAACGACACATGGCCGGTGTGTTCCTGGGCTTCACTGGATCATGGCGGAGGCTGGAAGCTGCTGCACCACATGTCACAAGCCTTCTACAAACCCATCTTCGTTTCGGCAGTGCCGGTCAAGAATGGCATCGAGCTGCGGGCCGTGAACGACACCGCCGCGCTGGTCACACTGACCGTCAACGCGGTCGCCGTCGCGATGGATGGCACGACGCGCGACCTCGTGCGTCAGACTTTGCCGGTTGGCCCAGAGGCGGCGGTTATGGTCGTCAGGGTTCCATCTGGCGCGTTGCACAAGGGCGAGATGCTCGCCTATGTCTGGGCAACGGGCGACACACGGCTCGGCGGTGACGTCTTCGCGCCCAAACCTTACAAAACTTATGACTTGCTGCCCGCCAATGTCACAAAATGCCTCAAAGAGGTGGATGGCTGCTTTGAAATTACCCTTGCGGCGGAGGCTTTGGCGCTGTTTGTTGCGCTGGAATCCGACCAACCGGGGCGTTTTTCCAACAATGCCGTGACCCTGTTTCCGGGGCACCCCGTGACGTTGACCTTTACGCCGGCTGCCCCCGGGCCCGCCCCCGTATTCTCCCTGCGTGACCTGCATTCCGCGACCTACGGGCCGCTTTGAAAGGACCGAACCATGTTCAGCTATCAACTCTACTCCTCCCGCAATTTCGGGCCTCTGCCCGCGACGCTGAAAATGCTAGCCGCAGTTGGCTATAAAGACACCGAGGGGTTTGGGGGGCTGTATTCAGATGACGCAACCCTCGCCACGCTGGCGGATGGGCTGAAGACGAACGGGTTGACCATGTCGACAGGGCATTTCGGTTTGCCGATGATTGAAAGCGACCCGGCTTTCGTAATCAAGGTCGCCAAGGCCGTGGGTATGAAAAAGGTCTACTGCCCGCATGTCATGCCGGCGGATCGTCCGGCGGACGGTGCGGGGTGGAAGGCGTTTGGCGCAAGGCTGGAAAAGGCCGGGGCACCTCTGGTGGCGGCGGGGCTTAGCTTTGGTTGGCACAACCATGATTTCGAATTTGCGGGCTGTGCGGACGGTACCGTGCCGATGTTCCAGATACTGCAGGGCGGTCCCAATCTGGAATGGGAGATGGACGTGGCTTGGGTTGTGCGCGGTGGCGGCAATCCTCTGCTCTGGATTGCGGCATTTGGAAAACGGATTTCTGCGGCACATGTCAAGGATATAGCGGCCAAAGGTGAGAAACTGGATGAGGATGGTTGGGCCGATGTTGGCCACGGCACAGTTGACTGGAAGACCATCATGGCAGCGCTGAAGGCAGCGGGTGTTTCATATTACGTGATGGAGCATGACAATCCCGCCGACGACCGGCGGTTTGCGACACGGTCGCTGGCAACCGGCAAGGGGCTTTGAGCATGGCAAACATGGGCATCGGCATCATTGGATGTGGCAATATCTCGGCGGCCTATCTGCGGCTTGCCCCTTTGTTAAAGGGGCTGGACGTGCGAGCAGTGGCCGATATGAACATGGCGGCGGCGACGGCCCGGGCGACAGAGTTTGGCGTCAAGGCGCAGTCAGTGGATGATCTGCTGGCGAACAAAGATGTTGATATCATCATCAACCTGACGATCCCGGATGCACATTATGGCATCAGCAAGCAAATCCTCGAGGCTGGCAAGCATGCCTATTCCGAGAAGCCGCTGGTTCTCACGCTGCAGCAGGGCACAACCCTGCGCGATCTCGCCAAGGCCAAAGGGCTGTCAGTCGGTTGCGCGCCGGATACGTTTCTCGGCGGATCGCATCAGCAGGCGCGGGCCCTGATTGACGAGGGGCGCATCGGCAGCGTGACGGCAGGAACGGCCGCCGTGCAGAACCATGGGCCAGAGGGTTGGCATCCGTCGCCGGAATTCTTCTTCTTGCCTGGTGCGGGGCCGATGCTGGATCTCGGTCCATATTATGTGGCAAACTTGATCAACTTCTTGGGGCCGGTGAAGCGGGTCGGTGCGCTGGCGACCTCAGCCACGCCAACGCGAACGATTGGATCTGGGGCACGGGCTGGCGAAGAGATCGCGGTCGAGACGCCAACCAATATCCGGGCTTTGCTAGAGTTTCACAGCGGGGCGGCGATCGATCTGGTGACATCTTGGGATGTGTGGAGCCATCGGCGGACCCATTTCGAGTTCTATGGCACTGAAGGCACTCTGTATGTGCCGGACCCCAACTTCTTTGGCGGGACGGTCGAAGTGGCAGGCCGTGATGGGGTGATATCGGCGGTTCCGGGTTGGGATCATCCGTTTGGCGTGCCAAATCAGGAACATGCCAAACACGGGCCGCTCGCCAACTACCGCACGGCAGGGCTGGCGGATATGGCCGCCGCGATGATGGAGGGACGCGATCACCGCTGCTCGCTGGAGCGGACGCTGCACGGAGTGGACGTGATGACCGCCTGTCTGACTTCGGGGGCCACAGGGCAGTTCGTGACCCTGACCACGACTTGCACGCGGCCAGCGGCTTTGGGACCGGACGAGGCGCGGGCCCTGCTGCGCTGACAAAAGTGGGGGGGGCCTAGACACCCGGTGGGATGTCTAGGGACAGCAAATGAAATTTTGTATTTATTGAATAAAATAAAAATGATAAATGCATTTTCACGCGTGAAATCGAGGGCGACATGATCGGGAATCCCATCCTGCGCGGGTTCAATGCTGATCCATCTATTTGCCGGGTTGGGTCGGATTATTACATCGCGACCTCGACTTTCGAATGGTACCCGGGGGTGCAGATTCATCACTCGACTGACTTGGTGAACTGGACGCTGGTGGCGCGGCCCTTGAACCGGCCGGACTTGCTGGATATGCGCGGCAACCCTGACAGTTGCGGAGTATGGGCGCCGTGTCTGTCTTACGCGGATGAGCGGTTCTGGCCGGTCTATACAGAGGTGGTTCGGTTTATCTGAACAGGTTCTGGGCGTTTTCTAAGTGGTTTTCCGCCTCGATTACGCCGCCAGCGTTACAGGCGGCGGCAGGTTGAAGTAGGCCTGATCGGGGGTTCTACCGTCAAGCGATGAATGCG
>JANYFE010000063.1 GCA_025362795.1 Rhodobacterales bacterium | reverse complement strand
CTTGACGGTAGAACCCCCGATCAGGCCTACTTCAACCTGCCGCCGCCTGTAACGCTGGCGGCGTAATCGAGGCGGAAAACCACTTAGAAAACGCCCAGAACCTGTTCAGATAAACCGAACCACCTCTATTGTTCGGGATTGCTGACCAGAAAATCATAAGTCAGCACCGTGCCGACATCGAACAGGTCTGGCACAGCGCTGCGGATCGTCTTGCTGATGGTAAGTGCGGCCGTCTGCACCGCAGAAATCGTGACCTGATCCGGGTTCGACAGCACCGGGACGCCGCCAAAACTGGCGGTGGCCGTGGCGGTGTTGGTGACGACGCCCGCCGCCAAGTCCAGATCGGCCTGTGTCGCCGTCCAGACCTGCGAACACGTGACGCTGGCATTGGGCGCCAGCGGCCCGGGCGCACAGGTCAGCGTACCGCTGATCTTGTCGTCGGTCACGGTAATCGGCCCTGCCAGCGAAACGTTGCCGCCGTTGGTCACGGTATAGTCAAACGTCACCGTATCGCCCACCGCCGAGAAGCTGGCTGCAGACCCCGCCGCAACCGCCTTGGCCAGCACAAGCGTTGATGTCTGCGCCGCAACGGCCGTCACTTCATTGGATGTGTCGGTGACCGTGATGGTGGTCGGATCTTCGGGCAGCACCGGCACGACCGGTTGTTTGACCATAACACTGGCGGTGTTCCTGACCGTGCCACGATCAAGATCCGCCTGCGTCACCGTGTAACTGCCCGTACAGACCGCCGTTCCACCCGGCGCAATCGGCGGCGCCGGGCAACTGATCACCCCGGCCGCTGCCTCGATCAGGGGATCATGGACCACGGCCGGGGCCGTCAACGTGACATTGCCCAGATTGCTGACCGTGAATTCATAGGACAGCACTTGGCCGACATGATCATACGGCGCGGTCGACCCTGCCGCCAGCGCTTTGGTGATGCCGACCTCCGGCACAGCCTCTACCCTCACAACGGTCGGATCATCCACCACGTTGCCGTCAGTGTCATCGCCGTTGTCCGATATGTCAGACACCGTTGCGCCACCCGGCGTCGTCGCGGTGCCCGTGGCAGAATTGCTGATACCGCCCGCGTCAATATCCGCCTGCGTCAGCGCATAGCTTGCCTGATAGGTCCAGGTTTCGCCAACATCCAGCACGCCCGGCGCCCCCGCATCGCCTGACACAAGAACCGGCACCAAGGTCAACGCGGCGCCGTCAATCCGTTTGAACTGATCCGACAGAACGACACCCGACAAGGAAACGTTGCCGGTGTTGCGCAGCGTGACGGTGAAAACCACCGGGTCCGACGCCATGATCGGCCGGCCAAGACCAGAGGTATCCGCTGTCTTGACCGCTTCTATCCCCGGCGTCTGGACAAACGGGACATGCGTGACGGTGTCGTCACCGACGCCCGCTCCTGACACGTCCCGCGTCAGGGTGCTGTCCGGCGCGGTTCCTGTGGCGGTCGCACTGTTGTCAACAAAGCCGGCGTTCAGGTCAGCCTGTGTGATCACATACTGCGCCGTAAAAATCGCGGTCTCGCCCACGCCCAGATCAATGATCGCCGGATTGCCGCCCAGACTAGAGCCACCGCTGACATAGACCGGCACCGGGGTAACGCCGCTGCCGGTAAAACCGGTTTCAGCAATGCTGATGTCAGTCAGTGTCACGTTGCCGGTGTTGCTGATCGCATAGCTGTAATCGATCGTATCGCCAGCCGAGGCTTTGCCGTCGCTGCCGATGTTGAACGTGGCCAACTTCACCGCGGCCAGATCCGGGGTTTGCACCACGCTCAGAACCGTCTTGTCACTGGTGCCGGTTCCATCATCATCCGACACATCGCTGACAGTCACGTTCTTCGGCGACTTCGCCGCGACAGTGACGGTATTGGTCAATCGGCCACTGTCGATATCGGCCTGCGTCAACGCATAGGTCGCGCGATAGGTCCAGATCTCGGCCACACTGATCTTTCCGTCGCCGTCACTGTCGCCCGAGACAAAGCCGGGTGCCGTCGTCAGCGTCAACACCGTGCCCGCCGCATTGGTCAGCGTGTCCGCAAAGGTCGGGCCATGCAGCGTCACGTTGCCGGTGTTTTGCACCGTGATGTCATAGCCGACCACATCGCCCGCCAGCGCAGGGCTGGACAGACCAGAGATGTCCAGCGCCTTGATCACCACCAGCGCCGCAGCAGGCGGCAGCGGGGTCAGCGTCGGGTCGCTGGCACCACTGCCATCATCGTCGGATATATCACTGACCGCGGCATTGCCCGGCGTCGTCGCATTGACCGTGGCAGAGTTCGACAATCCGCCCGCGTCAATCATCGCCTGCGTCAGCGTGGCCGCCGCGCGGTAGGTCCAGGTTTCGCCAACATCCAGCTTGGTGTTGCTGTTGGTATCGCCAAAGGCAAAGGCCGGCGCCGTGCTCAAGCTCTGGGTGTTGCCGCCCGCATCCTTGAACGTATCAACCAGACTGCCAATCGTCAGGGTGACGTTGCCTGCATTCCTGACCGTGATGGTGTAACCTACCACATCGCCCACAACCGCCGGGCTGGACAAACCGCTGGCATCTGCACGTTTTTGCACATCCAGTTTGCCCGTCGCCGCCAAGGGCGTCACGGTCGGCAAATCGCTCGCCGCCGTCGCACCGCTCAGGTCAGACACGGTCGTGCCCGCCGGATCGGTCGCTTTGATCGTTGCCTGGTTGGTGACGCTGCCCGCATCAATATCGGCCTGAGTCAGCACATAGCTGACGGCGTAGACAGCCTGGCCTTTGACCGCCAGATCGATGATCCCACTGTCGCCGCCCAGATTGGCCCCGCCGGATTGCAACACCGGCACCGGCGCTGTGCCAGTCCCGGTAAAGCCGGTTTCGGCAAGGTTAAGGTCGAACAACGTGACATTGCCCGCATTGCGCACGGTATAGGTATAGCTGATCGTGTCGCCCGCGTCGGCCTGCCCGTCGCCGCCATCATTCCAGACCGCAGCCTTGACCAGCGTGACCAACGGGGCCCGCGTCAGCGCGGTAGCGGTCGGATCGCTGGTGCCAATCCCATCGTCATCCGACACATCGCTCGTCAGGTTTCCGGACGGGGCGTTGGTCTCGACCAGAACCGAGTTGGTCACGCCGCCCGCATCTATATCGGATTGTGTCAGCGCGTGGCTGGCCAGATAGGTCCAGGTCTCGCCCACATCCAGCTTGCCGGTCGTGCCGCCATCGCCACTGCTGAAAACCGGCACCAATGCCGGCGTGATCGCCACACCGGCGGCATTACGATAGGTATCGGTCAGGTTCGGCGTCGTCAGGGTGACTTTGCCGGTGTTGGCCACGGTCACGGTATACGTCAGCACATTGCCAACCGCCGGCGGCGATGCCAGCCCGCTGATGTTCACCGTTTTCAGTGCCAGCAGCGACGGGCTGGCCGCGATCACCGGGACGGTCACAGTGTCGCTATCACTGGGATTGGAACTGCCCACCGGGCCTTGTCCCGTCGCCGTGACTGTGTTCGACAGTAGGGTGCCCGCATCAATATCGGCTTGCTTGACGGTATAAGACGCGGTGAAACCGACCACATCGCCGGGCTTCAGCACATCCCAGACCCCGTTCGCCCCCGCATCGGTCGACGTGTCGATCTCGCCCACATCCGACGTCAGCGCATCACCCGCAATCGTCAGTGCAGACGTGCCCGCAGCGCTGGTGTGCTGATCGTTCAGCGTAACGGCCGTCAAGGTGACGTTGCCGGTGTTGGTGACGCTGTACGCATAGGCGATCACGTCGCCAACCTTGGCATTTGCGGCGATAGAGGCGGTTTTGACCACGCTCAGGCCCGGCGTGCGGCTGCCGGTTACCGTCGCGGACGACGTGGCCTCCGCCTGTTTGACCGGGTCCGTCGGGAATGGCACTTCACTGGAATAGGTCGTGGCGGTGTTGGCGACGCGGCCCGCATCCACATCGGCCTGTGTCACGGTATAGGGTACCGAACAGGTCACAAATGCACCCGGTTTCAGCCCGCCACTGGGCAAGGTGCCACAACTGAACGCCGCACCCAGCAACGGGTCATTCACCGTCGGCACTTGCTGCAGCGTGACGTTACCGCCATTGGCGACCACAAAATCATAGGTGATCACGTCGCCAATCGCCGCAAAACTGGTCGTCTTGGTCGATTTCAACAGGCTCAGCGCCAACACATGGCCGGGGCCCTTCGCAAAAACCGTATCCGTGTCGGTGACAGGTGCCGCCCCCGGATTGGCGGGCTGCGCCACCACGGTCGCCGTGTTGGTGATGCCGCCGAAACGGTTGCCCGGCGTGCCATACAGCGCGTCAATATCCGCCTGCGTCGCAATCACCACAAAGGTGCAATGTGTGTCCGATGCCCCGGGCGCCAGCACCGGAACGCTACAGGTGCCACCGACCAGATCGTCGGTCACAGCACTGGAGGTTAGCGTGACGTTGCCGATGTTGGTCGCAGTCACCGCAAACGTCACCGGCTGACCAACTGCAGAGAACGCGTCGTCCGGGCCGGGCGCCGGAGTCACCACCTTTGTCACCTGCACCGCAGGCGCCGCCAACAGCAGTGGATGTGTCACCGATCCGGTATCGGTCACCGTGCCGCCGTGCGGATCAGACCCGCGTGCGGTGGCCGTGTTGGTCAGGATCTGCGCGTCAATATCCGCTTGGGTGACGGTATAGCTGGCGGTGCAAACCTCTGCCTTGCCGGGCGCGAGGACGACATTGGCAGGCGCAGCACTGCCATTGACCGTGCAGGTCAGAACCCCGACCTTCGGGTCCGACACCGCAACGCCGCTGATCGTCTGGTTGCCAGTGTTGGTCGTGGTGATCGTATAGCTCAGCACAGCACCAGCCGCGGCCGGATTTGGCCCCGCGGTCACGGCCTTGTTGACGGTCAGCTGTGGCGTCTCGTTCGCCGGCACCGTTGCCGTGGCATTGGGCGAAACCACTTTGGTTGCAGGCCCGCTGGGCGCATAGATCGTGCTGGCAACGGCGTTGTTGGTCACAAAGCCCGCGTCCACATCGGCCTGCGTCACCGTATAGATGAAGTCGCAACTGACCGGTGGCGCAACCGAGGTGAACACCCCCGCCGCCTTGCACAGGCGCGGACCGCCCCCCAGTTTGTCATCCGTGATAAAGATCGCCTGCGTCAGCGACACGTTGCCGGTGTTGTCGACCGTGTAGCGATAGGTGATCGTATCCCCCGCCGCCGCAAACGGATTGGCTCCACCCACCGACGCCTTGCTCAGGCTCAGCGCGGGCGACGCGCTCACCGGGTAGATCGCACTGTCAGAGGGCGACACAACCGGATTGCCGCCAAAGCTGCCCTTGGCCGAAACCACGTTGGTCGCAGCGCCCAAGTCGATGTCGTTGCTATCGACCACATGGGTTGCGGTGCAGGTCAGGCTTTGCCCCGGTGCCAGAATGTTTCCCGGCAACGCCGGACAGACCGGAACCGTCAGACTGTCGGTCAAGGTGATCGGTCCGTTGATGGTGACATTGCCCGGGTTGGTCACGACCATGGTGTACGACAACGTGTCGCCCACGTTGAACAGACCGGGCGCAGAGGTGCTGTCAAAGGTCTTGTCGATCGCCAGTGCCGGGGTCTGCACTGCCGTAACCGTCGCCAAATCCGCGGCGGAATTCACCGTGGCCGCGTTGTAGACCGTGCTGGCCACCGCCGAATTTGTCACAGAACCCGCGTTCAGTGCAGCTTGCGTGGCGGTCCAGACCTGCTCACAGATGACCGACGCACCCGGCGCCACACCTGCCGCCGCGCAGGTCAGAGTGCCGGCGATTTTATCATCGGCAATGGTGATCGCGGCAGTCGTCGTCACGTTGCCGGTGTTTGTCACCACATATTCAAACGTCACCAAATCGCCAACCGCCACATAAGACGCGCTTGAACTGGCCTTGACATGCTTGTCCAACGACAGCGCGGGCAACTGGCCTGCGGTCACAGTTTTTGTCGCCTGGTTCGAGGTGACGGTCTTGATCGACGGATCGCCCGGATTGACCGGGACGACCGGTTGGTTGACCGACGCGGTGGCGTGGTTCACCACCTTGCCGGCATCCAGATCCGCTTGGGTGATCGTGTAAGAAGCGGTGCAAACCAGTGTCGCCGCAGGGGCCACGCCTGCTCCCGGCGTGGCAGGGCAGCTTACCGCCGCAATCTTGTCATCACTGATCTGGAATGTGCCAGTCAGGGTGATATTGCCGCTGTTGGTGATGGTGTAACTGTAAGGAACCACCTGACCGACATGGTCGTAACTGCCTGCCAGACCAGAGTTTTTCACCAACGTGATCGCAGGTGCCTGCACCGGCCCAGTGATCGTCACCGCAGCCTGCGCCGCAACGGCCGTCGCCCCGACCAGGCTTTTCCCGGTTAATTTTACGGTGTTGTTGTAGCTTCCCAGATCAACGTCAGCCTGGGTGATCGTCTTGGTCGCACGCAGCAACGGTGCGCCACCGGTGCAGGTCGTGGCCACCGCGCCGGGTGCCAGATTGGCAAGATTGCAGCTGAAACCCAGCGCTGTGTCACTGACAGCCAGGTTGCTCAACGTCACATTGCCGGTGTTTGTGACGCTGAAATTATACGTGATGGTATTGCCCACTGCGGCATAACTTGGTGCCGACGGGGTCTTGGTGATCTGCACCGCAGGCGCACGGACCGGCCCCTGCACCACCACGGTCGAGGTCTGCGATGCAGGTGCCTTCACTCCGGCCGGTGCCACGCCGCTTGCACTGGCGGTGTTGGTGATCTGGCCCTGATCGACATCTGACTGCTTGACTGTGTAGCTTGCCGCGCAACTGGAATTCACCGCCCCCGGCGCGATACTGGCAATCGTGCAGGACAAGGCCGGGGTAAAGAACGCGTCACTGACCACAACATTCGTCAGCGTCACATTGCCGGTGTTCTTCACCGCAAAGCCAAAGCTCACAATGTTGCCCGCAACGCTGTAGGGACCGCTGGCCGATTTGGTCAGCGTGAACGACGCCGCCCGCGCCGGACCCGTCACGGTCTTGCTCGAGGTCAGCGTCGCAAAATCCGCACTTGCCGCAGAAGCGGTGTTAACCACCTTGCCCGCGTCAAACTCGGCCTGTGTCACGGCATGGGTCAGCGTGCAGCTTGCGTTGGTGACACCCGGTGCGATGCTGGGGATGGCGCAGCTATAGGCACTGTCCAGCACATCGGTCACGGTGATGTTGCGCAGCGTCTGGGCCCCGGTATTGGTGACCCGCATCGTATAGGTGATGACGTTGCCGACCGCGGCAAATGTAGTCGGGCTGGCCACTTTGGCAAAGCTGGCTGATTTCAACACAACGCCCGCCGCAACCGGCACCGTCACGCTGTCGCTGGACGTGCCTGTCCCGCCCGACGCCGTCCGCCCCTGTGCGGACGCCGTGTTGATGATCGCACCGCCGTCCATATCGGCCTGCGTGACCGTATAGCTGCCGCTGCAAGATTTGGTGGCACCGGGCGCAATCGTCAGCAACGTGCAGGCCAGATTGGTGATTTTCGGATCAGTCACATCCACCCGCGTCAGCGTGGTGTTGCCCGCGTTGGTCACCGTGAACCCAAAGCTGATCACCTGCCCGACGCTGGTGAAATTGGCAGGCCCGGTCTTGTCGACCGTCAGGGCCACGGTTTCCACCACTGGTATGGTGAATGTCGACGAATTCGCGTTGACCGTCGTAGTGATGGCGTTCTTGGTATAGGGGAAAGACGCGTTGGCGGTGTTCACCACCTTGCCGGCGTCAAGCTGGGCCTGCGTGGCGTTATAGCTGGCGGTGCAGACAAAACTCTGCCCCGGATTCAACAGAGATGGTTGCGCCGCACAATTCACCGCGCCAACCATCGGGTCGATCACCGTCACCGGGTTGAGCGCCGACTGAATTTGCGTGTTGCCGCTGTTGGTGACGGTAAAGCTGTAACTGATCACCGTGCCTGTCGCGCTGACCGTGGAGGGCGTCCCGGTTTTGGCCAGCGTGATCGCGGGTGTCAGCGCGGGCGCAATGGTGCCAATCGCCTGATTGGATGTGGTCGTGCCCGATTTCGCTGTGGCCTTGTTGACCACGACACCCGCCGCCACATCCGCCGCCGTCAACGTGTAGGTCGCCGTGCAGATGCGCACGGCCCCGCGCAGCAACCCGCCGCTGCCACAGTTGAACGTGCCAATCTTGTCGTCGGTGATGGTCAACTGGTTTGCCGCCAAAAGGTCGAGTTTGCCAGAGTTGGTGACGCTATCGCTGTAGGTCACGACCTTGCCGACGACGTAGTCTACCGGCAAAACCGCAGGCGCGGTCTTGGCCAGGGTCAGCGCCGGCGTCTGAACCGCCGGAACCGTTACGTTGCCGCTGTTCGAGGTGACAACCGTGCCTGTCCCCGCCGCTTTGGCCGCGGCCGTGGCGGTGTTGGTCACACTGCCCGCATTCAGATCCGCCTGCGTCGTCGAATACGCCGCCGAGGTGCAGGTCGTCGTCGCCCCCGGTGCCAGCGTCGGCGCCACACAAGTCGCGCTGACCTTGTTATCGGCCACGGTCAGCGTGTTCAGCGTCACATTGCCGGTGTTGGTCAGATCGTAGACATAGGTGAGCGCCACACCGACATCGCTGAAACTGGTCGGCGAACTGCTGGCCAGTCGCTTTTTCAACGTCATCGTCGTGGTCCGCGTCGCCGTCACCGTCACCGAATCACTGGCCGTCGCCGTTCTGCTCCCGACCGTGATCGTGCCCGAAGCCGTGTTCACTACCGAACCAGTGTCCAGATCGGCCTGTGTTACGGCATAATTGGCGGTGCAGGTGATCGACACACCCGGGGCCACCGCACCACTGGGGCAACTGACGCTGGTCTTGCTGTCGGTGATAGTCGGCGCGACCGGCCAGCTAACGTTGCCAGTGTTCCGTACCAGAATCTGATAGGGTAAGACTGTGCCAACACTGGAATAGGCCGTGGCCACCGTGGTCTTGTCCAGAAACATGGTCAAAATAGGCGCCGGGCCCGGCAGCGACACCGCAGAAGTTGCAGTGCGGGCGACGTTGTTGGGGTCGCGCGACGTCACCGACGCCGTGTTCTGCAACTGTGTGCCCGCCGCAAAGGCATCCATGTTGGCCTGCGTCACTGTATAGCTGGCGGTGCAAGTCTGGCTCGCAGCCGGTGCCAAAGTCGCAAAGGAACAGCTTAGCCCCGGCACTTTCGGGTCGGTCACAACCACACTGGTCAAGGTCGCGTTGCCGGTGTTCTTCACCAAAAAGCTGTAAGGCACCGTGGTGCCAACTGCGCCAAAACTGGTCAGAGCAGAGGTTTTGGTCAAACTGATCGCCGGAGAAATCACCGGGCCCGTGACAGTCGCCGTCGCGGTCAGGGTGCCCAAAGTGCCAAATTCCGGTGTCCCGACAGCCTTGGCGATGTTGGTGACCTTCTGAACGTCAAAATCCGCCTGCGTGATCGTGTAACTGCCGGTGCAGGTCGCACTGTCCGGCGTCTGGCCGAAGTTGACCGCCAGGATCGTGGTCTTGTTGCAGGTGATCGCCGCGATTTTGTCGTCACTGACCGAAAGCGCCCGGATCGGAACCGAACCAATATTTGTCACGACATAGGTATAATTGACCACCTGCCCCACTGCGGTAAATGTTGGGGTGCTGGACGTCTTTGTCAGGGAATAACCCGGCGCAACGGTGACGATGGCCGGGTTGGTCAGCGTGTTGCCAAGGCTGAAATCCCAATAGTTGTCGTTGGGATCGCGGTCGTAAACTTGCGTCGTGGTCTTGCCGGTGCTCAGAATGTTCGCCAGCAGCGCAGGGTCGGTCGAAGTGAACCAGCCCGTGTCGAACTTGTTGTCGCCAAAACCTAGATGGTTGGCGCCGATCGCGGTCGCCCCGGACGTATCGGTGGTTTGCGCCGTCACAGCAGACCAGTTGCCGACATCAAATCAGTTCATCCGCAGGGTGATGTCGTTGAAATCGAAATCACCCGACGACGTATCGCCATCCTGCGCCGTAAATCGAATATAGATCTTTGCGATCGCGCCGCCGAAATAGGTCGAACATGTCGAACTGCCGCAATTCAGGGTGATCGGGTTGTTGATGGTAAACGGGTTGCCCATGAACGCGGCTGGGGTGCCCGAGTTGTTGTAGCCAACAAAGGCACCGGTCGGGTTCGAGAATTGATAATAGGCGTTGCCGTTCGCCCCGATCATCACCATCGCGACGCCGCCAGCCTGCGGGTAATCGACCGGCAACACCAGCGCGGTACCCGGCACATTCATCGTAAAAGGGGTTGCTGCAACCTCTGTGCTCAGCCCAACCAAAGCAACCAAAGGTAGCAAGACAGCGCGGCTGAACCGAGCGAGGATCGGATAGATGTGGGCAACAAGATTGCTCACCAAGACACACACTCCAACTCTCGCCGCCCCGATCGTATCACTTCAGTCTAACCGCCCTTCATTTCAGAAACAATTAGGAATATTTGAGCCAAATCAATCCTGTTGCGCCTTTGTCGTCGCGCCGTGCCACAACCTCGGCCGCGCTTGCCTCCGCCCGGACCAGCCAGGCAAGTGGGCCCAAGGTTTGGGTTTCCGGTTGTGGTGTACAGTCGCGACCGTCTAGAGCGTGTCGTCATTCGTCTGATTCAGGATTCCCAGGTTGAGAGGTTTGTGATTCTCTGACCCTGCCAGCTATTGGGGGTCGTGATGGGCAAACCACATCCTATCGAGTTACGCAGTCGTGTGATCGCCTTTGTTGA
>JANYFE010000054.1 GCA_025362795.1 Rhodobacterales bacterium | reverse complement strand
GATACGCAAGGCCGCCGCCAGAACCTACCATGCTCTCTGGAAACAGGTCGGCGCAGTCTGTGATCTGTTCAAGCCAACCGAATGCCGAAACTACTTCATCGCCGCAGGCTATGGGGTCAGCTGAACGCGACACGCTCTAGGGATCCGGTTTTGGCGGTCAGGCGGGATCCTGCAGGTATCTGGGCGCAGCATCTGGCGATTTATGCATCCCCCTGGATTGCGGCGCCTGCCATGGGATTTGTATGCTATACAGTGACTTACGTCGCGTTGTTGACGTTGTTACCGGGGGCGGTGACGCCGGGTTGGGGCGGGTTTATTGCGGTTGCCATGCCACTGGTATCGATTGGGGTGTCACTGAGTCTGGGCGTTTGGCTTTTGTCACGGGTGGCGGCGGTCCAACTGGTGCAGGGCGGCTTTGCTTTGGGCATCGCAGGCAGTCTGGCCCTGAGGGTCTTTTGGGGGCAAGGGGCGTTAGAGGCGACCGCCGCACTGGCGGTCGCGGCGGCGGTCGGGATTGTGCAAGGCGCGAGTTTTGCCGCCTTGGCGCAGTTGAACCCAAGGGCAGAGGATCGGGCGCTTGGGTCCGGGGCGATTGCGCAATTGGGCAATCTGGGCACGACCGCCGGGACGCCGTTGCTGGCGCTGATTTTGGCCAAGCTCGGCGTCAATGGGATGACGGTGTTTCTGGTGGTATTTTTTGCGCTTGGAATAGGCATTCATGCGCTGCAGGCGCGGCGGCGGCGGAATTTTCCACAGCAGACTGCAATTGCTGGGTAGACGTTCATACTTTGTTCACACTTTCCGGTTGGAATATAGCTGAATTCACCTTATCTCTTGCGCTTGCAAGAGGTGGGTCATGGCGGAACAGAAGTTCATCGAGGTGCGCGGGGCGCGCGAGCATAATCTGAAGAACGTGAACGTGGACATTCCGCGCGACAAGTTGGTGGTGATCACCGGGTTGTCAGGGTCGGGCAAATCCTCGCTGGCGTTTGACACGATCTATGCTGAGGGCCAGCGCCGCTATGTCGAAAGCCTGTCGGCCTATGCCCGGCAGTTTCTGGACATGATGGGCAAGCCGGATGTCGACCATATCTCGGGCCTTTCACCCGCGATTTCGATTGAACAGAAAACCACGTCCAAGAACCCGCGCTCGACCGTGGGGACGGTGACCGAGATTTACGACTATATGCGGCTGCTGTTCGCCCGCGTCGGCATCCCCTATTCGCCCGCCACCGGATTGCCGATCACGGCCATGCAGGTGCAGGACATGGTCGATGCGGTGATGGCGATGGAGGAGGGCAGCCGCGCTTATCTGCTGGCACCGATCATCCGGGACCGGAAGGGAGAATATCGCAAGGAATTCATAGACTTACGCAAGCAGGGGTTTCAACGGGTCAAGGTGGATGGCGTGTTCCACGATCTTGATGAACCGCCGACTTTGGACAAGAAGCTGCGGCATGACATTGATGTGGTGGTCGACCGGATCGTTGTGAAAGTTGGGCTGGAGACGCGGCTGGCGGACAGTTTTCGCACGGCGTTGAACCTGGCGGATGGCATTGCGGTGATGGAGACTGCACCTGCCGAGGGTGACGCCGTTCGCATCACCTATTCTGAGAAGTTCGCCTGTCCGGTATCGGGCTTTACCATTGCCGAGATTGAGCCGCGCTTGTTTTCCTTTAACGCGCCTTTCGGGGCCTGCCCGGTGTGTGGCGGGCTGGGGATGGAGCTGTTTTTCGATGAACGGCTGGTGGTGCCGGATCAGGGGTTGACCTTGATTCAGGGGGCGATCGCGCCCTGGGCCAAGTCGAAAAGCCCGTATTTCACCCAGACCATCGAGGCGATGTCGACACATTACGGGTTTGACAAGAAAACCAAGTGGAAAGACCTGTCGGACGTGGTGAAGGACGTTTTTCTGCGCGGGTCGGGCGGTGACGAGATCGCGTTCCGCTATGACGAGGGCGGGCGGGTCTATCAGGTCAAGCGGGTGTTCGAGGGGGTGATCCCGAACATGGAACGCCGCTACCGAGAGACGGATTCGGCGTGGAGCCGCGAGGATATGGAGCGGTTTCAGAACAACCGGCCCTGCGGGACTTGCGCGGGCTACCGGCTGCGGCCAGAGGCTTTGGCGGTCAAGATCGCGGGCCTGCATGTTGGGCAGGTCGTGCAGATGTCGATCCGGGCGGCGCATGACTGGATTGCATCGGTGCCTGCGACTTTGACGAACCAGCATAACGAGATTGCGCGGGCGATCTTGAAGGAAATCCGCGAAAGGTTGGGGTTTTTGGTCAATGTCGGCCTTGATTACCTGACGATGAGCCGGAATGCCGGGACGTTGTCGGGCGGCGAAAGCCAGCGGATCCGCTTGGCGTCACAGATCGGGTCGGGACTGACGGGGGTGTTGTATGTCCTGGACGAGCCGTCGATCGGCCTGCATCAGCGCGACAATGACCGGCTGCTGACCACGCTGAAAAACCTGCGCGATGCCGGGAATACCGTGCTGGTGGTGGAGCATGACGAGGATGCGATCCGCGAGGCGGATTATGTGTTCGACATGGGGCCGGGGGCGGGAGTGCATGGCGGTTTTGTGGTGTCGCATGGCACGCCGTCGCATGTGGCGGCGGACCCGGCGAGCCTGACCGGGCAGTATCTGTCCGGCGCGCGGGCGATTGCGGTGCCCAAGGTGCGGCGGGCGGGCAGTGGCAAGAAGCTGACGGTGGTGGGGGCCACGGGGAACAACCTGAAAAACGTCACCGCCGAATTTCCGCTGGGCAAGTTTGTCTGCGTGACCGGGGTTTCGGGGGGCGGCAAGTCGACGCTGACCATAGAGACTTTGTTCAAGACGGCGGCGGGGCGGCTGAACGGGGCGCATGAGACGCCGGCACCTTGTGAGACGATCAAGGGGTTCGAACATCTGGACAAGGTGATCGACATTGACCAGCGGGCGATTGGCCGCACGCCAAGGTCGAATCCAGCGACCTATACGGGTGCGTTTACGCCGATCCGCGACTGGTTTTCGGGGTTGCCCGAAGCCAAGGCGCGGGGATATGGGCCGGGGCGGTTCAGCTTCAACGTCAAGGGCGGGCGCTGTGAGGCGTGTCAGGGTGACGGCGTCATCAAGATCGAGATGCACTTTTTGCCCGATGTTTATGTGACTTGCGAGACCTGCAAAGGCCATCGTTATAACCGTGAAACTTTGGAAATAAAGTTCAAGAACAAAAGCATCGCGGACGTTCTTGATATGACTTGCGAGGACGCCAAGGAGTTTTTTCAGGCGGTGCCGGGCATTCGGGAAAAAATGGATGCGCTGTGCGAGGTCGGCCTTGGCTACATCAAGGTTGGTCAGCAGGCGACGACCCTGTCAGGTGGCGAGGCGCAGCGGGTGAAGCTGTCGAAAGAGCTTTCGCGCAGGGCGACGGGACGGACGCTGTATATTCTGGACGAGCCGACCACGGGGTTGCATTTCGAGGATGTGCGCAAGCTGCTGGAAGTGCTGCATTCGCTGGTGGATCAGGGCAATACGGTTGTGGTGATTGAGCACAATCTGGATGTGATCAAGACGGCGGACTGGATTATCGACATCGGGCCGGAGGGTGGTGACGGTGGCGGGCTTATTCTGGCCACCGGCACGCCGGAGGCGATTGCCAAGGTCGATGGCAGCCATACCGGGCGCTATCTGAAGGACATGCTGAAGGTGCGGCGGATGGCGGCGGAATAGGATCACGGCGGGACGTAACGATTCGGTTCTTTTTGTGTTCCGGGCGCATTGTTTCCTGTGCGGAAACGTTAAACCGCTATCGTTGCCAGAGGGCGGCGCTGTTCACGCTAAGGATGCAGGCGACCGAATAGGTGCGCACGGCATAGTTGAAACTGCAACATTATGGTCAAATTGTGTTTGGTTCGTGGCATTTGCGGCGTAATCTTTGGCATCAAGTCGAATGAGGGATCAATGATGAAATTTGAGGGAAAAATAGCCGGATGGGCATTGGCGGCCGTGTTGGCGACCGGACTATTGGGTGCGGCCAATGCGGCGACTGTAAACTCGGTGATCGACTTTACGTCGGGCACCATTGAAAACGTTGGTGGTGGCGTCAAGAACTATCACGAAGATGGTTACCTGTTCTCTGACGCGCGTATCGTCGGCGGGCCGTGCGAGTTTACTGGCGCCGACAAATGCGCGGCGCTCAACAAGCATGAAGTGACTGTGCTGACCCGTGAAGATGGGCTTGCGTTCGACCTGACCTCGATCTGGTTTTACCTGAACGGCAAGGCAGAGGATATGAGCAACGCCTTGGCGATCTATGACACCAACAACACCTCGAATCGCATTGATCTGACGCAGGCGGGCTATACGCACAACGTGGGCCATACGGTTGCATTGAACTTCTTGAACGTGTTCTCGATCACGTTCGCCAGCGGCGGCGACATTCTGAATTGCGGTAAAAAGCAGTGCAACGATCAGGGCAACGCCCGCTTCGACACAGCCGAGCTGAGCCATACAACGGGCGAGGTTCCGTTGCCGGCGGGCGGATTGCTGCTGGTTTCGGGCCTGGGTGCCCTGGCTGCAGTGCGCCGCAAACGCAAATCGACCTGATCTGGTTTAGTTTTCGGAAAAGGGCGGTCTTGCGACCGCCCTTTTTGATTCCGCCTAGCTGTTTCTGCGCCTCGCCAGATCAAACCCGGTGCGGGATACGAGCGCGGCATTTCTGGGTCAGCCTGCCCGGTTTATGGGCAGTTTTTGAAACATTTTCAAAAAAATCCGAAAAGTGCATCCCCATTTAACCCGATTGCCCTAATGACGCTTCAGGCGCAGTCTTGACTTTAGGTAAGTCCCGGCAACGGGTCTGCCCAATGAGTCAAGAACGCCCGGAATCGGGCATCACGGGAACCTGTGGGGCAAATTTCCATATCGGCGATGCGGCCGCGGGTTTCCCTTGTTGAAAGGGACAGCGTAATGCAACTGACCAACCCGTCACCCTCGCTTCACAACGAGGATCTGGCCCCCGCGGCAGAACGAAAATGGGGTGCGTTTTCGATTTTCAACGTCTGGACCTCGGACGTTCACAGCCTGTACGGCTACTTCCTCGCGGCAAGCCTGTTTTTGCTGTGCGGCAGTTTCGTCAACTTTGTCATCGCCATCGGCATCGGCTCGCTGATCATCTTTGCGCTGATGAGCATGGTCGGACTGGCAGGCGTGCGCACCGGCGTGCCCTATCCGGTACTGGCGCGGGCGTCGTTTGGCACCTTTGGCGCGAACGTGCCAGCGCTGGTGCGGGCGATTGTGGCGTGTTTCTGGTATGGGGCGCAAACCTCGGCGGCGTCGGGGGCCATCGTGGCATTGTTGATCCGCAACCCAAGCATGCTGGATTTCCACACCAACAGCCACATGCTGGGCCATTCGACGCTGGAAGTGATCTGCTATGTCGTGATCTGGGCGTTGCAGCTGCTGATCATCCAGCGCGGGATGGAGACGGTCCGCAAGTTTCAGGATTGGGCGGGTCCGGCGGTCTGGATCATGATGCTGCTGCTGGCGGTATATCTGGTGATCAAGGCCGGCACATTCTCGTTCGGGTCGGAAATACCGGAGGATGTTTTGCTGAAGGCGACGGCGGATGCCGGGGTTCCGGGTGCGCCGGGGTCATTTGCGGCACTCGCAGCGGTTGCGGCAACCTGGGTGACGTATTTCGCGGCGCTGTACCTGAACTTCTGCGACTTCTCGCGTTATTCGACCGAGGATGCGGTGAAGAAGGGCAATATGTGGGGGCTGCCGATCAACCTGCTGGCGTTCTGTCTGGTGGCGGGAGTGACGACGACGGCGGCTTATACGGTGTATGGCGAAGTGCTGCTGCATCCCGACCAAGTGTCGGCCAAGTTCGACAGCTGGTTTCTGGCGGCACTTGCGGCGCTGACCTTCGCGGTGGCGACGCTGGGCATCAACGTGGTGGCGAACTTCGTGTCACCGGCCTTTGACTTTGCCAATATCTATCCGTCCAAGATCGACTTCAAGAAGGGCGGCTATATCGCGGCGGCCATCGCGCTGGTGCTGTATCCGTGGGCGCCGTGGAACACCGGGGCCGCCCATTTCGTGAACTTTATCGGGTCAACGATGGGACCGATTTTCGGGATCATCATGGTGGATTACTATCTGATCCGCCGGGGCATGATCGACGTGAACGCGCTGTATCAGGAAGACGGCGAGTTCAAGTTTCAGGGCGGCTGGCATGCGAATGCCTTTATCGCGCTGGCGATCGGCATGGTGTTCTCGTCGATCCTGCCAACGTTCACCAGCGTTCTGCCGATGTGGTGGGGCACCTATGGCTGGTTCTTTGGCGTGGCCATTGGCGGCGGGGTCTATTTTCTGCTGCGGATGGGCGCACGCAAGTAATCCGGTTCCAAGGGCGGGGATGTCCCCGCCCTTGGGCGTTTCGGTCAGTCCATCTGCTTGAAGTTCAGCGACGCGCCTTCCTTGATGCCTGACGGCCAGCGCGCGGTGATGGTTTTGGTGCGGGTGTAGAACCGGAAGCTGTCCGGCCCGTGCTGGTTCAGATCGCCAAACGAGGATTTCTTCCAGCCGCCGAAGGTGTGATAGGCCAAGGGCACCGGGATTGGCACGTTGATGCCGATCATGCCGACATTGACGCGGTTGGCGAAATCGCGCGCCGTGTCGCCGTCGCGGGTGTAGATGGCGGTGCCGTTGCCATATTCGTGGTCCATCGCCATTTTCAACGCCACCTCGTAGGTGTCCGCACGAACCACGCTAAGGACGGGGCCGAAGATTTCCTTGCGGTAAATCTCCATTTCGGTGGTGACATGGTCGAACAGGTGCGGGCCGACGAAGAAGCCGTCCTCGTAGCCTTGCAGTTTGAAGCCACGGCCATCGACGACCAGTTTCGCCCCGGCGGCCACGCCGGATTCGATAAGGCGCAGGATGTTGGCCTTGGCGGCGGCTGTGACGACCGGGCCGTAATCGACATCATTGCCGCCGGTATAGGGGCCGACCTTGAGTTTCTCGATGCGGGGGATCAGCTTTTCGATCAGGCGGTCGGCGGTTTCATTGCCCACCGGAACCGCGACCGAGATCGCCATGCAGCGTTCGCCTGCGGCACCGTATCCGGCACCGACCAAGGCATCGGCGGCTTGGTCCATGTCGGCGTCGGGCATGATGATCATGTGGTTCTTGGCACCGCCAAAGCACTGCACCCGTTTGCCGTTCGCGGTGCCACGGGAATAGATGTATTCAGCGATGGGGGTGGAGCCGACAAAGCCGATGCCTGCGATGTCCGGGTTGTCGAGGATGGCGTCGACGGCACCCTTGTCGCCATTGATCACTTGCAGCACGCCATCGGGAAGGCCCGCTTCCTTCATCAGTTCGGCGAGCATCAGAGGGACGGAGGGGTCACGTTCGCTGGGTTTCAGAATGAACGAGTTGCCGCAGGCGAGGGCGGGGCCCATCTTCCACAACGGGATCATGGCGGGGAAGTTGAAAGGGGTAATTCCGGCTGCGACGCCTATGGGTTGGCGCATGGAATACATGTCGATGCCGGGACCGGCAGAGTCGGTGTATTCGCCTTTCAAGAGATGCGGCGCACCGATGCAGAATTCCATCACTTCCAGACCGCGCTGGATGTCGCCCTTGGCGTCCGGGACGGTCTTGCCATGTTCGGAGGACAGAACCTCGGCCAGTTTCTGCATGTCGCGGTTCAGGAGGCGGACGAATTCCATCATCACGCGGGCGCGGCGCTGTGGGTTGGTGGCACCCCATTTGACCTGGGCGCGGGCGGCATCGGCGGTCGCCGCGTCAAGTTCTTCCTTGGAGGCGAGGGCCACGCGGGCCTGCACTTCGCCGGTGGCGGGGTTGTAGACATCGGCAAAGCGGCCGGATTTGCCTGCCACGTGCTTGCCGTTGATCCAGTGTCCGATTTCTTTCATCGCAACTCTCCCCAAATATCCTGATTGGCTGTCTGGAGCATAATAGTCTTGCGGAAATGCTGGGGACAGAGGCAAGATTTCAAATGGGTTTTGCAATTTTGCAAAGGCGACGCGATGGACTGGGATGATCTACGGGTGTTTCTGGCGGTGGCGCGGGCGGAAAGCCTTTCGGGCGCGGGCCGTGGGCTGAAGATTGACCCGGCGACGGTCGGGCGGCGGATTGCGCGGCTGGAGGATGCGGTGGGGGCGCGGTTGTTCGTCAAGGGGCCGCAGGGCTATGCGCTGACCGAGGAGGGCTTGCGGTTGCTGAGCCATGCCGAGCGGGCCGAGGCGGCGATGGAGGGGGCAGCAGAGGCGCTGCATGGGCCGGAGGGGTTGACCGGGCAGATCAGGATTGGTGCGCCGGATGGTTGTGCGAATTACCTGCTTCCGCAGGTTCTGGCGCGGATATGCGATGCCAATCCGGGGCTGGAGGTGCAGATCGTGGCGCTGCCGCGGGTGTTCAACCTGTCAAAACGCGAGGCAGATATGGCGATTGCGGTGTCGCGGCCAGAGGCGGGGCGGCTGACGGTGCAGAAACTGACGGATTACAAACTGCATCTGGCGGCGTCGCGGGACTATCTTGCGGCGTATCCGGTGCGGGCGGATGATCTGAATAGCCACCGCTTTGTCGGATATATCCCGGACATGATTTTCGACAAGGAGCTGGATTATCTGGCGGCGATCGGGGTCAATTCGGTGGCCTTGGCGTCGAACTCGGTGTCGGTGCAACTGAACTGGTTGCGCCATGGCGCGGGGCTGGGGGTGGTGCATGACTTTGCCTTGTCTGCCGCGCCCGAATTGGTGCGCATCCTGCCCGATGAGATCAGCTTGTCACGGGCGTTCTGGCTGATCCGGCATGCCGATGATGGCCGGGTGGAGCGGTTGAACCGCTTTGCGACGCTATTGGTGCAGGAAGCACGGGCCGAAATGACGCGGCTGGAGGCCTATTGCGTGCAGCTGGGATAGGGTGCTTGTTCGCCCGCCACTTTGTCGCAGATGCGGGTTTGCGCCAGCGTTTCGGCGCGGAGTTGCCAGATCGCGGGATCAGGTTCTGGCGGTTTGGTCAGCGCAGGGCCGCGTTCGGCCCATTGGACGGTGTAAATCTCGGACTTGCCTTGCATCACCAGAAACACCATCGCCTCGGAATGGCCATCGACCGTACCGCAGCCCAGATAGCCCGCAAAGACCGCAACCGCGCCGCGCACTTTGGGCGGCGGCAGCAGCCTGGTGGCGAACGTGTCGGGGCAGGCCACCTTGTAACCGTCGCCGATCTGGCCGGCGACAACTGTGACAGCGGTTGTCGCGGCCTGGCCCTTGGACCCGGTCAGGGTGATCAGCTGGCTCCACGCGTCAAGCTTTTCGCCCTTTGGCGCAAGTTCCAGCGCGTAGAAGCCGTTCCTGTCGTCTTCATGGCTCGCCACGAAATTGGCCGGCGTCGGCAGGGCCACAAGTTGCGCGTAGATCGGGCTGACGACGATGATGTCCCTGGCCACGGCAGGGTTTGCGGCGAACAGGGCAGCGGCGATTGACGGGATCAGGCGCATCGGGAACCTCTTTGGTTTGCAACACGATAGCGATGCTGCAACTGCGAAACAATTGGAAAAGAGAGAAGGTTTTTCTTGACAGAATCTTGCGTGAGGCCGACCCTGATACGGACAGACCAAGGGAGTATCCCATGCACGTCAGTCAAATCCTTAAATCAAAATCCGATCACGCGGTCTTCACGTTGCCGCCCGGCACCAGCGTGGCCCATGTGGCGGAGATGCTGTCATCGCGTCGAATCGGGGCGGTTGTCATTTCGAGGGATGGCAAAAGCGTCAGCGGTATCGTGTCGGAGCGCGATATCGTGCGGGAATTGGGGCGCCGCGGGCCGGCCTGCCTGACCGACGCTGTCGACAGTATCATGACTGCCAAAGTGACCACCTGTTCGCGCCATGACAAAGCCGACGATGTTTTGCAGCGGATGACGGATGGGCGGTTTCGCCATTTGCCGGTGGTCGAGGACGGCGTTATGGTCGGTTTGATCTCGATCGGCGATGTGGTCAAGGCACGGCTGGCAGAACTGTCAATGGAGAAGGATGCGCTGGAAGGGATGATCAAAGGGTTCTGACCCGATGATTTTCCGGCTTGCATCGGCGCGAGCGTTATTGTTGCGTGGCGTCAGTTCAGCACGAGGCAGACCATGCGCATCGGCCTATATCCCGGCACGTTCGATCCTGTCACCTTGGGTCACGTGGACATCATCGAACGGGCGATGGCGCTGGTGGACCGATTGGTGATTGGGGTTGCGATCAACCGTGACAAGGGGCCGCTGTTCTCGCTTGAGGAGCGGGTGGCAATGGTCGAGGCCGAATGCAAGGGCATTGCGGCCAAGGCGGGTGGCGAGATTGTCGTGCATCCGTTCGAGAACCTGCTGATAGATTGCGCCCGTGATGTGGGCGCGGGGATCATCATTCGCGGTTTGCGAGCGGTGGCGGATTTTGAATACGAGTTTCAGATGGTCGGCATGAACCGGGCACTGGATGCTTCGATCGAGACGGTGTTCCTGATGGCGGATGCGCGGCGGCAGGCGATTGCGTCGAAGCTGGTCAAGGAAATCGCGCGGCTTGGCGGCGATGTGTCTAAATTCGTGACTCCGCCCGTGGTGGCCGCGTTGATCGGCAAACAACGTTAGAACTGACTGCCCGCGGTCTTCCAAATTTGGTTGGAATATTCGTTCCAGGCTGCTAGCCTTTTCCAAATCATGGGGGGCACAGCAGCGTGACGGACGAAACCACAGCGATTTCCGATCTTCCGCAGCCGGCCCCGGCAACGGTGGACGAATTTCGCAGCCGATTGGCAGAGGTGATTGATGACCTGCCGCGCCGGTTGCGGCAATGCGCGGAATATATCGCGACCAATACCGACAGGATTGCGGTTTCAACGGTGGCGGAACTGGCGGCCGGAGCCGATGTGCCGCCCTCTGCGCTGATGCGGTTTTGCCAGATCCTTGGGTTTACCGGATTTTCCGAGATGCAGCGCCTGTTCCGTGAAGCCTATTCGCCAGGGTGGCCGGATTATTCAACGCGCCTGAAAAACCTCAAAGATCAAGGCGCAGGCAGTCCTGCCGCTCTGTTGGCGGAATTCATCGAGGCGGGGCGGCTGTCGCTGGAAGCGTTGGCAAAATCGGCGGATGAGGTGGCACTTACCCAAGCGGTGGCGCTGCTGGCGGGGGCGCAGACCGTGCATGTGGTGGGGCTGCGACGGGCGTTTCCGGTGGCCACCTATCTGGTTTACGTGTTTGAGAAGATGGCAGTGTCGGCGATGCTGCACGACTCGGTCGGGCGACTTGACCACCGCTTTGCCTTGCGCCCCGGAGACGCGGTGATTGCGATCACCTTTGCGCCCTATTCCGAGGAAACCATCGCGCTGGCGCAGGATGCCAAGGCGCGGGGGTTGCCGGTGGTGGCGCTGACCGACACGCTGACCAGTCCGATCGTGCGGTATTCAGATGCCGTAGTCACGGTTCCCGAAGTGGATTTTGGCGCATTCAGATCGCTGTCTGCGACGATTGCGATGGCGATTTCACTGGCTGTCGCGGTCGGTTCTGCGCGTGGTTGACGGCGAACGCACGAAAAGGCTTTTGCTTCACGTTGAAATGGAATAAATATTCTAAATCCGCATAGGCGGGCTGAGTCTCGGATGAATGCGGACGGTTTCGGGGGAATGATATGAAGTCGCTGGATGTGATCACCATTGGCCGTTCGTCGGTCGACCTCTATGGCGCACAGTTTGGCGGGCGGTTGGAGGACATGGGGTCATTCCAGAAATACATCGGCGGTTCGCCGACCAACATGGCGGCCGGCACGGCGCGGCTGGGGTTGAAGTCGGCGTTGATCACGCGGGTGGGCGACGAGCATATGGGACGGTTCATCCGCGAGGAACTGGCACGTGAAGGCGTTGACGTGCGAGGGGTCAAGACCGATCCGGAGCGGCTGACGGCGCTGGTTTTGCTGGGAATCCGCGATGAAAAGTCGTTTCCGCTGATCTTTTACCGCGAAAATTGCGCCGATATGGCGTTGTGCGAAGACGATATCGACGAGGGCTTTATCGCGGAATCGCGGTCTGTGGTGGCGACTGGCACGCATCTGTCCAACATACGAACCGAAGCCGCGGTGCTGAAGGCGTTGACCTTGGCACGCAAACACGGTGCCCGCACCGCGCTGGACATCGACTACCGTCCGAATCTGTGGGGGCTGGCGGGGCATGGCGATGGCGAAAGCCGGTTCATCGAATCGGCGGCGGTGACGGCGAAGTTGCAGACGAGCCTGCATCTGTTCGACCTGATCGTGGGCACGGAAGAAGAATTCCATATTGCCGGAGGAAGCACTGATACCATCAAAGCTTTGCGTGCGGTTCGCGCGGTGTCGCAGGCGGTTCTGGTTTGCAAGCGTGGGCCGATGGGGGCTGCGGCGTTTACCGGGGCAATTCCGGACAGTCTGGATGAAGGCGAGGCGGGGCCGGGGTTTCCGATTGAGGTTTTCAACGTGTTGGGGGCCGGTGACGGGTTCATGTCGGGTCTGATCCGGGGCTGGCTGGATGACGAGCCCTGGCCGGTCGCGCTGAAATACGCCAATGTCTGCGGGGCTTTCGCGGTGTCGAGGCACGGTTGCACCCCGGCCTATCCAAGCTGGGAGGAGATGCAGTTTTTCATGGCGCGTGGGGTGAAGGTTGCCGCGCTTCGCAAGGATGTGGAACTGGAGCAGATCCACTGGTCGACCAATCGGCGGAAACGCTGGCATGAAGTGCGGGCGTTTGCCTTTGATCATCGGTCGCAGCTTGAGGATGTGCCGGGCGCCACGGCGGAAAAGATTGGCGCGTTCAAGGAATTGTGCCTGGATGCAACCTTGGCAGTATCACAGGGGCGGGAGGGTTATGGCGTGTTGTGCGACAGCCGGTTGGGCCGTGCAGCGCTGCACCGTGCGTCGGGCAACGGGTTGTGGATCGGGCGGCCGGTGGAATGGCCGGGGTCGCGGCCTCTGACACTGGAGCCAGAGATTGGCGCCGATTTTGGCGGGTTGTCGGAATGGGCGCTGGAGGATGTGGTCAAGGTTCTGTGCTTTTGCCATCCGGAAGATGACCACGAAATGCGGGCCAAGCAGGAAGAAGTGGTGCAACGGCTGTTTCAGGCGTGCCGGCGTAACCGATTGGAAATGCTGCTGGAAGTCATTCCGTCCAAAGTTGGACCGGTGGACGAATTGTCGACGGCCAAGCTGATCAGCCGGTTCTATGATATCGGGATTTATCCTGACTGGTGGAAACTGGAACCGATGCAGAGCGATGCGGCCTGGGCTGCGACCTGCGCGGCGATAGAGGTGCGCGACCCGCATGTGCAGGGAATTGTCGTGCTGGGTCTGGGCCAAAGCGAGGCGGAACTGGCGTCGTCTTTTGTGCTGGCGGCCAAGTATCCGCTGGTGAAAGGCTTTGCTGTGGGGCGCACCATTCATGGTGACGTCAGCCGTGACTGGATGGCGGGCCGGATCGATGACGCGGCGGCGGTGGCGACGATGGCGGCGAATTTCCAGCGGCTGTGCAAATTTTGGGATGAGGCCCGGGTGGCCAGAGGAGAAGTGGCATGACCATTCGTTTGACGGCGGCGCAGGCGATGATGCGCTGGCTTTCGGTGCAGGAAACGCAAGACGGCGGGCGGTTCATCGAGGGGGTCTGGGCGATCTTCGGGCATGGCAACGTGGCGGGGATCGGCGAGGCCTTGCACGGAATGGGCAAGGCTCTGCCAACCTGGCGCGGGCATAACGAACAGACGATGGCCCATGCGGCGATTGCCTTCTCCAAGGCCAACAAGCGGCGGCGGGCGATGGCGGTTACGTCGTCGATCGGGCCGGGGGCGACCAATATGGTGACGGCTTGTGCCCTGGCTCATGTGAACCGGATTCCGGTGCTGTTCATCCCCGGCGATGTCTTTGCCAACCGCGCACCGGACCCGGTGTTGCAGCAGGTCGAGGATTTCGAGGATGGCACGGTGTCGGCCAATGATTGTTTCCGCCCGGTGAGCCGCTATTTCGACCGGATTTCGCGGCCTGAACATATCCTGACCGCGTTGCCCCGCGCGTTCCGGGTCATGACGGACCCTGCCACCTGCGGACCGGTGACTTTGGCATTTTGTCAGGATGTGCAGGCCGAAGCGTTTGATTACCCGGAGGAATTCTTTGCGCCCAAGGTCTGGCGGTTCCCTCGCCCCGAGCCTGATGCGATGGATCTGGCAGAGGCGATTGCGCTGTTCAAGGCGGCGAAAGCTCCGGTCATTGTGGCTGGTGGTGGGGTGATTTATTCGCAGGCCGAGGCTGATCTTGCGGCGTTTGCGGTGGCGCATAACATTCCAGTGGTGGAGACACAGGGCGGCAAATCGGCTTTGGATTTTGACCATGCGCTGAACTTTGGGCCGGTTGGGGTGACGGGCGCGTCTAGCGCCAATATCGTCTGCGAGGCAGCCGATCTGGTGATTGGGATTGGCACGCGGTTTCAGGACTTTACCACTGGGTCGTGGTCACTGTTCAAGCACCCGAAACGGCGGATATTGTCGATCAATGTGCAGGGCTACGATGCGGCGAAGCATGGGGCCATGCAGTTGGTGTCAGATGCAAAGGTCGCGCTGCAACTGATTGGAAAGGCTTTGGGAACGCAGAAGTTCGCGGCGGATGCCAGCCTGCGCTCTGACTGGTTCAGGGCGACAGCGGCGGTCAAGGCGGCGCCGACCAGCAATGGTCTGCCGACCGATGCGCAAGTGATTGGCGCGGTGCAGCGGGCGGCGTCAAAAGCAACGGTTGTGATGGGGGCTGCCGGCACGATGCCGGGCGAGTTGCATAAGATCTGGGATGCGGCGGCGGGCGGCTATCACATGGAATACGGTTATTCCTGCATGGGATATGAAATTGCCGGCGCCATGGGCATTAAGATGGCGCGACCTGACGCCGATGTTGTCTGCATGGTGGGCGATGGTAGTTACATGATGGCCAATTCGGAACTGGCGACCGCGGTGATGATGGGGCTGCCGTTTACCGTCGTGCTGACCGACAATCGGGGGTATGGCTGCATCAATCGGCTGCAACAGGGCACTGGCGGGGCGTCGTTCAATAACCTGCTGGACGACAGCTACCACGTGAATGCCGCGCATATCGACTTTGTCGCCCATGCCGGTTCGATGGGGGCTAAGGCGTTGAAGGTGGGGTCAATTGGCGAATTGGAAACCGCTATGGCAGAGGCGAAAACCTCGACCATTCCGGTGGTGATTGTCATTGACACCGATCCGATGCCGTCGACCGAGGCAGGCGGCACCTGGTGGGATGTGGCGGTGCCGGAGGTATCGGTTCGGGCGGAAGTGCGGGCCAAGCGGGCGGAATATGAGGCGGCGACGGGAAAGCAAAGGGAAAACTGATGGGCGATCTGCTGCGAAAACCCGTGGGCCAAAGCGGCCATGTCCATGATATTACGGCGGAAAGCGCCGGATGGACCTATGTTGGGTTCGGGCTGTACCGATTGGCGGCGGGGGAGACAGCGGCGGAGGTGACGGGCAGCCGCGAGGTCATACTGGTTCTGGTCGAGGGCAAGGCGCATTTGACCGCGGCCGGGCAGGACTGGGGGGTGATGGGCGAGCGGATGGACGTTTTTGAACGCACACCGCCACATTGCTTGTATGTGCCCAACGGCAGTGACTGGACGGCCATTGCAACCACGGCTTGTACGATTGCGGTCTGTACCGCGCCCGGAATTGGGGGGCATGCAGCCGCGCGTCTGGGGCCGGAGGGTATTGTGCAGGCTGTGCGGGGGACTGGAGCGAATACCCGCTATATCAACAACATAGCGATGGAAACCCGGGATGTCGCGGACAGTTTGCTGGTCACGGAAGTCTACACGCCGCAGGGCAACTGGTCGTCTTACCCGAGCCACCGCCATGACGAGGATGACTTTCCGAACATGACCTATCTGGAGGAGACCTATTACATGCGCATCAACCCGGAACAGGGCTATGCGCTGCACCGGGTTTATACCGAGGATGGGGTGCTGGACGAGACGATGGCGGCCAAGAACCACGATGTGACTTTGGTGCCGCGCGGGCATCACCCGGTGGGTGCGCCTTATGGTTATGAGCTGTATTATCTGAATGTTATGGCCGGACCTTTGCGCAAATGGCGCTTCAAGAACGACCCGGACCACGATTGGATTTACCGGCGCGACAACCCCGGCGCTTAATTGGGCGAAATCAATGCAAGCCGTAGGCCGGGGCCGAGGCTGCGCAGTTCGCGTTCAACCAGACGCGGGCGCGGCAGTTTGGGGGCGATCACGGTAATTCGCCCGGTGAACTGCAAACGTTCGAGTTCTTCGATTGCGGTCATCGCGTCGTAGCCTTGCGCGAACAGGGGCATGATCACCTGAACTGGTTTCAATTCTGCTAACAGATCGGCCCCAAGGTCGGCAAAGCGGCGGTGGACGGCGCCGGAGACCGGCAACGGGCCGGCCGCGTCTATCAGCGCCTGGCAATCAAGCGCCAACACACAATCGCCGGAGTGTTCGAATTGGGGACTGGACTTTGGGTTAAGCACTGGTTGCATCATGCCCGGCCGACTGGATTTGATCTGATGATAAAATACAGGTCAAAGTGGTGCTACGCGATTCGATACACGTCAGGGCGTAAAAAATCCTGTTGGGCGTTGCGGATTTGCAGGCCTCTGCTAGGCGTTCTGCCGGGTAGGTCACGGAAAAGGTGAGAAATTGGCAGGCGAGGATGTGGCAGAGATACTGGCTGGCCTGCCGCTGGCTGCATTTCTGGTTGGGCCGGATGCGCGGATTATTGAAGCGAATGACGCGGCGCGGCAGTTGTTTGGTGTGGGAATTATGGGCCGGCACTATGGGTTTGCCCTGCGCCAGCCCGAGGTTTTGGCGGCGATCGCCCTGGCAATTGAACGGAGGGAAGCGACCACGGCACGGCATGTTGTGCCTGGGCCCAGTTTCGAATCAATCCATCGTGTAACGGTGTCGCCGGTGGGGGTGGGGGCCTTGTGTCTGTTTCAGGACATCAGCGATCAGGAGCAGGCGGGCGCGATGCGGCGGGATTTCGTGGCGAATGTCAGCCATGAACTGCGCACGCCGCTGACATCGCTGTTAGGATTTATCGAGACTTTACAAGGCGCTGCCAAGGACGATCCGGTGGCGCGTGCACGGTTTCTGGCGATCATGGCGGCGGAGGCCGGGCGGATGAACCGGCTGGTGCGCGATTTGTTGCAACTGAGCCGGGTCGAGGCGCAGGAGCGGCAGCGGCCCCAGACACCGCATGATCTGGCGCGGCTGATACTGGGGGCGGTGCAGAGCCTGCGGCCAATGGCCGAAGCGGCGTCGGTGGCGCTGGTGTTGGAGGGGCTGGAGCGGCCCGTGATGCTGCTGGCTGACCCAGACCAGATCACGCAGGTTGTGACCAACCTTGTTGAAAACGCTGTGAAATATGGCGGATCGGGCAAGGTCGTGACGGTGCGGTTAACCCGGGAGACGGGGCCGCGCGGGCCATTGGTGCGGCTGGATGTGGTGGATCAGGGCGAGGGAATTGACCCGCAGCACCTGCCGAGACTTGCGGAAAGATTCTACCGGGTCGATGGCCATCGCAGCCGCGAAAAAGGGGGGACGGGGTTGGGGTTGGCGATCGTGAAGCATATCGCGCACCGGCACCGGGGGCGGTTGATGATTGACAGCGAACCGGGGCGCGGATCGGTGTTTTCGGTGATTCTGCCAATCTGAAACACTGCGGGCGTTGCGTTAATCCGGGCCGGCGGGACAAAGGGCGTGGTCTTGCCGGCGTCTTGCCCGCGTCTTGCCGGCGTCTCTGCGATTGGCTTGCCGGGGGCGCATTCATCCCGGACTGCGAATCAGCGGCACAAACCGCCCAGACCGGCCTTTGTCATCAAACTGTTACAAAACCGTCGCAAAACTGAAGTTGGCCTTGCCTAGACGGGGCGTCGAAAGGTTGGCCAGGCGGGCCGACTGGAATGACGTCAGAACCGGAGAATATCATGTCCCTTACCAAACTATCCGTATCCGCGATCGCGCTGCTTGCCGCGTCTGCCCTGACCGCCTCGGCGCGGGATCAGTTGCAGATTTCCGGCTCTTCCACCGTGCTGCCTTTCGCCACGATCGTGGCTGAAGCGTTTGGCGAGCAGGGCACCTTCAAGACCCCGGTCGTTGAAGGCGGCGGTTCGGGCGCTGGTCGTGCCGCGTTGTGCAAAGGTGTTGGCGAAGACACGATCGACATTGCCAACTCGTCTTCGAAAATCAAGCAGTCGGACATTGATGCCTGCAAGGCCAATGGCGTCAACGACATCATGGAAATTCGCATCGGCTATGATGGCATCGTGTTTGCCAGCGACATCGCCGGGCCGGACTTCGCGCTGGTCCCCGCTGACATCTACGGTGCCATCGCCGGTCAGGTCGTCAAGGATGGAGCGTTGGTGGCCAATGCCAGCAAGACCTGGGCTGACGTGAATGCGGCTTTGCCGGCGCAAGACATTCTGGCGCTGATCCCTGGCACCAAGCATGGCACGCGCGAAGTGTTCAACCAGAAGGTCATTGAGGCCGGTTGCAAGGACACTGGCGCCTATGATCTGTTCCTGGCGACCGCTGAAGGCGCCGATGACGCCGCCAAAGCCAAAGCCGCGCTCGCGTCCTGCGACACGCTGCGCACGGATGGCATGCAGGTCGAGATTGACGGCGACTATACCGAGACGCTGTCGCGCCTTGCCGCCAACAAGAACGCCGTTGGCGTGTTCGGTCTGTCATTTTATGAGAACAACGCGGACAAACTGAAAGTGGCGACCGTCAAGGGCGTCGTGCCGTCGACCGCGACCATCGCGGATGGCACCTATCCGGTCAGCCGCCCGCTGTTCATGTATGTCAAGAAGGCCCATATCGGCGTGATCCCCGGCTTGCAGGAATACCTCGACTTCTTCGTGTCGGACGACATGGTGGGGCCGGAAGGCAAGCTGGTGGAATACGGTCTGGTGTCCGACCCGGAACTGGCCAAGACCCAGGCCGATGTGGCCGCCGATACCGTGATGGCACCGCTTCAGTAATCTGAACTTAAGGGGCGCGGTTATCGCGCCCCTTTCCTACTGGAAGAGCAGACACCATGAGCGTTGGTCTACTTTGTCTGATCCTGATTGCCCTGGCGGCTACGGGTTATGTTATGGGCCGGCGCCGTGCGCTGTCTTCTGCCGCAGGTGACATTCGCATCCTGCATTCACTCCCTTCGTTTTATGGCCGGATCACCGCGCTGATGGCCGGGGTTCCGGCGTTTTTGCTGGTGGCGGTGTGGGTGGTGGCCCAACCGATCTATATTGAGCACCGAGCGTTTGCGCTGATTGACCCGGCGGATATTCCCGAAGGCAGTTCGCCCCAACTGGTGATTGCCGATGTGCACCGGTTGGCCGATGGGCTGGACATGCTGGCGGCGGCGGGATCGGATACGGCGGCGCTGGTGCGCGATCCGGTGGCGTTGAAAGCCGCACTGAACGGGGCAGGGGTTGCCTTGGGCAATGATCCCAAGCCGTCGACCATTGTCGCGGCAGAGGCGACGCGGGCGATGGCGACGCGGGCGCGGCTGGTGTTGACAGGGTTGGCGTTGGTGTTGGCAGGGGTTGGCATGTTTGTGGCACTGCGCCGCATCAAGCCCGAATACCGGGCGCGGAATGCGACCGAGAGTTTTGCGATGTGGCTGCTGGTGGGGTCTTCGCTGATTGCGGTGCTGACCACGGTGGGAATCGTCGCGTCCCTGCTGTCCGAGACGGTGCATTTCTTTGAACTGTATCCGGCGTGGGACTTCTTTTTTTCGACGGTGTGGAGCCCGAAGTTTGGCGGCGGATCATCGCTGGGGATCTGGCCGTTGGTCTGGGGCACGCTGTATGTGTCGGCCATATCTTTGGTGGTGGCAGTGCCGATCGGGTTGATGTCGGCGATTTATCTGGCGGAGTATGCCAGCCGCAGAACGCGGTCCTGGGTCAAGCCGGCCATCGAGATTCTGGCGGGCATTCCGACGATTGTGTATGGCCTGTTCGCGCTGATCACGGTGGGACCGCTGTTGCGGGACTGGATTGCGCAACCGATGGGTTGGGGCAACAGTTCGTCATCGGTGATGACGGCGGGGCTGGTGATGGGGATCATGGTGATCCCGTTCGTGTCCTCGCTGTCGGATGACATCATCAACGCGGTGCCACAAAGCCTGCGCGACGGGTCGCTGGGGCTGGGGGCGACGCCATCCGAAACGGTGCGGCAGGTGGTGTTGCCTGCGGCTTTGCCGGGGATTGTTGGCGCGATCCTGCTGGCGGCAAGCCGGGCGATTGGCGAGACGATGATCGTGGTGATGGGGGCTGGGGCGGCGGCAAAATTGTCGCTCAACCCGTTCGAGGCGATGACGACGGTGACGGTGAAGATTGTCAGCCAGTTGACCGGCGACACCGAATTCAACAGCCCGGAAACGCTGGTGGCATTCGCGCTGGGGCTGACGCTGTTCACGTTCACGCTGTGCCTGAACATTCTGGCGCTGGTGATCGTGCGGAAATATCGGGAGCAATACGAATGAGTTCGCTGTTCACCCAGGACAAGAAAACCACCGCGCGCAATGCGGCGGAGAAGCGGTTCCGGGCCTATGGCGTGGTGGCGATCACGCTGGCGCTGCTGGCGCTGGTCTGGCTGCTGATCTCGATCTTTGGTGCGGGGTTGCCGGCGTTCCGGCAGACGTTCCTGACCTTTCCGGTCACGCTGGATGTGGCTGTGCTGGACAAGCAGGGGCATGCCTTGCCAGCTGAAATGGCCAAGGTCACGACGATTGGCTATGGCAAGGTGCTGGCGTCGTCGCTGGCGGCCGAGATTGCGGCGCAGGGGATTGATACCGGGGGCATGACGGCCAAGGATCTGGCCGACATGATTTCCGAGGAATCGGCGGCGACGTTGCGCAACAAGGTGCTGGGCAATCCCGCACTGCTGGGGCAGACGATTTCCTTTACCGCGCTGGCAAACGGGCGGATCGACGGGTTCTTCAAGGGCCGGGTCACGATGGAAAGTGCCAAGCTGGACAAGAACACCTCGCCCGAAAAGCTGGTGCTGGCGGGGAAGTTGCGCGATGCGGGTATCCTGTCGATCCGGTTCAACACCGGGTTCCTGACCATGCCGGATGCGTCCGACAAGCGGCCAGAGGCGGCGGGTCTGGGGGTGGCCATTATCGGTTCGCTGTACATGATGTTTGTCGTGCTGGTGCTGGCCTTGCCGATCGGGGTGGCGGCCTCGGTTTATCTGGAGGAGTTCGCGCCGAAGAACCGCTGGACCGATCTGATCGAGGTGAACATCGCCAATCTGGCGGCGGTGCCATCCATCGTTTACGGGATTTTGGGGTTGGCGATTTTCATCAATTTTGCCGGGTTGCCGCAATCTGCGCCCATCGTGGGTGGGCTGGTGCTGACCCTGATGACTTTGCCGCGCATCATCATCCCGACACGGGCGGCGCTGAAAGCGGTGCCGCCCAGCATCCGCGATGCGGCATTGGGGATTGGCGCGTCCAAGTTGCAGACGGTGACGCACCATGTGTTGCCGCTGGCGATGCCGGGGATTTTGACCGGTACGATCATCGGTCTGGCGCAGGCATTGGGTGAAACCGCGCCGCTGTTGCTGATCGGGATGGTGGCCTTTGTGCGCGACTTTCCAGGCGCGCCGCCGTCGGGGCTGTTTGACCCGGCCAGCGCCTTGCCGGTGCAGATCTATAACTGGACGCAGCGCAGCGATCCGGGGTTTGTCGAGCGGGCAAGTGGGGCGATCATCGTTCTCTTGGTCTTTCTGATTGCAATGAACACCGTGGCCATCATCCTGCGCCGCAAATACGAACGCCGCTGGTAGGGGCATGATATGATGAAAGACTTGAGATTGGAGAGCCGCTTGGACACGCTGACCAACAAGATCGAAGCCCGCAAGGTGCAGGTCTATTATGGCACCAACCATGCTTTGAAGGATGTGGACGTTAACATTCTGGACAAGACGGTGACGGCGTTCATCGGGCCGTCAGGCTGTGGCAAATCCACCTTCCTGCGCTGTCTGAACCGGATGAACGACACGATTCCGGCGTGCCGGGTCGAGGGGCTGCTGACGATGGATGGCGAGGATATCTATGATCCGCGCGTCGATCCGGTACAATTGCGCGCCAAGGTCGGCATGGTGTTCCAAAAGCCCAACCCGTTCCCGAAGTCGATTTATGACAACGTGGCGTATGGGCCCAAGATCCACGGGCTGACGCGCAACAAGGCGGAACTGGACGAGATTGTCGAAAAGTCGATCCGCAAGGCGGCGTTGTGGAACGAAGTCAAAGACCGGCTGCACGCGCCGGGCACCGGCCTGTCGGGCGGCCAGCAGCAACGGCTGTGCATCGCCCGGGCGATTGCAACTTCGCCAGAAGTTTTGCTGATGGACGAGCCGTGTTCGGCGCTGGACCCCATCGCCACGGCACAGGTCGAGGAATTGATCGACGAATTGCGCGCCCAGTTTTCGGTGGTGATCGTGACCCATTCGATGCAACAGGCGGCAAGGGTCAGCCAGCGGACGGCGTTCTTTCACCTTGGCAATCTGGTGGAATATGGCGAGACCGGTCAGATTTTCACCAACCCGAGCGACCCGCGCACGGAATCCTACATCACTGGCCGGATCGGCTGAGGAGACACCATGAACAATGACCGTCACATTGCCCGCGCCTTTGACCGTGATCTGGAGGCGGTGCAGGCCCTGGTTCTGCGCATGGGCGGGCTGGTCGAGGCCGCCTTGTCCGATGCCGCCGCCGCGCTGGAGGACCGTGACGACGCGCTGGCCTTGCGGGTGCGGGAGGGGGATACCGCGATTGACGCGCTGGAAGAGCAGGTCAATTCCGAATGTGCCCGGCTGATCGCCATTCGGGCGCCCGCCGCCAGTGATTTGCGCACGGTGCTGTCGGTGATGAAGATCGCCTCGTCGCTGGAACGCTGCGGCGACTATGCCAAGAACCTGGCGAAACGCTCGGTCGTGCTGGGCACGATGCAGCCGATCCCGGGGGCCGCAGGATCCATCCGGCGGATGGCGCGGCAGGTTGGGCTTTTGCTCAAGAACGCGCTGGACGCCTATATTGCGCGGGATATCGGGCTGGCGGAGGAAGTGCGCCAGCAGGATCAGGACGTCGATCAGATGTACTCGGCCCTGTTCCGCGAGTTTTTGACCCATATGATGGAAGACCCGCGCAACATCACCGCCTGCATGCACCTGCATTTCATCGCCAAGAACATCGAACGGGTCGGCGACCATGCCACCACGATTGCCGAACAGGTGATCTATCTGGCGACCGGGTCGATGCCTGGCGAGGCCCGACCGAAGGGCGAGGCCGTGATTTCAGGGGATGCCGGATGAGCGCCCCGACGGTTCTGCTGGTCGAGGACGAGCCGGCACAGCGCGAGGTACTGGCCTATAACCTTGCGGCCGAAGGTTTTGCGGTGACGCAGGCGGCCAATGGCGAAGAGGCGATGATGCTGGTGCACGAATCCGCGCCGGACCTGATCCTGCTCGACTGGATGATGCCTTTGGTGTCGGGGCTGGAAGTGTGCCGGCGGTTGAAGCTGCGGCCCGAGACGCGGGGCATTCCGATCATCATGCTGTCGGCGCGGTCCGAGGAAGTCGACAAGGTGCGCGGTCTGGAGACCGGGGCGGATGATTATGTGATCAAACCCTATTCGCTGGTCGAACTGATGGCGCGGTTGCGCGCCCATCTGCGGCGGGTGCGGCCGGCGGCGGTGGGGGTGGTGCTGGAGTATGCGGATATATCATTAGACCCAGAGACGCACCGGGTTTTGCGCGCTGGGGCCAGTCTGAAGCTGGGGCCGACCGAGTTCCGGCTGCTGGCGACGTTTCTGGAGAAACCCGGACGGGTGTTCAGCCGGGAACAGCTGCTGGACCGGGTCTGGGGGCGGGATATCTATGTCGACAGCCGGACGGTGGATGTGCATATCGGTCGGCTGCGGAAGTCTTTGTGCGCGCAGGGGGGCGATGATCCTTTGCGAACGGTGCGCGGCGCGGGGTATGCGCTGGGGTAGCGTGTTTCCATAATCGTGTGATATCAGGACTATAGACGATTTCTTCGAAGAAATCGGGACGGACCCTTGGAAGGGTCCGGTTCGGATTTTTCGAAAAATCCGGTTTGGTCAGAGCAGGTTCAGAAGGCGGATTGCCTCGTCACGCGGGCTGGTGAGGGGGGTGCGGTCCTCGCCGGGGAAAAACCTTGCGCGGGTGGCGGTGGGCATGGGGCTTGGGGTTTCGATCAGGACGCGGGGGCCGATGCGGGCGGTTTCGGCTTGCCATGATCGGGCAAGGGCGATCTGCGCGGCTTTGGTGGCGCCATACGCGCCGAAGAATTTCTGGCCGGCGCGGGGATCATCCAGAAACAATGCGGTGCCATTGCCGGCGCGCAGCAAGGGTTCGACCATCGGGATCAACTGCCCGGTGGCGCGGAGGTTGATGGTCAGGCTTTTGTCCCAGTCCTTGGCGTCAAGCGAGCCTGCCGGGGTCAGCGGGGCGGCATGCACGGCGGTGTGGACCCAGAGGTCCAGCTTGGCCCAGCGCTGGTGGATGCTGAGGCAGAGGTGGCGCATGGCGTCATCGTTGGTCACGTCCATCGGCGCAAGGGTCAGGGCGCCTGCGCCGGGCGATTTGTGGGATTTGACGCGGTCGTCCAGATCCTCCAGCCCGCCGGTGGTGCGGGCGACGGCCACGACATGCCAGCCCTCGAGCGCCAGCTGTTCGGCCATGGCGGCCCCGAGGCCGCGCGAGGCGCCGGTAATCAGGGCAAGTTTCTGGGTCATGTGCAGTCTCCGCGCAGGGCGTGGGTTAAGGCGTTGCAGCCTCCGGCGGGAGTATTTGGAAAAGGGTAAATTGGGAAGGGGTCAGGGTGATCCTGCGTCGAGTTCTTTGAGGCGGGCGGCGAGGAGCTTTGCGATGAGAGGTTCGGGCATGCGATGGGCGGGGGTGAAGAGGGCGCCGCCTTTTGAGGTTTTGTAAGCGGCAAGTTCGGTGGGAAATTTGGGGATTATATTGCCGGAATGCGGGTAATAGCCGCAGATTTTAGCGAAGGCCGCGTAGCCCGCGACCATTTTGCCCTTCGGGCCGGGCTGGCGGAACCCGGGCATGGCGTAGCTGATAACCTCTGGATGATCGGGCAACAGGCGTTTCAGAACGGCGCGAAAACCTTCCAGCGCGGCGCGTTGGTCGGCGCGGCATGTGGACAGATAGGCTTCGACTTCAGCGCTCTTCAGACTTCCCGATATCGGCGGGCCGGGCAGGATCCGTGGCTGCAAAAGCCCGCATCGCCAGGATCATTGCGGGAAGCACGATCAGGGCCACGATGAAAAGGCTTGTCGGTGCCAGGCGGGCCGAATGCCACACGGCAGGAAGCCCGGCCGCCAGCGAAAGCAGAACCAGCCCGATAAATACCAGCCAGGCGGTTCGGGTCATGTTGCCCTTTCCGGTCAGCAGGCAGAAGCCGAGCAGCGCGAACGGGCCGCAATGCGCCCAGACGAAGCCCGCGTTGCTGGCATTGCCGGGGACGAGCGTCTCGATCCAGGTTATGAAAGCGAATAGGATCAAGGCCAGGACCACCAGCGCGCCCCCGAACCAGGTCATTGCGCCGCCTTCATCTCGAACCCTTCCTCGATCTTGTCGGCGGGCGAAATCGGGTAGTCGCCGGAGAAGCACGCGTCGCAGTATTTTGGCGTGACGGGATCACGGCCGGCAGCCTCGCCCGCCGCGCGGTAGAGGCCGTCGAGGGAGATGAATTTGAGGCTGTCGACGCCGATCCATTCGCGCATTTCTTCCTCTGACATCGAGGCGGCGAGGAGTTTGGAGCGTTCTGGCGTGTCGACGCCGTAAAAGCAGGGCCAGGCGGTGGGGGGGGAGGCGATGCGGAAGTGGACCTCTGCGGCACCGGCGTCGAGGATCATGTCCTTGATCTTGCGGCTGGTCGTGCCACGGACCACCGAGTCGTCGACAAGGATGACCCGTTTACCCTTGATCAGGGCGCGGTTGACGTTGAGTTTCAGGCGCACACCCATGTTGCGGATGGATTCCGTAGGTTCGATGAAGGTGCGGCCCATGTATTGATTGCGGATGATGCCCATCGCATAGGGGATGCCGGACTGCTGGCTGTAGCCGATGGCGGCGGGGGTGCCTGAGTCCGGGACCGGGCAGACCAGGTCGGCGTCAACCGGGGCTTCCTTGGCCAGTTCCATGCCGATGGCGTGGCGGGTTTCATAGACGGAGCGGCCGCCGAGGATTGAATCGGGGCGGCTGAAGTAGACGTGTTCGAAGATGCAGAACCGCGATTTGGCCGGGGCGAAGGGGCGGGTGGAGGCGATCTTGCTATCCTCGATCACCACCATCTCGCCCGGTTCGATTTCGCGGACAAAGGCGGCACCGACGATGTCGAGTGCGCAGGTTTCAGACGCCAGCACCCAGGCGTTGTCGCCGATGCGGCCCAGAACCAATGGGCGCACGCCCAACGGGTCGCGGACGCCGATCAGTTTGGTGCGGGTCATGGCGACGACGGAAAAGGCACCTTCGACCCGGCGCAGGGCGTCTTTCATCCGTTCGGGAAGCGTTTTCTGGATGGACCGCGCCATCAGGTGGATGATGCATTCCGAGTCCGAAGAACTTTGGAAAATCGAACCGCGTTCGATCAGTTCGCGGCGCAGGGCTGCGGCGTTGGTCAGGTTGCCATTGTGGGCGATGGCGGCACCGCCCATCGAGAACTCGCCAAAGAACGGCTGCACATCGCGGATGGCGGTGGCGCCTTTGGAGCCTGCGGTGGAATAGCGGACATGGCCGATGGCGAGCGAGCCCGGCAGGGTTTCCATCACGTCGGGTTTGGTGAAATTGTCGCGCACATAACCGAAGCGGCGGGCCGAGTTGAAACCTGTCACCGGATCGTAGCTGACGATGCCGCCCGCTTCCTGGCCGCGATGTTGCAGGGCATGCAGGCCCAAGGCCACGAAGTTGGCCGCGTCAGTTACGCCGTTCACGCCGAAGACGCCGCATTCTTCCTTGAGCTTGTCATCATCGAAAGGATGGGCAAGGAAAGGTCGCATGGAGCCTCCGAATCCTGTAGGGGATGCGGGGTATGTAGTGGGTTGCAAAGGGAGTGTCACCCCCTCGTCGCCGCAATGCGGCAATGTGATCGGGTCAGTTGGAGGGTGCGGCGGGGGCAGCCGGGGCGGTCGTGCCGTCGGTTGCGGGAGCGGTCGGGGCTGCGGTGGCGGTCGAGGCGCAGGCCGAGGTCAGCTGGTTATAGCGCCCGACGATCCAGTTTGGCACGTTTTCGGGGACCATGCCGTTGATCTTGTCCTGAAACGAGGCAAAGACCTTGGCCGAGCGGGAATTGTCGACCATCGGAATCGAATTGGTCAGGCTGGCTTTGTCGTAGACGAAAAAAGCGACCGCCACCAACAGGACGCCGCGCACCACGCCGAACAGGAAGCCGAGGCCTTGGTCGATGCCGCCGAGCGCGGAGCGTTGGACAACGGAGGAGAACAGCGGGGTGAACAGAGAGGCTACGACGAGGCCGACCGCAAACACGCCGGCAAAGGCTGCAATGATGGACAATTCGCAGCTGTCGGCGAGGAATTTGTTGAGGACCGGGATTTCCTTGACCAGGGGCTGCACGGTGGGGGCAAAGACGAAGGCAAGGACGGCGGCGCCGACCCAGCCCGCAATGGCCATGCCTTCGCGCACGAAGCCGCGGGAATAGGACAGGATTGCCGACAGCACGATGATGCCCGCCGCGATGCCGTCAATGAGGGTAAAGCCTTGCATTCATCCACTCCCCGGCCAGTCAGCCTGCGCCGAACATTTCGCCCACAAACGCCGTGAGGTCGGGCATCTCGCGCACCCGCATCCCCGTGTCCTGGCCCAGTTTGGACCGCGACGGCGCAATTGCGTCGGTGAAACCAAGTTTCGAGGCTTCTTTCAACCTGTTTTCCGTCTGACCCACCGGACGCAGGGCACCGGACAGAGAGATTTCGCCAAAAAGCACCATGTCTGGCGGAATTGCCACATCCTCACGCGCGGAAAGGATGGCTCCGGCCACGGCGAGGTCGGCGGCGGGTTCACTGACGCGCATGCCGCCCGCGACGTTCAGGAACACATCAAGCCCGGCAAAGGATATGCCACAGCGCGCCTCCAGCACCGCAAGGATGGTGGACAGGCGACCGCCGTCGATGCCGACGACGGTGCGTCTGGGGGTGCCGAGGGTGGAGGGGGCGACGAGCGCCTGAATTTCGGTGAGGACTGGCCTCGTGCCTTCGATGCCCGCAAAGACGGCGCTGCCGGGGGTGGCTTTTTCGCGGTCGGACAGGAACAGGGCAGAGGGATTTGTAACCTCGGACAAGCCGTCGCCGGTCATTTCGAACACGCCAATCTCGTCCGCCGGGCCGAAGCGGTTTTTGACGGCGCGCAGGATGCGGAACTGGTGGCCGCGCTCGCCTTCGAAATAGAGGACGGTATCGACCATGTGTTCGATGACGCGGGGGCCGGCGATCTGGCCTTCCTTGGTGACATGGCCGACGAGGATGACCGACACGCCGCGTTTCTTGGCGAAGGTTACAAGCTCGTGGGAGGCGGCGCGGACTTGCGATACCGAGCCGGGAGCTGAGTCCACCGTGTCGAGCCACATGGTCTGGATTGAATCGATGATGGCAAGGCCGGGGCGGTGGGTGTCAAGCGTGGTCAGGATGTCGCGCAGGTTGGTTTCGGTGCCAAGGGCCACTTTGGCGTCGGTCAGGCCAAGGCGGTGGGCGCGCATCTGGACCTGTGCGGCGGCTTCTTCGCCCGAGATATACATGCAGGGCAGGCCCTTGCGGGCGAAAGCGGCGGCGGCTTGCAAAAGGAGCGTCGATTTGCCGATGCCGGGGTCGCCGCCGACCAGGATGGCGGAGGCGGGGACAAGGCCACCGCCCAGCACGCGGTCAAGTTCATTGATGCCGCTGGCAGCGCGGGGCGGCGAGGCTTCCTGGGTGGCAAGGTCGGTGAGGGGAATGGATTTGCCTTTGCCGCCAAGCGCCTTGGGGCCGGTGGACAAGGGAGCCTCTTCGAGAATGGTGTTCCAGCCACCGCAGGCGTCGCAGCGCCCGCTCCATTTGTTGTGGGCGGCACCGCAGGCGGTGCAGGTGAAGGTGGGGGCTTTTGCCATGGTGGCTGTTTGGCAGAGTGGCGGGCGCGGTGCAAGGCAGGCGGTTTTGACACAGCGGCAGGCGGTGCCGAATGCCCGGCTGATTTCCGGTAACGCGATAAAGGGAAAGGACATGACGACTTTAACAGTTGCTACCGCGCATGATTGCGGCCTGAACGTTCTGAACGACGTGACGGTGATTGATTTTACCTACGCGGCGCGGACGTCGGTGACATTCAGCGCGGCAACAACAACCTGTATGGCGGCGAGGGCGACGATTTGATCACGGCCAGTCTGGGCGTGGTGGATGGCGGGGCGGGCACCGACGAGTTCGACATTCAGGTGGCGCCCGGTGTCGCGGGGAACCTGAGCCTTGCCGATGGCGGAAGTGGCCGCGCTATCGGCAACGGTCTGAAGATCGCCAATGTCGAGAGGATGTTCTTTGTCGGATCGGGATCTGCCGACATGCTGACCGGCGAAGCGCTGGGAGATACAATCCTTGGCGGTGCTGGCACGGACCGGGTGGAGAGCGGCAGTGGCGACGATGTGCTGTTCGGCGACCGTGGCAATGACCGGATCACGGGTGGGGCGGACCGATTTCTGTTCCAGAACCTGGGCGAGATTGGCACGGCGGCGGCGCGGGATGTGGTCTCCGATTTTGACCGTGGCAGCGATCTGATCGACCTGTATCTGATCGACGCGGTGCATTAGGGCGGCAGTGACCCGACAAATGCAGCCTTTGGCTTCATCGGGCAGATGGCATTCGCAGAGTTTTACGGACCGCAGCCGCGATATCACCAGACCGCGACGGATACCGTTGAGCAACTGTGCGGGCTGATCGGCCTTTCGGCGGCAGATTTCATCCTGTAGCCCGGCGTGCGGGCAAGCGGTTCGGCCCACAGGTCCAAATGACAGCGGCGGCGCGGCGAGCCCCGGCTTTGACAGCCGAGGGCCAACTCGCTCGCGCTATGCGGCCTTTCATCGGTATGCTAGCAAAGCAAGGGAATTTGAGTCTTTGGTGTCGTATTGGAGCGCTGAACATGAGTTTGACCACACAGTCCCTCTTGATTGGAATGACGACGGATTATCGCGGCTTGCAGGGCGATCCTGTCGGGTCGCTGACCTACACCAACGGCGGGCGCGGGTTCAATGCCGTCACCATCGCCAGCTTTACCGAAAGCCAGTTGTTCATGGGGCAGGCGTCACCTATTCCCCAACCCGCTGCGTCGATCATCGGCAGCGCGGGGGGCAACCGTCTGGTGGTCTATTCGGACAGCATCATCCAGTTCACCTTGAAGCCGCTGTTGTTCAGCAATTGGTCCGCGTCCGACAAGGTGACGGTGATTGGCCTTGCCGGCAACGATTATATGGGCGGTGCGACGGTGGCCACGGCGCTTTATGGCGGCGATGGCAACGACAACCTGACCGGCAACAGCGGCGCGGATTCGCTGTTTGGCGGCACCGGGAATGACTTGCTGTCCGAGGTGTCGGGTCTGGCAGATGGTGGAGATGGCATAGATACCTTTGGCGGCAACCTGAGCGTCTGGCTGGACAGCGGCGTTGCGATCGACATTCACGATGGCGGTGCCGGGCGACAGGTGGGTCACGGGTTGGCGTTGACCGGGATCGAGCGGCTGAACATGCTTGGCACCGGGCAGTCGGACAATATCATCGCGGGCGACCTGCGCGATGTGATCGACGGCGGCAGTGGCAATGACGTGTTACAGGGGATGGGCGGCAGCGATTATCTGAAAGGCGGCGCCGGCGACGACCGCATCTCTGGCGGCGACGGGGCGGACCTGCTGTCGGGCGGCGGCGGCACCGATCAGATGGTGGGCGGGGCCGGGGCGGACAGGTTCATCTTTTCAAGCCAGTTGGACTCTGACCCGGGCGCGCCGGACGTGATTTCCGACTTTGAACAGGGACTGGACCGGATCGACCTTCTGGCGATACCGGGCAACGTGCATTTTGTGGGGCAGGCGAGCTTTGCCTTGCCCGTCAACGCCCCAACGCACGAAGTCCGTTATGAAAAGCAGGGCGCGAACACCTTGGTGCAGATGGGATATTTCGGGCCGGACGGCGATCTTGTGACGATGGAAATCAGGCTTGTCGGCACTTTTGACCTGACGGCGAACGATTTCATCCTTTGACCGCGCTGGCCCAGGATAGGGCAAGCGAGGCCAGGATGCAGGCGGTGAACAGATAAAGGCCCCAGGCGGTTTCGATCGTGGCATGGCCGACGCCTTTGGCGAGCACGATGTAGACGGCGATCAGAAAGACATCCGCCATCGCCAGCTTGCCCAGAATGTGCAGGGCGGGCAGGGTTTTCGGGGACAGCAGGTGCCAGTGGATCAGCGCGAGGCCGAGGGTTTTGGCATAGGGCGCGAAAATGGCGAGGAAGGTGACGAGCAAGGCCAGTGCGGGATCGGTGCCCCACAGGCTTTGCAGGCCAGAGACGACCGAAATCTCGTCCATTCCGAAGATCGGCAGGATCGCCGCGCGCAGCAGGGGGGCGAACCAGGCGATGGGGAACAGGATGAGGAGGGCGAGGTTGGCGTATTTCATGCGGGCAAGGGTGGTGCGTTGCGGCGGGGCGGTCAAGGTGGCGTCGGCTGCGGCGTGGGAGCCTGTGGCGGAGAAATCTGGCGACAAAAAATAGCGTGACGGGGCGTAGTCAGAGTTTGCGCCACAGCGAACAGGTCAGATGCACGATCCTGGCATGTTAGCCTCACCGCGCGGTCGGGATTGCCATGATCTTGGGGAAATGCCGTAGCGCGGGTTTTGCGGCGGAATCGTCGATCATCGCGAATGTGGTGTTCTCACCGATTTGGCCGCCGATGCAGCAGGTTGCGGCAAGGACGGCTTTGGCTATCGCTGGAACCGCCCCGGCGTTTGCGGGTGTCGTCAAGGGGTCGTGCAGCGGCCAGGTCGTGGCCATCGTCAGCTTGCGGCTGTAGTTGCGCGTGGGAAGCCAGGTGTCGCCGGGGCTTTCCATCACGGTGCTGATGTCGAGGGTGAACGGCACCGGGGCACTGCGGCCCGTGGCGGCGAAGTGACCATCGCTGCCATGGCCGATGATGATGTCGGCGCAGGACGTGCCGAGTTGGTGACCAAAGCAGATGCGGGGTCCGCGCCAGATGATGTCCGAAGTGACGGGCAAGATCTGCTTGATGTCCCGCTTGGGATTGAATTCGGCCGAGCCATTTGGCCGCTCGGCGTGGCGGAAGGTCGGCAGCAGGGCGAGCAGGAGGAAAAGGCCGATGGCGCGGATCAGTCGCCGGGCGACGTTGTGGACCGACAGGGCGCTGCGGTTGGTGCAGGCGAACGTGCCGCCCCTTTGATGTGTCGCGGGGTTGTAGCTGGTGGCCGCGTCGCGAAAGCAAACTTCGGAGGCGATGGTCTGGCAGTCGCCCTGCACCGCACGGATGTTGCCCGGATAGCAAAGGAAGGCACGACCGCCCGCGCCCAGATATTCGATCTGATAGCCGTGTTACAGGCAATCGGACACGTAGGTGCGGTCTGGCTGAGCATAGTCGGGCGTGGCAGCGCCTTGGGCAGAGAGGTTTTCGCCACTCGATTGTCGTCAGACGGCGCGGCGCAGGCCGCGAGCGCGGTCAGCAGGAGGGGGACGTGTTTCAACCGGTTCGGATGGGGCGCGATTGTGGCGCAAGCTTGAAACGGCCGTGGTGTGGATGGGGCCGGAGCCTCCGGCGGGGATATTTAGGGACAGTTGAAATCCGGGGTCAGCGGACGGCAGCGATCGGGCCGGTTGCCCTGCCGTGGATGAATTGTTGCAGATAGGGGTCGCGGGCCTCGTCCATTTGTTCGACCGGGCCGGTCCAGCGGATCAGGCCGTCGTGCAGCATGGCGACCCGGTCGGCGATGGCGCGGACGCTCGTCATGTCATGGGTGATCGTCATGGCGGTGACACCCATTTCGGTGACGATCTCGCGGATCAGGGCATTGATGACGCCGGCCATGATCGGGTCAAGGCCGGTGGTGGGTTCGTCGAAGAAGATGATTTCCGGCTCTGCCGCGATGGCGCGGGCGAGGCCGACGCGTTTTTGCATGCCGCCTGACAGTTCGGCGGGGAAGAGGTCGGCCTTGTCGGGGGTCAGGCCGACACGGCGGAGTTTTTCAAGGGCGATGGTGCGGGCGTCTGCCTTGGGCAGCGCCTTGGGGCCGCGCATCAGGCGGAAGGCGACGTTTTCCCAGACCCGCATGCTGTCGAACAAGGCGCCGCCCTGAAACAGCATGCCAAAGCGGGCGAGGAAGGCGTCGCGCTCGGTCTTCAGGGCGTCGATGCCGTCGAGGGTTATGCTGCCCTGATCGGGTTTGACAAGGCCGAGGATGCATTTCAACAGCACCGATTTTCCGGTGCCAGAGCCGCCGATGATCACCATGCTGGAGGCTTTGGGGATGGTCAGGGTGACGCCGCGCAACACGCGGTTGGGGCCGAAGGTTTTGTGAACGCCGGTCAGGGTGATCATGTTGTGAAGAAAAGGCCGGTGAGGACGTAATTGGCGGCGAGGATCGCGACCGAGGCGGCGACGACGGCGGATTTGGTGGCGGCACCGACGCCTTGCGCGCCGCGACCGGAGTTCAGGCCGTAGTAGCAGCCCATCAATGCCACGATGAAACCGAACACCGCGCCTTTGACGAGGCCCGACCCCACGTCCCAGAATTGCAGGAAGTCGGTGGTGTTCTTGAGGTAGGTGGTGGAGTTAAAGCCCAGTTTGCTGATGCCGACCAGCCAGCCGCCCGCAATACCAATGCTGTCGCCGACCGCCACGAGGACCGGAACCGCGAGGGTGGCGGCAAGGACACGGGGGACGGTGAGATACTTCATCGGATGGGTCGACAGGGTAACGAGGGCGTCGACCTGTTCGGTGACTTTCATCGTGCCGATTTCGGCGGCGATCGAGGAGGCGACGCGGGCGGCGACCATCAGGCCGCCGAGGACGGGGCCAAGCTCGCGCGCCATGCCGATGGCGACGATCTGGGGCACCACAGCCTCGGCGGAGAACCGCGATCCGCCGGAGAAGATTTGCAGGGCCAATGCGCCGCCGGTGAAGAACGCGGTGAGGCCGACGACCGGCAGCGAGAACCAGCCGATTTGCAAAAGGCTTTGGCCAAACTCGCGCAGGTAGAACGGCGGGGCGACGAGGTGGCGCAGGGTTTGGGCGGCAAACAGCACGATGCGGCCCAGGGCCGCGAGGGCGGCGAGGGTCGGGCGGCCGATGGCGGCGAGGAACTTTGTCACCGGCGGCTTTCCAGATAGCGGCGGTTGAGGCGGGGGGCGAGGCGGGTCAGCACTTCGTAGCCGATGGTGCCTGCGGTGTCAGCCAGCTGGTCGACGCTTTGCATCGGGCCGAGCAGGTCCAGCGCGTCGGGGATGGTGGCGAGGTGCGAGACATCGACAGTGATCAGATCCATCGAGACGCGGCCGACCACAGGGCAAGGCACTTCGCCGGCCCAGAGAAGGGCGCGGTTGGACAGGGTGCGCAGGATGCCGTCGGCATAGCCGCCCTGAACGGTGGCGATCAGGGTCGGTTTTTCGGCGGTCCAGGTGCAGGCATAACCGACCGGCTCGCCCGCGGCGACCATGCGGGTCTGGATGACGGGCAGGCTGAGGCCGACGACGCGGGCCGCACCTTCGTAAGGTTTGCAGCCATAGAGGCCAATGCCGGGGCGGGTCAGATCGAAGTGGTATTTCGGGCCAAGGAGGATGCCGCCGGTGGCCGCGAGGCTGCGCGGCAGGCCGGTGCCATCGGTCATCGCGTGGAAGTTGGCGAGTTGCACCTCGTTCAGGGCATGGTCGGGATCGTCGGCACAGGCGAGGTGAGACATGAGAAGCTCGGGGCCGGCGTCGAGAACGAACGGGGCGACAGCCTCCCATTCCTGCTCTTCCATCCCCAGACGGTTCATGCCGGTGTCAAGCTGCACGCCGAACGCGTGGCCGGGCAGGGATTCGAGGTGGCGGGTGACCTGATCCAGCGAGTTGAGCATCGGGGTCAGGTCGTGGTCGCGCAGGCTGGCGGTGTCGCCGTGCATGTGGCCGGACAGGATGTTGATCTGGGGACCGGTGCCGAGAGCGGCGCGGGCCTGAACGCCTTCTTCGGTGGCGGCGACAAAGAAGCGGCGAGCGCCGGCGGTGGCGAGGGCGGTCACGACCGGACCGAGGCCAAGGCCATAGGCATCCGCCTTGACCACGCCTGCGGTCTGGACGCCGGACGCCGAGGCACGATCGAGCGCCCGCCAGTTGGTGGAAAGGGCATCAAGGTCGACGGTGAGGATCGCGGTGGCCATGGCCCGGGTTTTGACAGGCGGGTGCGGCGGTGTCTAGGGGTGGCTTGGGGCAGGGGCCGGACTTGGGGGCCATCGAGGCCCCACGCGTCCGGGCTGTCGCGGGATGGCGAATGGGCGCAGCGCGGGTTGGAAGCAAGGGCCTCCGGCGGGGATATTTGGGGACGGATGATGTTGAAAGCGTTTGAGGTGGCCGGGTTGCCGCCTGCGGCGGCGATTTTATCGGACAGGTGCCATAGGGCGTGAGGGATCAGGTGCCGATGGCGCGGTCGAGATGGGTGTAGCCGCCGTCGACGAACAGCCACTGGCCGGTGGTATGGGCGGCGCGGGGCGAGAGGGCGAACACGACGGTGGCGGCAATCTCTGCGGCGTCGGTCATCCGCTGACCCAGCGGGATGCGGGCGGTGATGGTGGCAAGTTGGGCGGCGGGGTCGGCGAAGGTTTGCAGCCAGGCCGCATACATCGGTGTCAGGACTTCGGCCGGGATCACGGCGTTGACGCGGACGCCGTGAGGCGCGAGCGCGGCGGCCCATTCGCGGGTCAGGCCCAACTGGGCCGCTTTGGCCGCGACATAGGCCGAGGTCTGGCCCTGCCCGGTGACGGCGGTTTTGGACGAGATGTTGACGATGGCCCCCCGCAGCGCCTTGAGGTCGTCCTGCAGCAGGTGAGCGAGCGTGTAGTAGTGCAGCAGGTTCTGGTCGAGCGAGGCGCGGAACGCATCGGGGCCGGCGTCGAGGCCGAAGCTATCATTGGTGCCTGCGTTGTTCACAAGGCCATAGATGCGGCCCCATTTGCCTCGCGCCTCGGTCACGGCGCGGCGGCAATCGGCGTCTTGGGCGAGGTTGCACTGGACCCAGCCTGCGGCGGGGTTGAGGGCGGAGAGTTCGGCGAGAAAGCCAGGGTCGGGGGCACGGCGGGCGAAGATGATGGGGGTAGCACTTTCTTCGGCCAGGGTCAGGGCGATGGCGGCGCCGATGCCCGCGCCGCCGCCGGTGACGATGACAGTCTTGCCGGAAAGTTGCAGGTCCATTGGGTTGCCTCGCGTTGAAATTGCCGCGCAGTGATGCACCGCAAGGCTTGGTCTGCGCCATCGGAGACGTCTGGCCCGGTGGGGCGATATGCACGGCGGAAGTCCAGGCGGTGCCGGGATCAGAACCCGACGTCTGTGCTGCTTTTTTGCCAAGAATGGGCGAGGTTGGAGAAGCGGGTGAAGCGGCCCTCGAAGGCGAGTTCGACGGTGCCGATCGGGCCGTGGCGCTGTTTGCCGATGATCACCTCGGCCTTGCCATGGACGTTTTCCATGATCTGCTGCCACTGTGCCATCTTTTCCAGTTGGTGATCGCCGGGCTTTTCGCGTTCGCGGTAATATTCGTCGCGGTAGACGAACATCACCACATCGGCATCCTGTTCGATCGAGCCGCTCTCGCGCAGGTCGCTGAGTTGCGGGCGTTTGTCTTCGCGGCTTTCGACCTGACGTGACAACTGCGACAGGGCGATGACCGGGATGGCGAGTTCCTTGGCGATGGCCTTGAGGCCTTGGGTAATCTCTGACACCTCCTGCACGCGGTTTTCCTTGGACGACCCTTTCAGAAGTTGCAGGTAGTCGACGATCAGCACGTCCAGTCCCTGGGTGCGTTTCAGGCGGCGGGCGCGGGCGGCGACCTGGGAGATCGGCAGGGCGGGGGTGTCGTCGATGTAAAGCGGGCAGGATTCAAGCGCCTTGGCGGCCTCGACAAAGCGGCGGAATTCCTGTTCGGTCATGTCGCCGCGGCGGATTTGTTCGGAGGGCACTTCGCTGGCTTCGGACAGGATCCGGGCGGCGAGTTGTTCGGCGGACATTTCGAGGCTGAAAAAGCCGACGACGCCGCCTTCGACGCTGCCCTCGGAGCCATCGGGCAAGCGGCCGCGTTTGTGGGCTTTGGCGATGTTGAAGGCGATGTTCGTCGCCAGCGAGGTTTTGCCCATCGACGGACGGCCGGCGAGGATCAAAAGGTCAGAGGGATGCAGGCCGCCCAGTTTTTTGTCGAGGTCCATCAGGCCGGTCGAAATTCCGGCCAGCCCGCCCTCGCGCTGATAGGCGGCATTGGCCATGTTCACCGCATCGGTGACGGCCTTCAAAAAGCTTTGAAATCCGCGCTCTGCGTGACCTTGTTCACCCAGTTTGTAAAGACGCTGTTCGGCCTCGATGATCTGGTCGCGGGGTTCTGAATCCACCTCGACCTTCTGGGCCTTGGCGGAAATGTCGCGGCCAAGGCCGATCAGTTCGCGGCGCACCGCGAGGTCATAGATCATCTGGGCGTAATCGCGGGCGGCATAGGCAGAGATCGCGGCACCGGCGAGGCGGACCAGATAGGCCGGGCCGCCGAGTTCCTTGAGGCCCTGATCATCTTCGAAAAACGGTTTCAGCGTGACCGGCGAGGCGAGGGCGTTTTTCTGGATGCGGGCGGCGGCGCGTTCAAAGATGCGCTGGTGGACCGGGTCGAAGAAATGGTCGGGTTTGACCACGGCAGAGATGCGGTCATACACCTCGTTGTTGGTCAGGATCGCGCCCAGAAGCTGTTGTTCAGCCTCGATGTTATGGGGCAAAGCCTCTGGCTCGGCGGAGGCGGGCAGCATGGGGCGGAGCGTGGCGATTTCGTTCATGTCCTGCCTTTTGGAACTGACCCGATACGGTGCGGGCCGGGGGCGTTACTGCCCCACATTGGCCTGCGCGGGAAGGCAGGCATAAGTCGGTGGATAAGCGTGTGGTGAGTCGGGTTGGCGAGGCAATCCTACCACATCTTGCGGGGTACAGGTTGGCAATCCACAAGCGAGCGCGGGGACTGGCCGATTCTCCCCCAAACTGTCCACAGAACAACCCCCACGCAAATGCACGGGCTATACTTTTGCGCGGGCCGCTTGCCAGGCGCGGGGATCGTGCAGAAACGTTTCGACCTCTGCCAGGGTCTGGCTGTCGAAGGCGGATTGGGCACGGGCCTCGGCCAGAACGTCCCACCAGGTGCAGAGGTGGTGCAAGGCGATGCCGTGGTCGGCCAGACGCTGTGTCGTTTCGGGAAAGATGCCGTAGTAAAAGATCACAGCGGTATGGGCGCAGGTGGCGCCGGTTTCGCGGATCGCGTCGACGAAGGACAGCTTGCTGCCGCCATCCGTGGTAAGGTCTTCGACCAACAGCACGCGCTGCCCGGGGGTCATGACGCCTTCGATGCGGGCGTTGCGGCCGTAACCTTTGGGTTTCTTGCGGACATAGGTCATCGGCAGGGCCATCCGTTCGGCCACAAGGGCCGCGAAAGGGATGCCAGCGGTTTCGCCACCGGCGATGTTGTCGAACGCCTCGAACCCGGCGTCGCGCATGATGGTGGCGGTCAGAAAGTCCATCAGGGTCGACCGGATGCGCGGGTAGGAGATCAGCTTGCGGCAGTCGATGTAGGTGGGCGAGGGCAGGCCGGAGGCCAGCGTGAACGGGGTGGCGGCGTTGAAGTGGACGGCCTGAATTTCCAGAAGGGCGCGGGCGGTGAGGCGGGCGATTTCAGGCGCGGGCGGGTAGGAGGTCGGGATCATGGGTGGTCCTTTGCAGGGCGTGGCCACGAATTTTCTGCGAAAATTCAAACAGGGAAATTTTCGCAGAAAAATTGGGGCTGGTCAGGGTTCGACGCGCCAGTGGAGGGGGAAGCCGGGGTTGAAGACGGTGACGGGGCCGGCTTCGGTCAAGATCTTGTCGGGGAAGGTTTGGGCAAGTTCGTGTCTGGTCAAAGTGATGCGGGCGGTGTTGGGCGGCAGACCGTAAAAGGCGGCACCGTTCAGCGATGTGAAGGCTTCGAGCTGGGCAAGGGCGCCATCCGCCTCGAAGATCTGCGCCAGGATCGGCATGGTGTTGGTGGCGGTGAAGCAGCCCGCGCAGCCGCAGGCATGTTCTTTCAGCGCGTCGATATGGGGTGCGCTGTCGGTGCCAAGGAAAAACCGCGTGTCGCCCGAGGTGGCGGCGGCGCGCAGGGCGAGGCGGTGTTTTTCACGCTTGGCGACCGGCAGGCAGTAGTAATGCGGCCGGATGCCGCCGACCAGCAGGTGGTTGCGGTTGAGGATGAGGTGATGGGTGGTGATGGTGGCGACGAGGTTTTCCGATTTGGCATAAGCCACGCCGTCTTCGGTAGTGATATGCTCCATCACCATCCTGAGGCCGGGATGCCGGGCGCGCAGCGGGGTCAGGACGCGGTCGATGAACACGGCCTCACGGTCGAAGATATCGACCTCGGGGTCGGTCACTTCGCCGTGGAGGCAGAGCGGCAGACCGATCTCGGCCATTTTATCAAGGACGGCGGCGACTTTGGCGAAATCCTTGACGCCGGACTGCGAGTTGGTTGTGGCGCCGGCGGGGTAGAGTTTCACGGCCTTGACCAGACCGCTTGCCGCAGCGGCGGCCACGTCGGCGGGATCGGTGCCTTCGGTCAGATACAGTGTCATCAGGGGTTCGAAGGCGCTGTGGGGTGGCAGGGCCGCCAGAATGCGGGCATGGTAGGCCCGGGCATCGGCCAGGGTCACGACGGGTGGCACCAGATTGGGCATGATGATGGCACGGGCGAAATGCCGGGTTGTCTCTGGCAGGACACCCTGCAGCATTGCGCCATCCCGCAGATGCAGGTGCATGTCATCGGGGCGGCGGATTGAGATGTGCTGCGTCATGCGGTTCGCCTAGCGCAAAGGCCGCGCGATTCCCAGTGGCTTTGCATTCCCGCTTGCATCGAACGCAGGGCGGTGCCAGCGACGCGCTGTGCGCGGCCAGAGGGCTGCGCCTTTCCATGACAATTTGTCGCCGGACGTGACCTGCAGTTTGCAGAGCGGCGAGGGCCTATGACGCAAATGAGCCGAGATGCTGCGATTGACCGAAGCCTATGATTTTGCCGCCCGGGTGCACCGCGACCAACGAAAGGCCGGTGCCTTGGCCGAGCCCTATGTCAACCATGTGATCGACGTGGCGGCGTGGGTGGCACTGGTCTGACGGCGGGTCTTGCGGCTAGGGTGGCGGGACTGGATGTGGAGGATGCCATGATTGCGCGGATTAAGATTCTGGGGGTGACGATTGGTGTGGCGCTGCTTCCCGTGGCGGCCCCAGCGCAAGAGGTGGACTGCGCCAGTGCCGAGGCACAGGTCGAGTTGACCTATTGCGCCGAACAGGACTGGATGCGGGCGGATGCCGTTTTGAACGACGCTTATCAGGTGGCACTGGCGGTGTTGACTTCGGTGGACGCGGGGTTGGAGGCTCAGGACCGTGGTGCGGTTGTCAACTTGCGCAACGCGCAGCGGGCCTGGATCACCTTTCGCGACGCGGCTTGTGCGGCGGAGGGATATCAGATGCACGGCGGCTCGGCGGAACCGATGGTGATCTATGGCTGTCGCGCACGGTTGACCGAGGCGCGGACCGCCGATCTGCAGGCGATCGGCGACCCTGACTAGAGGGGGCCTGGGCGGTTGGCAGGACCGCGAGACCGGTCTGGCCAGGGGCCGGGCAAGTCTGGTGCGGCAAGCCGATGTCGTTTGCGCGGCGATGGCGGCGTTTACACCGACATGGGTCGCGTCGCCGTCAGGTCGGCCAGTCTTTTGCGGTAGTCCGGGGATTTCAGCCGCTGCGCCACGTTGCGGCACAGCAGGATTTCGCGCGTGGTGTTGCCGGTGGCGACCACGCTGCTTTGCAGGGCGCTGAGATAGCCGGTGTCGTCGCGCCGCTTGCGCCACAGGGCGCCAAAGCGGCTGCGGGTCAGAAGGCCTTGCATCGCGAGGTCGATCAGATCCGGCAGGATGCCAAGGCGGGTCAGGGTGGATTCGAGATCGGTGCCGGCCAGACGTGCGCCGAGGGTGGTCACATAAGGCGCGTGGAACAATGCGGCATGCATCGCGTCGAGATGCACTTTGGGATCATGGATCAAGGTAACATGGCCGGCACCGTCAATCATGTCCGGCGCAAAGCCATAGCGGGACGAAAAGTCGAGCCTGCGGTCGGCGGTGTAGCGGTCGTCCCAACCCGCCTGCGCCGGATTCAAGGTCGCCACCGGGTTCAGCGCCAGCACCTGCGCCCCCGGGGCACAGACCGCATAGGCGCAGGCGGCGTAACCTGCCGGACCGGCGCCATAGAACATGACCCGGTCGAAATCCTCGAAAAAGGCGTCGTCCACCAGGCGGTCGAAATAGGCGTAGACGGCGGGATCGCGGAACCACGTTTGATCCTCGGCGATCAGGCAAAGATGGGACCAGCCATGTGCTGCGGCCACGCCGTGGGCCAGGGGCATCTGACCGGGGCGGGCGCGGGCGCTGGCGATGGTTTCAAAGCTGACCATGAGCGTGGGGCCGTCATCGGAAAAAAATGACCAGTGACGCAGGCCGACGGTTTGAAAATAGCCTTCTTCTTCACCAATTTTGTCGATCAGGCTCAGCCAGGTATCGCGGTCGGTTGCGGCAGCGGCGTCCGTAGGAACGTCTTGGATAAGGTCGGTCATCAAAAACCTTCTTGCCCGAAATGGGTCATTAAATTGTAACTATATATTGGCCAATATCGTCACGGAATGTTGAAATTCAAGGGAATTTTCGCGAAAATTGGATTGGCGGGCGGGACAGTGCAGGTAGATTGTTGCGGTGTTTTGGCAGTTTAGTCCTTTTGGCTAGGGTTAATGTGGCGAGATTGTGGCAAGTGGGCGTGGATCATCGCGGCCTCGGCGGGGTGCAGGGTGCGGCTGGGGCCACACATCAGCAGGCGGCCAAAGAGGGCGCGCCACGGTTCCTCTGCCATCAGGGCGGCAAAACGGCCATGCCGCCAGGCGACTGCGGCGCGGTGCAGGGAGCCCAGCACCGGATCGGCATGAAGTTCGGCACGCAGGGCGGAGGAGTCGAGGTTCTGGATCGAGCGATCTTCCGCCGCGCCAAGATTTCGTTCGACCCAGTAGCTGATGTCGAAGGCCGAGGCCTCGCGGTTGGCGCGGCCTCGGTCGGCTTTGACTAGGTAACTTTCCATCGACCCCAGGACGTAGTGGTTCAACTGAACCAGCTGATAATTGTCCTGCCGGTAGTCGGAAAACAGGCGCTGGCTGGCGGGCATCGCGCGGCCTGACCCGTCGAACCAGCGCGGACTGCGTTGGGGGTCGGGATTGCGTGGCCGGTGGACGCCAAGTTTGCGGTAAGCGCCATCATTGCGGAACAGCGTCTTGAACATCTGGGCGCGCCACGGCCAGGCCAAGGTGGGGGGGGCCGCGCGGGTGAACGTGTCGGTGACGGGCTGATCCTGATAGTGGATCATCCCGGCATTGCCGAACAGACGCCAGGTCAGGGCAATGGCGTCAGCCTGGGGCAGGGCGGACAGGAGCGCGTGCAGGCTGCGGTCGCCGGTGTGGATGTTGACGAATTCGTCGATGTCGCAGAACAGCAGCCAATCGGCGGCCTGTCGCAGCGGATGGCTGTCGGCGGCCTTGAGCGCGGCCCATTGCGGGCCTTCGGCATGCGGGCCGGTGTTGCGGACATGGGTCAGCCCGCCCATTTCAGCCAGCCGGTCCAGCATCAGATCGGTGCCATCGCTGCAATCGTTGGAAAAGGCCAGCACATCGGTAAAGCCGCAGGCGCGGTGATGGGCCAGCCATTCCAGCAGGAAGGCCGCCTCGTTCTTGACTGTCAGGACCAGTAACGCACGCATCAGCCATGCCTAGCAGGGCAGGTGGCGCTGCGCAAACCCTTGACCTTTCGCGGTGGTCGCGGTCTGGTCCGGCGATGACCCATTCCCTGACGCAACACCTGCGGGTGATCGAACCTTATCCCGGCATTTTGGCGTTTTACGATGGCCGGGTGCCGGGGCAGCGCTTTGCGCCAGAGGACAACTGGATCGATGACGGGGCATTGTCCTTGGGTGTTGCCTCTTATGCCGTGGTCAGCGGCGACGCGGCGCTGGTCTATGACAGCCATGTTTCGGTTCCGCATGGCGCAAAGGTGCGCGAGGCACTGGTGGCACGGGGGGTGCGGCGCCTGACCGTGGTGCTGTCGCACTGGCATCTGGACCATGTGGCGGGCACGGCGGCGTTTCCGGGGGCCGAGATTGTCGCCAACCGCAAGACGCTAGCCCATCTGACGCAGGCGCGTGCCGGGATCGAGGACGGCACCTTTCACGGACTGCCGGCGATCTGCCCGCTTATCCTGCCAGACCGGGTGTTTTCGGGCGAGCTGCGGCTTACAGTCGGCACGCGGCAGGTCACGTTGATCGAATGCAACATCCATTCGGACGATGCGACTGTGCTGTGGTTGCCGGAGGAGCGGCTGCTGCTGGCGGGCGATACGGTGGAGGACACTGTGACCTATGTCGGCGCGCCCGAAGATTTTGCCGATCATCTGCGCGATCTGGACCGGCTGGCGGGGCTGCACCCTGTGGCGGTCCTGCCCAACCACGGCGACCCGGAGGTGATTGCGCGGGGCGGTTACGGGCCGGGGATCATGGCTGCGATGCAGCGCTATATCCGCTGGTTGCAGCGTTTGGCGCAAGAGCCGCAACTGGCCGCGACGCCGCTGCGCGACATCATTGCGCGGGATCTGACGGCGGGTATCCTGCACTATTTCGCGCCATACGAGGCGGTGCATCAGCAGAATGTCGCGCGTTGTCTGGCGCTGTGGCACGCCGGAGCGAAAGTTTAGGCGGTGTTCCGGTAACTGTCTGCCGGGTTTGCAAAACGTCATTGCCTGTCATGGCGGTGCTATCGCATATCAGCGTAGAATCATCTTGAACGGGGGGCAGGGAACCAAAGCAACCGGTTTTGCGTTCCTTGATTCGCAACAAGACCCATTCTGAGTTTGCCGAAAGGACTGTGTATGAAACGTCTGATCAACCTGACTACGATGTTGTCACTGGCATTGTATGTCGTCCCTCCTTTTGCCGCGCAGGCGCAGGATCTCCAGACCATCACGGTGGATGGTAAAGAGGTGACTTGCCTGCCCAACAAAAGGGCCGGGTGCCCGGACGGCGCGTTCTGCGTGGTCGCCAAGAATCCGGCGAATTGCGAGGCGAATGCCGTGACGGCGATCGCCGATGCCGCCGCAAAGGCCGCGACGGACGCTGCGGCGGGCACGGATGCCGCTGCGACAGACGCAACAGCGCAAGCGGAAGCCGATGCCAAGGCTGCGGCGGATGCGCTGGCCGCCACTCAAGCTGCTGCCGACAAGGCCGCCGCTGACCTTGCCGCCGCTGACAAGGCTGCGGCTGACAAGGCCGCTGCGGATGCCGCTGCCGCCGACCAGGCCGCTGCCGACCAGGCTGCGGCGGATGCCACTGCTGCGGATCAGGCCGCGGCTGACAAGGCTGCGGCGGACAAGGCTGCGGCGGATGCCGTTGCGGCGGAACAAGCCGCCGCTGATCAGGCCGCTGCCGACAAGGCCGCTGCCGACAAGGTTGTGGCGGATCAGGCTGCAGCGGATCAGGCTGCTGCTGATCTGGCGGCCAAAAAGCAGGAAAAGGCCGCGGCCAAGGCGGCAAAGCTGGCCGAGGAAAAGGCTGCAGCGGATGCGGCGGCGGCTGATGCTGCTGCGGCTGATGCTGCTGCGGCGGCCGCAACTGCGGCTGCGACCGACACCACAGTTCCGACCGATGCGCCGGCTGCGGACGCGACTGCGACTGATACGGCGACTGCGGATGCCACGACGACGGCAACCGTCGATGCCACCGGCACTGCGACCGCAGATTCTGCTGGAACGGCGACCGCCGATGCCGCGACGGCTTTTGCCACGGTCAAAGTCAAGGGCAAGGACGTCATCTGCCTGCCCAACAAGGCCGCTGTCTGCCCCGATGGGGCGCTGTGTGTCCTGTCGATCAAACCGGCCAAGTGCAAAGCCAACGCGATCAAGATGCTGGACGAAACCGCGCAAGCGGGCACCGATACCAGCACGACCGCGACCGCCGATGCAGGCACGCCGACTTCCGAGCCTGATCCGGCCGTGGTCGCTGCTGCCGAGGCAGAGGACGCCGCTGCTGTAGCTGCTGCGCAAAAGGCTGCAGCCGATGCAGCCGCTGCCGCTGCTGCCGACCCGACCATCAAGCCGGTTGAAGCGCCAGTACCGACGGCCGACGCTGTAACAACGCTGGAAACCGTGCTGGATGCGCCTGCTGCGACCAACGATGCTACGCCAGAAGTTGCGGTTGCCGCGGCGGCGGACGAAGCAGTTGGCAAGAAGCGCGGGCAAAAGGCGCCGAAAGTAGACGATCCGGCACCTGCCGGGGCGACTGTCACCACGGAAACCGTGACGGCAGCCGACACCCGCGATTCGGCACAAGAGTTTGCCGCAACGCCGGTCACGGTTGCGCCAGGCAAGAAATCGCACCTGTCCGATCTGGAAAAGGTCGGTCTGATCGCACTGGGCGCGGTCGTGATCGGTGCGATCATCAACGGAAACAAGCAGGTTGTTGCAAACACCGGCGACCGCGTTGTGGTGCGCCAGCCGGACGGCACTTACCAAGTCTACAAGGACGACAACGCCCTGCTGCGTGAGCCCGGTTCGACGGTGCGGACCGAAAGCTATGACGACGGTTCTACCCGCACGATCGTGACCCGTGCCGACAAGACCCAGATCGTGACGATCCGGGATGCGTCGGGTCGGGTGTTGCAGCGTGTGGCCTATGACCAGACCGGTCATGGCACCGTGCTGATCGACGACTTGCAGCCGGAACAGCCGGTGATCGTGTCGCAACTGCCGCGTGCGCAACCCAAGAGCAACCAGATCTCGCTGGATAAATCGGACGCGGAACTGCGGGCGCAGCTTGCTGCCGCAGAAGTATCGGACAACGGCCGTCGTTACAGCCTGCGTCAGATCCGCAATATCCCGGAAGTGCGGTATCTGGCACCGACGATTGATGTGAACAACATCACCTTCGAGACCGGGTCGTCCGCGATCCTGCCGAGCGAGGCGAAGAAGCTGTCGAAACTGGGCCAGTTGATCAAGCACATGATTTCGATCAACCCCGGTGAGGTGTTCCTGATCGAGGGGCATACCGACGCGGTTGGCTCTGCGGCGTCGAACCTGGCGCTGTCGGACCGTCGGGCCGAATCGGTGGCCAAGGCACTGACCGAGTATTTCGGCGTCGCGCCGGAAAACCTGGTGGTGCAGGGCTATGGTGAAAGCGAGTTGAAGATCGACACGTTGGGTGACGAGCGCAAGAACCGCCGGGTTGCCGTGCGGATCATCACGCCCATCCTGCGCCAAAGCGCGATCTAAGATTTCGCACAAGGCTGAGTGCGCCGCCGGAAGCAATTCCGGCGGCGCTTTTGTTTGCAGTCTTGCGTCCCGCGCTTCATCATGGCGCGGTGATCAGAGGAGCGGCCGTGACCCAACCCATTGCCTACGACCGCATCCCTGAACTGGCGCTGGACTGGCACCGGGTCGGGCGCGGCGCGGTGTTGGCGACCGTGTTGGAGACCTGGGGGCCCTGGCGGATGGCAAGGTCCGGCTGTTGTCCTATGGGGTCAGTGACGAGGATGCGTTCGCGGTGGGGCTGGCCTGCGGCGGCACGATCCGGGTCATGGTGGAGCCAGTGGTCGCGGACCGGTTGCTGGCGGAACTGGTGGCAGCGCGGGCGGTGCCACGGGCGGTGGCGCTGGTAACGGACCTCGCGAGTTTTGAGAGCAGGCTGGTGCCGGCGGGGCAGGAGGCAGCGGTGGATGCGCGTCTGCAGGCCGACCGGTCCGGGGTCGAGGAGGGGCGGTTTGTGGCCGTTCATAACCCGCCCTTGCGGATGATCGTGGTGGGGGCGGTGCATATCGCGCAGAGCCTGCTGCCGATGGCGCGGGCTTGCGGCTATGCGGTGACGCTGATCCACCCGCGCACGGGGTTTGGCGGGGCGGCGCGGTTTCCCGGCGAGGCGATTGTCGAGGATTGGCCGGATGTTGCGCTGGCGGCTTTGGTGCCGGACGCCCGCACCGCGATTGTGACGCTGACCCATGATGCCAAGCTGGATGACCCGGCGATCGGCTTTGCCCTGCGTGCGCCGGTGTTTTATCTGGGTTGCCTCGGCTCGACCCGCACCCATGCCAAACGGCTGGAGCGGCTGGTGGCTGCGGGGTTTTCGCCTGAGGAACTGGCCCGAATCCATGCCCCCGCGGGGTTGAACATCGGCGCGAAGTCACCCGCCGAAATTGCCGTGTCGATCCTGGCAGAGATCACGCAGACCCTGCGGCGTGTGTGATATGGGGTGCGGCGCCGTCGCAGGTCAGGCCGCGTCCGTCCGGTTCGCGGCAACAAGGCCATCGAGGATCGTGGCCCAGCCCCGTTTGTGACCGTCCCGGCTGCTTTCGGTGGCAAACCGGACATGGGTCAGGGTCAGCAGGGTTTCTGCGCCGACCGGCACCAGGTCAAGCGTGACCGTGCTGCCTTCGACCGTGGAATATTCAGACTCCCACGTGAACGCGATGCGGGAATGCGGGGTCAGTTCCAGATAGGTGCCGGTATGCGGGATGTCCTTTGTGCCGTTGTTCATCACCAGACGGAACCGCCCGCCAACCCGGGGATCGGTCTGGGCGGATGTCAGGGTGATGCCCTGGCAGTTTGACATGAAATGGACCAGCGTTTCGGGGTCGAGCCAGGCGTTGTAAACCCGTTCCGCAATGGCGGCGATGCGCCGCTGCACGGTCAGGCTCAGGTCATTCATGGTCATGCCCGTCATGGTTTGGTTCTCCTTGGGTGAGCAGCGTATCCAAAGCGTCGAGCCGCAGCGCCCAGATCGAGCGCAGTCCGGCAAACCACTGATCCATCAGGGCCAGAGGGGCCATCTGCACTTCGATCAGGTGTTCGCGCCACAGCGTGCGGCGGCTGACCAGTCCGGCAGATTCCAGAACCTTGATGTGTTTCGAAACGGCGTTGAGGCTCATCTCGAACCGGGCGGCAAGTTCGGTGACACGGGTTGGGCCGTTCTGCGCCAGGAGGGTCAGAATGGCCCGGCGGGTCGGGTCGCTTGCGGCTTTCAACACCTCGGTCAGCGGGAGTTCGGATCGTTCAACCATATGGTGGAATTATACCTTGCGGCGACATAAGTCAACCAAATGGATGAATGATAAGGCAACAAAAAGGGCCCCGAAGGGCCCGGATTGCAGGGATGGGGGGCTATTTTGGTCCGATCATCATCACCATCTGACGGCCTTCGAGCCGGGGCATTGATTCGACCTTGCCATTTTCGCCAACGTCAGCGGAGACCCGGTGCAAAAGTTCCAACCCGAGATCCTGGTGCGCCATCTCGCGGCCGCGGAAGCGCAGCGTGACTTTGACCTTGTCGCCTTCCTCCAGAAACTTGAGGACCGAGCGCATTTTCACATCATAGTCATGGATATCGGTGCCGGGACGGAACTTGATTTCCTTGATCTCGATGATGTGCTGCTTTTTGCGGGCCTCGGCCTCGCGCTTTTGCGTCTCATACTTGAATTTGCCGAAATCCATGATCTTGCAGACCGGCGGTTCGGCATTGGGCGAGATTTCCACCAGATCAAGGCCAGCTTCCTCGGCCAGGGCCATCGCGCGGGCAGGCGTGACAACCCCGATATTCTCGCCTTCCGCCCCGATCAGGCGAATTTCGGGTGAGCGGATACGGTCGTTGATGCGCGGGCCGGTTTCGCGTTGCGGCGGGGCATTGTGAGGTCTGCGGGCTATGGTGTTGGTCCTTGGATTGTTGTGTGGTGCGGTGCCAAGATAAACGCGGTTGGCGGGGGCTTCAACCCGCTAGATCGGGTCTGGCGGTGTCAGAATCGATTGAACGCGGCCAAACGAACGTTTTTTTTGCGAAAACTAGTCCAAAGGAGTGTTCCGCGATTTGCCAAAGGCCCCGAATGCAGGGCGTGTGCAGGCAGGGCTTCCCAACTGCAAACCTTTCTGTCATACCGCCGCCACAATCGCTTATCCGTCGGTTAATGGGAGACCTGACATGAACAGAAACGTAATCATCGCCATCATCGCAGTCATCGTAATTGGTGGCGGCTACTACCAATTAAAAGTGAAACCTGCGCAGCAAGCCGCTGCCGTGGCCGCCCAGCAGGCGACCGATGACGCCGCCGCTGCCGCCAAGAAAGCCGCAGACGACGCCGCTGCTGCCGCCAAGGCCGCCACGGATGCCGCCGCTGCTGCCGGTACCGCTGCTGCGACCACCGCCACAACCGCAATGGCCGATGTCACCGCGATGCTGGACCCGGCAACCTTTGACGCCGCCAAAGTCACCGCAATGGTTGACGCTTCGGCGCTGGACGATGCGACCAAAACCACGATCAAAGCGGCCATCACCGCTGCCGGCACCGATGCGACCAAGGTTGCAGCCGTGATCGCGCAGATCAAAACCGCGTTGAAGATGTAATCTGACCCTTTAGGGTTAAGACAGGCCGCGCAGAGCAATCTGCGCGGCCTTTCCTATTGGAATTGTGCTGGCGATTGCGCCGCGTTGTTTTCTGTCGCCTCTGGCCCGTGGCCTACAGGCGGTCGCCGCACCGGGATATGTGCAGCACGAACGCGGCAGGTCAGATGCCGTCGCCGACGAAGGCTTTTTCGACCACATATTCCTGCGGTTCGGAATTGGCGCCTTCGTGCAGGCCAAAGCTTTCCAGCACCGCCTTGACATCGTGGTTGAAGGCAAGGCTGCCGCAAACCATGGCGCGGTCGTCTTCGGGGTCGATCTGCGGCAGGCCCAGATCGGCAAAGACCTTGCCTGAAGTCAGATTGTCGGTGATGCGGCCCATCCGGGGCGAGGGTTCGCGGGTGGTGGTGGGGTAATAATGCAATTTGCCGGCCACGAGGTCGCCAATCAGCGGATCTTCGGCCAGGCTTTCAACCAGCTGGCGGCCATATTCCAATTCGGCACTCTCGCGGCAGGTGTGCATCATGATGATGCTGTCGTATTTCTCGTAGGTTTCCGGCTCGCGCATCAGGCTGGCAAAGGGGGCGAGGCCGGTGCCGGTCGCAAGAAACCACAGGCGTTTGCCGGGCAAGAGCGCATCATGGACCAGCGTGCCCACCGGTTTGGGGCGCAGGATGATTTCGTCGCCAACCTTGATGTGTTGCAGGCGCGAGGTCAGCGGGCCGTCGGGCACCTTGATCGAATAGAATTCCAATTCGTCATCCCAGGCCGGGGACGCGATGGAATAGGCGCGCAGCAGGGGCTTGCCGGTTTCGCCCAACAGACCGATCATCACGAATTCGCCAGAGCGGAACCGCAGGCTTTTGGGCCGTGTCACGCGAAAGGAAAACAGCCGGTCGGTCCAGTGTTTGACCGCCGTCACGGTTTGCGCGTCGGGCAGGGTTGGCTTGGCAGGTGGCAAGGGGGCGTCGGACATGGCGCTCTTTTCGTTCATGGGTCTGCATTCCGTTAGGGCGGGCAACCTGTGCAGCGGGAGGGAAGTTCAGGCCTTCAGCCGGGCGAGGTAATCGTGCGACCGCCAGTCGGCGCGGAATTTCCACTGCGCTTCGGGCTGGCGCAGGGCAAGGTCGTCGGGAATTTCGACCTCGTCAAAGCCAACGCGGCGGGCCATCGCATACTGATCTGCGATCACCGGACCAAAGGCGCGCAGGGTGCCCTGATAGCCCAGCACGCGCAGGCGGCGGGCGACGGTGAAGGCCCGGCCGTCGTTGAAGGCGGGGAAGGCGATGCGGATCAGGGTCAGATCGGCAAGGTAGGGCACCACGGATTCGGGTTGGTCGGTATGGGCCAGATCGACGGCACCGTGATGGCTGGCGATGTCGGCCAGAGGCACGATCTGCAACGGTTGCGCCGGGGTGAAGCCTGCGTCGGTGACGATGATTGTCATGCGGCATTCTCCGTATTTGAAAGGGGTATGCGGACCATTTTGCCATTGATGAAATGGATGCCGCATTCAACTTTTTCCGTGTTACGCCAACGCCCTGCACGGGAATCTTCGCCCGGTTTCACAGCTGTTGTGCACGGCGCACAACCGATCGACGGGAAGCCTTTGGCGACCAGCGGATGGCGCGGCAGGCGGTTGTTGACCATATAATCCTCGATATCCTCGCGGCCCCAATGGGCGAGAGGATTGACCTTGATGCGCATGTCGCCTTCATTTTCGAAAAACTCCACCGCGGCGCGGCCCGCACCCTGATAGCGTTTGCGCCCGGTGATCCAGCCGTCAAATTCCTTGAGCGCCCGTTCCAGGGGTTCAACCTTGCGGACGTTGCAGCAGGCGTCGGTGTTGAACTGGTGCAGCGTGTTGTCGGGGTCTTCAAGCGCGACGCGGGATTTGGCGGCACTGATCGTGCGCAGGTCGCAGAGGTTGAGTTTCTCTGCCAGGTCGCGCTGGTAGGCGAGGGTTTCGGCAAACAGCATCTTGGTGTCGATGAACAGCACTGGAGTTTCGGGCGCTATGACCGAAACCAGATGCAGCAGCACCACCGATTCGGCGCCAAAGGACGACACCAGCGCGACCTGACCCAGATCATCATCCTTCAGAGCGTGTTCCAGAACCGCCGTGGCGCTGTGGTGGCGGTAGCGGGCGTTCAGGGCGGCAACCCGGTCTGCGACCAGACCGGTGGGCACGTCACGCGGCATCGCGGCCGCCTTCTGCGCCATACAGCGCGGTCTTGAACGGGGCAAAGCCGACCCGGCGGTAGGTTTCCAGAAAGATTTCCTGTGGCCCCTCGCGCATATCGAGATAGGTCAGCAAAATGCGTTCGATGGCGGGGACAATCTCGGTATAGGCAAAGCCCGGTCCGGTCTTGTCGCCGATGGCAGCGGTTTCAGTGGCATCGCCGCCCAGCGTGATCTGGTAGTTTTCCACACCGGCACGGTCGAGGCCGAGAATGCCGATATGGCCGACATGGTGATGACCGCAGGCATTGATGCAGCCTGAGATTTTGATTTTCAGCGGGCCGATGTCGTGTTCCAGTTTCAGCGCATCGAAATGCAGGGCGAGTTCCTGTGCGACGGGGATCGCGCGGGCGGTGGCGAGGCTGCAATAGTCCATGCCGGGGCAGGCGATGATGTCACTGAGCAGACCGATGTTGGCACAAGCCAGCCCGGCCTGTTTCAGCGCGGCATGGACCGAGGGCAGGTCGGATTTGTGGACATGGGCCAGGATGACATTCTGTTCATGGCTGATCCGCAGGTCGGAGTGGCCGTATTGCTCTGCAAGGTCGGCGATCAGGCGCATCTGGGCAGAGGTCGCATCGCCGGGGGTTTCGCCGGGCGCTTTCAGGGACACGGTGACAATGGCGTATTGCGGGTTGCGGTGTTCGGCGAGGTTGGTGTCGGCCCAGGCGCGGAAGATCGGGTCGGCTTTGTAGAAGGCGTCATGGCTGGTGGTCGGCGCGTCGCGGTAGGTGGGTTCGGCAAAGGCCGTGCGGATATCGTTGAGCAGATCCTGGTCGTGGCCCGCAAACAACGGGCGAATTTCAAGAAAACGCTCCTCGATCATCCGGGTTATCTCTGCTTTACCAGTCTCATGCACGGTGATCTTGATGCGCGCCTTGTATTTGTTGTCACGGCGGCCCAGCGTGTTGTAGACGCTGAGAACGGCCTCGACATAGGGCAAAAGATCGGGCACGGGCAGGAAATCGCGGACCTTGTGGGCGATGAACGGGGTGCGGCCAAGGCCGCCGCCGACCAGCACTTCAAAGCCGGGTTCGCCGTTCTGGCGGGTCATCCGCAGGCCGATGTCATGCGCCGCAGTGACGGCGCGGTCATTGGGGCTGCCGGTGATGGCGATCTTGAACTTGCGCGGCAGGAACTGAAACTCGGGGTGGTCGGTGGACCATTGGCGCAAAAGCTCGGCATAGGGGCGCGGGTCTTCAATCTCGTCCGCCGCAGCGCCGGCGAAGTGGTCGGCGGTAACGTTGCGCACGCAGTTGCCCGAGGTCTGGATGGCGTGCATTTCCACATCGGCCAGCGCGGACAGGATTGCGGGCACCTCCGGCAGTTTGGGCCAGTTGAACTGGATGTTCTGGCGGGTGGTGAAATGGCCGTAACCCTTGTCCCAGGTGTCGGCAATCATCGCCAACTGGCGCATCTGGCGCGGGTTCAGCGTGCCGTAAGGGATGGCAACGCGCAGCATGTAGGCATGCAGTTGCAGATACAGGCCGTTCATCAGGCGCAAGGGGCGGAATTCGTCCTCGGTCAGTGACCCATCCAGACGGCGGGCCACCTGGTCGGAGAACTGCGCAACACGGGCACGGACGAAAGCGTCGTCAAAGTCATTGTAGTTATACATTGGGAAGGTCCGTCTGTTTGCCGTGCGTATAGTTGGAAGGGCCGCGGGTGCGGAATTCTTCACGGAAATGCGTGGGTTCGGGGCCTTTGGGGCCGGCCTTGGCGTCCGCGAGATAGGCACCGACCACGACCTGACGCTGTGCGGCGGCATGCAACAGGCGCATCTGGGCGTGGGCCTCGTCCTCGATCAGTTCGGCCTCGTGGTGATAGCGGCTCCAGCGGTCATCGGTGGTCAGATAGACCACATCACCTTCCCGCAGGGCGTTAGCGGTGACGACTTTGGGGGTAAAGCGGCTCATGCTAGCGCTTCTTTCAACTGAGGCAGGAATTGGGTCGCTTGACCTGCGGCGAGGCCATAGAGCACCACGGCCAGGCCGTCTAGGGCGGCTGCGGACGGGGACGCGGTGAAGGCGGTCTGGCAGGTCATGGCTTTGCCCGTGATTTATGGGACCAATATAGGATATTTTCCCATATCTAGGCCAGTGTCCCTTGCCAATAAGGATGTTTGTTCCGATATTCGGCCAAGTTGGAACAGCATTCCACAAATCGGGGGATCAGGCGAATGGCAGCCCAAGTCGATGAGTTGGACCGGAAAATCCTTGGCGAATTGCAGGAGGATGCCGAGCAGTCGCTGGACGAGATCGCGCGGAAAGTCGGCTCAAGCAAGACCCCGGTGTGGAACCGGATCAGGCGGATGCGCGAGGCCGGCGTGATCCGGCGGCAGACCGCCATTCTGGACCCTGAGGAATTGGGGCTGGAGGCGTGTTTTTTCGTGCTGATCAGAACTTCGGAACACGAGGCGGGCTGGGAAAAGCGGTTTCTGGACGTGGTGCGCCGCAGGCCGGAGGTGCTGGAGGCGCATCGCTTGGCCGGGGATGTTGATTACATCCTGAAGGTCTGGGTCAAGAACGCCCGGGCCTATGACGCGTTTTATCAGGCACTGATTGCCGAGGTGAAGATTTACAACGTCACGGCGCTGTTGAGCATGGAAGAGATCAAGATGACGACGGCGCTGCCTTTGTAAGGTAAGCCGGGGGTTTCACACCCTCGGACCCCCGTGGGATATTTGGGGACAGTTGATATTAACCAGCACGGACCATCAGTTTTTGCAGCCCATGAAAATGATAGACATCAGCGTAGCGCGGGGCCTCGGTCAGGCGCAGGCGCGGCAGGCGTTCAAACAGGATCGGCAGGGCGGATTGCAGTTCCAGCCGGGCGAGGGGGGCGCCGACGCAGAAGTGCAGGCCAGCGCCGAAGCTGACGTGAGGTTTGGGCAAGCGGGTTGGGTCGAAGGTGGCGGGCGCGTCCCAGTTGGCGGGGTCGCGGTTTGCGGCGGCGAGGAGGAGCGCGATCTGGTCGCCGCGCTGGAAGGTGTGGCCCAGGATTTCCACGGTTTCATAGGCCCAGCGGGTGAACATGTGCAGGGCGGGGTCGTAGCGCAGAATTTCCTCGATGGCGGGGTCCGGATTTGCCAGGGCGGTCTGGGTCTGGGTTTCCAGCAAGATTTTGACGCCGTTGCCGATGGTATGGACGGTTGCCTCGTGGCCGGCGTTCAAGAGGAGGATGCAGGTCGAGATCAGCTCGTCAGTGGTCAGGCGGTCGCCCTCTGATTCCGCGGCGATCAGATGGGTAATCAGGTCATCGGCGGGCAGGGCGCGGCGTTCCGCGATATAGCCGCGCAGGAAGGCGGTGAAGGCGTTTGTCGCCGCGATGGCACGGTCTTCGGCGGCGCGGTCACGGTTTGCCATATACATGCCGACCATCGCGTTTGACCATTTGAGCAGGTCGTCGGACATGGTTTCCGGCACGCCGAGCAGGCGGGCGATGATGATCACCGGCAGTTTGGTGGCGAAATGCGGCAGGAGGTCGAATGCGCCGATGGGGAGGGCGTCGATCAGGTCGTGGGTCAGCGTGGTTATTTCGGGGGCAAGTGCCGCGATACGGCGCGAGGTGAAGGCGCGCAGGACCAGGCCGCGCAGGCGGGTGTGGCGGGGCGGTTCGAGTTCCAGCATCGAATGCGCCTCGACCGCGTAGAACGGCGCGAGGTGGTCCGGGATATGCAGGGCCGCCGGCGACTCGCGGCCAAAGCGGCGGTCGCGGAAGATGGCATTGCAGGCCGCCGCAGAGGTGGTGCAGGTCAGGTTGTAATCGGACCAGTGAAAGAAGGGACCAGCGGCACGGGCAACCTCGTAGAACGGGTAGGGGTTTTGCACGAAAACCGGGTCGGTCGGGGATTGGTGCAGCGCGATCATTTAGGCAGCCGTATAAAACCCTGTGCGATCAGCACCCCAACGCCGACCACGGCAGCACCGATGGCTTGCGGCCAGTTCCAGCCTTGCCCCAGCAGGAACAGGATCAGCATTACGTAGAATGGCACGGCGTTCATATGCAGGCTGGACATGCCGATGCCCAACCGGCCAACCGCCACGATCCACAGGACTTGGCTGATCGCCAGCGAACCGACGCCAAACAGCATCAGGGCGGAAACCTCCCGCACGCCAAGGGCGGCCCAGTCGGTCGGCGGGCCGCCGACGGCTGAATAGGCGAGGGCCGCGACACTGGCGACGATGGCGGCGCCGGTCACGGTGATGGCGGTGCGGCCAATCGGGGTCAGGGTGGGGAAAGCCGTGACCGTGGCGCGCGAGCCCCAGGTAAACGCCAGCACAGAGCCAAGGGCTGCCAAAGCGCCGATCCCGATGCTGAGCGACCCCATGCCCGCGCCATAGGCCGCAAAGCCGCCGGCGAGGCTGAGGAGCAGGCCGATCATCAACGCCGCGGTCAGTCTGCGGCCGTCAAACAGCACTTCGAGGGCGATGCCCACCACCGGCATGGTCGCGGTGATGACGGCGACCGTGACCGGATCGGTCTTGGCCTGTGCGATGACCAGAAGAACCGCCCCCAAGCCGATGCAGATGCCGCCGACCAGAATGCCACGGCCCCAGTTGGCGCGGCGGATCGCCTCGGCCCCGTCCACTACCCACCAGAGCGGCATCAGAACGGCAGCGGCGAGCAGCGTGCGCAACGCGGTCAACGTGACGGGCGGAATATGGGGGATCACCAGTTCCGCAGCGGGCAGGCCCGCCGCCCAGGTCATCATCGACGCCAGACAGATCAGATTGGCCAGAAGCGTGCTGTGCCGGGCAGGATGGGATGTGTTGATTGTCATGGGGCCATCTTGTTCGGTGGAGGTGCGGCCCGCTGTTCCAAGGGCGACGCTACGTGCTATTCAGGCGGCGGAAAGGGCTGCGACGATGGATCCGAAGTCAGCGGCTTTCAGGCTGGCGCCGCCGACCAGTGCGCCATCCACATGGGGCACCGCAAAAATCTGCGTGGCGTTGGACGGTTTGACAGAACCGCCGTAAAGCAGGCTTACCCCTGCCGCCGTCCCGATTTTGGCGGTCAGACGCGCCCGCAGAAAGGCGTGAACTTCGGCAATCTGGGCAATGGTTGGTGTACGACCGGTGCCGATGGCCCAGACCGGTTCGTAAGCGACGACGAGCGTGGCCGCGGTGGATTCTTCTGGGACAGAGCCATCCAGCTGGCTGCCGATCACCTGCAATGTGGTGCCGGCATCGCGCTGCGCCTCGGTCTCGCCAATGCAGACGATGGGGATCAGGCCGCAGGCCAGCGCGGCTTTGGCCTTGGCCAGCACCAATGCGTCAGTTTCACCATGATCGGCGCGGCGTTCGGAATGGCCGAGAATGACGTAAGTGGCCCCCGCATCGCGCAGCATGGCTGCGGAAATGTCGCCGGTATGGGCACCCGAAGCGTCCTGGTGGCAGTCTTGCCCGCCGAGTTTCAGATTGCTGCCCTTGGCGGCCCAGTTCATCTGCGCCAGCAATGTGGCAGGCGGACACAGCAGCATTGCGCAAGCCGGGGCAGGGTGGGCGGCGTTCAAGGCCGCGACCTCTGCCAAAGCGGCGGCAAGGCCGTTCATCTTCCAGTTTCCGGCGGCGATTTTGCGCGGTGTCATCGGCGTTTCCCCTTGGATGTCCGGGTCAGCGATAGCGGGAAAAGCGCAAAGCCGGAAGGGGAATCAAATGAGACGACCGGCCTTGTGGGCCTTGGCGCGGCGCCGGGTGTCTGCCGCGGCCCGGGCCGGAGCAAGCGACAGCCGCGCCCAGTTCAGTGCCGTGTCCGCGTCGTCCATCGCGTCTTCTGGCAGGCTCATCAGGCCCGGGGCCTCGCGCGGGCCGGTCTGGCGCAGATAGCTGAAGGGCCGCGAACCGGCGGCAAGATAGGCCGCTTGGGTGGTGGCGTCGGATTTCATCCAGACCGTGCCGCCCAGGATGGCCGCAAACATCACATCGCCTTCAACGTATAGGGCGGTGCCGGAAAACATGCGTCCGGTTGTGATCCGGCCCAGTCCAGCAAACAGGTCACGTACGTGGCCAAGCAGGTCCAGATCGGTCGCCATCAGGCGGGGGGAGTATCTTTGAATTTGATCGATTCGCCGCAACCGCAGGCTTCTGCGACGTTGGGGTTGCGAAACTTGAATCCGGCTTGCAGCAGGTCTATTTCATAGTCGATCTCGGTGCCGATCAGGAACAATTGCGCCATCGGCGCGATCAGAACCCGAGCGCCATCCTGTTCCACCACTTCGTCCAGCGGGTTCAGTGTGGTGACATAGTCCATCGTGTATTCCATGCCCGCACAGCCGCCCTTCTTGACGCCGATCCGCAGCCCCTGCGAGCCTTTGGTCGCCATCAGGCCAGCGATCTGCCGGGCGGCGATGGGGGTCAGGGTGACGGCGGCTTTGCCGGGAATGCCGAACATGAGGTGTCTCCTTATCAGCTTAACTTAAGGCAGCAGGTCGGGAATTCCAAGCGGCGGCAATTGATTTAGCAAGATTGTCGTGGCCAGCGCCGCGGCGATCGCCCAGGCGACCGATGCGAGGGTGCCGATGATGACATATTCGCTGGCGGCGCGGTCATCCGCGACGACGCCAAAACGCAGCACGGATTTGGCGGCGATCAGAAAGCCGATGTTCTGGGTCTGACCCGACAGGATCAGCAAAAAGATCAGGGCGCGTTCCAGATTGCCGATGACGCGGCCGCCGTTGGTCAGACCCTTGGGCGTGGCATCGACCCAGGGTGCCATCAGCAGACCTATGGCGAACCCCCCGGCGCGTGTGGCCGCGATGAGGCCAGCGGTCAGGGCCATGACCGGTGAGAGGGCGCTGTAGGTTGACCAGAGGCCCTGCGACCACAGATCGGGTTGCCAAAGCGCCAGGGCCATGAGCGTCGCGGCATGTGCCGCCTGATCGGCCAGGAATGGCCACAGCCCACGGCGACCGGACAAGGTCTTTACGGTGTCGATGAAGGCGTGCGCGGCGGCAAGGGCCAAGAGCCACGGCGACACGCTGCCCAGCGCCACCGCCATCGTCGCCAGCACGATTGCGGCGTGCTTTGCCATTGTCAGTGGCTGGCGTTTGTTGGTGGCCATCGCACTGGTCTGCAGCACGAAGTCGGCGAGGACATGGGCGAGAAAGAGAGCCGCGAGGGTCTCGGTCATAGCGTGTCCTCGATGGGAGCATCGGTGGTTTCAAAGGCCAAGAGGGCGGCAGTCAGGGCGTGGAAGCCCGCGCTGCTTAATCGGGCTTGCAGGGCCTGGCGGGTTATTTGCAGGGTTTTTGCCATTTCCTCTTGAGTGGGCGTGCTTGGGTCCAGCGCCAGAGCGATGGCTTCAGCCTGTTCGTGCGACCATCTTCGGGATTGCCAGTCGGCCAGACCGTAGATGGCCGTGTGCCAGGGTTCCATCCGTCGATTGCCTAAAATGGTCAGGCGGCTTGAACGCGGCATTTCGTCCAGACCATGACCAGAGATCGTGAAGGCATCGCCACGGGCGTCCGAAAGGTCGTCGGTTCCAAGGCTGTCAATCCTGCCCAGACCGACCGAAATTCGGGTCGTCAGGCCGCAATCTGAAGCTTTGAGCCGTGCGGTATAAAAGAGGCATGCGCGCAGGGCATTGCCGGGGAAATCCAGAAAGACTTGCCAGCCATCCCCTCTGTGTCTGGTGAACCTTGTCAATCGCGTGAATTTTTTGTCGGACAATGGCCAAGTTTGAATGTCACGCGACGCGGAGACAAGTTCGGACATTGCTTTTTCGACGGCATAAAATCCTGCGTTGGTCGAAGCAACCAAGTCTCCCGTAAGCACCGCTGCGTAGGTTTCCATGTGCAAGCCTTACAGCCTGCTTCCATACAATGCAAGTCAAAAGGCTTGCTTTTTATAATTGCAACCCTATAGGCTTGCCTTCACATGAAGCCCAGTTCCAGCCTTGCCTCGTCGGACATCATTTCCATCCCCCAGGGCGGGTCGAAGGTCATGCTGACGTTGACATGCTTGACGCCGGCGATGGGTTCCACGGCGTCGGCGACCCAGCCGGGCATCTCGCCGGCGACCGGGCAGCCGGGGGCGGTCAGGGTCATGGCGATTTCAACCTCGTTTTCCGCACCGATTTCAATGGTGTAGACAAGGCCCAGATCGAAGATGTTGACCGGAATTTCGGGGTCAAACACGGTGCGGCAGGCCTCGACGACCTGATCATACAGCGGATGCTCGGTGGTGGAGGGGCGGATCAGGGGGGCACCCTCGATCTTGTCCTGCTGCTGGTTCATCGCACTCTCACATCAGTTGTTGAGAGAATATATAGGGAATTACCCCACAAGGTCTAGTGCCGGGGGGGCAAAAGCGGGCGGCAAAAGCAAAGGCACCCCGGAAGGTGCCTTTGTGCCGCGTGAAAGGCCAATCAGAACGGGATCTCGTCATCCATATCGGAGCGACTGCTGCCAGTCCCGCCGCCGCCGCGCGAGCCACCTGACGACCCGCCGCCGGTAGACCCACCCCCCGAAGACCCGCCAGCCTGATATTCACCGCCGCCACGATCCTCGTAGCCGCCACCGCCCGAAACGCCACCGCTGGCGCCATCACGGCCGCCCAGCAGGGTCAGTTCGCCGCGGAACTGGCGCAGCACAATCTCTGTCGTGAAGCGTTCGGCTCCGGACTGGTCCTGCCATTTGCGGGTTTCAAGCTGGCCCTCGATATAGACGGTCGAGCCCTTTTTCAAATATTGCTCGGCGATCTTGCCAAGTGCTTCGTTGAAGATCGCCACGCGGTGCCATTCAGTCCGCTCTTTCCTCTCGCCACTCGCCTTGTCGCGCCAGGTTTCCGAGGTGGCGATGTTCAGGTTGACCACCTTGCCGCCGGCCGGGAAGTTGCGCACTTCCGGATCGCGCCCCAGATTGCCGACGATGATGACCTTGTTGACCGACCCTGCCATGACGCCCCCGTTTGATTCCATGCCCCGGCAGCCTCGCCGGGAATGGTTAACAAAACCTATAGACTGGCGGAATGTGCGCTGCAATCCAATGTGACTCGGCGAAATCCGGCAGGGTCTGGTTGCGGCGGCTGGATTGGCCTTTTCCATCGGCAGCACAGGCAGTAGAGCTTGGCCACACCCTTCGGGGCTGGCAAGAGGCGCAGTGTTCCATGGCAACAAGACCCAACCTGACCGCCACCCGGATCTGGCCATTGCTGCTGCTGATCGGGATTCAATGCCTGTGCACCGAGGTTTTTGTCCGCGATGTCTGGGCAGATTTCGTTCCAAAAGGCTGGTCCGCCATTACCAATCCGGGCAATTTGTCCGAAATCGCCGCCATCACCGGGCTGATGCTGGGCGTCTTGTTCGAGGCGGCGGTGCTGTGGCGGTTGCTGCATCAACAGGCACGCATGCAGCAAAGTCTGGGCGTGGCAGCGGGGGCGCTGGCGGAGTTGATGCAGGGTTATTTTCACACCTGGGGTCTGACGCCGACGGAACAGGATGTCGCCACGTTCACCATCAAAGGCTATTCCATCGCCGAAATCGCCCGGCTGCGCGGCTCGGCAGAAGGCACGATAAAGACCCATCTCAACGCTATTTACCGCAAATCCGGCGTGGCGGGGCGCAGCCAGCTGGTGTCGGTTCTGATCGAGGATCTGTTGCAGGCACCGCTGTTGCCGGGTGCCGTGCCGCATGCACCGCAAGCGACGCTGGTGGGCTGACGGCGTGGCCTGACGACCGGCCCGCAGGCTGTTGCCGGGGCGCGGTGGGGTGTGACGCTTCTGCCATCTGGACCATTTCGCAAAAGCCGCTATGCTCCTTAGACTTTTTGGCATGAGTTTTGGCCCGGGGGAGGGCGCATGCGTTGATTTGTTTGAAGGGTATCGCGGCGGTCGGGGTGAGCCTGGCGCTGATTTCCGGGGCTGTGGCGCCGCAAGGGGCGGCTGCAGAGGGGCTGACACTGGGCGGCGGAAGCAAGAGCCGCAACGCGCTGTTCCGGTCACAAACCGCCCTTCTGGATGGCCGCCTGTCGACGCAGTACCAGAATTCCGACAAGCTGAAGCCGAACTATGACAAGAACGCGAATGTCTCAGTCAAGAGCTATACCGGCAAGTACCGCGGCGCCTATATGGACATGGCCAAGGCAGCGGCGCGGAAATATGGCATCCCCGAAGATATGTTCCTGCGACTGGTTCAGCAGGAAAGCGGTTGGAACCAAGGCGCTGTGTCGCCAAAGGGCGCTGTTGGCCTGGCGCAGCTGATGCCTGGCACGGCCGACCGGCTGGGGGTGGACGAGACCGATCCGCGGGAAAATCTGGAAGGCGGGGCGCATTATCTGTCGATGATGTTCAACCGCTTTGGCAGTTGGCGTCTGGCACTGGCCGCTTACAACGCCGGACCGCAGGCGGTGGAGCAATATGGCGGCATCCCGCCATATGACGAGACCAAAGGCTATGTCTCGGCAATCCTGGGGTAGCGGGCGGCAAATACCGGATAGCAAGTCCCGTCGTCGTTAAAGCCGCATCGACCCTCATGGCCGGTGACCTGCCCGTCAAAGGATCAAGTCATCGGACGCCACTGCCGATACAAGGATGAAACACTCCTTGCGGCCGTCGCCGTTGACGTCGATTTGTAACTGGCTCGACCCCGCATCATACCGCACCTCGCCGGCAGTGTGGCTGAATGGGTTGCCTTCGACAAAGGTAAGACCGTTGATGTCGGAGAGGTCGATCTTGTCGATACCGGAGCGGAAATTCACAATGCCATCGCCGATATGCGCGTTGCCGATTTCCTTTGCCGATCGGAAGACAAAGGTATTCGCACCGGTTAGGTCGCTTGCGCCGCTGCCCCCGTAAAAGACATCGATGCCCAAACCACCGATGATCGTATCCGCATCAGGGGTGCCAAAGATGGAATCATTCCCGGCGCCGCCGTCCCAAACAGAGTTGGTTGATCCGTCTGTCGTGCCGATGTGCAGCTGATAGCCGAAAAGAAAATCATCGCCCGCCCCGCCGAACAGGGTGGAGCCCTGTGTCGCCTCGGTAAAGAACACATGGTCGTTCCCACCACCGCCATAAACCTTGCCGTAGCCATAGCTCATCTCGACGGAATCGCTCCCTGCTCCGCCATAGACGGAGCTCATGCTTCCGCCGTCACTAACCTGGTCATCGCCTGCGCCGCCATAGAGCGTGTTTCTGCCATGCCCGGCGGAAATGACGTCGTTGCCACCATAGCCAAAGGTCTTGGTACTGCCGTTATCATCATAAAGCGTATCCGTTCCCGCCGACCCATAGAGAATGTCCTGCCCGCCGCCGCCGTTTGCATAGCCGTTGGGGGCTGTCAGTGTCAGCACGTCGTTGCCCGCGCCACCGTTCTCGTAGGACCCGCCCGTCAGGCTGTCGTCGCCATCCCCGCCATAGCCGCCGCCGCCGAAAATACGGTCATTGCCGGAATTGCCGTAAATCTGGTCGCCCAGCGAGCCATAGATCACGTCATCTCCAGAGCCGCCCCGTGCGATGGCGTGCAGAATTGTCGAGCTGGTATCGACCGAAAGAATGATCGTGTCGTTACCTTCTCCTCCATAGAAATCCCCGCCCGCAGAAAGCGACCGGACCTGCAAGAAATCATCGCCAAGACCGCCAAAGGCAATCACGTCGGACCCGGATGCGTGAATGGTGTCCGACCCCGCTCCGCCATACAGATAGGCCGCAGGACCTTGGTTGATGCCGCTGGAGTTGAGCAGATCATTGCCAACGTCGCCATAAAGGGTGTCGGCACCCAAGGTGGACGTGATCGTGTCATCCCCGCCCCAACCGTGGATCACGTCAAAGTCCGGCGTGTCCTTCAGGTGATTTGGGGAACCGTCGCCGTTGATCGTCGCCATGACGCATCCCCTCGCGGAAAGAGGCAAATTCAGCACTGCCGTCAAATAAGCACAATGCGGCACTTCTGACAACTTTTTCGGATGCCTCTGAGGCTTGCAGTAACAGGCCCCGGCAAAGTCACCAAAGGTCTGCCTTTATTCTGCAGCGACCTTGATCACCGCCTCCATCTGCGCGAGCACGGCATCCGGCAGGTGGCATTTGATCTGGTGGCCACCCTCGAGCGTGCGCACCGGGGGCATTTCGCGGTCGCACAGGCCCGCCGGGCTGACCTGACCTTTCCAGCGGCAGCGGGTCTGGAACGGGCAGCCGGGCGGTGGGTTCATCGCAGAGGGGATGTCGCCATCCAGCACAATGCGCTTGCGGATTACTTTGGTGTCGGCGATCGGCACGGCGGACAGCAGCGCCTCGGTATAGGGGTGGTAGGGCGGCTGGAATACCTGTTCGGTGGTGCCGGTTTCAACCACGTGACCCAGATACATGACCAGCACCCGGTCGGCCAAATAGCGCACGATGCTGAGGTCATGCGAGATGAACAGCAGCGTCGTCTTGTTCTCGCGCTGTATGTCCATCAGCAGGTCGGTGACGGCGGCTTGTACCGACACATCCAGCGCGCTGACCGGTTCATCGGCGACCACGACTTTCGCGCCACCCGCAAAGGCGCGGGCGATGCCGACGCGCTGTTTCTGGCCGCCCGACAGTTGGCGCGGCATACGCTCGGCAAAGGCGCGCGGTAATTTCACCAGATCAAGCAGTTCCAGCATCCGGTCCGAGCGTTCCTGATCCGATTTGCCATAGTGGAAAATCTCGAGCGCGCGAATCACCTGACGGCCCACGGTCATCGACGGGTTCAGCGTGTCAAACGGGTTCTGGAACACCATTTGCACCGACGACACCATATCGACATTGCGCTGCTGGATCGGCGTTGACTGAACATTTTCGTCAAACAACATGATCGTGCCGGAGGTCGCGGTTTCCAGACCCATCAGCACTTTGGCGAAGGTGGATTTGCCACAGCCGCTTTCGCCGACGATGGCAAGGGTTTCGCCTTCATGCGCCTCGAAACTCAGGGTTTCGTTGGCCTTGATCACCTTGGTCGAACCGCCGCCAAAAGCACCGCCGGACACCGAGTAATACTTTTTCAGATCCTCCATCTTGAGGACCACTTTGCCGATGGGCGTCTTGGGTTTGCTGATCTTGGCCTTGGGCGGGGCCAGCCAGTCGATTTCCTGCCATTTCACGCAGCGGCTAGCATGGCGGTCATCGCCGGGGACGTCTGACATCGGCACATCGCCGGCATCACAGCGCCCGGCCTGAAAATAATCGCAGCGCGGGCCGAAGTTGCACCCTTTGGGGCGTTCATGGGGCAGTGGGAAGTTGCCAGGAATGGCGATCAGCGGGCTGGAATTCTTGTCGGCACCGGGTAAGGGAATCGAGCGGAACAGCGCCTGGGTATAGGGGTGGCGCATCTTGTCAAAGACCTGATGCACATTGCCGGTCTCGACCGCCTCGCCGGAATACATGACGCACAGCCGGTCGCAGACATCGAGGATCAGACCGAGGTTGTGACTGATGAACAGCATCGACGTGCCGTATTTCTCGCCCAAGGCTTTCACGAGGTCGACGATGCCCGCCTCGACGGTGACATCCAGCGCGGTGGTGGGTTCATCGAGGATCAACAGCGCCGGTTTGCTCATCAGCGCCATCGCGATGACGATGCGCTGTTGCTGGCCGCCCGACAACTGGTGCGGATAGGCTTGCAGGATGCGATCGGGGTCAGGCAGGCGGACATCGGCTACGATTTGCCGGGCCAGCGCCCAGGCATCGTCTTTGGCCATGTTCTGGTGGATCATCGGGACTTCGGCCAGTTGCGCACCGATCTTCATGGCGGGGTTCAGTGAGGCCATCGGTTCCTGGTAGATCATCGCGATTTCGGAACCGCGGATGTGGCGCAGTTCCTCTTCGGTCATGTTTGTCAGGTCACGGCCCTTGAACCTGATGGTGCCGCCGACGATTTTGCCGTTCTTGCCCAGGTCGCGCATGACGGCGAGGGCGACGGTGGACTTGCCGCAACCGGATTCGCCGACGAGGCCCATCGATTCGCCCGCCATCACCGAACAGGAAAAATCCATGACGGCCGGGATTTCCCTGAGCCTGGTGAAGAAGGAAATCGACAGGTGATCGATTTCGAGTATCGGCTTGCTGGGATCCCAGGCGGTGTCGGTCATGGCAGCCTCGCATGTGCGGATGGGGCAGGACCGGGGGTTTCACACCCCCGGACCCCCGTGGGATATTTAGGGACAGATGAATGGCAGGAGGGTCATCAGTCTTTCAGGCTTTCTTCGCGCAGACCGTCCGCGAGCAGGTTGAGGCCGAGAACAAGGCTCATCAGGGCCAGCGCCGGGACCACGGCGGGGTGGGGAATGGTGGAAAGGAGTTTGCGACCGGCGTTGATCGTGGAGCCCCAATCCGGGCTTTCGGGGGTGACGCCAAGGCCGAAGAAGCCAAGTGTTCCCAGAAGGATCGTCGTATAGCCGATGCGCAGGCAGTAATCGACGATCAGCGGGCCGCGGGCGTTGGGCAGGATTTCCCACAGCATGATGTACCAGGCGCCCTCGCCCCGGGTCTGGCCCGCCGCCACATAGTCGCGCGCTTTGAGGTCGAGCGTGATGCCGCGCACGATGCGGAACACGGTGGGGGCGTTGACGAAAACCACCGAGACAAAGACGTTCAGAAGGTTCGGATCCATGCCCCAGACGCCCAGCGGATCGGCGTTGAAGGCGAGGCCGGAATAAGCCCAGAGGCCAATAACCAGGGTGGTGCCGACATAGATGTTGCGCTGCCGGGGGTTGGTGAAGAAGCGCGCGTTGAACAGGATTGAAAAGAAAACCACCGGAAAGATGAACAGCACGGCGGCGAGGTAGATCGGGATGCCGGTGTTGCGGATTTCGGGTGTGACCAGCAGGTAGAACAGCAAGATTACCGGAAAGGCCAGGACGAGGTTCGAGATGAAAGACAGGCCTGTGTCGAACTTGCCGCCATAATAGCCGGCCGGCAGGCCAAGCGTGATGCCGACGATGTAAGCAAAGGTGGTGGCGGCGGGGGCGATGACCAGCACCCGGCGGGCGCCCATCACCATCCGGGAGAAGATATCCCGGGCCAGGTGATCGCCACCCAGCAGGAACCAGGCGTACTGGCCGTCCTTCAGATCGGGGACGGGCGTGCCCGGCAGCGGGTTCTTGACGCTGCCCAGCTGGGCAATCGGGTCGTAGGTGATGATCAGATCCGCAAAGATCGCGGTGAACACCCAGAACATCACGATGGCAAAGCCGGTCATACCGACCGGGCTGTCGAACAATTTGCCATAAAGCCCAAGCCGCTGCTTGAAGTTGATCGATACGGCAAAGGTCACGATCAGCGCGATCCAGACCGGCAGGAAGCGGGCACCCATCTTTAGAAAGATCATGCCCCAGGAAAGACTATCCATTTTGCGTCCTCATGCCAGCCGGATACGGGGGTTCAGAAAGACATAACCAATGTCCGAGATCAGCTGCGTCACCAGAACGACAAAGACCGCGACGACGGAACAGCCCAACAGAAGGTCGATGTCGTTGTTGCTGGCAGCGGCCACAAGTGTTGCGCCGAAGCCTTTGTAATTGAACAAGGTTTCTACAATGACCACACCGTTCAGCAACCAGGGAAATTGCAGCATGATCACGGTGAACGGCGCGATCAGTGCGTTGCGCAATGCATGCCGCATTACGACCTGACCGAAGGCCACGCCTTTCAGCCGGGCTGTGCGGATATACTGTTGGGTCATCACCTCTGTCATCGAAGCACGGGTCATCCGGGCGATGTAGCCAATGCCATAAAGCGCGATTGTGAGCACCGGCAGCGTGAAGTTCCAGAAGTTGATCTTGTCCATCGCGGAGGTTGCTGTCGGCAGAAACCAGGTTTTGGTGCTGATCAGGCCCCAACTTGCAAGCAGTGGCGAAATGCCCGTGTTCACAGCGGCAAGGATGGCGACTAGGATGACGCCCGACACATATTCCGGCGTGGCCGTCGACGCGATGGCAAAGGTCGACAGCACCCGGTCGGTCCGGGTGCCCTCCCGCATTCCGGCCAGCACGCCGATCAACAACGAGACCGGCACCATGACCAGCATGACCGCGAGCATCAGCCAGCCCGTCGCGCCGAGGGCCCGGCCCAGAATTTCCAGAACCGGTTTCTTGTAGACGGTCGAAAAGCCCCATTCACCTTGAATGATACCACAATAGCGGGGGGCCGTGGCCGGGTCGGTGTTCTGCCGAATGCACAGGCCGCGTGTCACGCCCTTTTCGTCGGTGTTGGTCCAGCCGGGGCTGATGCCAACCCATTCAGTATAGCGGTACAGCACCGATCCGCCGTGACCGTTCTGTTCGATCCAGGCCAGCACGGATTCGTCGCTCATCCGAACCGAGCCTTCGGACCGGGCCAGTTTTTCAAGGTTGGGCGGAAGATTGGTGAGAAAAAAGACGACGAAGGTCAACACCAGCGCTGTCAGCGCCATCACTCCCACCCGTCGGGCAATGAAATTCAACATGTCATGGATCCCACCTAAAACCACCGCACTGGTTTCGCCGCCGCCCCGCGGGGCCTGGCAGAAGCAAGGACGGGCGCACCAGATCTGATGCGTCCGCCCTTTGGGTCAAAGTGTCAGGCGAGCGACCACTTGTAGTGGTGATGCTCGTTGGACGGGTGCATGTAAATTCCGACCACGTTTGCTTTGGCGTGGCAGAACAGCGAGCGCCAGTAGGGCTGGATGATATAGCCTTCGTCTTGCAGGATTTTCTCCAGCACGGCGGCGACTTCACTGCGTTTGTCGGCGTCGGCAAGTGCCAGAGCCTTGACCATCGCGTCGTCAAACTCCTTGTTCGCCATGCCAGTTTCGTTCCAGGAGCCGGTCGAGGTATAGGCAAGGCTCATGTTCTGCACCGCAAGAGGGCGGTGGTTCCAGGTGGTCGAGGAGAACGGGTATTTCTGCCAGTCGTTCCAGAAGGTCGAACCCGGCATCACGGTGCGTTTAATGTTTGCCCCGGCATCGCGCATCTGGGCGGCAATGGCGTCAGAGGTTGCCGCTTCCCAGCCATCATCCAACGAGATGAACTCGAACTCGGCATCGGCCATCCCGGCCTTGGCCAGCACGTCCTTCAACCCGGCGGGATTGATAGTTTGTGCGGGCAGCTTGGCATATTCCGGGTGAACCGGGCAGGCATGGTGGTTTTCCGCCGTGGTGCCCAGACCGTTGTAGCCAAGGTCCAGCACGACTTTCGGATCGACGGCCAGTTGCAGCGCCTGACGGACGGCCTTGTCCTTGTAGAGGTCAGAGGTGGCAGAGTTGAAGCGCGCGACGATGGTTGCGGCGGTCACGGCCTCGAACTTCTTCCAGCCGAGGTCGTCGAGTTGCTTGATGTAGTCGCCGGTGGATTCGTAGTTGGCGTCAATCTCGTCAGAGGTCGCAAGGTTGACCATGGCGGAAGGATCGGTGCCGAAGTCGACATAGTGGATTTCATCCAGCGGCGCGGTGCCACCCCACCAGGTGTGGTTCGGGGCGCGAACCAGCGTTGCCTTTTGGCCGACCATGATTTCACTTGGGATATACGGTCCGGTGCCGATCGGGGTGACGGACGGATCATCGCCGTCCTTGAAGCTGGAATGCACCACGGCGGCCGGGTAGTCGGCGAGGTTCGGAACCACCGCCACGTCGGATGCCGACAGCATCAGCTTGACCGTCATGTCATCGACCACAACCACCGCACCGTCGCGCAGGGTCTTGGTGTCGGGGTTGACCAGTCCGGGGAAGCGCGAGGCCATCGCATTGCCTTCGACGTTGCCATCGGTCCAGCGCTTGAAGCTGTTCAGCACGTCATTGGCCGTGAACGCATCGCCGTTGTTCCACTTGACGCCCGGACGGACGTGCAGCGTGTATTGCGACGCATCCTCGTTGGCTTCCCAGCTTTCCAGAAGGCGGCCTTCAAAGGTGCCATCGGGGTTGTACTGGATCAGATATTCCAGCCAGCTGCGATAGACGTTGGCAATGTGCGGCCAGTCGGCCAGGCGCGGATCTTTCTGCGCCTTGACTTCCATCCCGACCCGCAGCGTGCCGCCAACCTTGGCTTCCTGGGCGCGAACCGGGGCGGCGAGGCCCAGCAGTCCGTATGCCGCGATGGCAGAAACGCCCAAAGATGTCGTCCGGGTCAGAAATTCACGGCGGCTGAGTTTTCCGTCCTGAACCTCTTGCAAGTGCATGTAGGCAGCCGGGTGCAGCGCCTCGATCTTGTCCATTTTAGTCATTGTAGTCTCCCTGTCAGGCAAAGCCTTGTCATTTCTTATGGGTGCCGGTCTTGCCGCCCAAGCTCCACCAAGTGACCTTTCCCCACGTCGGGTCACAACCGGCAGAAGCGTGCCATGGCAACAATCCTCACCCCCGCATTCCGCATCTTTTCGGCCCCTGCGTCAACGTCTGGATTCGCCGCCCCGTATAACGTTTGCGACACAGACAAGTCTGATTTGTGAATTTGCGCGGGTTGCAGAATGTCACGCCGCAACTTGGGCCAGTTCCGGCCCGCTGTTGGTTTTTCCGCTAAGACGGACGAATCGGTGGAAAACCACGCCGTGCGTCACTGGCTGCGGCGAAAGGCCGATGGCGAAGAACCGGTGCGATGTTGAAACGCGCGGGTGAAGTAGGCGGCAGAGGTGAAGCCCAGGCTTTCACCAATCCGCCCGACCGGCAACGCGGTTTCGGCCAGCAATTTACGGGCTTCAAAAATCCGTCGGTCTTGCAAGAGGTCGATGGCAGACCGGGCACAGGTTTGTTGGCAGCAGCGGGTCAGATGGGTGGCGGTGACACCGAGTGTCGCGGCCAGATCGCCCACGCCGGCCCCGGACCGGAACTCGCGTTCCATCAGATCGGTAAACCGGGCGACCAGCCGGCGGGCGGCATCCGGGCGCGGCGCTTCGGCCTGGGCGCGCAGGCCTTGCCGTTCCAGCCAGACCCCCAGCAGGCCCAGATGCGCCTCTGCGGCCCGCTCATGGGCGGTCACGGTACTGTCCAATTCGCGCTGAATGGCGTCCAGCGTCACGTTCAGTTCCTGTTGCGCATGCACTTCGCGGATGCGCAGGTGCAGGGGTTCGCGCGGCAGGGTGACTTTGCAGTCTCTGCCAAAAAAAACAGCAGTACCAAAGACTTGTGGTCCTACCTCAAAGCCGTGCATGACGCCGGGGGGAATGAAAATGCCATTATGGGCGGTATAGCCACGCGTCGCACCAGCCAGAGTGATGCGGCCCTGACCCTTGGTGAACCACAAAAAGCAGGCTTCTGACAGAGATCGCATCGCCTCGACCCGCCAGCGCCCGCCGGCGGCAAGGCGGGGGATGGCGACTAGGCGAAACGGCGCGGTCGGGTTGGGGTATGTCATCATCCGGCTCTGTCAGGTCAAGTCACCAGATAAACCGCGCGAGTGGCACAACCCAAGCGAAAAAACGGCTTCAGCATGTTCAAACCGAAAGTAGTTGCGAAAACCGCCATTTGGTCAGGTCGGCTGAATGCTGCGCCAGTCTTTCATCCGGCTGCGAAACCAGGTGCGCTGCCGCTTGGCGTATTGCCGGGTGGCCAGCGTCGCTGCGGCGGTCGCCGTGGCCAGATCACACCGGCCTTGCAGGTGATTCACCAGTTCAGCCGCCCCGATGGCCCGCGCCGAGGGCCGGTCCGCGACCCAGGTCGGCAGTTCCGCCGCGACCTCGTTCAAGGCCCCGGCTTCCAACATCGCGGAAAATCGCGCGGTGATTCGGGCGTTGAGCCAAGCGGCTTCGGGGCGCAGGACCAACGCCTCGGTCTCAGATGCCGGCAACACAGCGGCCGCGCCGGACGCCTGCCAGTCGGCAAGGCCACGCCCGGTTGCCCGCAACACTTCCCAAGCGCGCTGCACCCGCATCGGGTTGGCAAGATCGGTCCGCGCTGCCGTGTCGGGGTCAAGCGCCGCCCGCATCGCACCGAAATCCGCCAGCCGCAGCGCATCCGCTGCGGCGCGCACTTCTGGCGGAACAGCGGGCACTTCGGCCAGCCCTTCGGTCAAAGCGGTGAAATACAGCCCGGTGCCGCCGACGATCACCACCGGACGGGCCAACAAAGGTGCTACATCGCGCAGCCAGTGGCCCACCGAATAGGCCTGATCCCGCCCGACATGGCCATAAAGCGCGTGGGGCAGCGCCGCCTCTTCCGCAGCGGAGGGCCGCGCCGACAGAACCCGCCAACAGCTATAGACCTGCACCGCATCGGCGTTGACCACGACCCGGCTATCCCGCGCCGCCAGTTCGGCCGCCAGCGCCGATTTGCCCGAAGCGGTCGGTCCAGCTATCAACACCGGCGCCTCGCGTGATATCTTGGCCAGCTCTGCTGCGTTCATCTGCCTTGAATACCCCGGATGTTCGCAGCCGGACCCCAGTGCCGACAAAGGTTGAACCTGCCGCCATTTTGCGACATTTTGTGCGCCAAGCCAACACCGCCACGATATTCAGGGGAAAATCATGCCAGACGCCACGCACAACATCGCCTACTCCCGCGTCATGCTGAAAATCTCGGGCGAGGCGCTGATGGGCGATCTGGGGTACGGGCTGCACCCGCCCACCGTTCAGCGCATCGCGTCAGAGGTGAAATCGGTGCGCGATCTTGGGGTCGAGATCTGCATGGTGATCGGCGGCGGCAACATCTTTCGCGGTCTGCAAGGCAGTGCACAAGGCATGGAGCGGACCACTGCCGACTATATGGGAATGCTCGCCACCGTGATGAACGCCCTTGCGATGCAATCGGCGCTGGAGGAACTGGGCGTCTTCACGCGTGTCATCTCTGCCATCCCGATGGATCAGGTTTGCGAGCCTTACATCCGACGCCGCGCCGTGCGCCACCTGGAGAAAAAGCGGGTTTGCATCTTTGCCGCGGGCACCGGCAATCCGTATTTCACCACCGACACCGCAGCCACCCTGCGCGCGTCGGAAATGGCCTGTCAGGTGATCTTCAAAGGCACCAAGGTGGACGGTGTCTATGACAAGGACCCCAAGAAATACCCCGACGCCAAGCGTTATGAGACGGTCAGCTATGATGAGGTGCTGCAAAAGCATCTGGGGGTGATGGATGCCAGCGCCATCGCGCTGGCCCGTGACAACAACCTGCCGATCATCGTGTTTTCGCTGGACGAGCCAGGTGGGTTCCGGGGTATCCTGTCGGGGCAGGGCACCTACACAACGGTGCACGGATGACGTGCGGGGCCGGTGCGCCGCAGGACGCACCGGCTGCGCGGGCGATCAGGCCAGCAGGATATTCGCCGCCGTCAAAGCAGCGACGCCGTTCAACGTGACAATGTCGATGGCGACACCCGCACCGGTGCCGTCGGCGTCCCAGGACAGGACATGGGTCGCCTGGTTGAAGATGACGGTCCCGACGGCATCTGTGGCTGCCGCGCCGTTGACCAGATGCAACGTGGTGGTGCCGCCCCATTCCGTGACCCGCAGACCGATTTTGTCCTGATCGGCCCCGGCGCCGGCATGAAAATCCGTCACCACATCATTGCCGCCGATTTCGGAAAAATGGTTCCAGCGGAATTCATCAGCCCCACCTCCGCCGGCCAAAGTGTCGGCCCCTTCACGGCCCTGGAACACATTGGTCCCGACGGCACCGATGATCTGATCGTTATGCGAGGTGCCCCCGACGTTCTCGATGGACGCGGCATTTTCCTTGTTGCCAAAACCGTCGTCCAGAATCTGCCCGCTGAGCAGGCTCAGATTGACCACGATGCCGTGCTGCTGGGCATCAGTGAACCACCAGTTGAAAACCAGTTCGTCGATGCCGCCGCCGCCATTGTAGCTGTCTTTGCCTTCGCCGCCCGCAAAGGAATTGTCTGCGTCCGATCCATTGAACGTATCGTTGAAACGTGTCCCCGCGACGCTTTGCAGGTTCACAGTCTTGTCAAGATTGCCAAAGCCGTCGCGGATCGTGCCCAAAATGTCAGTGCCGGAAATGCCGGTTGCCAGATTGGCCAGAATGCCGCGCTTGCCGCCGCTCCACGCGTCATCGCCGTATTCCGCCCAGTCATTTTGGCTGCCTGCAATGAACGTGTCGACGCCCCGCAGGCCGCGAAAGGTCATTTCTGTGGTTGCGGAGCCCTTGAACACGTCATTGAACGCCGACCCGGAGATCCATTCCAGCCCGGTGAAATGGTCGGTATAGCCATAGGGGTCCAAAACCGTTCCTGCCGCAACATTCACGGTAATACCGCGCACCATCGGGAGACCTTCGTTCCAGGTGGTCTGTTCAAAAGACAGCCCATCCCAACCGTCACCCCCATTGATCGTATCGTTGCCCAAGCCGCCGTTGACCCGATCATCGCCAGCACCCATGTTGTAGATGTCGTTGCCAGCATCGACACCGGCAAAACCTTTGTTGTCATTGCCAGACGTTCCGTTGATCGTATCTTTCCCCGACAGTAGCAATGACCAGGCATTCGACTGCTGTGAGTTGACGACATTGCCATCTGGGTCGGTCCAGCCAAATTCATAGGCGGCAAACAGCGACAGGTCGCTGGCAAGGCTTTTCGCGGCAATATTCGCGACCGTCATCACAATGTTTCCGCCCGCGTCGGTGATCGTCAGTGCCTGCATGGCCCCCGCAGTCGGCGTCGTCCCGTCATAGGCAAAGCCGGTGCCCGTCGCGGTGACGGTGAAGCCCGCAAAATTGGTGCCGGCCAGAAAGGTGTAGGCAAAGCGGGTCGCAGTATGCGCCACGATGGTCGAGCCATCAGATGCCGCAAACAAATTTCCCGGCCAGTTGTCCAGATTGGCGAAAACGTCCGTCAAGGTCACAAGTGCCATGTCTTCCTCCATTCGGTGAAAATTTTAAGGGGATGAGATGCAATTGGTCCCCATGTGAATGCTAGTCAGCTCCGTCCGAGTCGATCAACTCAATTGGCCCATAATCTATCTGGGCAGGCCCTTATTTAACGGCGCTTTTACGATTAAATCCACATTGCAACCGGGGATTGCGACTCGGGATGTGCCCCTGCCGCCATTTGCAGATGCGGGCAACCTGACCGTCCGGCGGTGCGGCCCCTATACGCCCGCCGCAGCTTTCTGTTATACAGTGCCAAGACCCCGGAAACGGGGCGAAACCGGAGATGGGATGAAAACGCGAGATGGCCGATGCTGACCTCGACATAGACACCGACGCGATCCAGCGCCGGATGGATGGCGCGATGAACGCGCTGCGCACCGAATTTGCCAGTTTGCGTACCGGACGCGCCTCGGCCTCGATCGTCGAACCGATCATGGTCGACGCCTATGGTCAGATGACGCCGATCAACCAGCTTGGCACCGTCAACGTGCCGGAGCCGCGCATGGTCGTCATCAACGTCTGGGACAAGGCAATGGTCAGCAAGGTGGAAAAGGCGATCCGCGAAAGCGGCATTGGCATCAACCCGATCTCTGACGGCCCCTTGATCCGGCTGCCGATCCCCGAACTGAACGAGGAACGCCGCCGTCAGCTGTCCAAGGTTGCCGGCACCTATGCCGAAAATGCCAAGGTCGCCGTTCGCAACGTGCGCCGTGACGGCATGGACCAGATCAAAAAGGCCAAGGCCGCCGGCATGGGCGAGGATGATCAGGAAATGTGGGCCGACGAGGTCCAGCAAATGACTGACAAGACAATCGCCGCCGTTGACCGTGCGCTGGAAAGCAAGCAGCACGAAATCATGCAAGTTTAGACCGTGATCCTTCCCCCCGATATTTTCGCGTAACGGTTTCACCAGTGCCAATGTATTATGTGCAGAAAAGAGGATGGGCGCGGGCTTGACAGACACGACCAACAAGATGACGGCACGCCCCGATTTGCGGCTGGCCGAGCATGTTGCCATCATCATGGACGGCAACGGGCGTTGGGCGACCGATCGTGGTTGGCCGCGCCTTGTAGGCCATCGCAAGGGCGCCGAACGCGTCAAGGAAATCGTGCGCTGCGCCCCGGATATCGGCATCCGCTGGCTGACGATCTACGCATTCTCGACCGAGAATTGGAAACGCTCGACCGAGGAAGTGCTGGGCCTGATGTCGATCTTTGCCCGCTATATCGAACGTGAGGCCGACAAGCTGGCGGCGGAATCGGTGCGGATGCGCTTTATCGGCGACCGGACCAAACTGGATCCCAAACTGCAACGCCTGATGGCGGGAATCGAGGCGCGGACCGCACCCTATTCCCGGCTGAACCTGACAGTGGCGATCAATTATGGCGGACGGGACGAGTTGACCCGCGCCATTCGCGCCCTGACGGTTGACGTCGCAGAGGGGCGGCTCAGACCGGATCAGGTGGACGATGCGCTGATATCTTCGCGGCTGGACACCGCGGATCTGCCTGACCCGGATCTGGTGATCCGTACCTCTGGCGAAACCCGGACCTCCAACTTTCTGCCCTGGCAGGCGGCCTATGCCGAATACGAATTCACCCCGACGCTGTGGCCCGATTTCACCCCGGCCGAATTGGCGTCGATCGTAGCCCGCTTTGGCAATCGCGAGCGACGGTTTGGCGGGGTTGCCACGGCATGAGCCAACGTGCGGATCGTTGGGCCGATCTGCGGGTCAGGGTGGTGTCGGGACTGGTGATGATCACCGCCGGGGCTGTCGCAACCTTTGAGGGCGGCATCTTCTTTCGCGCGGCCATCTTGGTGGTCTTCGCGGTGATGATCTGGGAATTGGGCGGAATGACCGCCAAGCGGGCCGAAAACCTGCGTCTGGGACTGGCTGGACTTGCGGCGCTGTGCCTTTTGGCGAACATGGCCTTGGTGCCGCCGCCCTGGGGGCTGGTGTTGCTGCTTTTGCCGCCTTTGGGCCTGTATCTGACCTCGCGCGGCGACAGGGCGGTGATTGCAGGCTATGCACTGCTTATACTGCTGTCGGGTGTCGGCTTTCTGGTGCTGCGCCATCAGGGGCCCTTGGTGTTTTTGTGGATCATTCTGGTTGTTGTCGTTTCTGATACCCTTGGCTATTTCGCGGGGCGGTTGTTGGGCGGGCCAAAGTTCTGGCCACAGGTCAGCCCCAAAAAGACCTGGTCGGGCACCGTGGCAGGCTGGATTGGCGCGGCTTTGGTCGGGCTTGCCTTTGCGCTTTCCGGCGCGGCTGGTTGGGGCATCTTGATCTTTTCGCCGCTGGTCGCCTTTTCCGGCCAAATGGGCGACATTCTGGAAAGCTGGATCAAACGCCGGGCGGGGGTCAAGGATGCCTCGGGTTTGATCCCGGGTCATGGTGGCGTGCTGGACCGGTTTGACGCGTTGATTGGCGCAGTGCTGGCGGTGATCGTCATTGCGCAGGCGATCCCGCTGCCATTCGGAGTGGCGGGCTAGGATGCGACGGATTTCGGTTTTTGGCATCACGGGTTCGGTCGGAGAAAACACCTTTGACCTGCTGATGCGGCAAGGCGGGCCGCGGGTATTTCGGACTGTGGCAGTCAGTGGCGGGCGCAATGTGGCGCGGCTTGCGGAGATGGCGCGGGCGTTGAAGGCCGAGGTCGCGCTTTGCGCGGATGCAGCGGTGCTGCCCCTTTTGCGCGATGCGCTGGCCGGATCGGGGATTGAGTGTGCAGCGGGTGCCCCGGCGATTGCCGAGGCGGCGACGCGGCCCGCTGATTGGGTGATGTCAGCGATCATTGGCGTTGCCGGGCTGCAACCGGGCCTGCGGGCGCTGGAGCAAGGCGCGACGCTGGCGCTGGCCAACAAGGAAAGTCTGGTGACGGCGGGGCCTTTGCTGATGGCAACGGCAGCGATGCATGGCGGCCGCATCCTGCCGGTTGACAGCGAGCATTCGGCGATCTTTCAGGCGCTTGTTGGCGAAGATATCGCAGCGGTTGAGCGGGTTATCCTGACCGCGTCCGGCGGCGCGTTGCGCGACTGGCCTTTGGCGCGGCTGGCGCAGGCGACACTGGCAGATGCCACGACCCATCCCAACTGGTCGATGGGGCAACGGATCACCATCGACAGTGCATCCATGTTTAACAAAGCCTTGGAACTTATTGAAACACGCGAGTTTTTTGGGGTGGAGCCGGATCAGATCGAAGTGATCATCCATCCCGAATCCCTGATCCATTCGATGGTCTGCTACCGAGACGGCGCGATGATGGCGCATCTGGGGGCACCCGACATGCGGCATGCCATCGGCTATGCACTGAACTGGCCGGTGCGCGACGCCCTGCCGGTGGCGCGGCTGGATCTGGCGTCGGTGGGCACGCTAACTTTCCGCGCCCCCGATCTGGACCGTTTTCCGGCGCTGCGTCTGGCGCGTGAGGTGATGGCGGTGCGCGGGCTTGCAGGGGCCGCATTCAACGCCGCCAAGGAAGTGGCGCTGGATCAGTTCATCGCGGGGGGCATCGGTTTCATGGACATGGCCCATCTTGTCGAGGCCACGCTTGCCCGAGTTTCGGCCCGCGCCAGCCTTGGAAAAGCCGCCACGGGACTTGATGATGTGATGGAAATCGACCAACTTGCGCGCGTGCAGGCGGTCGAGGCGGCACAGAAAATGCGACAAGGTCAGGGGCTGTAATTTGGATTTTTCAGGAATGGTATCCGCATTTGGCGGCACGGCCTGGACGGCGCTGTCATTCATTGCGGCGCTGCTGGTCATCGTGGCAGTCCACGAGTTCGGCCATTACATTGTCGGGCGATGGTGCGGCATCCATGCCGAGGTCTTCTCGCTTGGCTTCGGGCCAAAGCTGCTGTCGCGCGTCGACAAACGCGGCACCCGCTGGCAGATTGCCCTGTTGCCCTTTGGGGGCTATGTGCGGTTTTTGGGCGATTCCGACGCATCGTCCCGCCCCGATGCCAGCGGGCTGGCCGGTTTGAGCGCCGAGGAACGCCGCCATTCGATGCAAGGTGCCCCCCTTTGGGCGCGGTCGGCCACGGTGATCGCCGGGCCGGCGTTCAACATTGCGCTGACGCTGTTTTTGTTCTTTGGCACCATTCTGTATACCGGGGTCGCGGTGAACGAGCCGGTGATCGGGTCGCTGCGCGCCTTGCCCTACACACCGGAAACCTTGCAGGTCGGCGACCGGATTCTGGCACTGAACGGAACCGAAACGCCTGATCTGACTACATTCTTCAAAGTGGCCGACAAGCTGGGGCCGCTGCCGGCCGTCACCTATGACATTCAGCGCGGCGACGGCAGACTGACCGTGCAGGCCCCGCATCCGCTGCCGCCGGTGGCTTCTGCGGTCTATCCCGAATCCGCCGCGCTCGATGCCGGATTGCGGGCGGGTGACGTGATCATAACGGCGGCGGGTCAGCCGATCGCCACCTTTGCGCAGTTGCCCGCCTTGGTCGAGGCGACGGCGGGCCAGCCGATCCCGTTGACGGTCTGGCGCGATGGCAAGACTTTTGATCTGTCGCTGTCCCCGCGCCGCCGCGATCTGCCGACCGCCGATGGCGGGTTCGAGACGCGATGGCTGATCGGACTGTCGGGTGGAGCCTTGTTTGACCCGCAAATCCGCGAGCCGGGCTTGGGAGAAGCGGCCAAACTGTCGTGGAACCAGACCTGGTATATGGCGAAAACCACGATGTCCGGGCTTGGCCATATCATCAGCGGTGCTATATCCAGCTGCAACATTTCGGGCCCCATCGGAATGGCCAAGGTCGTCGGCGCTGCCGCCCGGTCTGGCTGGCAGACGTTCATAGAGACGCTGGCACTGCTGTCGTTGTCGATCGGCCTTTTGAACCTGTTCCCGATTCCGGTGCTGGATGGCGGCCATCTGGTGTTTCACATCTGGGAAGCGACCACTGGCCGCGCCCCGACCGAGCGCGCCTTGCAGGTGTTGATGTCCGTGGGGTTGGCGATGTTGATCTCGCTGATGGTGTTTGCCATGTCAAACGACCTGTTCCTGTGCAGCTGAGCTGATTCTCTTGCCAGAAAAGCCGGACCGAAAAGACAATCTATCCACATGTTTTTGGCGCTACCCCGCCCCAGAGGCCAAACCTCGCCTTGCGTGGTTTTGACAACCCGTTCCCAAGCCGATAGTCAGGCTGGAACGGGTTCATAGAACGGGGCGGGTCATGCAGGCTAACACGGACGCAAAGGCTGTCATGGCATTGCCGAAGACCGGCGCTTGTCGCTTGACCTTCCTGGCCCTCTTGGTTTGCTTTGCAACTTTTTGCGTCGCAAGTTTCGCCCCAACCTCCGCGTCGGCCCAAAGTTATACGTTCAGCACCGTCACGATTGACGGCAACCAGCGGGTGGATGCTGCGACGATCCTGTCTTATGCCGGGATAGCCAAGGGCAAGGCCATATCGGCCGCTGCTTTGAACGATGCTTTCCAGCGGATCTCTGCCTCTGGCCTGTTCGAAAAGATCGAACTGCTTCCGCAGGGGGGCACGCTTGTGGTCCGCGTCACCGAATATCCCATGTTGAACGTGGTTGATTATCAGGGCAATAACCGCGTCAAGGACGAAGCGTTGACGGCCGTCACCAAGTCGCGCTCGCGGCTGGTTTACTCTCCGGCGCAGGCCGAGACGGATGCCGCGGCCATCACCGATCTGTACCGCGTCAAAGGCCGCATGGCCGCCGCTGTCACGCCGCGCATCATCCGCCGGTCAGACAACCGCGTTGATCTGGTGTTCGAGATTACCGAAGGTGCCGTCGCAGAAATTCAAAGGCTTAACTTTGTCGGCAACCGTGCGTTTTCCGACTATCGCCTGCGCCAGATCCTGCAAACCAAGCAAGCGGGTATCTTGCACCAGCTGATTCAGCGCGACACATTCGTGTCTGACCGGCTGGACCTCGACAAACAGCTGCTCAAGGATTTCTATCTGTCGCGCGGCTATCTTGATTTTCAGGTGCTTGATGCGTCGGCAAACTATGCCCGCGAACGGGACGCGACGTTTCTGACGTTCACGATCCGCGAAGGTCAAAGCTTCAGGATCGGCAAAGTTGCCACTATTTCCGAAGTGGAAGGTGTCGATGCGGCAGAGTTTGACAAGGTGCGCCGTCTGCGCAGCGGCGTCACCTATTCGCCCAACATCATCGACAACAACGTGGCCGCAATGGAATCACTGGCGTTGAAAAAGGGGTTGAACTTCATCCGGGTCGACCCGCGCATTGCCCGCAATGATCGCGACGGAACGCTGGATGTGACCTTTGCCGTGACCCGTGGCGAGAAGGTGTTTGTCGAACGCATCGACATCGAAGGCAACACCACGACGCTGGATTCGGTGGTGCGCCGCCAGTTCCACACGGTGGAAGGCGATCCCTTCAATCCGCGTGAAATTCGCCAGGCCGCGGAGCGCATTCGGGCTTTGGGCTATTTTTCGGATGTGCAGGTCAACAGTGCCGCCGGAACCGGGGCGGATCAGACCGTGGTCAAGGTCGATGTGGTCGAGCAGCCGACCGGATCGCTTAGTTTTGGTGCGACCTACGGCGTATCGTCAGGCTTTGGGCTGAACATCGGATTTGCCGAGACAAACTTCCTCGGTCGGGGTCAAAGCCTGAAGATCAATGCACAGACCGGCGGCAGCAGCCTGAATTCCTCTCTTCAATTCGTCGAACCTGCGTTTCTGGGCCGCGATCTGCAATTTGCGTTTAGCGGTATCTATGCCCGATCCAAGCATGACAACGCCAACTACGACACCCAGGATATCTCGCTGTCGCCGTCGATCGAGTTTCCGATCAGTGACTTTGGCCGCCTTGGTTTGAATTATAAAATCTCCAAGGACACGCTCAACAATGTCGATGGCGCTGTCGTCGATGACCCGGCAACGACGACGGTCGATGAAACGTCGAATGGGTCGTCCGCGATCTTGCTGCGCGAAGAGGGCACCAGGGTCACATCCAGCCTCGGCTATAACTATAGCTATGACAACCGGGCCTCTGGTCTGCACCCCAACGGCGGCATGCTGCTGCGGTTCAGTCAGGATTTCGCGGGTCTTGGTGGCGACGCCAAGTATATATCGACGCGGGCGCTGGCATTGGCGGAAACCAAGGTTTTCAACGATCAGGTCGACTTGCGCGCCATTTTCGAAGGCGGTGTGGTAAAGGGCATCGGCGGCTATACCCCGCGCGTGACCGAGCGGTTCTTTGGCAACGGCAAGATGCGCGGCTTCCAACCCAATGGCATTGGGCCGCGTGACCCGGGGGCGGACAACAACGACGCGCTTGGCGGCAACATCTATGCGATTGCCCATCTGGAAACCGACTTCCCGCTTGGCCTGCCTGAAGAATATGGCATCAACGGCGGCGCATTCCTGGATGTGGGTTCGGTCTGGGGGCTGGATGATACCGCGGGCACCGGCGGGCCGGTCGATGACAGCATGCATATCCGATCAGTGGTCGGGCTGTCGATCTTGTGGAAAACTCCGCTGGGTCCGCTGCGGTTGAACTTTACCAAGGCGCTCAAGAAGGAAAGCTATGACAAAGAGCAGACCTTTGATCTGACCATCGCGACCAAATTCTGATGCGGTATCCGGCGGTTGTGATCGTCGGTCTGATCGGTTTGTTGGCGGTGGGGTGGCTGGCGCCGTTGGTCGCTCAGACCAGTGCGCCGCCCCAGTTGTTGACCCTGGATCAGGACCGGCTGTATAGTGGATCATTGTATGGCAAGGCGCTTGAGGCCAAATCGCTGGCCGAAACCCAAGCCCTTGCCACCGAGAATCGCAAGATCGAGGCTGACCTGTCCGCGGAAGAGGCTGCGCTGACTGAAAAGCGCAAGACCGTGACACCCGTCGCCTTTCAGGCTTTGGCTGATGCGTTCGATGCCAAGGTCGAAAAGATACGCGCGGCGCAAGAGGACAAGGCGACGGTGCTGAAAGCCGACCGTGACGCGGGCCGTAAACAGTTCTTTGACGCCGCCGTGCCGGTTCTGGCCGAACTGATGCGCCAGAACGGAGCCTATGCGATCTTGAACCATGACGCGGTGATCCTGTCGTTTGACGCCATCGACGTGACGGACCGCGCCATCGCCGAACTGGACACCAAACTGGGCGACGGTTCCGGACCGCCCCCGCTGACAAACCCCTGACCCCGGTTGTCTCGCCGCGCCCAAGTTGTTAGTCAGGACCAATGGCCTTTGCCAAGGAGCAACCATGTCTGATCCGATCCGCAACGCCGACCTTGCCTTGATCCAGCGCATCATCCCGCATCGCTATCCTTTCTTGCTGATCGACAAGGTGCGCGACATCGTGATCAACGAAAGCTGTATCGGCATCAAGAATGTCACCAACAACGAGCCGCATTTTCAGGGCCATTTTCCCGATATGCCGATCATGCCCGGCGTGATGATCATCGAGGCGATGGCGCAAACCTCTGGCGTGTTGGTTGGCGTGTCGATGGGGCTGATCGACAAGCAGGCCAAGGTGTTCTTCATGGGCGTCGATGGCGTGAAATTCCGCCGCAAAGTGGTGCCGGGCGACGTGCTGGAACTGCATGTCAAAGCGGTGCGCGGCGGCGGCAAGGTCTGGAAATTCGAGGGGCGCGCCACGGTGGATGGCGATCTGGCGACCGAAGCGACCTTCACCGCCATGTTCGACCTGCCCAAGGCCTGACATGGCGGGCATCCATCCTTCGGCCATCATTGATCCCGCAGCACAACTGGGGCAGGGCGTCAGCATTGGCCCGTTTTCTGTGATCGGCCCCGACGTCACTTTGGCCGACAATGTCGAGGTGAAATCCCACGCTGTCGTCACCGGATGGACATCGGTGGGCGAGGCCACGGTGATTTTTCCGCATGCCACAGTAGGGGAGGTGCCGCAGGATCTGAAGTACAAGGGTGAACGCACCCGGCTGATCGTCGGTGCCCGCTGTCGCATCCGCGAAGGCGCCACCCTGAACACCGGGACCGAGGGTGGCGGCGGTGTCACGCAAGTGGGCGACGATTGCCTGCTGATGACCGGCAGCCATGTCGGCCATGACGCAAAGCTGGGCAACCGGGTGATCCTTGCAAATCAGGTTGCCATCGCCGGGCACTGCCAGATCGGTGACGATGTCATCATCGGCGGCCTGTCCGGGATTCACCAATGGGTGCGAATCGGGCAGGGTGCCATTATAGGTGCCGTCACGATGGTTACCAATGACGTGCTGCCTTACGGTCTGGTGCAAGGCCCGCGCGGTGATCTGGACGGGCTGAACCTGATCGGTCTCAAGCGGCGTGGCCTTGACCGGGCCGAGATTCACGCACTCCGCGCCGCATATGACAGCCTCGCTCGTGGCGACGGCACCTTTCTTGACCGTGCCCGGGCGCTGGAAGGCAACCCTTCACTGCATATCCGCGAGATGGCCGCGTTTATCCTGAGCGCCTCTGACCGCTCGTTTCTGACGCCGAAATGACCCGTCTGGCCCTGATCGCCGGACAGGGCGCTTTGCCCGCCGCCTTGATCGCAGCACTGCCGGATCGCCCGCTGATCTGCGCGCTGGATGGTTTTTTGCCCGAAATGACCCCCGACATCACCTTCCGCCTTGAACGGCTTGTGCCCTTTCTGAACGCCTTGTCCGATCAGGGCGTGACCGAAGTTGCCTTTGCGGGGGCCGTGCAACGCCCGCGACTTGATCCTTCGTTATTTGATCCCGGGACGGCGCAGCTGGTGCCCCGCCTGTTGGGTGCCATGCAGGCCGGCGACGATGCGACCCTGCGCGAGGTGATTGCGCTGTTTGAAGAGGCTGACCTGACCGTCAAAGGGGTTGCCGACATCGCCCCCGCCTTGCTGCCCGGCCCCGGTATGTTGGCCGGGGCCGTAACGCCTCGGGACGAAGCCGATGCAGCGCGCGCCGCTGCCATCGTCGCGGCCTTGGGTGCCGTGGACGTGGGGCAGGGTGCCTGTGTCGCTCAAGGTCTGTGCCTTGCGGTCGAGGCGCTGCCGGGCACCGATGCGATGCTGATCGGACTGGCCGGGCTGCCCGCCGCCCTGCGTCCTGATCCGCGACTCGGCAGGGGCCTGTATTTCAAGGCCGCCAAGCCGGGTCAGGACCGGCGCATCGACCTGCCCACCATCGGCACCGACACGCTCCGCCATGCCGCCGCCGCTGGACTCGGGGGGGTGGCAATCGCGGCAGGATCGGTGGTCTGCCTGAATTTGGCCGAGATGCAGGCCGAAGCCGCCCGCCTTGGTATGTTCTTGTGGTCGCGCCCGTGAAACGGTTCTTCCTGATCGCCGGAGAGCCCTCTGGTGATCGGCTTGGCGCGGCCTTGATGGCAGGTCTGCGCCAATTGGCGCCGGAAACGCGGTTTGAAGGCATCGGCGGGCCGTTGATGCAGGCCGAAGGGCTGGCGTCGCTGTTCCCGATGGAGGATTTGTCGGTGATGGGCCTCGCCGAGGTTCTGCCGAAATATCTGCATCTCAAACGCCGCATTGCCGAGGCAGCCGCAGCCGCAAGCGCTGCCAGTCCGACCGCGCTGATCACCATCGACAGCCCCGATTTTTGTCTGCGGGTCGCGGCAATCTTTAAAGCCGCCAGACCCGACCTGCGCACCATCCATTATGTCGCGCCGTCAGTCTGGGCCTGGCGACCGGGCCGGGCGGCCAAGATGGCCAAGGTGATCGACCACGTTCTGGCGCTGTTGCCGTTCGAGCCGCCGTATATGACCGCCGCTGGCATGAGTTGCGATTTCGTCGGCCATCCGGTGGTCGCAGAGCCGCTCGCCACCCCCGCCGAGCGCCAGCTGATGGCGGGTTCAAGCCCGCTTATCCTTGCGCTGCCAGGCTCGCGTGCGGGCGAAGTGACCCGCCTTGCGCCGGTGATTGGAGAGGTTCTTGCGGATATCAAGGTGGCTCATCCGCAGGTCCGCGTTGTTTTGCCCACGGTACGCGGTGTTGCGCAACTGGTGCGCGACCTGTCGGCCAACTGGCCAATCCAGCCAGAGATCATCACGGACCCCATCCGCAAACGCGCCGCTTTTGCGGCGGCCAATGTTGCCATCGCCGCTTCGGGCACGGTTTCGCTGGAACTCGCGGCCAATCAGGTGCCGATGGTGATCGCCTACAAGATGCATCCGGTGACGTTCTGGTTGATGCGCCGCGCGGCACGGATCGACACGGTCACGCTGGTCAACCTCGTCGCCGAAACCCGCATCGTGCCAGAGTTTCTGGGCAAGAACTGCCGGGCCGAACTGATCGCCCCGGCGGTATTGCAACTGCTGGTGGAGAGCCAACGGCAAGACAGTGCGATGAACCTGACGATGGAACGGCTGGGACGCGGCGGCGCACCGCCGGGTCTGCGAGCCGCAAGATCGGTTCTGGCCCATCTTTAGGCGCGTGATCTGTCGCCGCTTGCCGCAAGGGTCAGGCAAACCGCGTTTCACATTTGCGCCGGATTTCTATTCCGGCGGGATCCGGGTGGGGCATTGATCTGCACCTGCCGGGTGGTCAACGTCCAAGAGCGGCGCAGAAGGTCGTCGCATCCCGGGGCCCGAACCAAGCCCCTTCCATCCTTGAGTCTGGTGCCCTGTCCCGAAACAGGCGTGTCATCACGAAAGGACTGTAACCTGAGCGCCGCGGTCAGACCCGCAACGGTGCTGCTTTGGCAAGGCGGTCAAAGTCCATCAGGCTGTCAATCAGACCCTGCATCTGGTCCAGCCGCACCATATTCGGGCCGTCGGACGGAGCGCTGTCGGGATCTTGGTGGGTTTCCAGAAACACCCCCGCGATGCCAATCGAAACGGCGGCGCGGGCCAGAACCGGGGCAAATTCGCGCTGGCCTCCGGAACTGTCGCCAAGGCCACCGGGGAAGGCCACGGCGTGGGTGGCATCCATGATGACAGGATAGCCGGTCCGCGCCATGATCGGCAGGCTGCGCATGTCGGCGACCAGCGCGTTGTAGCCAAAGGTGGTGCCGCGTTCCGTCAGCATGATGCGTTCATTGCCAGTGGAGGCGATCTTTTCCGCCACATTGGCCATGCCTGCGGGGTCCAGAAACTGGCCCTTTTTCACGTTGACCACCGCCCCGGTTTCGCCCGCCGCCAGCAGCAAATCGGTCTGGCGGCACAGAAGTGCCGGAATTTGTAGGACATCGACCACGCTGGCCACCTCTGCCGCTTGGCCGGGTTCGTGGAAATCGGTGAGCACCGGCATGCCCATCGCCTTGATGGCCTGCAAGATTTGCAAGCCCGCCGCCATGCCGAGGCCGCGCTTGCCGTTCAGCGAGGTGCGGTTGGCCTTGTCGTAGCTGGCCTTGAACACATATTGCGCACCCGCCGCGGCACAGATTTCGGCCATGGCGCCGGCAATCATCTGGGCGTGGTCCAGGGTTTCCAGCTGGCACGGCCCGGCAATCACCAGAAGCGGCCTGTCGTTTGAAACCGTCAGGCCGCCGATCTTTACGTCTTTCATAGGTCTATCCCGAGATTTGTTCGCGCAAGATGGCGATGGTCATCGAGATCATCAGATAGATGCCGCCAAAGATCAACATCACCACCAGCGTGTTTTCAAAGGCGCGCGGATAGGTCGGATCATCGGGGGCCACCGGTTCCACCGAAACCGACAGATAGCGGGTCTGTCGGTTCGCCTCGATCCGCGACGTTTCCATCGCGGTGGTCGCCTGCGCCAACATCATCTGCCGCGTCGCCACTTCGGCCTGCGCCACCAGCAGTTCGCTTTGCACGGAAGCGATCGAGGGCCCGGACGTGCCATCCTGCGTCAGTTTCTGGCGCAGGATGTCGATCTGTTTCTGCAAGGTTGCGATGCGCTGGACGACCGGGTCCATCCGCGCCTTGTTGGGGGACGGGTTGGCCTGCATCTGAGCCAGCGACAGCTGTTCCTGGGTCATCTGAGTGTTCAGCGTGGCGATCTGTGTGGTGACAAGTCCCGCCTCGACATCAGAATTCAGAGTTTTGTATTTCTCTTGCAATTGCACGAGGTTGCGCTGCGTCGCCTCCAGTTTGCCCTGCGCGTCGGCGAAGCTGGCGGCGGCGCTTTTTTCCTGATCCCCGCGCAGACGCGAGGTCAGGTGATCGACTTGTTCCTCGGCATAGCCAATCAGCGCCCGCGAGAATTCGACCGACTTTTGCGGGGTAGAGGCCGATACCTCCATCTTGATCACGCCTTCGGTCGGGTCATAGGCGATTTTCACATAGCGTTTGAACAAGGCATAGGTGGCGGTGTTTGTGGCATTGGCATCCAACCGCTGGATTGGGTCGATCGACGGATCGGAAAAGGCGTGGCGAAAGCCCTGATCCTTGTCCAGCCGCTCCATCGCGTCGGGCGATTGCAGATAGCCCTGCACCACGACCGAATCCTGCGAAGTGGCAAACGAGGTGCCGGTGAACAAGCTGGAGATGGCAGATGTGGCGGTGGATTGCTGGATGACGAATTCGGTCTTGGTGGCATACATCGGGGTCGCCACCATGAAATAGTACCATCCGGCGACTACGGTCGGCAGCAGGACAAACAGGCCGATCTTGGCCCACATCATCGCAAGTTTGCGGCGGCGGCGGGCCATCATGTCGGCTTGAATCCGGCGCACCTCGGCAACATGCGCCTCTTCCACACGGACCTCGGTCGAGGGCAGTTGTGCGAGTTTCACGGTTTGCGGCAGGCGGTTCGCGTCACGTTTCGGCACGATCAAGGCGCGGGAATCCGACTGTGTCGCCAGCGCCTGGTCGGCATCTGCCTGGGCGGCGGCGTCCAGTTGTTCGTCACTGTCGCTGGAGACCAGTTCCAGCACGGCGGAGCGTTGAAACGGGTCGATTCCGGCACCGCGCAACAGGCGAACGGCGTCGAAATCCGACGTGGCGGGCAGGCCGTGTTTCTGGGCCATGCGGCGCGCCAGACGCAGTTGCCTGCCGGTCAGGCCCTCGCGGCGGATGGCGTCCAGATCCTCTGCGGCGGCACCATCTTGCGGCGGTGCTATGTCAGTCCCTGACTTGGGATTTTCAGGGGGCAAGAAACTTTGGTCACCGAACCCATCATCGTCATCCGAAGGGAAGAAGGCGCGGTCGCCCAGCGGCGGTTGCAACGGTTTGAGGACCAGCGGCACCGGTTCGGGCGCAGCCAACGGGTCGCTGCGGCGGATGCGAAAGCGGTTAACTTTGAGTTTCATAGTCATAAAGCCGTTTCGCTTCTTCCAGGGTTTCGAACATGTAAAGCTGCCCATTGCGCAGGACGGCGGCGGACCGGCAGAACCGTTCCAGTGTCTTTGGCTGATGCGATACCACTATGACGGTGGATTTCGACAGTCTTTCGCGCAGGATCATCCCGGCTTTGCGGTTAAACTCGACATCTGTGGTGGACGGCATGCCTTCGTCGATCAGGTAGATATCGAATTCCAGCGCCAGCATCAGCGAGAAGTTGAAGCGCGACCGCATGCCGGACGAGTAGACGCCGACTGGGCGGTCAAAATACTCTGCAATCCCACAAAGCCAGCGGCAAAAGCTTTCGACGTAGTCAGGATCAAGACCGTAAAGCCGGGCGATGTAGCGGGCGTTTTCGGTGGCGGAATGTTTGGCGATCACACCGCCCATGAAACCAAGCGGGAAAGAAATGCGTGACGTGCGCAAAATCTTGCCCTCATCGGGCTTTTCCAGCCCCGCCATCATGTTGATGATCGTGGTCTTTCCGCTGCCGTTGCGGGCGAGAATGCCCAGCGAATTGCCCAGTTCGACCTTGAACGAGGCCCGGTCAAGGATGACTTTGCGCTGTTTGCCAGTCCAGAATGATTTGCTGACAGTCACGAATTCGATCATGCACGCCCCGCGTCCCGCCCTTGAACCCTGCGGGCGCTGATCGCCCGTTTTACCGCTGACCCCGGCCTGATGGCAGGGCTATCCGATTATCGTTAACGACCGGTTGATCGCTGCTGGCCCTCAGTAGAGCCTAGCTTGAATGGAAACAATACTGATGGTTTCGGGCAGCAATGTGGCCAAGCGTGGACAATCCAGCGCCGTCAGCGGCGGATCAGGCGCGACAGGCCTAGGGCGGCCGGCCCGGCCAGCAGGCTGAGCGCCAGACCAAGCCGCGCCGCCTCGGCCATCGCACCTCCGGGCAAAGCGGAATCCAGCGCCAAAACCGGCACCGTAAAGCCGGTACCGGACAGGATCGCGATCAGCAAAAGGTCGGACAGGCGCAGGCTGTCTGGCAGCAGTTTGCCCGTCAGAACCCCGGCCACCAGCGCCCCGATCAAAAGGCCAAGTGGTTTGCCGAGCCAAAGTGCCGCCAGCACCGACCCCGTCGTCGGCGCTAAGGCGGCGAATTCGACACCGCCCCGGGTCAGGCCAAACAGGAACAGCACCCCCGGCAGCAGCCGGACCATAAGTCGGGCCAGCCGGTTCAAAGGGTCGTTCAGAAACTCCTCGGCTTGCGCGAACAGGCCAAAGCTGCGCTCGGCATGCGGAATGACCGGGATCATCGGCAGCAGGCCCAGGGCTGCTGGCAAACCGGAAAGGGCGACGCCCAGCCACGACAGCGCCCCGAACATCACGTAGGGCCACAAAGCATAGGCATGGCGGTGCTGGCGTTCGGTTGCATCGGCCCGCGCAAGGCGACTGTGGAAAAACCACGTCAGCGCCATCGCGGCCAGGGGTAGCAACAGCCAGACCATCCGCAATTCCGCCTCGGGATAGGCAAGCCCCAGGACCAAGAGGCCCAGAATGTCATAGGCGATGGTGATCAGCAGCAACAGGTGCAGGGCGGGGTGGTCGCGGCCAAAGGTGACGCGACCAAAGACGTAGCACAGCACAACATCTGACCCAAGCGGGACAGGCCAGCCAGTGCCGAAACTTGCCTCTTGCGCCGTTTCAAACAGCTGCGAAAAGATCAGCCAGGCCATGACCGCGCCAATCATGCCGCCGACCACAGCCCCCAAGGGCATCGATGCGCGGGCGCGTCCTGCCAAAGCACCGCGCTCCAAGACCAGAGCTTCCCACAATTCCTTGCCGATGAAAAACATGAACAGCGCCATCAAGGGGCCGGAGACCAGATTGACGGGGGACAGTGTGATCGATGGCAAGCCGGTCCAACCGGGCGCGGACAGGTCGGCGAGCCGCAGTTCGATCGCATCATAGTAAGATGCGGGGGCGACGTTCACCCAAGCCGTCGCCAAAACCGCGCCACCGATCAGCGCCGTGGCAAAATGTCTGACAAAGGGCGATACACGATACATGTTACGACTCGGGGTAGCCTGTTAACCAATGGCTGTTTCGGGCATAGCCTTGGGCCGCCTTGCGGGCAACGCGGGGGCCAGAATGAAATCCGGGTGTTGCCGGGGTGCAAGGAATGGCTTTGCGGGATGAGATTGCAGCATGCCGGTTGTGCGCCGATCGCTTTGCCTTGACCGCGACGGCACACGAACCACGCCCCGTGGTGTGGTATCGACGCGGGGCGCGGATTCTGGTGTCAGGTCAGGCTCCGGGTGCGCGGGTCCATGCGTCGGGTCTGCCGTTCGACGATGCCTCGGGCGACAGGTTGCGTCACTGGATGGGGATTGGTCGCGACGTGTTTTATGACTTGGATCTGCTGGCGGTGGTGCCGATGGCGTTTTGCTTTCCGGGGTATGATGCGAAAGGCTCCGACCTGCCACCGCCTGCCATTTGTGCAACGATGTGGCGGGCGCGGGTGATGGCGGAACTGGATGCAGTGCGCTTGACGTTGTTGGTCGGTGGTGCGGCGATGGGATGGCATCTGGGCCGCGGTCCGGTGGCGGCGTGGGTGGCAGGCTGGCGAGAGTATGCGACCCGGGGGATATACCCATTGCCGCATCCATCCTGGCGCAATACCGGCTGGCTCCGGCGTAACCCGTGGTTTGAGGCGGAACTGGTGCCGGAGTTGCGGGCGGCGGTGGCAGCGGTGTTAAAGGCGGGATGAACGGGAAGCGGTTGATACTGACCTTGGCCGGCCTTGCGGGTGCATTCGCGGCATTCGAGATTTTTGCCAGCACGACAATGTGGCCGTCGCATTGCGATGTGATGCGTGGAGTGTACGATTACTCCGCATCCAGAAATGGTTATGCCAGTTTTGGTGAGATACTTGAATCGGAATACCTTTTTCGGGAAAACCGCGCCCATTCGCACTGTGATGCGACAATTCGGTATCCCGGCCCCACGGGCGACAAGGCAGCCTTCTTTTCGATCGACTATGGTTTCACAGGCTCGGTGGGGGAGGTCAGGACGATGTCACTGGTATCGATCACTGACCTTGACCATGCCACCCATCAGGCCCTCAATTGCGATGCTTGAAAACGTGCTGGTGGGGCAGTCTGCCTTGCACGATGCGGAATGGCGCGGATGCTGCGAGGTCAAGATGACAATTCTGGACGATCTGTACGGCGCGTTGTTGCGCGGCGGCGATGCGGAGGGCAGGGGGTTCTACCGCGCACTGGCGGATGCCGAACTGTTCTTGTTGCTGGAGGCAGAGGCTGCGGGCGAAGTGATGACGCCGCGTGCTTTCGATCTTGCGCAGGGGCCGGTGCTGCTGGCGTTCGACAGTGAAGAACGACTTGCGGGTTTTGGCAACGGCGCGGTTGCCTATGCGGCATTGCCGGGGCGGGTGATTGCGGCGCAGATGGCGGGGCAGGGCTTGTCGCTGGGCCTGAACCTTGGAAGCGGCGCTGCGTCAGAGGTGATCCTGCCGCCAGAGGCCTTGGCGTGGTTGATGCAGATGCTGGACCAAAAAGCGCCCGAGCCCTGGGCGGCGAAGGTCGCGGGCTTTGCGACCCCCACGGTGTCCGAAAGTGTCAGTGCCGCGCTGGCCTCGATACTTCTGGCAGGCATGCGCGGTTATCTGGCGGACGTGCGCTATACCGGCGGGCTCCAAGGCCAAATGCTGGTCCTGACAGGGGTGGACGCGGCCTCGGAAGTGCGGGTCGCGCGGGCGGTGACAGAAGCGCTGGCGTTTTCGGGGGTCGAGGCCGGGGCGCTGGACGTGGCATTTGTGACGCCGGAGGATCCGGCGCTGGCGCGGATGGCAGGCGTGGCCCAGGTGTTTGAAGGGGCCGCGGCAGTCGTGGCAGAGCCGCTGCGACGCGACGGGCCCGGGATGGACAAGGCGCGCCCGCCGATGTTGCGATAGAATTTGCCATGCCGCACCGTGCACGCGCCGGATTGTTCGCGCTGCCGCAGCCAACAGCGCCCGAATGCGGGGAGGAGCGGCAGTTCAGGGCAAGGGGCGCAGATCGCAATGGGGTATTATGATACCGTATATCATAAGTAACTGATTTATATGCATTATAACTTATCTCACGCCCTTGACGCGCCACCGTGCTTCAGCGATAACCCGCCATCTTCGATTTGCGGGACATTTCCCGCCCTCACCAAATGGGTTCCAGATGAAAACCTTCACTGCAACGCCTGCGGATATCGACAAGAAGTGGATCCTGATCGACGCCGAAGGCATCGTTCTGGGCCGCTTGGCCACCATCGTGGCCTCGATCCTGCGCGGCAAGACCAAGCCGACCTTTACGCCGCACATGGATATGGGTGACAATGTGATTGTCATCAATGCTGAAAAAATCCAGATGACCGGCAACAAGCGCAAAGACAAGAAATACTACTGGCACACTGGCCACCCGGGCGGCATCAAGGTGCGTTCGGCAGAGCAGATCCTCGATGGGGCCCACCCAGAGCGTATCGTCGTCAAGGCGGTCGAGCGGATGATCAGCCGCAACCGTCTGGGCGCCGTCCAGATGACCAATCTGCGGGTCTATGTCGGCGCTGAACATCCGCATGAAGCGCAGCAGCCCGCCGTTCTGGATGTGGCCGCGATGAATCCTAAGAACACCCGGAGCGCATGAGCATGGCCGACATCAAATCTCTCGACGATCTGAAATCGGCGGTTGGTGCTGCCGCTCCGACTGCGGAAGCCAAACCGCTGCGCGTGGCTGTGCGTGACAAGTTGGGCCGTGCCTATGCGACCGGCAAGCGCAAGAATGCCATTGCACGGGTCTGGATCAAGCCGGGTTCCGGCAAGGTCACGGTCAATGGCAAGACGATGGCGGAATACTTTGCCCGCCCGGTCCTGCAAATGATCCTGCGTCAGCCGTTTACGGTGGCCAATGTCGAAGGCCAGTTTGACGTGATGGCAACGGTTTCCGGTGGCGGTCTGTCTGGGCAAGCCGGTGCTGTGAAGCACGGCGTGTCCAAGGCGCTGCAACTGTATACGCCCGAACTGCGCGGCGCGTTGAAAGCTGCTGGCTTCCTGACCCGCGACAGCCGCGTTGTGGAACGCAAAAAGTACGGCAAGGCGAAAGCCCGCAAGAGCTTCCAGTTCTCCAAGCGCTGAACTGGCAAACGAATTGCAAAGGCCCGCTGGAAACAGCGGGCCTTTTGCGTTGTGGAGGGTGGGTTTATTGCCAAAAAAATGGGCCAGAGAACCGGCCCAGTTGGGGAAAACTCGGGGTCTGGGCCGGCGTGACCGAAGGTTCAGGCGACCCAGAACGGCTTGTAAGCCTCGTGTGCAGCGATTTGCGGATCAATGCCGATGTCTGCCAGCATGTGCGCGGGCAGGCTGCGCAGGTCTTTGCGGGTCCGACGGCGCAAATCCCAGGTCGTCACCAGCAGTGCCACGTTGCTAAGAACGCGGCTCAGGGCCGGCTGCGGGCGGTTTTGCAGGGTGCGCGTGTCGGAAAGTTGCATGATCGCCTCTTTTGTGTTGATACAAGTTTTGATATTCGGTAATGTTTTGATACAATGCCGCGCCGCGACTCGCCAGAGGAACATTGTCATGGATACAATAACCACGGGCACCTGGGTGCCGATTCTGCCGCAAGGCGAAGGGCCGAAGTATCTGGCGCTGACGCGGGCGCTGCGGAATGCGATCAAGTCGGGTGCGCTGGCAGAGGGCGCCCAACTGCCGACAGTGCGCGACTTGGCCTGGCGGTTGTCGGTCACACCGGGCACGGTTAGCCGGGCCTACCAGATTGCAACGCAGGAAGGCCTGTTGCAGGCGACGGTCGGTCGGGGCACCTTTGTGGCGGCGCAGTCACCGCGCCTGGGGCCGACGGTGCCGCTGTTTGCCGAACGCGAACCGCACGGTCTGGCTGGCCGAGTCGATCTGCGCTCTCCGCGATTGCCGAACTTAGGGCAGGGGGCAGCGATCGGGGCGGCCCTGCAACGAATCTCGATGAAGATCGGTGCGGACTGGCTTGATTACCCAACGCAAAACGAAGAACTGCCGTTGCGGGTGGCGGTCTGTGGCTGGCTGTCGGTGCGGGTGCTGGGCACGTTCGGGCCGCAGGACATCATGCTGACCCACGGGGGGCAAAGCGGCATCGGACTAATCCTGGATTGCTGCCTGCGCGGCGACCGCCCGGTGGTTCTGACCGAAGACCTGTCTTATCCCGGCTTCCGCTATGCCGCGCGACTGGCGCGGGCCGAGGTGATTGGCGTGGAACTGGACCACGAGGGCATCCGCCCCGATGCGCTGGAGGCGGCCTGCCGCCGTCACGGCCCCCAAGTGCTGTGCCTCACACCCGAGGGGCAGAACCCGACGACGGCCCGGATGGGCGTTGCGCGCCGGGCCGAGATTGTATCAATAGCGCGTCGACACAATTTGCAGATCATCGAAGATGAATGTTATCCGGCACAGGCGTCTGACACCCCAAGCTTGCGGGCTTTGGCGCCGGAACGGGTCTGGTATATGGGCAGTCTGTCGAAAACCGTGTCGGCGGCGCTGCGGTTTGGCTATGTCGTCTGCCCCACCGGCATGGGCGAGTCCGGGCGTCTGGCGTCACAGCACCGCTACTTCGCCCTGTCGCGCATGGTGTCGGCGCTGTGTCTGGACCTGTTCCAGTCTGGTGCTGCGACGGCGATCCGCGATCAGGTCATGGTGGATTATTCCGAGCGGTTGCAAATCGTTGCGAACCGGCTGGGCCGCCACGATCTGTGCTGGCAGGCCGGATTGCCCTTTGTCTGGCTGCGGTTGCCGAATGGCTGGCGCGCCTCCAGCTTCACACGGATGGCCGAGGATGCCGGGGTCTTGCTGCGACCCGCCGATCAATACGCGATGGTTCATGGCCGGGCACCCAATGCGGTGCGGCTCGCGATTGCCGGTGACATTGCGCGGTCCGAACTGGAGCGCGGCGCAAATGCCCTGGCCCGGCTGCTGGTGAACCCACCGACTGACATGGCGGTCTGATTTCCCAATTGCGGCAAAATTGTGTCGATTCTGCATCGACATAGCGGCGGCTGTGGGTGCCGGTGGCGGTTCTGTGGCTTTGCGGACTCAGGCGTCGGGTCGATTGTGCCCCAGGCCATTGACCGAACCCGGTTTGCCCCGGCAAGATTCAGCCACAGGGATTGTATCGAGCATAAGGATGACCCGAATGGGCAATCAGACCACTTTCCACGCCCCTGGCAGCGGCGCCGATTTTTTGGGCTGGCGAGTCAGCCGTGCCGGGACCACCGAGATCGTCTACGAAGACGGCGCCGCGCATCGGATGATCTGGCGGGTGGCCAGCGAGCTACCCGACGAGATCAGTCTGGGCGAGGCGCTGCAGGTCGCGGTTCTGGCGCAACGGGTGGTGCCGACGCTGATTGACGAGCTGAAAAAGCGGGCAATCGCCGTGGAACGCATCGCCTTTTAGACCAGCACCATTGCCAAGACGGCCGTGCGCCGTCAGTCTGTCCGGATCAAGGGGGTTGCGCAAAGTCGCGCGATCGGATTAATTTGATCAAAAGAATGACAACAACGCCGACAGGGTGACGCATGTCTGAACCGAAGCCGGGCCGCTTCTGGGGCTCCGAGGCCGCCGCTGGTTTGGGGCTCATCAGCCCAACCGCGATTTACGCGATCCTGTTGTTGGCCGCGCCTCTGGCCTTTGTCATCATCGCCTCCGTGCTGACCGACGGCTATTTGCAAATCATCCCGAAATTCCAGCTGTGCAACTATTTCGGCGAATGTGCCTCTTATAAGGCCGGTGCCGATGGCACGCTGGTTGAGACGCAGAAATATCTGGGCGCGTGGAGCGACCCTGTGCTGTTTTCTGTGATGATGCGGTCGCTGTTCGTGTCGATCCTGGTGACGGTGGCGACGGTCGCGCTGGCCTATCCGATGGCGTATTTCATCAGCTTCAACGTCGCGCCGGCAAGAAAAGGCATCTGGCTGTTCCTGATCACCATCCCGTTCTGGACGTCCTATGTGATCCGGGTGTTCATGTGGAACGCGATCCTGGGGTTCAGCGGCGTGATCAACTCGCTGCTGATCGGGTTGAATCTGATCGACAAGCCTTTGGACATGACGTTCAGCATTCAGGCGATGGTCATCACGCTGGCGCATTCGTTCGCGCCTTTCGCCATTTTGCCGATCTATGTGGCGCTGGAAAAGATTGACCGCAGTTTCCTGGAAGCGGGTCAGGATTTGGGCGAGAACCGCTTTACCACTTTCCTCCGGGTGACACTGCCGTTGTCGATGCCGGGTGTGGTGGCCGCGGTGCTGATCGTGTTCATCCCGACGATTGGCGATTACGTGACGCCCAAACTGGTGGGCGGCGCCAAGTTCCCGATGATCGCCAATGTGATCGAAATTCTGATGCTGAAGGGCGACAACAAACCACTCGGGTCGGCCATCGCGGTTTCGGCCATGGTGATCGTGGGCTTGATTTCGGTCCTGTTCCTGTTCCTGAACCGGCGCTATCTGCGGGGCCCGAAATGAGAATCTCCGGCCTCAAACTTTATGCCATCGTTTTTTTGATCTTTCTCTATGCGCCGATCGTGCTGCTGCCGATGTTCGCGTTCAACAACAGCACGGTGGTATCGTTCCCGCTGAAGGGCTTCACGACCCAGTGGTTTCAGAATGTCTGGAATGATGCCGATCTGTGGCAAGCGGTGCGCAATTCGTTGCTGGTGGCGTGCACCTCGTCGGTTCTGGCGACGTCCTTCGCGATCTTTGCCGCCCGCGCCAGCACGCGTTACAACTTTCCGGGCAAGGGCGGCTTGATGGGGCTGATCATGCTGCCGATGGTGCTGCCTGACATGATCATGGCGATGGCGCTTTTGGTTGTTCTGCTGGGTTTGGGGGTTCAATTGTCACTGGTCACGGTGATCATGGGCCATATCCTGATCTGCACACCCTTTGCGGTGGCAATCCTAAGTTCCGCGTTCCAGTCGCTGGACAAGTCCTTGGAAGAGGCGGCCTATGATCTGGGCGAGGGGCCGATTTCGACCTTTTATCTGGTCATCCTGCCGCTGGTGACGCCTGGCATCATCTCGTCCTTGCTGATTTCCTTTACCATATCGCTGGACGAATTCGTGGTGTCGAACTTCCTGGGTTCGAAGGACAAGCTGTTGTCTGTCTATATATTTGGCCAGCTCAGGTTCCCTAAAAGCGTGCCCACGATCATGGCCTTGGGGGCGGTGCTGGTGGCGCTGTCGATCGTCCTTCTCGCCCTAGCTGAATATTTCCGCCGTCGTGGCATCGCCAAGACCGGCGCCAAAGATACCGGAGGCTTCCTGTGACGTCCGAAACATCCAATGTGGCCAAGCCAGACATGATCGAATTCAAGGACGTCCATAAATACTATGGCGACTATCACGCGCTGCGCGGCATCACCGCCACGATCCGCGCGGGTGAGTTTTTCTCGCTGCTGGGGCCATCGGGCTGCGGCAAGACCACATTGCTCAGGACCATCGCGGGGTTTGAAGGCATTTCCTCCGGGGTCGTGCTGATCGACGGCAAGGATGCGGCCAAGATCCCCGCCAACCAGCGCCCGACCAACATGGTGTTCCAGTCTTACGCGATTTTTCCGCATCTGACGGTCGAAGAGAACGTGGGTTTCGGTTTGCGCAAGGATCCCCGTTCAAAAGACGACAAAGCCAAGGCGGTGGCCGAGGCTTTGGCCATGGTCGGGCTGGCGGGCTATGGCAAGCGGGCAGCGCATGCTCTGTCAGGCGGGCAGCGGCAGCGCGTGGCTCTGGCACGGGCGCTGATCCTGAAACCCAAAGTGTTGCTGTTGGACGAACCGTTGTCTGCGCTTGACAAGAAGATGCGCGAACAGATGCAGGTCGAACTGATCCGGTTGCAACGGCAGGTCGGCATCACCTTCATCCTGGTGACGCATGATCAGGAAGAGGCGCTGGTCATGTCCGACCGGATCGCCGTGATGTTCGAAGGCCAGATTGCCCAGCTTGACGACCCCGAAACCCTGTACCGCCGACCGAAAAGCCGTACCGTGGCCAATTTCATCGGCACGATGAATTTCCTGCCCGCCAAAATCCTGTCTGAATCCGGCGGCAAGGTTGACGTCGAATCGCAGGGATTTGGTCGTCTGACTTTGGACGCCGAAGCGCAGGTGACGGGCGAGCCTACGGCCACGGGTGCCTCGATCGGCTTCCGGCCAGAAACGCTGACGCTGTTGTTTGACGGGCAGACCGCACCTGACCGCGAAAGCATGGCGACGGTGGACGAGGTCGTCTATTACGGCGACATGACCTACTACGACGTCAGGATCGACGGCACCGAGCAGCCGATGCGACTGTCGATGCGCAACGTCTTTGGGCGGCCCGTGCTGGACATTGGCACCCGCACTCGTGTGGGTTGGTCGCCGGGTGCGCTGGTGTTGTTCCGCTAGGGCCGCATCGTGGCGGCGGGTGCAGTTGCATTCACCGCAGCGCCATGCCAACTAAGCCGCGCAGCCACTTCTTGGCGGTTCAGGAGCCAGAGCAATTGCGGAAACTGTTTCTTCATGTCGGCGCACACCGGACCGCCACCAGTTCGATCCAGAGTTTTCTGCACCTGAACACAGATGCGCTGATCGAGCGCGGGATTTTGTATCCCTACGGGGTCAAACGCCACCTGCGCCAGGCCAATGCAGTGTTTTCGGGTGAGACGACGGCAGAAGAGCTGGCAGAGAATTTGGTAAAACGCTGCGAAAGCAAGGCAGTGCCAATTGAATCCGTGATCCTCAGCGATGAAGACATCTGCATGCGGGATGACCTGTCGGTGTTCAAGGGGCTGTCCAGCCAGTTCGATGTGAAGGTGGTGTTCAGCCTGCGCCGTCAGGATATGTGGCTGGAAAGCTGGTATCTGCAAAACATCAAATGGCAATGGAACCAGAGCCTGAGCCACGTCACCCTGCCCGAATTCATGGCAAAGCGGGCGGAATTTTTCTGGGTGGATTACCACAGCTATGTCGGCCATCTGGAACAGGTTTTTGGGCGCGACAACGTGATACTCGGGGTATTTGAACGCGATCAGATGCCGGGCGGTCCGGTTGCCGCGTTTTGCCAAATGGTTGGCATTGACGATATGGAGGGGCTGACTGATGCACCGCATATCAACTCCAGCCACTCGGCACTGATTTCCGAAGTGATGCGCTGTCTGCCGTTGGGCGACGCGCCGCCAAGTTTCCGCGCCACGCTTGAACACGCGCTGGCCGCGATCGACGAGAATCTGGACAAGACGCCGCAAGAGCAGTCGACTTTGTTGCTGCCTTATGACGAACGGGCCGCACTGCTGGCAATCTACGAGCCGGGGAATGTCCAGATTGCCCAGCGCTATTTTGGGCGCGACCGACTGTTTCTAGACCCGTTGCCGCCCCCGGATGCGCCGATTGGCCAGCTGGACCTGCCCGCTTCGGGGCGCGAGATGATGGAACGGATCATGGCACCGATGATCTGGGAACTGATCCGCAATTACAAAGAACAGCCGCCCGTCAGGCCAACGGGGCCGGGCAAGAAATTAAACCGCGGTCCGGCATAAAGCGCGGGTATCGCGTGCGCGACACGGGCGATGAAGCGGACCGCTGCCGCTAGCTATCGGGCCGCAACAGCCCCAGCCCGCGCAGATAGATGCCGATGCCCGCCTCCAGCAAATCTTCGGGGGAGAAGGGCGATTTGGCACCGGGGGCGCCGCGCATGAACAGCTCAACCACGCCATGCGACATCGCCCAGATATGCGCCGAGAACATCGAGGCAGGGGGGCGCTTGCCCTCTGGCAGATGCTGGCTAAGCGATTCCGCGGCGCGTTCCAGCACATTGCGGGCCTTTTGTGCAACCAGCGCTAGGTCGGGATGGGTGTTCAGAATAAGTCCGCTTTCAAACATCGCCATGTAGTGGCCGGGATATTTGCGGGCAAAAGCCAGATAGGCCCGCCCGGTCGCCTCGAACGCCGCAAGGGCCGATGGTTTGCCGCCGTTATAGGCAAATTCCATCAGTGCCGCGAATATGTCGTAACCCTGCCGCGCCACCTCGGCGATCAGGTCATCGCGACCCGCGAAATGGCGATAGACGGCGGCGGGCGTCACATCGGCCGCCTTAGCCGCCTCTGACAGGGTAAAGCCGGTCGGCCCGTGTTCGGAAATCAGTTTCAGCGCCGCTTCGACCAAAGCTTGCCGCAGGTTGCCGTGATGGTAACCTTGCTTCACGGCACCCTCAAACTGGGGTCGCCGCAGATCAGCTTGTCGATCTGGCCGATCGCTTTAAGGTCGCGGCCCTTGAAATCGACCGCCAGCAACACGGTTTGAATGGCAGCGATGCGGGCGCGTAATTTGTCATCCGACAGGATCGTGGTCCAGGGCGCAAACGGAAATTGGGACTGCGCCATCGTCTCGTCAATCGCCGTGCAGTACTCTTGCCACTTGGGCAGTCCGTCGATGTCGATCTTGCTGAGCTTCCATTGTTTGAGCGGATCTTTTTCGCGGTCAAGGAAGCGCTTGAGTTGTTCGGGGCGGTCCACTTCAAGCCAGAATTTGATCAGGGTGATCCCTTCTTCCGCGATCATCCGTTCAAAATCAGGCAGTTGGCGAAAGAACTTTTTGCGCTGTTCGGGGGTGCAAAAGCCAAAGACATCTTCGACAATCGCACGGTTGTACCACGATCGGTCAAAGATCGCGATTTCACCAATCAACGGCAACCAATCAATGTAACGCTGGAAATACCATTCCGCCATCTCGCGTTCGGTGGGTTTGGACAGGGCCACGACATTGGCGCCGCGCGGGTTCAGGTTCAACCGCAAAGCAGAAATCGTGCCGCCCTTGCCCGCAGCATCGCGGCCCTCGAACACGCAGATGACGCGTTTTCCGGTCGCCTTCACGTCGGCTTGCAGGCGCACGAGCTGCAGTTGAAGCGCCGCCATCTGGTCGTCGTAATCCTTGCGTTTCATCTCTTCCCGGTAAGGATATTTTTGCGACATGATTTCGTCCTTGCCGGCCTTCTCGATGGCCTTGCGGACGTCCTTCGGGGCCCCGGTCTTGAAATACTTGCTGATCGCGCCGTCAAATGGCAGGTCCATGGTACTCTCCCTTGCTGTGCCCAAGTATGGCAGTCAGGGCGCTTAACGCAATCCGGCGCGAAGGGCTGCGCGGTCGATTGCCGCGAGAACAAGGGCGGGTTGCGAATGGTGAGGCATATGCCCCGCGCCCTGCGCAATGGTGAGAGTGGCGTTGTGCAGGCGCTGCGACAGCGGCAGCGAATGAATGGTCAGCGGCACAATAGTATCGGCATCGCCGTGGACCAATTCGATGGGCAGGGTCAGCTGCGCATAGCTCTGCGACATTTCGACGATCTGGGGCCGCAGCGAATTGACCTGTTCGGCATTGATCCGCAGCGTCTCGCGGCGCAGGGTCAGCCCCGCACCGATGTAAGTCAGGTAGTCGGGCGGTGCCGCGTCGGGGGCAAAGATGTCGGTGATGGTGCGGTTGACGTAGCTGTCAGGCACAAAGGCTGCGGCAAGCGGGATGACGATGGCCTGCCCGATCCCGCTGGCGGTCAGCTGATACCACCAGTCCAGCTTGCCCGGCCACGGCAGCGAGGGGCTGGAGACCAGCACCAGCGCGGCGGGTTTCAGCGGGGCATAAAGTGCCCAGGCCAGTGCGACGGAACCACCATAGCTTTGGCCCAGGATAATGGGGTTCCGGACGCCCAATTGAACGGCGGCGTCGGCAAGTTGCAGCGCCTGCGCCCTGAGCGTGCTGCCATCGGGGATCGGCCCGGACCAGCCTAGGCCGGGGCGGTCAAACGCGATGACACGGTATCTGGGCGACAAAAAGTCAATCAGCGGCAGGAAATCGCGCAAATTGCCCGATGCCCCGTGGATCAGGATCAGGTCGGGACCGCTGCCCTTGACCAGCGCGTGAACCGTGGTCCCGTTCACCGTCAGCAATTGACCCAATGGGGGGGCCGCTGCCTCTGCCGCCGCCTCACGCCGGGAGGCTCGGGCGTCTGTATATAGCGCCAATGCGACCAGCAACGCGCCAAGGATCGCGAGGCTAGTGACCAATTTGCGCAATGTCATACGGCGTTGATTGGTAAATCTCGTTGATCCAGTTGCCATACAAAAGATGCGCGTGGCTGCGCCAACGGTTCAGCGGTTTGCGGGATGGATCATCCTTGGGGTAATAGTTCAGCGGCACGTTGATCGGGGTGCCAGCGGCCACATCGCGGTCGTATTCCTGTTTCAGCGTGTCACTGTCATATTCGAAATGGTTGAAGATATAGAGAGCGCGGTGGGCGGCATCCTCGATCAGGCATGGCCCGACCTCATCCGACCCGATCAGGGTTTTCAAGCCCGGTGCTGCGTCAACTTCGGCCTGCCTCATCTCGGTCCAGCGACTGACCGGCATCACGAAATCGTCCGAAAACCCGCGCAGGTAGGGCGAGGTCGGGTGCAAAGGTTCGTGGCGAAAGCAGCCAAACGCTTTGGCGGGCAGCATATGTTTGGCGACACCGTGGAAATGGTTGATCATTGCCATCCCGCCCCAGCAGACGCCAAACGTGGACTGCACATGACTTTGCGTCCAGTCCATCAACTGCACCAGTTCGTTCCAATACGTCACATCCTCAAACGCCAGATGTTCGATGGGTGCGCCGGTGATGATCAACCCGTCAAATTTCTCGCCACTATCGGCCACTTCGGCAAAGGGGCGGTAAAAGGTGGCCATATGCTCCGCGGCGGTATTCTTGGTCTGGTGTTCGGTCATCCGGATCAACTGGAAGTCGATCTGCAAGGGCGTGGCCCCGATCAGCCGGGCAAACTGGTTCTCGGTCTGGATCTTTTTTGGCATCAGGTTCAGCAACGCAATGCGCAGTGGGCGAATGTCCTGCTGCGCCGCCCGGTCTGGCGAGATCACGGCGACGCCTTCGTTGCGCAGAACGTCAAAGGCGGGCAGGGATGGGGGCAGGGTGATGGGCATGGGATTCTCCGCGGGAAGCGACAGTTAGGCCGCTGTGATCTTGCGATCAAGGGCCGTAGCGATCAGGTGATCAAACCCCGCCGCGTCTTGGACTTGTGCCACCTCTTCGGCGGTGACGGTCACGCCCCACTCCGCCATAGCGGCATAGCGCGGCTGGCGCTGGTCCAGCAGCCGGGCAAAGCCGAAGCGCAGGAAGGCGTCGGGGTCAATCTGCGCCTCGGGTTTGCCGCGAACAAATTCTGCCCACAACTCGCACAGAAAATCGGGTCGGTAATACATCGGCTTGGGCGCACGATCGAACCGTCGTGCCAGTTCGGCCTTGTGGGCGTCAGAACCCTTGATCCAGACGATCAGCAGATGCTGCGACAGTTCCTGCATCACCGGGTCGTTCGCATCGACGGCGTTGACCACCTCGCAGATCGACCCCGACGTGTCGCAGACGAAATTCCGATAGCCATAGATATCTTCCGCCCGGTCGATAAACCGGGTGGTGTCCAGCATGGCGGCGATTTCGGCGTCATGATGCTGCAACTGGCGGCGCTGATATTCGGCAAAGGCCACCCCGCCTTTGGCCGGATCGCCGGGTTTGCCAAGATAGGTCGACAACGGCGCCAGATTGTCGAATGTGATGTTGGAGGAGATGTAAACGCTGTCGGTCATCAAGAGTTCGCGCAGCAACGGCACCTTCATCGCCTCGCGTTTGAAATTGTCGGCAATGTATTCATTCATGTAACGGGTGCCGATGCGGTAATCGACAGAGTAATGAAACCAGCCACCGGCCGCCCGCAGCATACCTGCCAGATAGGTCTTGCCCAGACCTGACATGCCGAACAACATCACGCGCTTGCGCGGGCTGGCCCGGAACTCGTCGCCGCTTTGATAAATCATCGCCAACCCTCATGCCGCCCCGCGACAGGCTTTACCCGAGGCTCGGGCGGTTTTCACGTGGAAAATCGTCAGACGTAAATCAAGGAAAACTGTGCTGCGGTTTTCCCGCCAGATTTGCGCGACCTCAAAAGGTCAGACCGGTTCGGGTGATTGGGTCATCGCGTGAACCTATCAAGCAGCCGCCCGTCCAGCACCAGCATTCCGGCAGCCAGCAGCGCCAGCCCCAGATAGGCGGTGTGCGGCAGCGCCTCACCATAGGTGACCGCGCCCAGAACCACGGCGACCGGCGCGATCAGCAGGGTGACAAGGCCAAAGTTGCCAGCACCGACAAGCTGCAAGACGCGGAACACCAGAATGTAGGCGAAAGCGGAGGCCAGCAGCGCCAGATAGGCAAGCGCCGCCCAGGTCTGCGGCAGGTAGTGGAATGTCGGCACCCCCTCGAACATCAGGGCTGCGGGGATCAGCATGGCAGAGGACACCGTCAGCATGCCTGCCGACGCGACCTCTGGCCGGATACCACGCAGGGCAGTGCGGCCATAGATGCCTGACACCGAATAGCTGACTGCCGCGCCAAGGATTGCCAGTTGGCCAAGTGATGTGAAATCCAGATGCGCCAAAGCGTGTGGCCCGATGGTCACTGCAACCCCTGCAAGGCCCAGTGCCACACCGCAGGATTTGCGCAGCGTCAGGCGTTCGTCAGGGTAGACCATGGCCGCCAGCAGCACAGAAAAGATGGCCGTGGTGGCGTTCAGAATACCAGCCAGACCCGAGGCGATTTGGGTCTGACCCCAAACGATCAGACAAAACGGCACGACGTTGTTGAAGATGCCCAGAACGACGCAGGTGATCAGCCATTTGCCGCCCGCAGGCACCGGCAGGCCGCGCCACAGGACATAGGTCCACAGGACCACGGCCGCCCCGCCAACGCGAAAAGCCACGGTGGTCAGGAACCCCATTTCGGCCAGCGCCGCACGGTTGGACAGGAATGACCCGCCCCAGATCAACGCCAGAACGCCCATCAGGCTCCATGCCAAGAGGCTGATTGCGGTTTGTTTTTGGGCAGTTGCTTGCGACATCGGACGGACCTCGGGCCAAGTGCTCTGATCCGCCAGAAATCAGCAGTGTTCAAGCCCGATGCAGGCTTTAATGCGCGGCACGGACCCAGGCCGTGCCGGCCTGCAAAGCGGATGGTTCAACCCAAGTCATGACCGGTTCAGGCCGAATTGCCACCCGTTTCCTGCGCAAGATGTGCTTTCGCCCGCGCCGGCGGCTTGCGGGCTTAGAACGTAAAGTCGACCTTGATGCCTATGCCTATGGCAGAGTTGCCGGTAAAGTTGGCCCGCGCGGTGTCAGGTGTGCCAGTCTCGGGCTGGGCATTGCCCACTTTGGTATAATTCAGCCCCGCGGTGATCTTCATGTTGTCCCTGGTATAGACGCCCGCCAACGTCGCACCGATCTTGCCGTTGGTTGGGGCCAAGGGAGAAACCAGCGGGTTGTCCTTGCCTTCATAGCTGACCGAAAACGCACCGGACCATGTGTCACTGAATCGGCGGCCGACGCCCAGCGTATAGGTCACTGTGTCGTTCAGGTCGATCAGACCGCCCCCGGCGCGCGGCGTAAAGAAGGCCGGGTTCAACTGAAACGCTGACCAGTCAACCCATCGGATCTAGCCAAAGACCAGCGTGTCCTTGGCCACGCCGGATTGAAAGTCGATGTTCACCGATTGCGGGGTTTGCACCTTGGTCGGGGCCACGCCAACCGGCGACCCGCTGATTGTTTCCAGCGTGCCGAAATTGTGGCTGATCGCCGAGTTGTAGCTGAGGGCGATGCGCAAGTGGATATCCGGGATTTCATAGGCCGCCCCGATTTGGTAACCAACGGCGGTGTTTGTGCCCAGATCGACCGAATAGCCGTTGAACCCGCCATAAGCCAGACCGCGCAAATCGATATGGGCGCTGGATTGTTGCGCCCGCAGGCCACCGAATACGCTGACCCGGTCATTGAATTTATAGCGCAGCAAGCCCGTCAGCGCCGTCGCATTGGCTTTGGCCACGGTGCCGCCCAGCATGGTGCCGGCCGAACTGCCGGGATATTTCACGTCCGCCGCGAAAGGCGTGTCCAGAATGAAGGCATAGGACAACTTGTCGTTCAGATCGGCCTTGTAGGCAAAGCCCAGTTGCAGGAAATTTGCGCCAACATTGCCAATCTTGTTGCCCAGCACATCGGTGCCGCCGACATCCGGCGTGACCGAACCAAAGCTCAACTGCATCACCCGGCCGGGCTCAAACAGGATGCCGTTGCTTTGCCCGGACCGGTCTATCCCCCCGGCATGTGCGGTGGTGGCGCCAAGTGCAAGGGCGGCTAGCCCAAGCCCAAAATATTTCATGTCTATCTCCCCATGAACTACATCCGCCCTTGAACCGTCTTCTGCGGCTGCTCTGAGGCGAGTGTTCATGACAAGGCTAAACGCGCCTTCGCCAACGGGTCAATAAATGACGCGGCGTCACTATTTTGTGATTGCGGTTTGGCGGGGGTCGGACCCGCGCCATTGGCTGTGCACGTTCAGCCAGATTCCGCCAAAGATCACCGTGCCACCAACCAGCACCCAGGGGTCAATCGGCTCGGCATAGACCAGCGCCGCGATCACAGCGATCAGCGGCAGGCGCAAAAAGTCGATGGGCACGACATAGCTGGCTGGGGCAAGCGACAGGGCGGTGGTCAGGCTCAGATGGGCAGTCACCCCGCATAAGCCGATCAACGCCAACCATGGTAAAGTTTGCGCGGTGGGCCACGCGATGTGACCATCATAGCCCGCGCAGATCAAACCGAAGCAGAGCTGCATCAGCGTCAGCCAGAACAGAATGCCGATGACACTGACACCGCGCGTCAGCCGCTTGGTCAGGATGGTGACGGCGGCAAAACACATTGCCGCCCCCGCTGCGGCCAGGATACCGGGGCTCAGGGCGCTTATGTCTGGCCGGGCCACGATCAGAATGCCGACAAAACCCAATGCCGCGGCCATCAGACGGGTGGGCGTCAGCCGCTCGCCAAGGAACAGCGGCGACAGCAGGATCACCCAGATCGGCGAGGTGAACTCCAGCGCAAAGACCTGCGCCAGGGGGATAAGGCCGATCGCCAGAAACCACAGGTTCTGCCCGGTGAAATGCACGATGTTGCGGATGAAGTGCCCGGACAGGTTCTTGGTGCTGACCTCACCAATGCGGCCCGTCGTGATCCCGTAGGCCAGCACCAGCACCAGACCCACGGCAGAGCGAAAAGTCAGAATCTCGAACGTGTCATGAAAGTGCGACACATTGCGGGCGGCGACAGCCATGACAGTAAATGCCACCACTGACCCAAGCATCCACAGCGCGGCGCGAAAGGGCCGGACGGCGTCGGTCATGGGGTGGCGGGCTCGACCCGGTCTTCGCCATCCAGCCGGTCGGCACGGCGCAGATCGGGGAATTTCCAGGCCCAGATGGCGGTCACGATCAGCGTCCCCACACCACCCAGAACCGCCGCCGCAACCGGACCGACAAAGCGCGACACCACGCCGCTTTCAAACTCGCCCAACTCGTTGGAGCCAGAGATAAACAGGCCCGATACCGAAGACACCCGGCCCCGCATGTGGTCGGGGGTGACGATCTGCATCAGGGTCTGGCGGACATAGACCGAAACCATATCCGCAGCGCCCAGCACGGCCAGCGCCAGTATCGACAGCGGCAATGATTTTGACAGACCGAACACCACCGTCGCCAGCCCGAATGCCGCCACCGCCCAGAACATCCGCACCCCCGCCTGCCGCTTCAGTGGCCAGCGTGACAGGGCAAGTGCCATCAAGGCCGCCCCGATTGCGGGACCAGAGCGCAGCAGGCCAAAGCCGGTCGGCCCAACCTGCAAAATGTCACTAGCGAAAGCAGGTAGCAATGCGGTCGCTCCGCCCAAAAGCACCGCGAACAGGTCCAGCGAGATGGCGCCAAAGATGATCTTGCTTTGCCAGACATAGATCAGCCCTTCGCGGATCAGTTGCATCTGACTGCCCGGCTGGCGTTCCGGCGTGGTGTTGCGCCGGATCATCAGGATGAACAGCAGCGCCACCGCGTAAAACACCACCACCGCTGCATAGGCATAGGCGGTGGCCCCGGCGATCAGCAATCCGCCGATCCACGGCCCGGTGATCACCGCAATCTCACCCCCCAATGATGACAGCGAAATCGCACGGGCCACTTCGGTTTTCGGCACCAGCATCGGCATCAATGCCCAGGACGCCGGGCGGAAAAATGCGCGGGACGCCCCGAAAAGGGCGGCAATCGCAAAGATCCACGGCAAGGATGGCGCGGGATACAGCGCCAGTGCAAACAAACCGACCACGCCCAGTGCCTCGGTCACGATGGCGCATATCACGATGGCGCGGCGCGACACCCGGTCGGCCAGCGAGCCGGCGAACAGGGTCAGCGCGAACATCGGCACGAACTGCACCAGCCCGACCATGCCGACCAGCAATGCGGCTTCCTTGATCGACCCGGTGGCGCGGCCCAGTTGGTAGACTTGCCAGCCGATGGTCACCGCCTCGATCTGGCTGCCGAAGGTGACAAGAAACATGGCCACAAAATACAGGCCGAAATCCTTGTTGCGAAAAATGATGTTTTGCGATGCGACGGCCATGGGTCGATTTATCGCGATCCGTCGCCGGATGCCAGAGCGCGTGGTCCTTCATCCCGGCCCATCCAGTGCCATGACTGTTCACCTGCGCACCAAGCCTGGGCGCAAATGCAGAATTTTCTGCAGATGCAGCATGGCCTAGAATCCCACCAACCAAACTCACAGGTGAAACATGAACGCCCACGTTAAAAACCTTCGCATCGCCGACCATCCGGTCGATGCCCAATTCACTGGCCGCTGGTCGCCCCGCGCTTTTGCGGCTGAGGCGATGTCGCAAGCCGATGTTCTGACCTTGCTGGAAGCCGCGCGGTGGGCTCCCTCTGCCAGCAATGTGCAGCCGTGGCGTTTCGTCTACGGCCTGCGCGGCGATGCCGGTTTTGCGGCGATTGCCGATGCGTTGGTGCCGTTCAACCGCGGTTGGGCCGAAAAAGCTGCGGCGTTGATCGTTATCGCCTCGAAAACCACGACTCTGAAGGACGAAGCCGAAGTGCCGAACCCGTTCCATGCTTTCGACACCGGGGCCGCTTGGGCGCAACTGGCATTGCAAGCTCACCTGAATGGCTGGGCAGCACATGGCATGGGCGGCTTTGACCACGCCAAGGCGGCGGCCAATCTAAACCTTCCGGCGGGCTATGCGATCCACGCGATTGTCGCTGTGGGGCGGCAAGGCAACCCGGCAAACCTGCACGAGACGCTGCAAGCGCGCGAACGCCCCAACGATCGCTTGCCCTTGAGTGAAACCGTCCGGCACGCTAGTTTTGCCTGATTGACAGGCCCAGCGCCGGCAAATCTCCTGGCCGGTGCGGGTCCGCGTCTCAGGGCGGGAGGATGCGATGACCAAGAACACTTTGTGCCTGTGGTATGATCGCGGTGCCGAAGAGGCTGCCAGATTCTATGCCGCAACGTTTCCCGACAGCCATGTCGGCGCGGTCCATCGCGCCCCGAGCGACTATCCGAGTGGCAAAAAGGGTGATGTCCTGACCGTTGATTTCACCGTGGTTGGCATCCCGTGCATGGGTCTGAATGGCGGACCGTTCAACCACCATACCGAAGCGTTTTCGTTCCAGATCGCCACCGGGGATCAGGCAGAAACCGACCGCTACTGGAATGCGATCGTCGGCAATGGCGGCGCGGAAAGCTACTGCGGTTGGTGCCGCGACAAATGGGGCCTGTCCTGGCAGATCACGCCGCAGGTTTTGACCGATGCGATGGCTGCGGGCGGCGATGTCGCCAAACGCGCCTTTGATGCAATGATGACGATGCAAAAGATCGACGTGGCGGCCATCGTGGCGGCGGTGCGCGGCTAGGCGGCTATTCTTCGGTGATCTGGTAGTCACGCTGCATCCCTTGGGTGGCAGCGAACCACGCTGACGCCCGGTTGCGCGACTGATGCACATCAAAGCGGCCTGATCGGTGAAGGTTTCCTCGACCTGCCAGACCAGCGGATCGGCAGTCTGTGTCACTGTGAAGGACAGGCACCCCGCCTCGGCACGGTTCAGCGCAACATGTGCGGGCAGGTGCCGACCGATCACCGCCGCCTCTGCCGCATCCGCCGCGTTGAAATGGCCTGTCAGCCGGATCATTCCAGTTCAATCGTCCCCGGCGGTTTCGAGGTGCAGTCGTAGAACACCCGGTTGATGCCTGGTACTTCCTGAATGATCCGCGTCGCGGTTTCGCCAAGGAAATCATGCGTGAACGGATAGTAATCCGCCGTCATGCCATCAACCGACGTCACCGCCCGCAGCGCCAGGGCAAAGTCATAGGTCCGATGGTCGCCCATCACCCCCACGGTTTTCATCGGCAGAATGGCGGCGAAGGCCTGCCAGATCTCGTCATAAAGGCCGTGCTTGCGGATCTGGTCAATATAGACCGCATCAGCCTGCCGTAGGATATCCAGCTTTTCACGGGTGATCTCTCCCGGACAGCGGATTGCCAGACCTGGGCCGGGGAAAGGGTGACGACCGATGAAACTGGCGGGCAGTCCCAATTCGCGTCCCAAGGCGCGAACCTCGTCCTTGAACAGTTCACGCAGGGGCTCGACCAGCTTCAGTCCCATCTTTTCCGGCAATCCGCCGACGTTGTGGTGGCTTTTGATGGTCACAGATGGCCCGCCGCTGAACGACACTGACTCGATCACGTCGGGGTAAAGCGTGCCCTGCGCCAGAAATTTTGCCCCACCCACGTCATGCGCATGTTTTTGAAACACGTCGATGAACAGTTTGCCGATGATCTTGCGCTTGGTTTCCGGGTCGCTGACGCCTTCCAGCGCCCCAAGGAACAGATCACTTTCATCGGCATGGATCAGGGGCATGTTGTAATGGTCGCGGAACATCGTGACGACCTGTTCGGCCTCGCCCAACCGCAGCAGGCCGTGGTCGACAAACACGCAGGTCAACTGGTCGCCGATCGCTTCGTGGATCAGCACCGCGGCCACCGAACTGTCGACGCCACCCGACAACCCGCAGATCACCTTGGCGGTGCCGACCTGATCACGGATGCGCTGGATCGCGGCCTCGCGGTAGGCGTCCATCGTCCAATCGCCCTTGAAGCCGGCGAGTTTGACGAAGTTTTCGTACAGCTTGGCACCCTTTGGGGTGTGGTGCACTTCTGGGTGAAACTGCACGGCGTAAAAATGGCGGGCGGGGTCGGCAGTGATGGCAAACGGTGCACTGGGCGACGTGCCGTAAACCTGAAAACCCGGGGCAATTTCAGAGACATGGTCGCCGTGGCTCATCCAGACCTGTTCGCGGCCCTCGGCAAACCAGCCGTCGAGGATCGACAGCTTCTCCTCGGTCGGCGTGACATAGGCCCGGCCAAATTCGGCGGTGCCGTGGCCGCGCTGCACCTTGCCGCCCAGAAGATGCATCATCGCTTGCTGGCCATAGCAGATGCCCAGAATCGGCACGCCCAGACCGAACACGGCCCGGGGTGGCAGCGGCGCCCCTTCGGCAAAAACCGATGCCGGACCGCCCGACAAGATCACCGCTTTGGGCGCAAATTCAGCCAGAAACGCCTCGGTCACTTTGTTGAACGGGTGAATTTCGCAATACACATGCAACTCGCGCAGGCGGCGCGCAATCAATTGCGTGACTTGGCTGCCAAAGTCGATGATCAGAAGGCGGTCAGGATTTTTCATGCGCCCGCGTAGCCAAAGGGGTGGGAAAGTGCAAGGGGCGGCGGTGGTCCGGGCAGGCGCCAATCGGGGGGGCACACTCTCATGCCCCGGTGGGATATTTCGGGACAGAAAATTTGTGCGCGTCGTTTCCAAGCTAGGTTCATGTCGGTTTTGGAGAGCAAGCGGCGCATTCGGGGAGCCATCGGGCCAGGGTTGGCGGCATAACGGCGCAAACATTCGGAGAGCGATGATGAGCGATACGGTTGAGGCCGAGCGGGGCGGGCGCAGGGCACGGGGCGGCGGTGGGGCGACGCGGCGGGCAGAGCGGACGGCTGTGTCGTTTGAAACGGCGCGGTTCATCCAGCGCAACATCCCGAATTTCGAGATTCTGAACGAAGAAGCGCTGCAGATCATCGAATGGAACGCTGACACCATTCTGGAAGAGATCGGCGTGAACTTCGTCGAAAACGAACCGGCTTTGCAGCGCTGGCGCGAGGCCGGCGCCGATGTGCGCGGCGAGCGGGTCCACATTCCGCGCGGTCTGGCGAGGAAACTATGTGCAACTGCCCCCAAGTCCTTTACCCAGGTCGCCCGCAACCCGGCGCGCAACGTCGATATTGGTGGCCGCAATCTGGTGCTGGCCCCGGTCTACGGCCCGCCCTTTGTGCGTGATGCGGAAGGCGGCCGCCGCTATGCGACGATCGCCGATTTCCAGAATTTCGTCAAACTTGGTTACATGTCGAAATGGTTGCACCATTCCGGCGGCACGGTCTGCGAGCCGACGGATGTGCCGGTCAACAAACGCCATCTGGATATGGTGCTGTCGCATATGCTGTATTCCGACAAACCTTTCATGGGGTCGGTGACGGAACCCAGCCGCGCCGCGGACTCGGTGGCGATGGCCAAGATCCTGTTCGGGGACAGTTTTGTTGACCAGAATACCGTGATGACCTCGCTCATCAACATCAACTCTCCGATGACCTTTGATGGCATCATGATGGGCGCGATGGAGGTCTATGCACAGGCCAATCAGGCCACCATCGTCTCGCCCTTCATCGTCGGCGGTGCGATGGCCCCGGTCACGGTGGCTGGTACATTGACGCAAGTGCTGGCAGAGGTTCTGGCAGGCGTTGCCTATAACCAGCTGGTGCGCCCCGGCGCCCCGGTGATCGCCGGGGCCTTCGTGACCTCGATCGACATGAACTCCGGTGCGCCGACGTTCGGGACGCCGGAAGCCGCCCATATCACCTATGGGGCAGGGCAACTGGTGCGGCGTCTGGGTCTGCCCTATCGGTCGGGCGGGGCGTTCTGCGGCTCAAAACTGCCGGACGCGCAGGCAGCTTACGAAACGGCGAACAGCCTGAACATGGCGCTGTTGGCCGGCGTCAACTTCATGCTCCACGCCTGTGGTTGGCTGGAGGGCGGGCTGGTCAGTTCGTACGAAAAATTCGTGATGGACGCCGATCAGCTGGGCACCTTGCACCATCTGGCGCAGGGCGTTCACATGGATCTGAATGGCCAGGCAATGGATGCGATCCGTGAGGTGGGGCCGGGTGGCCACTATCTGGGTTGCGAACATACGCAGGCGAATTTCAAGACCGCGTTCTGGCGCAGCGATCTGTTCGACTACAAACCGTTCGAAACCTGGGCCGAAGAAGGCGCACGGGACACCCAGACTTTGGCGGGTGAACGGGTGAAAAAGATGCTGGGCGACTATCAGCAGCCTGATCTGGACATTGGCATTAGCGATGCGTTGGGCGACTATGTTGCCCGCCGCAAATCCGAAATGCCCGACGCCTTCGTCTAGCCATTGGCGCACTATCGGAAACAATCAGGCCCGCGCCCCGGATCGGAGCGCGGGCTTCTCTTCAGGCACTGATCAGACGCGGCAGCAGACTGACTTCTGCCATCAGCGCGATCAGCACCTCGATGTGACGCGAAACCGAATAGCCGGCATCGCCGGATTTGCGGGTGGCCTCCAGTACCTCTTCTTCGCCCAATAGTCGGGTTACGGCGCGGATCGGGGTGGGTTGCGCGTCCAAAAGACGGCGCAAGTCACGGTCGCGGCGATAATCGGCCAATCCAAGCCGGGCGGCGCGAATCAAAAGCTGCGGGCGGCGCAGGTCGGCAAGCAGGGCGCGGAAGTCGGTCATGTGAGGCTCCTTTGTTGATTGGGGCACTCTGCACCATCACAACCCAGCGTTGCATAATCACCATTTGCGCCGCGCGGTGGTTTCCAGTTTGTTTAGGATTTAGAAACAATTATACGAGCTGCCTCAGAAGTTAACGATTGGGTAATGAATGCCACTCACGGTTGAAAATGTTCAAAAATCGAACATCCGACCCGATGTCGGAACGGAACGACATGATGCAACCTGATCTCAACGCTGCAGCCACACTGCCCGCCTGGCTTCCCGGCGCAGTACGCCTGTATCTGGACCACACCGAAGAGGGGCTGTCGTTTCGCGCCATTGCCCGGCGTGACGGCCTGCATGCCTCGACCGTGTTGCGCCAGGTGCGGCGCTATGAAGGACGGCGCGACGATCCATTGCTGGACGAAGCGCTGCAAGCCCTGTCACGGGGCTCAGGGATGCCTGCACCAGACCCAGCCAGAAAGGACCAAAGCCCCATGTCGGCACCGATCCGCCACCAGAACCTGATCCCGGACGACGCGACGATCCTGCGCGAAGGCCGCCGCATCCTGCGACGACTGGCCGAACCGGGGGCGGTGCTGGCCATTGCCCCAGATATGGAAAAAGCGGTGGTGATGCGGGAATTCCCGGACGGTCGCACGGCCCGCACCGGGGTTGTCGAACGCGCCGTGGCGCAGGCTTTCGCGCTGAAGGACTGGATCACCTGTCGCAGATCCGGGCGGGTGACAAGCTATCAGCTGTCTGCGACCGGCCGCGCCGCGCTGAAACGGATGATCGATACGGAAGAGGCGGGTCGTCTGGGGATGGCAGAGGCGGCGACGCCCTTTGGCAGCCAGCACCGCGAATGGGGCGAACGCGATGTGGCGGGCGAGGACGGCCCGCGCCGCATCCGTTACAATCTGGCCGAAAGCCCGGTGGCTGTGCTGGGGCGACGGCGCGACAAGGATGGCCGCGTTTTTCTGGAGCCCGACCTGATCGAAGCGGCAGAGCGATTCCGCGAGGATTTCGAACTGGCGCAGATGGGACCGCGCGTGGCCCAGAACTGGGAACGGTTTCTGACCAGCAGCGACCGGGGTGGCTTTCGGTCTGACTCGGGTGGCGCCGAAGGCCCGCGTGCGGCGCGTGACCGGGTCGCGGTGGCCTTGCGTGATCTTGGGCCCGGCCTGGGCGATGTTGCGCTGCGGGTCTGCTGCTTTCTGGAGGGGATCGAGGCGGCCGAACGCCGCATGGGCTGGGCCGCGCGGTCGGGAAAAATTGTGCTTCGTATCGCTCTGCAACGCCTGCGGCGGCACTATGACGAGGCTTATGGCCGCTCTGGCCCGCTGATCGGGTAATTGGCAAAGGGCGGCTCCCAAGGGGCCGCCCCTGATCGTCAATCCGCCTGCGTGAATCCTGCGCGGTACACCACGCCCGCGAGTGCGCCACCGACCAGCGGTGCCAGAATGAACACCCACAACTGCGATAGCGCATGCGCCCCGGCAAACAGTGCCGGCCCAATCGACCGCGCCGGGTTGACCGAAACGCCGGTCACATTGATGCCGGTCAGGTGAATGGCGGTCAGCGTCAGACCAATCGCCAGCCCGGCAAAACCCGCCGACGAACCTTTGCCGGTCGCACCCAGAATGACCGTGACGAAAATGAACGTCATCACCGCTTCAAACACCAGTGCCGCACCAAGCGAATATTCGCCCAGATAGCCTGGCCCTTAGCCGTTCTGGCCCAGCCCATTCGTCGCCAGCGCATAATCCGCCTTGCCCGAGGCGATCACACAGATCACGCCCGCACCCAGGATGGCGCCAACGACCTGCGCCACCGCATAGCCGACAAATTCCAGAACACTCATCCGCCCTGCCGTCACCATACCCAATGATACCGCCGGGTTCAGATGCGCGGCTCTGTTGCACAAATCGTTTGATGACCGAGGTTACCCTTTCCCCGGACGGACTCATCCCACGGCTTCAGTGACGGGTATGCCGAGCGCGGTGAAGCCGTTCAGGACGGCCACACGAACTTGGAACTCGGCAACCT
>JANYFE010000060.1 GCA_025362795.1 Rhodobacterales bacterium | reverse complement strand
CAAGGCTTCGCGCTCGATGGCTATGCCGTGGGCCGCGAGGTGGGTTCGCATCGCTTCGGGCGCGAAGGGGGTGGTGGTGATGCAGACGTGATCGACGTTGCGGCCACCTTTGACCGGCGGGATGGCGGCGGCGGTGCCGGGGTGGCTGGTGTCCCACAGCATGATCAGGGCGGAGCTGCACCAGACTTGTTCCATCCCGAGCGCGGGATAGGTGTAGCCGGGGACATCGGCGTAGAAGGCCATTGCATTGGCCATGTCGTCGATCAGCAAAACAACATGGTCGAGGCCGACGAGGGTGAAGGAGGGCATCGTGGTCTTCTTTGGCGCAGGAAACACGGGCGCATTGGGGTTTTCAAGGGATAGCTCGCGTGATAGCCGGTCCGCGCATCATTTCGGCGCGGGGCAGCGGCTTCGCGCTTTGTCATCTGGAGAATATCATGGCCATCGAACGCACCCTGTCGATCATCAAACCCGACGCCACCAAGCGCAACCTGACCGGCAAGATCGTTGCCAAGTTCGAGGATGCCGGCTTGCGCGTTGTCGCGTCCAAGCGGATCCATCTGTCGGTGGCGCAAGCGGGCGAATTTTATGCTGAGCATAAAGAGCGCGGGTTCTACGGCGAATTGTGCGCCTTCATGGCGTCAGAGCCGGTGGTCGTGCAGGTTCTGGAAGGCGAGAACGCGATTCTGAAGAACCGCGAAGTGATGGGTGCGACCGACCCGGCTGCCGCTGCCGCGGGCACGATCCGCAAGGATTTCGCGCTGTCGAAGGGCGAGAATTCGGTGCATGGATCGGACAGCGCGGCGTCGGCGGCGCGCGAGATTGCGTTCTATTTCTCGGGCCTTGAACTGGTCGGCTGAGGCTTTTCGATCACTCCGAGCATATTGAGGGCCGCTTCGAATTCGGAGCGGCCTTTTGCATTGGTGTCTGTGATCAGGGCATCGAATTTGACCCGCAACGCCTTTTTCTCGTCGCCCTTGCAGTCGTTCCACGGGCGGCCCTGCAAAGCCATGACGAGCACGTAATAGCCGATGAAATGCGGGGGCAGGCCGGCGTCGAGCCAGCGGCGATAGGCGGCGTCGGCACCCAGCGCATACAATTGTTCGGCCGTGGTGATACCAGCCTTGGCGAAATGAGCCTCGGTCGCGGGGCCGAGGTTGCGGATCGAGGAGATCGGGTTAGACATCTGGGCACCGGGAAAAGACGGGCACTTACCCTAGCGGCGCCGCGGTCGAACGCAACGGGCAGTCTGGATCAGATCGAAGCCCAGTCGCGAATCTGCGGTTTTTGGACGCTGCCGGCACCAGATTGCTGCGGTGCGGGGCTGGTTTGGCCCTGCTGTTGCTGCGGGGCCTGCGGGCCGCTGCCCTGCTGCGCGCTAGGTTTCGTCGACATCTGACTGCTCCGTCGTCCGGTTTTCGGCGTTCTGCCTGTTTTCCAATTTCATCCGGCCGTTGGGCATCATGAAGACGGAACCAAGGAAGGATTGTGATCGGTTAGGCCAAGTTGGTGGGCAATGCAACGCGAGAACAAGGGGTTACGTTGGGTGATGCCTTCAAAAGGGCGTTATGACGGCAAAGATGCGACAGGTCGGGCAGGGGCTGTCATCAAAAACCGGCGGCCCCCGCATCTGCGGGCGGCGGGATTGGGCCACCTTGACATTGTCCTTCAAAGCGCTTTGAGATTGTCACAATGATTATCGTTTATGCAAAGCGGGAAGATTTCCGGCACTGTTTGCGGTAACAGGAAAGCGGTTTGGGGATTTGAAGCGGTTCCGCCGATCGGCGGTGACGTTGCTTGACGGGCCTGCTTGGGGATATAGGCTGGGGACAACCCCATCACGCGAGAAAAAATGACAATGAATGACATGAGCCTGACGCCGAACCTGCTGCAAAACGATGTGCTGCGCCATCTGACCTCGACCCTGGGCAAGGATGCGCCGAACGCCAGCACCTACGATTGGCGGATGGCGTTGAGCTTTGCGATCCGCGACCGGATTGTCGAGCCGTGGTTCACATCGACCCGCAGGACTTGGGCGGAGGATCGCAAGCGGGTTTATTATCTGTCGATGGAATTCCTGATCGGGCGGTTGCTGGAGGACGCGACGGTCAATCTGGGGCTGCGGGATATGGCGGTGGAGGTGATGGCCGGGTTTGGTCAGGATTTCCGTGCCGTGGTGGAAGACGAGCCGGATGCGGCCTTGGGCAATGGTGGGCTGGGGCGGTTGGCCGCCTGTTTCATCGAGTCGATGGCGACTGTGGGCTGTCCGGCTTACGGCTATGGCATCCGGTACGAGCATGGTCTGTTTCGCCAGCATTTCAGTGGTGGTCAGCAGGCGGAAACCCCGGAAGACTGGCTGATGCACCGCAATCCGTGGGAATTCGAGCGACCGGAAAGCAATTACACCGTCGGCTTCAAAGGCGAGGTTGTTGTCAAGGATGGTCGCGAAAGCTGGGCGCCGGGCGAGACGGTTCTGGCCTCGGCCTATGACACACCGGTGATCGGCTGGCAGGGCAAATGGGCGAATACGCTGCGGTTGTGGGGGGCGAAACCCACGACGATGTTCAACCTTGACCGGTTCAACCGGGGTGATTTTGCTGCCGCTGCGGAGCCGGAGGCTTTGGCGCGGACGTTGAGCCGGGTTTTGTACCCCGATGACACGACCTATGCCGGCAAGGAACTGCGGTTGAAGCAGGAGTTTTTCCTGACTTCATCGGCCTTGCAGGACATTCTGCGGCGGTATCTGACCAAGCATACCGATTTGCAGGCGCTGCCGAAATACGTGGCGATCCAGATGAACGACACCCATCCGGCGATTGCGGGGCCGGAACTGGTGCGATTGCTGGCGGATGAGCATGGCATGGCGTTTGATGCGGCGATTGAAACCGCGCGGGCCTGTCTGGGCTATACCAACCACACGCTGCTGCCAGAGGCGCTGGAGCGGTGGTCGACGTTTACCTTTGGCAACGTGCTGCCGCGTCACATGCAGATCGTCGAGCGCATCGACAACTGGCACAAGGCGACCTATCCGGGGCGGCCGCATTATGTGGGCATCGTCAAGCACCATGAGGTGCGGATGGGCGAGTTGGCCTTCGTGATGGCGCACAAGGTCAACGGCGTGTCGGCGCTGCATTCGGACCTAGTCAAGTCGTCGTTGTTCCCGGAACTGGACAAGTTGCATCCGGGGCGGGTGATCAACCAGACCAATGGCGTGACGCCACGGCGCTGGCTGAAAATGTCGAACCGGCCCTTGTCGAACCTGATCACCGACCGGATCGGAGCAGGCTGGGAAGATGATCTGGACCGGCTGCGCGAGTTGGAGCCGCATATCGAGAACAAGGCGTTCCGCGGTGAATTTGACGCGGCCAAGCGGCAGAATAAGGTGGCGCTGGCGGGCTGGATCAAGGCGCAGTGCGGGGTGAAAGTCAGCCCGGACGCGCTGTTCGACATTCAGATCAAGCGGATACATGAATACAAACGCCAGTTGTTGAATGTGTTGCAGACGGTGGCGCATTGGAACCGGTTGCGGGAAAATCCGACCGCAAACTGGGTGCCGCGCGTCAAGATTTTTGGTGGCAAATCGGCGCCGGGCTATGCGGTGGCCAAGGAAATCATCCATCTGATCAATGATGTGGCGACGGTGATCAACAATGACCCCAAGACCGGGGATCTACTGAAAATCATCTATCCGCCGAACTATAACGTTTCGATGGCAGAACATCTGGTGCCTGCTGCGGACCTGTCAGAGCAGATTTCGACCGCAGGCAAGGAAGCCTCGGGCACCGGCAACATGAAGTTCATGATGAACGGTGCGCCGACGATTGGCACGCTGGACGGGGCCAATGTCGAGATTTTGCAGGAAGTCGGCGCCGACAACTTCTTTTTGTTCGGCATGACCACCGAACAGGCGCAGAAACGCCGCGAAGACCCCGACCATTCTCGCAAGGCGATCGAGGCCAGTCCGGCCTTGCAGGTGGTGTTGCAGCAGATTGCCGAAGGGCTGTTTTCGCCCGGCCAGCCAGACCGCTATCATGATCTGGTCAGGCGGGTCTGGCACCATGATTATTTCCTCGTCGCGTCGGATTTTGACGCCTACGATGCGGCACAGGCACAGGTGGATACCGCCTTTGCCGACCGCGAACGTTGGATCAGGATGGCGGCGATGAACACGGCAGGTTCCGGCTATTTCTCGTCTGATCGCACAATCCGCAGTTATATGCAGGACATCTGGTCCATCCCGTCAGCCTTGTGAGGACAACATGACGCAATACTCGCTCGACACGGACACCGCTTGGGCGATTGTCGAGGGGCGTCATGGCGACCCGTTTTCGGTTCTGGGGCAACATCTGCGCGGCAAGGAATGGGTGGTCACGGCCTTTGTGCCGGGGGCGGAAAAGCTGTGGGTAGTGGGGGCCAAAGGTTCCAAAGCCATCGAGGCGGTGCCGGTGCATGGCTTTGACGGGCTGTTTCAGGCGTGGCTGAGCAAAAAGACCGACTACCGGCTGCGGGCGCGGAGACATGACACGGAATGGGAATTTGACGATCCGTTCCACTTTGGCCCGGTGCTGGGCGAGATGGACGAATATCTTTTGGGCGAAGGCACCCACAAGCGCATCTGGCAGGTGTTGGGGGCGCATCTGATCTCCCATGAAGGCGTGGACGGCGTGCATTTCGCGGTCTGGGCGCCCAATGCGCAGCGCGTGTCGGTGGTTGGTGATTTCAACATCTGGGACGGCCGGCGTAACCCGATGCGGCGGCGCGGGGCAACCGGCGTGTGGGAAGCCTTCATTCCGGGGCTGAAGGACGGGTCCAGTTACAAATATGAAATCCGGGCGGCAGACGGGTCGGTGATGCCGCTGAAGGCCGATCCAGTCGGCTTTGGCTCGGAGCATCCGCCGGCGAATGCGTCGGTGGTGCGGGATATCCGACCCCGGGCGTGGCACGATCAGGGCTGGATGACGACACGGGCTGCGGCACAAAACATTGACGCGCCAATCTCTGTCTACGAGGTGCATCTGGGGTCGTGGAAGCGGGCACCGGGCAACCGGATGCTGTCCTATCTGGAACTGGCGGAACAACTGGTCGATTACGTGGCCGACATGGGCTTTACCCATATCGAGCTGATGCCGGTGTCGGAATATCCGTTTGACGGATCTTGGGGTTATCAGCCGGTGGGTCTGTTCGCGCCGACGATCCGGCATGGCACGCCCAACGAATTTCGTGCCTTTGTCGAGGCGGCGCACAACAAGGGTGTCGGGCTGCTGCTGGACTGGGTGCCGGGGCATTTTCCCACCGACCCGCACGGATTGGGGCGGTTTGACGGGTCTTCGTTGTATGAACACCAAGACCCGCGCGAAGGGTTCCATCAGGATTGGAACACGCTGATCTACAATTACGGGCGGACCGAGGTTTCGAACTATCTGGTGTCCAACGCGTTGTATTGGCTGGAGGAATACCATCTGGACGGGTTGCGTGTCGATGCGGTCGCCTCGATGCTTTACCGCGATTACAGCCGCAAATCCGGCGAGTGGTTGCCGAACAAGGATGGCGGGCGCGAGAATTACGAGGCGATTGCGGTGTTGCAGCGCACCAATATCACAGCTTACGGCGAAGTGCCCGGGATCATGACAGTGGCCGAGGAAAGCACGGCATTTCCGGGTGTGTCGCGCCCGGCGAACCACGGCGGGCTGGGGTTCGGGTTCAAGTGGAACATGGGCTGGATGAACGACACCTTGTCCTACATGCAGAAAGACCCGCTGTTCCGCAAATATCACCACCATCAGATGACCTTTGGTTTGGTCTATGCGTGGAGCGAGAATTACATTCTGCCGATCAGCCATGACGAAGTGGTGCATGGCAAGGGCAGCATGATTGCCAAGATGCCGGGCAACGGTTGGGAAAAGTTCGCCAATCTGCGGGCCTATTATGGGTTCATGTGGGGGCATCCGGGCAAGAAACTGCTGTTCATGGGCTGCGAGTTTGCCCAAGGCGCGGAATGGAACCACAATCAAAGCCTGGACTGGCACCAGTTGGAGGTCGCTGAACACAAGGGCATGCAAAGCCTGGTGCGCGATCTGAACCATCTGTACCGCGCGACGCCCGCGCTTTACGTGAACGACACGCGGGCTGAGGGGTTTGAGTGGCTGGAAGGCAATGATGCCGAAGGATCGACCTATGTCTGGGCGCGCAAGGGCCGCACGGGCGATCCGATGGTGGTGGTTGCGGTCAATATGACGCCGGTGGAACGCCAGATGCGGATCGGTCTGCCGGCTGTCGGGCATTGGAATGAAGTGCTGAACAGCGACAGTGCGGTTTACGGCGGCGGCAATCGCGTCAATTCAGGCGGGGTGGTTGCCGAACCGACACCCTGGCATGGGCAGAACCAATCGGCGCTGGTCACTTTGCCGCCGTTGTCGGCAGTCTATTTTCGTCAAGCTTGAACCAAATAATGGCGGTCACGCCGCATCTCGGGAGGATGTAATGTCGTCAAAACCCAATGCCCGGCTTTCGTCGCAAGCCATGGCTTTCGTTCTGGCCGGAGGGCGCGGGTCGCGCCTGAAGGAATTGACTGATCTGCGGGCGAAACCGGCGGTGTATTTTGGTGGCAAGACCCGGATCATCGACTTTGCTTTGTCAAATGCGCTGAATTCCGGCATCCGCAAGATGGCAATTGCGACGCAATACAAGGCACACAGCCTGATCCGCCACATGCAGCGCGGCTGGGGATTTTTCCGGGCGGAACGGAATGAATATCTGGACATTCTGCCGGCGTCGCAGCGGGTATCGGAAAGCAAATGGTATCTGGGCACGGCGGATGCTGTGACGCAGAATATTGATATCGTTGATTCCTATGGGATCAAGTATGTCGTGATCCTCGCGGGCGACCATATCTACAAGATGGATTACGAGATCATGCTGCAACAGCATGTGGACAGCGGTGCCGATGTGACCATCGGTTGCCTGACCGTGCCGCGGATGGAGGCGGTGGCCTTTGGCGTGATGCATGTCGACAATGACATGCGCATCACCGACTTTCTGGAAAAGCCGAAAGACCCGCCGTCGATCCCGGGCGATCCGACCAATGCGCTGGCCTCGATGGGGATTTATGTCTTTGACTGGGCGTTCCTGCGCGATCTGCTGATCAAGGATGCCGAAGATCCCAATTCCAGCCATGATTTCGGCAATGACATCATCCCGCAGATTGTGAAGGGCGGCAAAGCGATTGCGCACAAGTTTGCGGACAGCTGCGTCAAATCGGGGCTGGAGACGGAACCCTATTGGCGGGATGTAGGAACGGTGGATGCGTTCTGGCAGGCCAATATCGATCTGACCGATTTTGTGCCGAAGCTGGATATCTACGACCAAAGCTGGCCGATCTGGACCTATTCCGAGATCGTGCCGCCGGCCAAGTTCATCCACGATACTGACGGACGGCGCGGCATGGCGATTTCGTCTCTGGTGTCGGGCGACTGCATCGTGTCGGGGTCGGAGGTGCGCAATTCGCTGCTGTTCACCGGGTGCCGGACGCATTCCTTCTCGTCACTCGAATATGTCGTGGCGCTGCCGCAGGTGATCGTGAACCGCAAGGCGGAGTTGAAGAACTGCGTCATCGACCGCGGGGTGGTCATTCCTGAAGGTTTGGTGGTGGGACAAGACCCCGGAGTGGATGAGAAGTGGTTCCGCCGGACCGATGCGGGGATCGTGCTGATCACGCAGAACATGCTGGACGTGCGGGCCAAGGCGCTGAGCTGAGGCGCGGGTTGACAGAGCCGGGGGTTTCACACCCCCGGAGCCCCGCGGGATATTTAAGAGCGAATGAAGGGGGCAAGCCATGAAGCTATTGGGGCGCGTGCTTTCGGTGGCGTCGGAATGTGTGCCGCTGATGAAAACCGGCGGATTAGCCGATGTGGTGGGGGCGTTGCCCGCGGCGCTGGCCTTGCAAGGCTGGGAGATGCGGGTGCTGATGCCGGCCTATCGCGCCTTGCGGCCCCGGCTTGCTGGCTGGAAAGAAGTGTGGCGCGAGGAAGGTCTGTGGGGCGGCGAGGGCGTGGTTTACGCAGGTGAGGTGGCGGGCATTCAGATGCTGCTGCTGGACGCGCCGCATCTTTATGACCGCGACGGCGGGCCTTATGGCGGGGTATCGGGCGATTGGAGCGACAACGCGCAGCGCTTTGCGGCGCTGTCCTGGGTCGCGGCGCGGATCGCGCGAGAGGGTCTGAGCGATGGCTGGTCGCCCGATATTCTGCATGTGCATGACTGGCAGGCGGGGTTCGCGCCAGCTTACCTTGCTTTTGGCGGCTCTGGCGGCGTGGGGTCGGTGATGACCATTCACAACATCGCATTTCAGGGCTGGGCACCGGCGTCGATGTTGGGGGAATTGCGGCTGCCGGTGGATGAGTTTCATCCGGCGGTGCTGGAATATTACGGCGGATTGTCCAGCCTGAAGGCCGGGCTGGTGACGGCGGACCGGGTGACGACCGTATCGCCAACCTATGCGGCGGAACTGATGCGGCCGGACTTTGGCATGGGGATGCAGGGCGTGATTGCCGAACGGGCGGCGGTGGTTTCGGGCATTCTGAACGGCGTTGACACCGGGGTCTGGGATCCGTCGTCAGAAACCGTGCCCTATTCCACCGCGTCAATGAAGGGCAAGGCGGCCAATCGGGCGGCGTTGTGCGACGAGTTCGGGCTGCAGGTGCCGGGGCCGCTGGCGATTGTTGTCAGCCGGTTGACCGACCAGAAGGGCATCGACCTGATGGCGGCGGTGATCCCGGATTTCATTGATGCTGGTGGCGGGCTGGTGGTGCTGGGGTCGGGTGATCCTGCGCTGGAAAACGCGATGCGGGGCCTGGCGGCGCGGTATCCGGGGCGGGTTGGCCTGCGGATTGGCTATGACGAGTCGCTGAGCCATCGGTTGTTTGCGGGGGGCGATGCGGTGTTGGTGCCATCGCGGTTTGAACCTTGCGGGCTGACGCAGATGTACGGGCTGCGCTATGGCACGCTGCCGGTTGTGGCGGCGGTGGGCGGGCTGGCGGATACCGTGATCCATGCCAATCCGGCGGCGATTTCGGCCGGTGTGGCGACCGGGATCACCTTTCACCCGACCGATGCGGTGGCGTTTGGCACCGCCTTGCGGCAGCTGGTAGCCCTTTACGGCGACAAGGCCGTGTGGGCCCGTGTCCAGAAAAACGCGATGAAACAGGATGTGGGTTGGGCTGCTTCTGCCGCCGCCTATGCCGGGCTGTATGCGGAGCTGAAAGGGTGACACCCACACGAACCAATTTGCCGGGCTGTCCGCCGGGCATGAGCCAGAGTGCGGGCAAGCCCTGGCCAATGGGGGCGACAGTGGACGCGGGCGGCGTCAATTTCGCGGTGTTCTCGGCGCATGCCCATCTGATCGAACTGTGCCTGTTTTCCGAGGACGGCCGCAAGGAAGTGGCGCGGCTGCTGTTTCAAGACCGGGATGGCGATGTCTGGCACATGCGGGTCGATGGCATGGGGCCGGGGCAACGCTATGGCTTTCGCGCCCATGGACCCTATGCGCCCGAGGATGGCCACCGGTTCAACCCGCACAAGTTATTGATGGACCCCTATACTCGGGCGCTGGACGGGCGGCTGCGGTGGTCGGATGCGCTGATGGGCTATCGGATCGGTTCGGCGCGGGGCGATCTGAGCTATGACACCCGTGACTCAGCTTTCGCCGTGCCGAAGTCGGTGGTGATCGAGGACCGGACCTATTGGGGCGGCGACGTGCCGCCAGGGCACAGCTGGTCAAACACCCTGATCTACGAGGCGCATGTCAAAGGTCTGACGGCGCAGCATTCTCGCGTGCCAACTGCCATGCGGGGCTATTATGCCGGGGTATCTGCGCCTGCGATGATCGAGCATTATCAGCGGCTTGGCATTACGGCGGTGGAGTTGCTGCCGGTGCAGGCCTTTTTTGACGACCGGTTTCTGGTGGCGCGGGGGCTGAAGAATTACTGGGGCTACAACACGATGGGGTTTTTTGCGCCCGAGCCACGCTATGGCGGGCGCAATGCGCTGGCGGAATTCCGCGAGATGGTACGCAAGCTGCATGAAGCGCGCATCGAGGTCATTCTGGATGTGGTCTACAACCACAGCGGCGAGGGCGACGAGTTTGGCCCGACGTTGAGTTTTCGGGGGCTGGACAACCGCAGTTATTACCGGCTGGCGGGCGGCGGGCGGCACTATGCCAATGACAGTGGCACCGGCAATTCGCTGAACCTGACGCATCCGATGGTGTTGCGGATGGTGACGGATTCGCTGCGCTATTGGGTCGAAAATTGCCACGTCGATGGCTTTCGGTTTGATCTGGCGACGTCGCTGGGGCGCGAGGCTTATGGCTTTGATGCCGGGGCGGGGTTCTTTGATGCGTTGCGGCAAGATCCGGTGTTGAGCCGGGTGAAGCTGATAGCCGAGCCTTGGGATATCGGGCCGGGCGGCTATCAGCTGGGGGCCTATCCGCATCCATTTTCCGAATGGAACGACCGGTTCCGTGATGGGGTGCGGCGGTTCTGGCGCGGCGATGCCGGGTTGACGCCTGATCTGGCCAAGCGGTTGCTGGGGTCAGCGGAGAATTTTGACCATGATGGGCGGGCAGCAACCGCCTCGTTAAATTTTCTGACCGCGCATGACGGGTTCACGTTGCAAGATCTGGTGAGTTTTACCGTCAAGCGCAATCTGGCCAATGGCGAGGACAACCGGGATGGCCATTCCGAGAATTACTCGGAGAATCTGGGGGTTGAGGGCGCTTCTTCAGACGCGGCCATCACGGCGGCGCGGGGATTGCGCAAACGCAATCTGCTGGCAACGCTGATGCTGTCGCAGGGGACGCCGATGATACTGGCGGGCGACGAGATGGGCCACAGTCAGAACGGCAACAACAATGCTTATGCGCAGGACAATGAGACGGCGTGGATTGACTGGTCCAAGGCGGACAGTGGATTGATCGCATTTGTCGCGCGGCTTGCGGCCCTGCGGGCGGCGCATATCGTGTTGCGGCAACGGCATTTCCTGCATGCGGGCAAGCGACATGGCGACAACCTGGCTGATGTGATCTGGCGGCGTGCCGATGGTCAGATGCCTGAACCTGCGCAGTGGCATGACCCGTCGTTCCGCTGTCTTGGCGTCGAATTGCGCATGTCGGTGGACGGTCCCGCAGGCCATGACGCAATCTTTGCGCTGTTCAACGCAGGCCCCGCACAGGTTCTGACGCTGCCCGATTCCGCACCGGGGTGGCGGCTGGTGCTGGACACCACCCGTCCGGATGCCGCCGAAGCGCCTGCGACGGCGGGCATGACCATTCCCGCCAATTCCGTCCTTGTTTTCACGCCTGACCCTGCCGGAGGATCGAAATGACCGTTCAGACCGTCACCACCAAGCCCATCGCGGGCCAGAAACCCGGCACGTCGGGATTGCGCAAGAAAACCCCGGTGTTCATGGGCCCGCATTATCTGGAAAACTTCGTTCAGTCGATTTTTGACGTGGTGGGCGCCCAAGGCAAAACCTTTGTTCTAGGCGGGGATGGCCGCTATTTCAACGACAGGGCGGCGCAAGTGATCTTGCGGATGGCGGCGGCGAATGGTGCGGCGCGCGTGATTGTGGGGCAGGGCGCGATCCTGTCGACGCCGGCGGCAAGCCACCTGATCCGGTTGAACAAGACCGATGGCGGGATCATCATGAGCGCAAGCCACAATCCGGGCGGACCGCATGAGGATTTTGGCGTCAAGTTCAACATGGCGAATGGCGGGCCAGCACCTGAGGGCGTGACGGAGGCGATGTTTCAGCGGACTCTGACGATTGGCGAATACCGGATTGTCGCGGCGCAGGATGTTGATCTGGGCCGGATCGGGCGCAGTGATCTGGCGGGGATGATCGTCGATGTGGTCGATCCAGTGACGGATTATGCGGCATTGATGGAGACACTGTTCGATTTTCCGGCGATTGCGGCGATGTTCAAGGGCGGCTTCCGGATGCGCATGGATTCGATGTGCGCCGTGACCGGGCCATATGCGGTGGAGATTTTGGAGAAGCGGCTGGGCGCGGGCAAGGGCTGTGTCGTCAATGGCACGCCTTTGCCGGATTTCGGCGGGATGCACCCCGACCCGAACCCGACCTGGGCCAAGGCCTTGATGGACGAGATGTTTGGGCAAAACGCCCCGGATTTTGGCGCGGCATCGGATGGCGACGGCGACCGGAATATGGTGGTTGGGCACGGGATTTATGTCTCGCCCTCGGACAGTCTTGCGGTTCTGGCGGCCAATGCGCATCTGGCACCGGGCTACAAGGCGGGGCTGAAGGGCGTGGCGCGTTCGATGCCGACCAGTGCGGCGGCGGACCGGGTGGCGGATGCCCTGGGGATCGGCAAATACGAGACGCCTACCGGGTGGAAGTTTTTCGGCAATCTGCTGGATGCCGGCCGCGCGACCCTGTGCGGCGAGGAAAGCTTTGGTACCGGGTCGGACCATGTGCGTGAAAAGGACGGGCTGTGGGCGATACTGCTGTGGCTGAACATTCTGGCAGTGCGCAAGCAATCGGTGGCTGCGATACTGGCCGAGCATTGGGCGAAGTTTGGCCGCAACTATTACTCGCGCCATGATTTCGAGGCGATTGCCAGTGACAGGGCCGATGCGATGATCGGAGGATTGCGGGCCAGTCTGCCGAGCCTGAAGGGGCGGGTGATCGAGGGTATGACGATCGCGGGGGCGGATGATTTTGCCTATACCGACCCGGTCGATGGCTCTGTGTCCAAGGCGCAAGGCGTGCGGATATTGTTCGAGGATGGTAGCCGGATTGTATTGCGGCTGTCGGGGACTGGAACCGAGGGGGCGACGCTGCGGTTGTATCTGGAGCGCTATGCGGCGGGGCCGGGCGGGCTTGACCTTGACCCGCAGGTGGCCTTGGCACCGGTAATACGGGCGGCGCATGCGCTGGCGGGGATTGAAGGGTTTACCGGGCGTACGCAGCCCAACGTCATCACCTGACCCGACCGGGGGGGGGGGGGGGGGGGGGGGGGGG
>JANYFE010000095.1 GCA_025362795.1 Rhodobacterales bacterium | reverse complement strand
GCCGGTTCTGGCTCAGGTCTCGCGGCCTCGCCAAACACCCCGGTTGCACCCTCCAAGAGTTGGTCGCGCCACTGCTTGATCTGGTTGGGGTGGACGTCAAAGTCTTGAGCCAATTCGATCAGGGTCTTCTCGCCCTTGATTGCAGCAACAGCCACCTTCGCCTTGAATGCCGGGCTGTGGTTCCGGCGCGGTCGTCTCGTCATGGTCATCTCCTCGCATGCGGCAATCATGCCGTTGTTGCGCGGAAAATCCACTTATCCCAACTGTTCAGTTTTCCCGAACCACCTCTTTTTGAATCCGGCAACTGGGGTCCAGCATCCGCCGCGCCAGTTCAAGGTCGGCAGACAACAGCGGCTCGCCAGAAAACCGCACGCCTTTCAGCACCTTCAGCGCCGCCTGTCCTGCCGGATGTGCCGCCGCAAGCCGAAACAGCGACGGGGTAAAGCGGATGTGCCGCACCCCGTGATCCCGCACTGCCGCAAACACCACAGCCAACCCGCCGTCCCGCACATCCGCAAGGTGCAGGGCCCCGCCTGACAGCAGAAAAACAAGAGCATGGTGCAAGAAACCGTAGTTGCTGTGCGACCCCGCGATCATCACCCTGTCGCCCGGCGTCACCGCCATCAACCGCATCGACGCTTGCATCTTGGCCTGCAAGGTTCGTGCGGCATAAGTGATCATCTTCGGCTCACCAGTCGACCCCGACGTCGGAAAGATCATGGCGGGCACGTCGGCTGGCAAACCCCGACCCAAATCCATATGCCCGCGCCGCCCGTCCGGGCAGATCAGCACAGGGGCGTCAGACCCGCTTAGCAGCACCGGATCAACCCCGCGATCCGACACCAGCAACCGCACCCCGGCCCTCGTCATCAGCGCCCGGTTGCGCTCTGGTGGATTGCCGGGTTCCAGCAACAAAAACGGGCGCCCCGCCAGCCCACAGGCAAACCACGCTGCCACGACATTGACGCCAACGGACTGCAGCAACGCCAGCGGCCCCGGTGCTACCGGCACCTCAGTAATTTGTTGCGCCAGACCCCCGACAATCTCGGTCAACTCGGTAAAACTGATCTCGCGGCCCCGATCAACCACCGCCACCACCGCGGGCCAACGCGCGGCCGCGTCGGCCAGTGACTTCGCCAAAGTCCGGTCAAAGGCACCTGCAGCAAGTTCTGCAAATCCAGAAGCCTGCCAGCCATCCGCGACAGCGCCACTTCGGTCGGGCGCCAAGCGGGCAGCCAAACCGGCATCGGTCATATCGTCACCTTCTCCGCCATATGGCTGGGTTCGACCACGGGACTGATCCCAGCGAACAAATCCATCGGCATCGGCACCACAACCGGGCCAAGCCTGTCCCATGTCAACGGCGTCACAAAGCAAGGCACCGGCCCGGCGTCACCGAACCGAAACGCCACCGCACCATTCTGCACCCGAATGGCACCGCCCGGAAAAGGCCGGAATGACGGGCACGCCGGATGTGCGACCTGGCGGCAGAATATGCCCGACTTCGCCGCCACGATCCCGCGCACTTCGGCGCCCCAGACCGTTTCGGCTGCGGCATAGGTGGCGATTTTCAGGCAGGCCTCGGCTTCCGAACACCGGCGCCCCAGAAATCGTTCGACCACGCCATGATCCACCGGGTCGATCGCGGCCCAGGGAATGATCTTGACGCCTTTGATCTGATCTTCAAAGCGGCCCAATTCGAACTGGTTCAACACCCAGATCGTGTCTTGTGCTTCCAGTCGCGCGATCAACTGCCGCAACCTCTGAACATAGCCGTTTGTCCGGTCATAGGGGATACCGTTGGTAAACGCGGCGACGCCATTGTTGATGACAATCGAAAATGACACGCCCGGCGGATAGACCGCCCGAATGCGCCGCTCCAGCCTGGCAATCTGATAGATCAGCAACAGCTCGGTGATGTCTGGCGCGAAAACATGAGTAAGCGGCGCCCCGCCCACGGCAGCGCGATATCCGCCATGGAACAGGAAGTAGATTGGCAGCTTTTCGCCCCGGGCGATGACGGTTTCAAAACTGGCGACAAGATCGGGCACCAGATGCGCCAGCTTGCCTTTAGACTGATAGTTGAACTCGCGGTTCAACAGAATGTTCACAACGTCTTCCGCCACTTTTGCGGTCTGGCGGCTTTCCGGTGCGAACCCATTGTTGAAGGTCCGCAGAATTTATTCCACGGTCCTATCGAGATAAGTCCGGATCTGCGGTACCGCGTCACGCGCATCGGGCGAACCATGCGGAACAACGGTTTCAGCATTAAGTGATGGCAGATAACAACATTCGGTCAATTTATGCCACTTTATAAAATGCTTTCCCGCGTCGATACCGAAAAGGGAAAGAGTCTGAGCCCCATTCTTGGATCGCGGATAAAAACGGTTCCGTCAATATCAGAAGCGGTCAACAAACTGTTCACAATCTGTCTATTCCGAAAAACCCATTCCGGTGCGGACCCTTCGGCCTGACCGGTTGCCACAGTTACACGGCTCATGCCCGCCTGCGGTCGCCGTCCGAACCGTGAAATTGCGCCTGCCCTCGACCTGCCCGCTTGGAGGCATACAGCGCCTCATCAGCGTCTTGTTGCATGCGGTCAGGCTCTGGAGGGTCATATTGCGTCGAGATGGTGATACCGATCGAGGCGGAAATTCGGCAAGTTTGCCCCTCAAACCTGATGGGCTGAGTCAGCGCCTCGATGATGCGGCGGGCAATAGCGTCCAGCCGCCCGGTTTCGGTCAAACCTGGCAGGATGATCACGAATTCGTCGCCGCCGACCCGCGCCACCGTGTCATGGCCGCGCGTTTCGCTTTGCAGCGCCTCGGCCACGCGGCGCAACACATGGTCGCCTGCGGCATGGCCAAAGCTGTCGTTAACCGCCTTGAAGTAGTCCAGATCGATGTGCATCAGACCGAAGGGAGACTTACCCAGCGTCAGTTGCGCCAGAACGAGCGACAAGGCGCGGCGGTTGCGCAACCCCGTCAGCGTGTCAGTCAGCGCCTGTGCCTCTGCCGCCTGCTTGGCCCCTTCCAGCCGTTGGGCCAACCCGCGCAGGGCTTGCATGGCACCAGTGTTGGCTTCGACCAGATACAGCATTTCGACCGTCAGGTCGGTGGCGGCAAAATCACCATCGGTCAGACCGTGGCTGCGCACTGCATCGACCACGCCAATGCCGAAAGACAAGTTCAGGATCATGCCCGCGCCGTCGGCCAGATCAACCGCCAACCCGCGAAACGCCAGGGGTCGCCCGGCGCCGCGTAACGTCAGATGCAGCTTCTCCCCTGCATGGACATGCAAATCCGCCATGCTGGCCAGACCCGACGGCCTGCGCAATTCAAACGTGTCAAACAGATCGCGCCCGATCAGGTCTTGGCCCTCTGGCAAATTGTCGAGGAGTTTGGCAAGCGTTGAGCCACAGCCGATGATGCGGCCATCAGCCGCCAGCCGAACATGCATCGGCATCATCCGGTTCAGCGCATCGGCATTTAGCGCAAAGGAACCGGGCGGCAACTTGCTCATTCAGGCCCCCACCACACCAAGGTTGAAAGGGCGGGCTGGTGTAAAGGCCTTGTCCGCGATACGGATCGTGACCACTTCGCCCCCGCCGTCCGGCCCCAAGTGATCCAGCAACACCAAAGCGCCGTAGTCGTCAGCCATCGCCCGCAGCAGACCCATCACGATATGTCCCACCCCCGGCAAGGGGGCGCGGCAGCGCAACGAAAACTGGCCGCCGCCGTGGTCGGCCAACTCCAGATCGGGCAAGTCAAGGTCGGGCAGAACCAGTCGCCCACGCTCTGGCAGTTCTTCCATCGCGTTCAGGAAATCGGTGAAGTTGACGCCGCTGAACCGCAGCAGCCGCCGCAGTGAGGTCGGATTGTCCTGATTGACGATGTAAGTGCCCAAATCCTCCAACAACGTCTCGCGCGACCGGCGCAACACCAGCGCGGCGGCGTCGATCACCTGTTCGGTCAGAGCATCGTCATAGGTCAGCATGGATTCAAAGCCGGTAAGACCAAGCGCCGCCTCGCGGACGACCGCATCCCAGGCGGCGGCGCCATAGGTGTCGCGCAAGAAACACTGAAGCGATCGGTTGATCAGACCATGCATACGTTTGGAATCCCTGACGTGGCTGCAGCAAGCCTACTGCGGAAGTGTTAACAACTTGGCATAGCCTGACGAAGCAAAATCAGATCCCGGCATGCCGCGGTTCTGTTCGCCGCAAGATGGGTCGGCTGGCCACCCTGGTTTGGCGAATGGCGCAAAAGCAACAGCGCGAGACTGGTTAACCAATGGTAAAGATAAAACGTCAACCTGTTGATTTTACGCGCCTTATGAAAGTGTCCACATGTGGACACTGCCGAAACCTTCAAAAATCCGTCGGCGCCCCACCCTCTTGTTTGCGGCGGGCAACGAATTGTCGCAGTTCTTCATGATGGTCGCCGTTCATGGCGGGCGCTTCAAATTCCGCGATAATCTGTTTATAAATGCGATGTGCCCGTTCTGCCGTCCAGGTGCCGCCGTCAATCTGCCACGCCTCGTAATTCCGCCAATCAGCGAGGAACGGCGCATAAAACGCGGACTGATAGCGGTCCTGGGTATGCTGACAGCCAAAGTAGTGCCCGCCCGGCCCAACCTCGCGGATCGCATCGATCGCGATATCATCGTCGGTGGTGGCAAAGGTCGATTCTTCGAAATAGCGCTGGATCATCTGCAAGACTTCACAGTCCATGATGAACTTTTCAGGCGAGGCGATCAGCCCGCCCTCCAACCAGCCCGCGGCGTGGTAGACCATATTGGTCCGGCTCTGCACGGCGGCCCACAGACTGTTCGAAGTTTCCCACATCGCCTGACCATCCGGTACGTTGGCGGCACAAACCCCCGATGATCGCAGCGGAAGTTTGTAGTGCCGCACCAACTGCCCGGTCATCTGGGTCGCCCGCATATATTCCGGCGTACCGAACGCAGGAGCCCCGGATTTCATATCGACGTTCGACGTAAACGTGCCGATGGCAACAGGGCAGCCCGGCTTGATATACTGCAGCAAAGCTACCGCAGCCAATGCCTCTGCCAGAGACAGCGCCACCGCACCCGCCATTGTCACCGGCGCCATCGCCCCCGCCAATGTAAACGGTGTCACGATCACCGGTTGCCCGCGCCGCGCCAGCCGCATCGCACCATCCAGCATCGGATAGTCGTGCTTCAATGGAGAAACCGAGTTGATGTTGGTGTACATCCTCGGCTTGGCTTGGAATTCATCCTCGGTCAAACCACCTGCGATGCGGGCCATTTCCATCACATCCTCAACCCGTTCGGCACCTAGCGAATAGGCATGCACCACCTTGTCGGTCAGCGTCAGCTTTTCATACAGGCAGTCCAGATGCCGGACCGAGGGGTGGATGTCGATCGGCTCCACCGGATAGCCGCCCGCAATATGGATACAGTTGAAATACTGCGTCAGCTTCATGAAGTCCTTGAACGTCTCGAAATCGCCCGACCGCTTGCCGCGTTCCAGATCCCACGAATTCGGTGGTGAAGATACGTTCACGAACAGCATGTGCTTGCCGCCCATGATCAGTTCCCGCTCAAGGTTGCGCGGCGTCATGGTGAAGGTTTCAGGTGCTGTTGCCAGCATCTCCATCACGAAATCCTCGTCCATGCGGATATTGGTGCCATCCACCTTGCAACCGGCTTGTTTCAGGATTGCCACAGCTTCAGGGTTGAGAAACTCAATGCCAATTTCCTTGAGAATACGCATGGCACCACGGTGAATTGCCTGAACGCCATCGGCGTCCAAAGGCTCGATTGGGCGGTCCGGGTTCACCGGAATCCGCCATGGCATCTGGTCGATGACCGAGGTTCCGGCGCGGACTTTGTTCCCAGCTCGCCCCCCGGCCCGCTTCCTTTTGGTTGCATCATCGCTCATCAGAGGACTCCCTTGCCGCAGCCGCAATGTGACATCCAGCCTTTGGCGCGAAGATGACTGAAACCCGAGGCGTACGCGCACTCTGTTCCCGACGAAGTTTCGTCGTTTTTCGCGTTCGCGCAGGTCAGTCAGTCGCCAGGATGTCAATCCAGGCCCCAAGCCCGGCAATATCTGCTAGAACGACGTCCGCGTGGGCGGCGAGCTCGTCGTGGGTCGCAACACCAGTCAGAACGGCCACCGCCTTCATCCCGGCGGCACGCGCCGCATCCAGGTCGTGCAGACTGTCGCCAATCATCGCGGTCCGCGCTGGCGTCAGGCCAAACTGTCTGGCAAAAGCCAAAAGCTGGCCAGGCGCAGGTTTTCCACCCCAGCCGGAATCGCAGCCTGCAACAAAGTCGAACAGGTCCAGCACACCGGCCCTCTCCAAGTGTGTGCGCGCAGGCAGTTCGGTGTCATTGGTGGCAAGACCCAGCGTCAGCCCCCGCGCCCTCAGCGCCGACAGAACCGGGCGCAACGGCACGGCAGGCAACATCGGGGCCGAAACAGACAACGCGTTCATCAGTTCATTCAGCGCAGATAGGCTGATTCCGGTCAGATGTGGATGTAACAGCGCCGCGATCTCAGGTGTGGTATGGCTGATCACTGCGCTGCCTTTGGCAAATTCATGGGTTTCCGCGTCAAAGCCCAGCACCGCCCCCAAAATACGCCCACGAGCGAGGTCCGGAGCCAATTCGGCCAGAAGGCTTTGCGTCCAGGCCCCCCAACTCGCCCGGAAATCAAACAGCGTGCCGTCTTTGTCGAAAATCAGCGCGTCAATCATGGGGCTCAGGTCCAATGCCACAACGTGCCGCCGGGCAAGGCAGTGCGGGCCTGCATTGGCGCTGTATAGGGCAGGCCGCTGCTGTCACAAAACGCGATGACCAGCGAATCCTCGGTCAAAATGTAATCCAAGACTGTCGCAAGAAACGCCGGTTTTGCAACATTGCGAACCAGATCGGCCGGGGCGGCCCCGGTCATCGCCATAAAGGCGTTAAGTTTCTCGGTATCGCCCGCTATCCAGGAAAGCGCCTGAGCCGCCAGCGTTTCGGCTGATTCCCGCCCATTTTTGTGCATCCCCTCGGCCATGACCCCCGAAACCCTTCGAATTTTGCTGAATTGATTAGACAGTCAGAAAGGATTTCTTAACCACTTGCCACCAACATGAGGCGTGGAAACATGATGGGCGGGCAGGCCAGAACGGTATGATCGGCAAAATCCTCATAGCAGATGATGTGTCGACAAATCGCATCGTCTTCAAGGTCAAACTGACTGCTGCGGGCTACAAGTCCGTGCTGGCGGGGGACGGTGACACCTGCCTGCGGCTGGCTCAGACGGAGAGGCCGGACCTTATCCTGCTGGTCGCCACCCTGCCCGATCAATCGGGCCTGGCAGTCCTTCAGCAATTGAAAGCGAACTTGCTTACGCGGCGCATTCCGGTCGTGATGTTTGCGTCTGAGCCAGACGAAGGGCAGCGCATGGCGGCACTGCGGGCCGGTGCGGAAGATTTTCTGACGAGACCAATTGATGACCAGACCCTTCTGGCGCGGCTGCGCGGGTTGTTGCGGGCCCGAGAGTCGGTTGACGGGTTGGCAGCGCAAGAAGACGGGCTGGAACTTTTCGGAATGGCTGAACACTCCACTCCATTCGAAGTACCTGGCAATGTCGCCCTGGTGCTGAACCGGGCCGAGCAGGCACTTCATCTGCGCAAACAGTTGAGCGATGTTGCTCAAGATCGGTTCTCCATTCTGAGCCTTGACGCGATTCACGCCGACGTCAGCGCCCAGACCGCGCCCGATGTCTACCTGATTGACGCCGATCTGGGCGGGCCTGGGGGGGGGCTGCGGTTGATGTCCGATTTGTTGAGCCGCAGCACATCGCGCCACGCGACTTTTTGCATCTACAACAACCACAGTGCCAGTCTGGTACCCGCAACCGCCTTTGATCTGGGCGCACATGAGTTGGTCAATGCGGGGGTTTCTGCAACGGAACTGGCCGTCCGTCTGCACGCCCTGACCAAGCGCAAGCGCGAGGGCGACCGAATGCGCGCCTCGGTGCAGGACGGCTTACGGCTCGCGATGATTGACCCGCTCACCGGCTTGCACAACCGACGCTATGGCATTGCGCAGTTGAACGCCATTGCCGCCAAGGCACAGGCCGACGCCAGTGAATTTGCCGTGATGGTTGTGGATCTGGATCGTTTCAAATCGGTGAATGACCGCTGGGGCCATGCTGCGGGCGATGCCGTGTTGATCGAAGTGGCGACGCGGCTGGCGGCCAATTTGCGGGCGAGCGATCTGCTGGCGCGAATTGGCGGAGAGGAGTTCCTGATCGCTTTGCCAGACACAGCCCTGACCGAGGCGGGCGTGGTCGCCGAACGCCTTTGTGCCGCAACCGGCTGTGAACCGGTTACTTTGGCGGATGGCACCCGTATCCATGTTACCATTTCGATCGGGATGACCATCACCAAAGGGGCAGCTTGCACCCCAAGACCGGGTATCTCGGACATTGTCGATCAAGCCGATCGGGCGTTGATGAAATCGAAGACCTCGGGGCGCAACCAAGTGACGATCATCCGCAACGCAGCGTGATGCAGCATTGTCCGGCCGATCTGAGCCAAGACCCAAACATATTTTCAACACTCAGGGGCACGCGCTACCGCGAGTAAAGCTCCGCGGCTTGAGGCACGGCACTTGCCAATAGCGCAGCCTGCGCCGAACTTAATTGTTTGTTGGGCCGGGGTCGGTGCCCTTGTCGCCGCGACCGTGGCGCAAATGCTCCTCCAGCCGGTCGGCAAACTCGGCCCGCTCGTCTTGCGGCAGAGCCACCAAAAAGTCGCGCATTACCCCGGTGCCGAGCCGTAGTCGGTCCACAAGGTGTTGTTCCTGTGCGCCGAGCGCCGTGGCCAGACCTGCGGGATCAAACGGGCTGGCCCGCAACGCGGTTAGGATCGAGGTTGCATCGCTTTGCATCTGCTGCCGCGCCGTGCGCAGATCACCTGCGTGTTGCACCAGACTTTTGCGCAAGCTGTCGCGGTCCTTTGGGCTGAGCGCTTCGTCAAACGGGCCAAAGCCCATGTCGCGGATCATATCACCGCGCCCGCCCCCGCCATCATGGAAGAACGATCCGCCGACGATGCCAGCCACGCCCAAGTTAAGCGCGACTGACACCGCCAACGCAATCTGCACGCCACGCCCACGTCTTGGCGGGGGGGCGAGCGGGGGCGCAGCCGGGGAAAGATTCAAATCGGTCATCACTTACTCCTGTGCCAGCAAGCCATCGCTCGACGGCAACAAATCTAGGCTGTCTATCGTTGTATTGCCCGCGACAAGTGCCGTCAGCGCCTGCACCGGCGAAGGTTGCACGACGCCCAGATAAAGCCCGGCCAGAGCCGCAGCCGAAATCCCGGCTAGAGAACCACTGCCGCCCAGCCAATCTGTCAGCGTGGCAAACCAGCCTGGCCGCGGTGGCCCCGCCACCGGCACCCGCAGTTGCACTTTGGGCTGCAACGCCGCCGCGTCGGCCAGAATCCGGGCCGTCAGCCCGTCGGGCATGTCTACGCGCTGGTGGGACGCCACGGCAAACATTTGATACAGATCAGTCTCGTGGTCCATTATGCCTCTCCTTCCACATCACCGTCGTAGCCTAGTTCCTGTCGTCGCCCGGCGAGGATGCCCGTCAGTGCTCTTTTGCCCCGCGCCGTCAGACTTTCCACCGCCTCGACCCCAATTTCCATAACCACGGCTATTTCGGGGTTGGTCAGCCCCTCGATATGACGAAGCACCACCGCCTGACGCTGGCGGTCGGGCAGTTCGGCCAGTGCCGTCTCCAGCGCCATCATCCGATCCGCTTCGATCAGCCCTGCAACGGCACTTTTGCCACCGTCCGCCACTTCCGGCGCGTCTTCCAGCGTAGTGGCAGGACGGCGGGCACGGGCGCGGCGCTGGTCGGTGACAAGGTTCGTGGCAACCCGATACAGCCAGGTCGAAACCTGTGCCTCACCGGTGCGCCAGTCCGGAGCCATGCGCCACAGCCGCACCATCGCCTCTTGCGTGATATCTTCGGCTTCTGCCCGATCAGACAGCAGCCGCGTGGCATAGCCCAGAATGCGCGGAGCCAGACGACCCGTCAGCAGACGCGCCGCATCAGGATCTCCATTCGCATAGAGAACCAGAAGCGTTTCGTCGGACACAGTGTTCAATCTGTCGCGCGGCATGTCCATCATCAGAACGGGCTTACCCGCCAGTGCGCGGGCTCGCAATATCGGAAAACCGTGCGCCGGGATCAGAGCTGGTCCCTGGCGCACGAAGGCTAAAGCAGCGGGATCAGTTACCGCCGTCGCCATTGTTATCATCGGGGCCATCGCTCTGCCCACGCTGATGGTTGCCGCCGCGATCTCCATGGCCACGGTCAGCCATCATCTTTTGGGCCGCATCCGCTTCGACCTGATCGATAAAGCCGTCCTTGTTGGTGTCGACCATTGCAAACAGGTCGGCGGGCATCGGCGGTTCAACCAGTTCTGCAGCCGAAAGCATTTTGTCACCATCGCTGTCGAGCCGGTCGACCAGCTTTTGCGCCCGGTCGGTCGCGGCGGCGGTCATCGCTTTCAGATGCATCGCGGCGAGTTCTTCGACCGAAAGCTTGCCGTCTCCGTTGGTATCGACAGACTTGGCCTGTGCCGCGCGCCATGCGGCGATCTCCTCTGGGCTGATCTTGCCATCCTTGTTCGCATCGACCGCTTCAAAGTTCAGCGCAGGGGCCATCATCATCGGCCCGCCCAAACCCATGTCGGGTCCCTTGCCCATATTGTCAGCGATTGCGGCCGTGCCCATCAATGCCACGGCCAGTGCTGCAATCCCAAGGCCGACTTTTTTCTGTGTCAGTTTCATACGCGTTCTCCACATCAGTCTGGGACAGGGTGTCCGTTCTTGATGCAGGTAAAACGGCGCAACTTTGGATTTCCGTCGCAGGGATTGCGACAAAGCAGCACGGCGGCGGCGGACCACTAACCTTCGTGGCGAAAAGCGGGTAGTAGACCATGTATGAACCAGGACATTTCAATGACACATCAGTTTGCGCTGGCCGATGGTGCCATTATCTCAGATGAGACCGAACGCCCATTGTGGCCTGCGTTGCGGCGTGGCTGGTCCTGCCGCTGTCCGAATTGCGGCGCGGGACCAATGTTGCGGGCTTATCTGAAAGTGCGCGACAACTGCCCGGTCTGCGGCGAGGCGTTCCATCACCACCGCGCCGATGACGGGCCCGCGTATTTGACAATCCTGATCGTCGGCCACATTTTGGCGCCCCTGATTTATTTCGTTTTCACCAAGTATCGCCCCGAACCCTTGGTCATGGCCTCAGTTTTCACCGTGCTGACTGTGACTTTGGCCCTGTTTTTGTTGCCGCGGTTAAAGGGAATGCTGGTGGCTTTGCAATGGGTCAAGCGGATGCATGGTTTCGGGATTGCCCCTGATCCGGTCCATGACTGACACAGTGCACATCCGGTCTGCAGCAGCGTTGATCCTCTGGCGCACGGGAGGTGCGGGACCGGAGGTACTGATGGGCCAGCGCGGTGCACAAGCGGTGTTCATGCCGTCGAAATACGTTTTTCCCGGTGGGGCGCTGGACACCGGCGACTATACCGAGGGCCATTTATCTGCGCTATGCCACCACCGTCTGACGCTGAATACGGACCCAGATCTGTCTCCGGCGGCCTTGGCCGGTTGCACCTTGCGCGAACTGGACGAGGAAACCGGTCTGCGCCTTGGCCCGACGGCCCCGCTGAAATTCATGTTCCGGGCCATCACTCCACCCGGATCGCCACGGCGCTTTGACGCAAGATTTTTCTTGTCCGATGCTGCATTTGTGACCGGCAACCCGCAAGATTTTTCCGCAGCCGAAGACGAGCTTTCACATCTGCACTGGATCACCCTGCGCAAGGCTCGCCACTTGGACCTGCCCTTCATCACAGAGGTGGTGCTTGCAGAAGTCGCTGCTTTACTGGAAGGCCACGACCAACCCGGTGTGCCGTTCTTCGACAATTCCGGGCCTGTGCCGTGCTTTCGCCGGTTGGTGTAAGCGCCTCCTCCTCCCTAGGACGCCAGCACGATTCCGATGATTGACGCTGCCAACAGCCCGATACCCAGCAGCTCGCGTTGTGAGGGTCGCTCGCCAAAGACCAGCGTGGACACGAGCACGGTAAACACCAGTTCAATCTGCCCGACCGACCGGACATAGGCCGCGTTCTGCAAGGCAAAGGCCACGAACCAGCCAAGTGAGCCCAGCATGCCTGTCACACCCACCCAGAAGGCCGGGCGGCGGGCCGCCACGACGCGGCCCACTTCGCCCGGTTCGCGCCAGATCAAGTAGGGCAGCATTATCAGCGTCTGCACCGAAGTGACGGCCGCCAAGGCGAACACCGCACGGAACAGGGCGTCATCCACCGCAATCGCCAGTGTCGCCGCGCGGTAGGCGATGGCAGATACACCGAACAAGCCGCCCGCCACCACGCCTAGAAAGGTGGCAGGGTTAGCAAACCCACGCAGGGACCATCCCTGCGCCGGTCGCGACAGTACCAAAACACCCGCGAGCCCGATCAGAATTGCCGCCAGGCCCGATCCAGAAACCCTTTCGCCCAGGATCAAGGCCGAAAAGATCGCAACCTGCAAAACTTCAGTCTTGGTAAAAGCGATCCCCACCGCAAAACTGCGCTGCGAAAACAGTGTCACCGTGCAAAAGGTCGCGACAATCTGTGCCAGCCCGCCGCCCACTACAGCCAGCCAGAATGCGCCGGACAGGTCGGGCATTGCGTAGCCCCGCGTTGCCATCAGCGCGACAGTGCCGGCCAAAGCCAGCGGTGCAGCAAAGACAAAGCGCGAGGCAGTGGCAGCAGCGGTCGAAAGCCCCAGAACCTTAAGCTGCTTTTGCAGCGAAAAGCGCAAAGTCTGCATGGCAGCAGCGGCAATGGTAATGATGACCCAAAGTTCCATTTGCGCCTGATGCACCCCTGAATCGGGATAAGTCCAGCCTTAGCAATCAGGCTCCGGCGCCTTCTTTACCGGCCAAACCGGATGCGGAACCGGATCCTTGGTGCGCAACAGGTATTTACGAAAAATCTCCCAGTAATTCGCATAGACATAGGAGTCATTGCGCCGCAGGAAATGATCGCGGCGCGCAGCATAAAGGGCCGGCAATCGGTACCACGGCACCGCAGGATGCATATGGTGCACCACGTGGTAATTGTTGTTCAAAAACAGCAGGGCCAGCGGACCGCGATCTTCGATTACCACGGTTCTGGCACGGCACACCTCATGGGCGCGGTGTTCCAGAAAGGTGCGGATTTTCAGCAAGGAAAAACCCAGGTAGGCCGCAAAGGCGTAGGCCCAGAGGGGCATCGTGCCGACCTTCAACAACCAGATCAGCACAAGGACCACGCCGACGCCGTTCAAGGCCCAAGCACGCCCGACCCGCAAGTCACCATTCCGCGCCGCATAGAAGTCGGCCTTAATGAAGCCCCATAGACCCAAGGCCGGCCCCAAAATCATTCTTCCCAAGAGCGTGTTGTTCATTCGCAACAGCCACTTCCCCAGCTGTGGCAGGTTTTCCCAAACCTTGGGGTCAAGGTAATTTGACTCCGGGTCATCGTAGGGATCGGTCAGCGCCGGGTCATAGTGATGCTGCAAATGGGTATCGCGGAAGCGTTGATAAGGGACGACCAAAGTCAGCGCAGGAAAAACCAAAGCCTCATTAAACCACTGATTGCGAAAGGGATGGCCGTGTAGAACCTCGTGCTGCAGAGATGAAAACTGCGCGATCGCGACTGCCGTCAGAAGCAATGACAGAACGGCGCGGTCACCCCACAAGATCGTGCCCACGGCCCACACGATATAGGTCACGACAAGCAACAGCATGGTGGGCCATTCAAAAGTTCTGTCCGACATTGCGCGCATCCCGGCCTCCGCTTCACCAAACTTAGCACTTGTGCAGGCACTGTGGAATCCGGAGGATACGCAACATTAAGTCAACATTGTTGTGAAAATAAAACATATCATGGATATGATCGACAAACGCGACCGCGCCGACCTGTTTCGGGACCGGTTGGGCAAGGCCTTGACCCGGGCTGGCCAGACGCAAAGCAGCCTAGCCCGCATCGTAGGGGCAGACCGATCGACCCTTTCCGCCCTGCTGGCCCCCGGAACTCGCTTGCCCAATGCCCAGCTTGCCGCCGATTGTGCGCAGGCGCTTGGCGTCACGACCGACTGGCTGCTGGGCCTGACAGACCGGCCCGAACCATCCGACCTGCTTTTGGCGCAGGCGATCACCATGGTACCTGCCAGTCGTGCCCTGTTTGATGAGACCGTCTTTGGGTGGCACCGCGACGCGGCGGGCTACAAAATCAGGCATGTGCCCGCGACCCTGCCTGATATCCTCAAGACTCGGGCTGTGGTCGAATGGGAATACCGCGAAACATTGGGTGCCCATGCAGCGCAAGCAATTCTGGCGTTTGAGGCACAGCTGGATTGGCTAAGAGACGCTCGATCTGACTATGAGATTGCCGTGCCGCTGCATGAGATGACCAGTTTCGCCACCGCTACCGGGTATTGGGCGGGAATACCCGCCAGCTTTCGCGCCGCGCAGATTGACCATCTAATCCGGCTGTGTGACGAGCTGTACCCTGCATTGCGCCTGTATTTGTTCGACGCGCACCGGGTGTTTTCCGCCCCTATCACGGTTTTTGGACCGTACCTGGCAGTGGTCTACCTGGGTCGGCAATATCTGGTGTTTCGCGCCGCGGAACGGGTCGCCGAAGTATCGCAGCATTTTGACTGGTTGGTTCGAGAGGCACCACGGGGGGCACGCGATACGGCGCAGTATCTTCGGCAATTGCGGCGCGAAGTGATCTAGAATTCAGTCAACTGATCAAGGTGATAGCCGTTAAAGTTCAGCACATCGCGCACGGCTTTCACACGGTCTGCGGGCAAGGCTGCGTCGCGGTTCAGAACAAACCCCATACGGCCCGAGGGCGTGCCGATCACAAGTGTCCGGTAGTCCGCATCGGCCCACAGCACCCACCAGACCGGCATGCCCTCCAGATCAAAGCGCCCCGGTTTTTCGGCCAGCATCGGTCCAGCCCCCCGTACCGGGCCGGCGGCTAGGCAAAGATCCCATGACGCTTGACCTGCCGCGATATCAACCACGCCAGGCTGGCAAGCCGCTTGATCATCCGCTGCAAACGTCGCCACTTGAACCCAATGGCCAGCGAGCCGGCCAATGTCGAGCACGGCAGAAGAATAGATCGGTGCTTCTGGGTCACGGAAAGCAGGCGATTCAGTGGATTCGACGGCACAGGATGCTAACAATATCAAAAAGACAACACTGCGGATCAGTTGAGGCACAAAGTCACCATCCGGCCATCAGCCTCCAGTACATCGTTGCAGCCGATCATTGGGTCGATCGGCGAACAGGTTTCCGACCGGGCCAGACACTGGCCGGAACAGTCGTCTTTCTTGCTGCAATGCTTGCCGCCGTCCCGGGTGCGCTTGACGCAAAGGCTGGCTCCTGTGTCGCCCGCGGTGGCCCATTGTGCGCCGGATTTCTCGCACGACAGTTGCTGCGGCGACGGAGGCAACGTGGCCGTTGCGGGGGCCGCACTTGCCGGATCAGGTTTGGCCAGATCTGCGGGCGGGGTCGGGCGTGGTTTGGGATGTGGCGTATTCGGTCCCGCGACTGCCACTGAGGTGCCCGGGTTGCGTGGTTTGGCAGGCGTTGTTGCAGCAGTTGACGGGCCGTCCAGCGTCGTGGTCGCGATGGCATCGCTGTTGAGCGGGCGGACGCCCGTATCCGCATCGCCGCCCGGCGCAGTCATCTTGCAGGCAGACAGGACGCATAGGGCGAATAGAAAACGGCGCATGACGGCACTCACCTCACCAAGCCGGCAGAAAGCCCCAAGCTGGGTCGTGTTGCAAGGGACAAGGTCAATAAGGTTGCGGATGATTGCGGTGGGCCGCGTCAATTTCAGCCAGAACCGCGGGCGACAAAGTCAAATCGACCGCGCCGATATTGGCGGCGAGCTGGGCCAGATTGGTTGCTCCGATGATCGGGATCACCTGAAATGGCCGCGCTAAACAAAAGGCAAGCGCCATCTGGCACGGGTCGAGCCCGTGCCGCGCCGCGATGCCCAGATAGGCAGCGGTTGCCGGAAACACTTGTGGCGTGATCCTGCCGCTGAGTGCGGGGTTCAGCGCACGGCGGGTGCCTTCGGGGGTCACGTCACCGGCGTATTTGCCCGACAATATGCCGCAGGCCAGCGGCGAAAACGCCAGTAGCGGCATATCTTCCAATACCGAAAGTTCTGCCCAATCGCTGTCAAATTGACGGCACAGCAACGAATACTCGTTCTGCACGCAAGCCATTCGGGGTAAACTCTGAGCCTCGGCCAGCGCAAGCCAACGGGCAGTGCCCCACACCGTTTCATTGGACAAAGCAATCTGGCGGATTTTTCCCTGACGGATGAGATCTTGCGAAACCTCCAGTATTTCAATCATATGCGCTTCGACGCTCGACTTATCGTTGCCACGTGGATCATAAGTCCAAATATCTCGAAAGTGGGGTATCGCGCGGTTGGGCCAGTGCAGTTGGTACAGATCGATATAGTCGGTGCGCAGCCGTTTCAGCGAACCGTCCACCGCCTCACGCATGATCGCGCCTGTCAAGGCTGCGCCATTGCGCACCGCCGCCTGCCCCTCGCCCGTCACTTTGGTCGCCAAAACCAAACGACTGCGCCCGCCGCGAGATGCCAGCCACGACCCGATGATCTCTTCGGATCGGCCGACGGTTTCGGCGCTGACCGGATTGACCGGATACATCTCTGCCGTGTCCCAAAAGTTCAGGCCGGCATCCATCGCCATATCGGCCTGCGCTTGCCCCTCTTTCTCGGTGTTCTGGGTGCCCCAGGTCATGGTGCCAAGGCACAATGCAGACACCGATACTCCCGTGTGACCCAATTTCACCTGACGCATTCCGGCCCTCCATTTGCTGCGACCCTATGCCGCGGATGGCGGCAAGAAAACCCTCGGCTTTCAGACCTAAGCCCGTAACCAAACTACCCATAGCGTGCTATCTAGCGCTCAAAGGAATTCAAACATGTACATCCTACCACCGCTGCTCTTTGCCATTGCTTTGGCCGCAAGTCCCGTACTGGCTTCGCCTATGGCTTATGCGTTGCAGCCGGAGGCTTCGACTGTGGGGTTTGAGACTGATTTTGGCCCGGACAAGATCACCGGGCGAATGCCGGTGACGCAGGCTGATTTGAGCCTGGATTTTCAGCATGTTGCCGCCTCGACCATCGCCGTGACACTCGATGTCGCCGGGGCGGAGGCGAGTTTCCCCTTTGCCGCACAAGCGATGAAAGGTCCTAAAGTACTGGATTCAGGTGACTTTCCGACGATCACCTTCCAAAGCACGTCGGTCAAAACCGATGGGGACGGTGCGGCGGTGCAAGGAAATATTACCATCCGGGGTGTTACAAAGCCCGCGTTGCTACATGCGGTGATCTATCGGCAGGCGGGGACGGTGGCGGGGGATTTGAGTCTTTTGACGATCCGGCTGACCGGGTCTGTGAAGCGCAGCGCGTTTGGGGCGACTGGGTGGGCGGATGCAGTGGGGGATGAGGTCAGGTTAGATATTACCGCGCGTATTCAAAGGGTTGAGTGAATGCGGTGGCGAAATGATCCGCAACATTTCGGCGCTGTCACCCGGCTGATCCATTGGGGCATGGCGCTGCTGATCGTGTCTATGCTGATCCTTGGCACCAAACTTGCCAATATGCAGCCGAATTTGAGCAATCTGGCGCTGTATGGCCTGCACAAGACCGGCGGCTTTCTGGCGTTGAGCCTGGTGATTGTGCGGTTGATCTGGCATCGGATCAGCCCGCCGCCTGCCCCGCTGGGGCCGCCCCGCGCCTGGGCCAACCGGGCGGCAAAACTGGCACACGGGCTGATCTATCTGTTATTGCTGGGAATTCCCCTGTCAGGTTGGATCGCATCCAGTGCCACCGGGATTGATGTGATGGTCCTGGACCGCTTTGTCATCCCGCCGATAGCACCGGTCTCAGCGGCGTGGGAGTCTTGGGGGTTCTGGGTGCATGGGGTGCTGACCAAGGCGCTGATGGGGGTCCTGGCACTACATGTTGCGGGTGCGCTGAAACGCGGGATTGACGGCGATGCCACGATGCAGCGGATGATTGGCGGCTGAAACGGCGTGGAAGCGCTGTCTTGAACGCGTCTTCCTTGCGTCTTGCCCGCGTCTCTACACTTTCGCGGCATCGCGTTTCCGGCCAAGACGCCTGCCCCCTTGCCCTTTGCTGTCTCAAGTGGTGAGCATGGCGCATCATGCGCGTATTGATCACCTTTGCCGCCCTGTTTCTGTCGGTCGTTCTGCTGCAACTGGGCGCGGGCGGCGTGGTGCCGATGGACGCGATATCGGGTGCGCAACTCGGCTTTAGCAAAAGCCAGATCGGCCTGATGGGGTCGTCGCATTTCTTCGGCTTTTTCATCGGTTGCTGGTGGGCACCGCGGCTGATGGGCAATGTCGGCCATTCCCGTGCTTTCGCCGCCTTTGTCGCGGCGGGCACCATCGGCATCATCGCCCATATGCTGCTGATCAACCCGGTCGCGTGGAGCCTGATGCGGATGGCGGTCGGTCTGTGCACCGCAGGTTGCTACACGATCATCGAGGCCTGGATGCAGGCCAAGGTGACAAACGCAACCCGGGGCCGCGCGATGGGCGTCTACCGGGTGGTGGACATCATGGGGTCGCTGGGGGCGCAGCTGATCATAGGGGTGCTGACGCCGGGGTCATATATTTCCTACAACCTGCTGGCGTTGTTGCTGTGTTCGGCGGTGTTCCCGCTGACCCTGTCGAAAGCCGAAGCGCCAGAGACACCGGACGCGCCGCGCCTGCGGCCGCAACTGGCGTGGCAACGCTCGCCGCTGGCGGCGGCGGGGGTGATCGTTTCGGGTGTGACCGGTGCCGCGTTCCGCACCGTGGGGCCGATGTATGGCCAGGAGGTTGGCCTGTTTTCCAACCAGATCGCCATCTATCTGGCGGCCTATGTGGTGGGCGGTGCCGTGGCGCAATATCCGGTGGGCTGGGCGGCGGACAAATACGACCGGCGCAAGGTGTTGCTGGTGCTGTCGCTGCTGGCCACGCTGACCTGTGGTGCGGCCATTCTGCTGTCGGATCATGGGCCGTGGGCGAACTACGCCGCAATTGCCGCCTTTGGCTTTGCCACCATGCCGATTTATTCGGTGTCGACTGCCCATGCCCATGATTATGCCAGTTCGATGGAGCGGGTCGAGTTGAGCGCAGCCCTGATGTTCCTGTATGCGGTGGGGGCGATTGCCAGCCCCTATGTCGCCTCGCTGCTGATCGAGGGGTTTGGCGCGGCGGCGATGTTCGTGATGATCGCGGTGGCCCATGTGCTGCTGATTGCGTTCGGGCTGGCGCGAATGGGGGCGCGGCCCTCGCCCGGCAATGTCACGGCCTACACTTACGAGCCGCGCACGTCGTTCCTCATCGGCAGGCTATTGGGCTGGGCCCGCGACAAGCCCTGATCCGGGGCGGCAATACTGCGCAGAAGGTTGGGCCAACAGCGTCAGGTCTTGGGTTTGCCCGTCAGTTTTTTGCCGAGCATTTTCCAGATCATGTGCAACAGGACCAACAGCGCCAGCGACGAGATCGACGTGCCGGTGATGCCGCCGATTTCGGTGCCCTTCTGCATCACCTTGACCAGGGCTTCGGTGCGCAGCTTTTTGGACTCGTCGGGTTTGCTGTCATGTTCGATGCGGGCCAGGGTCGAGGGAATCCACGACGGGTTGTCGGCGTCTTTGGCGGCGGTGCGAATGGCCTTGATCAGGGCGTCGGGGTCTTTGGCAAAATCCATGTCGGCGGTTTTCGACGCGCGGCGCAGGGCGGCTTCGGTTGTCAGCAGATCGGCGATGACATCACCCAGCCATTTCAGGCCGTCTTGGGCGTCGGGCGACAACGCGTCATAGATCTTGGAGCCGATCAGTTTGGTCAGCGGTGCATGGCGTTTCAAATAGTTGTGGACCTTTACCGCCGCCGCCTTGGCCTTGGCCGGCGGGATCGAGGCGGGCAGCCGGGCAACCAGCGCACCAATTTCCTTGTGCAGCGTGTCGAGCGCACGCACCGCTTCTGCCACACCTTTCAGAACGGGGGCGTCCAGGGGTTCGGCCATCATCAGTCCTTGGCAATCGGTTGCGGAAAACCTGCGGGTCAGTGCGATCAGGCTAACATCGCGCCGGGGGTGTCGCAAGCGTCTGGCCCTTGGGGCAGGCATGCGGTATTGGAGGCGCGGACGGTCAAAAGGGGCGCAGCATGGCACGGATTCTGATCACCTCGGCCATTCCTTATATCAACGGGATCAAGCATCTGGGCAATCTGGTGGGCAGTCAGTTGCCCGCCGATCTGTTCGCGCGCTATTGCCGGGCGCGGGGCCATGAGGTGATGTTCATCTGTGCCACCGATGAACATGGCACGCCGGCCGAACTGGCCGCCGCCAAGGCGGGCAAACCGGTCGAGGTTTATTGCGCCGAGATGCACGCGGTGCAGGCCGAGATTGCGCGGGGATTCCGGCTGTCGTTTGACCATTTTGGCCGCAGCTCCAGCCCGCGCAACCACCGGCTGACCCAGCATTTCGCCGGGGTTCTGGCGGACAACGGGCTGATCGAGGAGGTCGCGGAAAAGCAGGTGTTCTCGATCGACGACAACCGCTTTCTGCCGGACCGCTATATCACCGGCACCTGCCCGAACTGCGGCTATGAACTGGCGCGCGGCGATCAGTGCGAGAATTGCACCAAGCAGCTGGATCCGACCGATCTGATCAACCCGCGCTCGTCGATTTCGGGGTCAACCAACCTAGAGGTGCGCGAGACCAAGCATCTTTACCTGAAACAGCGGTCCTTGCGGGGCAAGCTGGCGGCGTGGATTGACAGCAAGACCGACTGGCCGCTTTTGACCACGTCGATTGCCAAGAAATGGCTGAATGACGGCGACGGTTTGCAGGACCGGGGCATCACCCGCGATCTGTACTGGGGCATTCCGGTCCGGCGCGGCGATCAGCCGTGGCCGGGGATGGAGGGCAAGGTGTTCTACGTCTGGTTCGACGCCCCCATCGAATATATCGCCTGCACGGCGGAATGGGCCGATGCGCAGGGCTTGGGCGATGAGGCCTGGCAGCGCTGGTGGCGGACCGACAAGGGCGCGGATGACGTGACCTATTACCAGTTCATGGGCAAGGACAACGTGCCGTTCCATACTTTGTCTTTCCCGGCGACCATTCTGGGATCGGGGGAGCCGTGGAAGCTGGTCGATTACCTCAAGTCGTTCAATTACCTGAACTATGACGGCGGCCAGTTTTCCACCAGTCAAGGCCGTGGCGTGTTCATGGATCAGGCTTTATCGATCCTGCCCGCCGATTACTGGCGCTGGTGGCTGCTGAGCCACGCACCCGAATCCGCCGACAGCGAGTTTACCTGGGAAAACTTTCAGGCCTCGGTCAACAAGGATCTGGCCGATGTGCTGGGCAACCTCGTCAGCCGCGTCACCAAGTTTGCCACATCGAAATTCGGGGCCACGGTTCCGGCGGGTGGTGAGTTCGGGCCGCAGGAACTGGCGCTGATCGAAGAAATGGGCACCCGGATTACCGACTATGCCGCCTGCATGGCGGCGATGGAGGTGCGCAAGGCCGCCGCCGAATTGCGCGGCATCTGGGTGATCGGCAACGAATATCTGCAATCGGCGGCCCCCTGGACCGTGGTCAAGACTGATCCCGACCGGGCGCAGGCGATGGTGCGGCTGGCCTTGAACCTGATCCGGGTTTATGCGGTGTTGTCGCAGCCCTTCATCCCTGATGCGTCGGCCACGATGATGACGGCGATGGGGTCGCAGGACTGGTCCTGGCCCGAGGATATTCAGGTCGCCATGCGGGCCTTGCCGGCGGGGCATGGGTTCCATGTGCCGGAAAATCTGTTCCGCAAGATCACCGATGAGGAACGGCTGGATTGGCAGACCCGGTTTTCGGGGGTGCGGGCGTAAAGCGCGTGATGGCACGCAGCTTCACCGCAACGAAGGTGCGCGTCATCACGCACCCTACTCGAAAATCTTAAAACAGCCCGATCAACTTCATACTGACCAGCACCAGAACGATCGCCAGCAGGATGCGCAGCGCCGCTTCGGGCAATTTTGGCGCGAGCAGGCTGCCGACCGCAATGCCGGGGATCGAGCCCAGCAGCAGGGTGAACAGCAACACGAAGTCCACATCGCCCATCCACCAATGCCCCAGCCCCGACACCAGCGTCAGCGGCACGGCATGGGCAATGTCGGACCCGATGATGCGCAGGGTCGGCAGGCGCGGATACAGGATCAGCAGCGCCGTGACACCAAGTGCCCCGGCCCCGACCGAGGTGGTCGTGACCAGAACCCCCAGAATGACGCCGGTCACAACCGTCAAAATGGTCACAAGCCGCTCGTTCGTCGCCTCGATCTTGCTGGCCATGAAGGCCACGATCTGACGGCGGAACAGTAGCGTCGTCGCGGTCATCAGCAGCACGAGCCCCAGCATGACGGCCAGAACGCCGCCCTTGCTGGTGGTCAGGCCAAATTGGTTCATCACCAGAAACGTGGCAAGCGTGGCCGGAACCGAACCGCTGGCCAGCCGCCCCACGATCTGCCAGTTGACCGAATTGGCCCGGCGGTGGATGACGGTGCCCACCGATTTGGTTGCCGCCGCATAGAGCAGATCAGTTCCCACGGCAGTGGCCGGATGGATGCCGAACAGCAGCACCAGAAGCGGGGTCATCAGCGACCCGCCCCCCACACCGGTCAGGCCAACAATCATGCCGACCCCGAAGCCCGACAGCGAAAAGAGATAATTGATATCGCCAAAATTCATTCCGACCGACTCTCCTGGTTGCGGCAGCCCAGATTCCCGGCAGGACATGCTCTTGTCAACTTAATTGAAAGAATGTCGATCGAATAAGTCGATATTCCGCGCAGGGTCACGCCAAGTGGTCAAACCTTCCAGCGGTGCGGCCGGGGCGAGAACGGGCGGCACAGGTCCGCCATGTGACGCACCCTGCCCCCGCTTGCGCCGCAACCGCCGCCCCGCTATGCAAAACCCCTGTTGCGGAGAAAGCCCATGCCCCAGTTCCTGTCCACCGCCGACCCCGATTTCGAGGCGGGTTTTGCCGTGCTGCTGGGCCAGAAACGCGAAGAGGCCGAGGATGTCGATCAGGTGGTCGCCGCCATCATTGCCGACGTGCGGGCACGGGGTGATGCGGCGCTGATCGACTATACGGCGCGGTTTGACCGGCTGGACCTGCGCGCCGAGACGCTGGCCTTCACCACGGCGGAGGTGGATCATTATTGTGCCCTGGTATCGCCGCAGGACCGCGCGGCGCTGGATCTGGCCGCAACACGGATCCGGGCCTATCACGAACGGCAGTTGCCGCAGGACGCCGAATGGGTCGATGACTGCGGCGCCATGCTGGGCTGGCGCTGGACACCGGTTTCGGCGGCGGGCCTGTATGTGCCGGGGGGCCTTGCATCCTATCCGTCCTCGGTGCTGATGAACGCCATTCCGGCCAAGGTGGCGGGGGTTGCGCGGCTGGTGATCACCTGTCCGACGCCCGGTGGTGTGGTCAATCCCTTGGTGCTGCTGGCGGCGCGGATTGCCGGAGTTGATACGGTTTACCGGATCGGCGGGGCGCAGGCGATTGCGGCGCTGGCTTACGGCACCGCGACGATTGCGGCGGTGGACAAGATCACCGGGCCGGGCAATGCCTATGTCGCCGCCGCCAAACGGCGGGTGTTTGGCCGGGTCGGCATCGACATGATTGCGGGGCCTTCCGAGATTCTGGTGATTGCTGACCGCGACAATGACCCGGACTGGGTGGCGCTGGACCTGCTGAGCCAAGCCGAACATGACGAAAGCGCGCAATCGATCCTGATCACTGACGATGCGGGCTTTGGCCAGGCGGTGGCCGCAGCGGTGGCTGCGCGGCTGGAAACGCTGGAGCGGCGGGCGATTGCCGGGGCATCCTGGGCGCAGAATGGTGCTGTGATCGTGGTGCGCAATCTGGGCGAGGCGGCGGCGCTGTCGAACCGCGTGGCACCCGAGCATCTGGAGATTTGCACGGCGGACCCCGACGCAGTGTCGCGGCAGATTACCCATGCCGGCGCGATTTTTCTGGGGGCGTGGACTCCGGAAGCGATCGGCGATTATGTGGGCGGGCCGAACCATGTGCTGCCGACGGCGCGGTCGGCGCGGTTTTCCTCGGGGCTGGGTGTGATGGATTTTGTAAAGCGGACGACGATTGCCCGCATGACGCCAGAGGCGCTGGCGGCGATTGGCCCGGCGGCCGAACGGCTGGCAATCTCGGAAAGCCTGCAGGCGCATGGGCTATCGGTGCGGGCACGGCTGGACCGGCTGAACCGGGGGGCTCTATGACCAACCGGCTGTGCGCCATCGACATCGACGAACGCGGCGGGGCGCGGCCGACGCCCGAGATTGATCAGGAGCGCCGGGTGGCGATCTTTGATTTGCTGGAGGACAACAGCTTCGCCATCCCGCGCGCTGCCGAGTTTCCCGGGCCGTATCATCTGGGGCTGGCGATCCGCGAAGGGCGGCTGGTGTTTTCGCTGGCCGATCAGGCGGCAGTCAAGGTCGCGGACTTCCATTTGTCGCTGGGGCCTTTCCGGCAGGTGGTGAAAGACTACTTCCAAATCTGCCAATCGTATTTCGAGGCGGTCAAGCGGCTGCCGCCGTCGCAGATCGAGGCGATCGACATGGCGCGGCGCGGGATTCACAACGAAGGAGCGCGGGTGTTGCAAGAACGGCTGGCTGGCAAGGCCGAGGTTGACGCGGACACCGCACGGCGGCTGTTCACGCTGATCTGCGTGTTGCACTGGGGCTGAGAGTGGCAGATTTTCCGCATTCCATCCTGTTTTGCTGCGACCACAATGCTGTCCGCTCGCCGATGGCCGAGGGTTTGATGAAAAAGTACTACGGCCAGCGCGCCTATGTGCAGTCGGCGGGGGTGCGCAATGACATGGAGATTGACGGCTTTTCCATTGCGGTCTGCAAGGAGTTGGGGATCGAGCTGGCGCGGCACCGGTCGCGGTCGTTCGAGGATATGCAGAAATGGGGCGATGATCTGTCACAGTTCGACCTGATCATCGCTTTGTCGCCCGCCAGTCAGCGCATGGCGCTGGAACTGACCCGGTTTTATCATCTGGCGGTGGAATACTGGCCGATCCTGGACCCAACCGCGCTGGGTGAGAGCCGCGATGCCAAACTGTCGGCCTATCGTCAGGCGCGCGAGCAGATCCGCGAGCGGATCATCGCCCGGTTCGGGCCGCCCAGCGAAAGTGGTGCGGCGGACTAAGCCCGGCCCGGCGCGATTTTTCTGCGAAAAATCATAGGTTTTGTTACATGGCCTCCGCGCGGATCACACCGGGATTTTTCGCAGAAAAATCGGGCGGCACCGGTCGCGCGTCCAGAATAGCCGGCAGGTTCACCTCGATCCAGCCCGCCAGCGCCAGTACCTTTTCCGCAGCGCCCTGCCCCAGCGGCGTCAAGCTGTAGTCGACGTGCGGCGGCACCACGTCATGCGCCACCCGCCGCACCAGCCCATCCGCCTCCAGCTGTTGCAAGGTCTGCGCCAGCATCCGTTCGCTGACCCCGCCGATCAGCCGCCGCAGCCCGCTGAACCGCCGGGTGCCTGCCGTCAGTGCGATCATCACCAGCGACCCCCAGCGGTTGGTCACGTGGGTCAGAACCTGCCGCGACGGGCAGTCCGCTGCCAGCACATTGCCGGTCTTGATCCGGTTCAACAGGTCGTGTGCATCCATCGCTTGGGTCATGTGCGCCTATGCTTAACACTAACAAAAATGTAGGTACTTCCGTTTCGTAAGTAAAGGCCTATCTGATGTCAGCACAACCAACCAGGAGAAATGCCATGACCATCGCCATCACCGGATCCACCGGCAAGCTGGGCCGCCTTGCCATCGCCGCCCTGAAAACCCGCGTTCCGGCGGGCGAGATCATCGCCTTGGCCCGCGACACCGCCAAAGCAGCCGATCTGGGCGTGACCGCGCGGCTGGCCGATTACCAGAAGCCTGCAACGCTGGTGCCCGCACTGAGGGGCGTCGATACGCTGGTGCTGATTTCGTCAAACGATTTCAACGACCGCGCCGGGGATCATGCCCGGGTGATCGACGCCGCCAAAACCGCTGGCGTCAAGCGCATCGTTTACACGTCGATCCTGAAGGGCGACGCCTCGCCGATGCTGCTGGCGGCAGACCACATCAAGACCGAAGCGCTGCTCAAGGCGTCGGGCCTGCAATACACCCTCTTGCGCAATGGCTGGTATACCGAGAATTACACAGGCTCGCTGGGCGGGGCACTGGCTGCGGGTGCGATGATCGGGTCGTCGGGCGAAGGTCGCGTCTCTGCCGCACCACGCGCCGATTACGCCGAGGCGATTGCAGCGGTGGCGTCGGGTGCAGGCCACGACAACAAAGCTTACGAATTGGGTGGCGATACCGCTTTCACGCTGACCGAGATGGCGGCAGAAGTGTCACGCCAGACCGGCAAGACCATTCCCTACAATTCGTTGCCCGCAGAAACCTATGCGGGCATCTTGCACGGCTTTGGCCTGCCCGCCGATTTCGCCGCCGTGCTGGCGGACAGCGATGTTCAGGCGTCCAAGGGCCATCTTTATGATGACAGCAAGACCCTGTCGCGGTTGATCGGTCGCCCGACCACACCGATGGCGCAGACGGTCAAGGCGGCGCTCGCGGCTTTGTAACGGCCAGGCGGGGCGCAAATACGATGCGTCCCACCGGTTCTGCCTTGGTGATTGCCGGGCTTGTGCGCTAGACCCTTGGCAAGGATCTGGCGGGGGATGTGATGATCGAGGTGCATGGTTTGGCGGGGGCCGAGATTGCCGCCCATCAAGACGAGATTGCCGCCCTGCGCATCGCGGTTTTCCGCGACTGGCCGTATCTGTATGATGGCATCGCAGCGCACGAACGGCAGTATGTCGCCAGCTACCGAGACCATCCGGGGGCGCTTTTGATGGGGGCGTTCGATCTGGGGCGGCTGGTGGGCGCGTCGACCTCGACCCCGCTGGAGGATCTTGGCCCGGAATTTGCCGGCCCGTTTGCCGCATTGGGCATTCCGGCGGACAAGGTGCTGTGGGGGCCGGAATCGGCGCTGCTGCCCGCCTATCGCGGCCAGGGCATCGGGCACCGGTTCTTTGCCTTCCGCGAGGCGCATGCCAAGGCGTTGGGCCGCAGTCACGTCGCCTTCGCCTCAATAATCCGGCCAGAAGATCACCCGGCCCGCCCGGCGCAGGCCCGCACCAATGACGCCTTTTGGCGCGGCTGTGGCTATGTGCCGATGCCGGGGGCGACGGTGGCGTTTGACTGGAAGGACGTGGGAGATACCAGCGAGACGCGGAAGACTTTACAGGTCTGGTGGAAAGCGCTGTAGGGTGCGTGATTTCACGCACCGCCTGTGCCGGGAAGGTGCGTGCAAAGCACACACCCTACCAAATGGTTAATTCCGCACCGGCTAACCCTCTGATTTTCCTAAATCTGCAAAACGGTCCAGATCTGGACGCCGCTAAAGCACGACAATTCCGGCGTGTTTTGCTTTCTCTTCCGGCTCGACATGGATCGTCACCACGCAGCCTTCAACCAGCGCTTTAAGCCCGGCCTCGACCCGGTCGCACATCTCATGCGCCGCCGAGACGGTCAGGCCGCCCGGCACCACCAGATGAAATTCGATGAAGGTCGCCGCCCCGGCGGTGCGGGTGCGCAGGTCATGCGCCTCGACCGCACCAACCGATTCCAGCGCGATCACTTTGCGGACCTGCAACAGAACCACGTCGGACAGGCTTTCATCCAGAAGCCCGCTCATCGATTGCTGCATGACCTTCCAGCCGCCCCACAGGATGTACACCGCCACCAGTGCGGCCATCGCCGGATCAACCCAGACCCAGCCGGTTTCAATCGCCACCAAAACGCCCAACGTGACCGCCACCGACGAGATCACGTCAAGAAACAGATGCCGCCCGTCGGCGACCAAAGCCGGCGACCGCAGCTTGCGGCCCTGCCGGATCAGCAGCCAGGACCAGACCGCATTCAGCACCGAAGCGGCCCCGTTGACCAGCAGCCCCTGCAAGGGCGCGTTCAGGACACGGGCGGCCTGAAAGCCGAAATAGGCCTCGCGCAGGATCAAGAGCGCGGCCAGGATGATCATCACGCCTTCCAGGATGGCGCTGAACAATTCGGCCTTGTGGTGGCCATAGGGGTGATTGTGATCGGCGGGCAGCGCCGCGACCCGGATCGCCACCAGCGCCGCGATGGCCGTGGCGACATTGACCGTACTTTCCAACGCATCCGACAAGAGCGCGATCGACCCGGTCATGCCCCAGGCCAGCAGTTTCAGGCCCAGCACCACAAGGCCCACCAGGATGCTGCCGACCCCGAGTTTGACGACCTGCGACATCACAGCCCCCAGTTTGCTGATCCGGCCTAGCAAAGCCGGAGGCCCGGTTCAACCTCCTACTTTCTGCTTGAAAAGCCGGGATAACAGGCGCATATGCCGCGCCATGCCTGCCTTCGACGCGGGCCAACCCCTATTGGAGTAAACATGGCCAAGGAAGATATCCTCGAATTCCCCGGTGTCGTGAAGGAACTTTTGCCGAATGCGACATTCAAGGTTGAACTCGACAATGGCCATGAATTGATTGCGGTGATGGCGGGCAAGATGCGCAAGAACCGCATTCGGGTTCTGGCAGGCGACAAGGTGCAGGTCGAAATGACGCCCTACGATTTGTCCAAAGGCCGCATCAACTACCGCTTCAAGTAAATTGAGGTTCATCCTCGGATCAGGCAGTCCGCGCCGGAAAGAGCTTCTGGCGCTGCTGGGGATCACGCCGGATGCGATCTTGCCCCCTGACATCGACGAAGATCCCAAAAAAGCCGAACTGCCGCGGCCCTATTGCATGCGGCTGGCGCGGGAAAAGGCGTTGGCCGTCGCGGCCGGGCCGGACGATCTGGTGCTGACCGCCGACACGACGGTGGCTTTGGGCCGCCGGATCCTGGGCAAACCGCGCGATGCGGGCGAGGCAGCGGAATTCCTGCTGGCGCTGGGCGGGCGGCGGCATCAGGTGATCACGGCGGTTGCGGTCAAGCGGGGCGACCGGATCTGGGCGCGGGACAGCGTCTCTGCGGTCAAGATGAAGCGGCTGTCGGACGTGGAACTGAACGCCTATCTTGCCTGCGGTGAATGGCAGGGCAAGGCGGGCGGTTACGCCATTCAGGGCATGGCCGGGGCGTTCATCCCGTGGCTATCAGGGTCGTTTACCGGCATCGTCGGCCTGCCTTTGGCCGAAACGGCGGCACTGTTGCAGGCCGCAGACTATCCGTTGTGGAGACAGGAATGATCGGTCGCGTTGTCGTATTGGATGAGATTGCGGGCCGGGCTGCGGCGGCGTTGATCGTGGATGGTCAACTGGAAGACCTACTGATCGACCCTGCCGACGACACCCCCCTGCCAGGTGCGATCTTTCGTGCCGTCGCTGACCGGCCGATGAAGGGTCAGGGCGGCATGTTCGTGAAATTGCCGCATGGGTCGGGCTTTCTGCGCCAGACCGCGGGCATTGCCCCCGGACAGCGGATCATAGTGCAAGCAAGCGGCCCTGCCGAACCCGGCAAGGCGCTGCCCGTCACCACGCGGCTGCTGTTCAAATCTCGGCTTGCCATCGTCACGCCGGGTGCGCCGGGGCTGAACATCTCGCGCCGGATCAAGGACGAAGGCTTGCGGGCCGAGTTGGAGGCATTGGCGGGCGCCGCGATGGACGGTGCGGCGGAAACCCTGGGCCTGATCTTGCGGTCGGCGGGGGAAACTGCCACGCCTGAGGACATTGCCGAAGACATCGCCGCGATGCGCGATCTGGCCGAGGCGGTGCTGGCAGATCTGGAGGGCGGGCCGGAACTGCTGGTCGAAGGCGCCACAGCGCATGAGACGGCATGGCGCGACTGGATGGACCCGGACGAGGTCATCGAAGGCGGGTTCGAGGCGCAGGGTGTGCTGGACCTGATCAGCGATCTGCAACGGCCGAAGGTCGGGCTGGTGGGGGGGGGCAACATGCTGATCGAACCGACCCGGGCTTTGGTCGCGATCGATGTAAACACCGGGCCGGACACCTCGCCCGCCGCCAGCCTAAAGGTCAATATCGCCGCCGCCCGCGATCTGCCGCGCCAGATGCGGCTGCGCGGTCTGGGTGGTCAGGTCGTGGTCGATTTCGCGCCGATGCCCAAGAAGGAACGCGCCATCCTTGATCAGGTGTTGCGGGCGGCCTTCAAATCGGAAGCGGCGGAGACCAATCTTGCGGGCTGGACCACGCTGGGACTGTACGAGTTGACCCGCCGCCGCGACCGCCTGCCGCTTGATCTGTGATCCGCCATGACTTGCCCGATCTGCGCCAAGGACAGTGATCCGAAATACAAGCCGTTCTGTTCGCGCCGCTGTGCGGACAGAGGTGGTTCGGTTTATCTGAACAGGTTCTGGGCGTTTTCTAAGTGGTTTTCCGCCTCGATTACGCCGCCAGCGTTACAGGCGGCGGCAGGTTGAAGTAGGCCTGATCGGGGGTTCTACCGTCAAGCGATGAAT